>CAJTVN010000061.1 GCA_910579685.1 uncultured Lachnospiraceae bacterium | reverse complement strand
CCGTATCATTCTTGTGCGCTTCCCTTATGGCATGGAGGATAGTGTCCCAAGTCCGATGCGTGACCTGACAGAAATAATCTTCTTCCTGTACCTGCATGGCTTCCTGCTCCTTCCCTGTGGCAAGCTTTTGCAGCCATCCCCATTGTACCACATATCCATGCCGGGCGCATTTCCCTTTGTGATTCTTTTCAAAGGCGCAAAATGCGCTTTTGATTTGCCCGGATTTTCAGAAGTGCAAAATGCATGTCTGATTTTTGCACCCGTCCGGCAGAAAGCCTTTTCCACAATCGTGGAATTTTTCAGATTTTGGGCTTCATTCCTGATTCGTGGACATACGGCACATGGTACAAAAATGTCCTATGATAAATGCGAACCTTCGATTCACATAGCAGTTCATCGATGGATTATTCCAATCGAATGACCGGCCTGTATGGGATATGCTCCCCGGCGATGTAACTCAACGACTTCCGGCAGGGAAACGGAGGAACCCTGACCGGAACGAGCGTACCAAGGAGAGCGAAACGCCGCCAAAGACG
>CAJTVN010000060.1 GCA_910579685.1 uncultured Lachnospiraceae bacterium | reverse complement strand
ATAGAAAAATAACCACCAACCCTCTATAATAAAAGGGCAGTGGTCATCGGCACCGCTCCTGTACCATGGGATCCCATGGCAGATAGTCATCCAGATATTCCGGATTTTCAAGAAATGTACTCCTCGGCATATCTGACAGGATATATTTGATGTATTTCATTGCATCCAGGCCATTGGCTTTCGCTGTTTCGACCAGGGTATAGATCCCTGCACTTGCAGCAGCACCCTTCGGACTTCCCGCAAACAGCCAGTTCTTCCTGTTATGTGCTGTACCAGGTTATGTGTCGCAGTGAAGCATGTTTCCGAGAATTATCATGCTCCACTGCTTTGCATGAGCACATAACTTCCACTGTTTTACAGCGAGTTCAAAAAATTTAATATATCAGCTGACGGTCTATAATGGTATGAATCATTTCCAACAGAACCTGCCTTTTCCATGGCTTTACGTTTAAGCTCCATATCTGCGACCATATATTTATGAGTAGTTTCAATGCTGGAATGTCCAAGCCAGATAGCTATAGTGGAAATATCTACTCCTGATGTCAAAAGGTTCATGGCT
>CAJTVN010000059.1 GCA_910579685.1 uncultured Lachnospiraceae bacterium | reverse complement strand
TCATCTTTATTGAGAATATCGTCAATATCACATACTGAAGGGGAACACCGGCTTCATTGACCGCCTGAATATACAGGATATTACCGGCAGGCGGTCCATGAGACGGATGACGACCCGGAATTCTTCTGCCAGGCAATGGGGACTAAACGGATTCCATCACCGGAAATTCTTCGCCAGAGAATGGATGGGATTGGCCGGGAAGTAATTGCCCTTTATCATGCGCATGGGGAAAGCGAATCTTAATTTTTATCGCCAATATCACTGCCTGATCGGTATCCCGATCCTCTTATCCAACCTCCATTGCGGGGCGGATCCGTCATCTCCCCAATATTCATCAATCGACCTGATCCTGCCATCCTCAATCTGAATGAAAGACGTGGCATGGAAAGACAACCCTTTATCCGGAGAAAACACGTGGACGACCGTAACCAGCAGATCGTTAATTTCTTCGATCCGCTCAATTTCTCCGTCCCATTTCCCGGGATATTCACAGTTGGCCCTGATAAATTCCCCTACCGTAAAATGTTCGTTTGTATTGTGCCATTCCACAAAGGCGTTCTCATGAAAAAACTTCTCTATTTCTTCCTGCTGTTGATCGAAAACAGCCCGCCAGTATGCGTGTATATCCATATTCTCGTACCCTTACCTTATGTTTGCTCTTTCTTTTATACACTATCAGACAGATATCAGGCTTCCATAAGTCGTACATTTATTGCCCTCTCACCATTTTCATTACGGGCAATTTTGTAACTGACCTTTTTCCCGGCATATAATCTGTCAATATTGGGATTATCAAATCTTTTCTTGATTTCCTGTTTTAGTGTGTCGTCCTATCCAGCAGCAATTTTTAGCTTTTGGTTAATGGATCTGTTCATCGTAAAAATCTAAAAAATCCTCGAACAACTCCAAATCCAATGAATTACACCATTTTTCCCTGTCAAGGTTTTGATATATATAATTAGCTTTATCCTCCGAAAACCGTTCCCTGTTTTCCTCCGTGTTATAGTCATAGTCAAACGTTTTGAGCCATTCATCAAATTTCGCATTAAACTCATTGCGATATGTGTCGTCATTGAAATAGTTATGTCCTTTATTCTCAAGAGGAATAAAGCTAAATCGGGAATCGTCCTTGTATTTTTCGTAATAAATTTCGTAACCGTATTCGGCTGGAACAACTTCATCATCAAAGCTATGCACAATCATAACAGCGGCATTGCTTTTTGAGAAGCCGTCCAACGCAGTAT
>CAJTVN010000058.1 GCA_910579685.1 uncultured Lachnospiraceae bacterium | reverse complement strand
GCCAAGCGGCTGCGAAGCAGACATTTGGCGAATGCCGCAAGGGTCACATACCCCGTTGCTTGCAGCGGGGTTGTTGACTATATTCTGGTAGGCGACTACTACATCCCGGATTTGAAGCTGCCGGAGGAGAACCGCCCCATCGGACGCTATGGGCGGTTGCACCGGGAATATCTCAAACAGGAACACCCGGCACGGTACAGCTCCCTTATCCTGACCGGGAAATTGTGGACATACCTTGCCGATTTGAACGAGCAGGCGGAGGAACGACTGGACTTAATCATAGAGCAGATGAAAGCCGCCGAGGGAGTGACCGAGGAACTGAAAGCCCAGAACCAGTTTGGTTGGGGAGGCCGGATGAACAATATCCGCAACCGGACAGAAGAAATCATAAAAAGTAAGAAGATTTATTCGTAGATATATGATAGAATTATTTCAGACGATAAATTGGGATTGAGTAACTGAGGCGATAGGAGGACACGATTTATGATCACCGAAGAGATATTGCATATTGCGATGGAACAGTCTGCCGAGGACATTAACTGCAAAACGGAAGACTTTCTAAAAAATCAGAATGTTATCGTTCCATTTCGTTTGGGGAAAAAAGCACGAAAATATCTGAAAGAGCCAATTATAGCGAATTTTGTTTCATATGGAAATAATGTGGTTGCATCAGTCACTGAGGATGTTAGAGAAATAGTAACAGAATATGTTGGCAAATATGAATTCTATCACCTTTTTGAAACACCGAATTTGCACTGGTTGAGTAACAGACTGGCTGGGCATGGATATAAGATATGTTTTATGGCAGAATATTTTCTTCCCGATATTAATAATCTTCGTCCAATCTCCTGTGATTATGAGATGAGGGTTCTTGAACAACAAGATTTTGAAAAGTTATATTTGCCAGAATGGAGCAATGCCCTTTGCAAGGATAGAAAACATTTAGATTTACTCGGTGTTGGGGCATATGAAGATGAGAAATTAATCGGGCTTGCAGGCTGTTCTGCTGATTGTGAAAAGATGTGGCAGATTGGGGTGGATGTACTGCCAGAATATAGGAGAAAAGGAATTGCATCTGCACTTACCAGCGGACTGGCTCATGAAATACTTGAGAGACGAAAAATTCCATTTTATTGCTCCGCATGGTCAAATATCCGTTCTGCAAGAAATGCTGTAAAAAGTGGTTTTATTCCCGCTTGGGTGGAGATGACAATAAAGCCAAAAGCCATTGTTGATGAAATAAGCGGAGAAGTGAAATAAAAGAAGGAAATTCACATGGAACTAAAATTTGAATGGGATGAGGAAAAAGACCGTATCAATCGCCAAAAACACGGCATCTCTTTTGAAACAGCTTCATACGTTTTTCATGATGAATATTACATAGAGATGTATGATTTCGAGCATAGTATGGAAGAAGACCGTTATATTGCAATCGGTATGGTTGGCGATTTATTGTTTGTTGTATTTACCGAGCGAGGGGAAAATATCCGGTTAATCTCTGCAAGATTGGCAACAGAAAGTGAAAGGAGGCTTTACTATGACCAAAACTTTTACAATTAAGGATGGCCAGGCTCCTACGCAGGAGCAGTTGGAGGAAGTCAGGGCGGCGGCAAAGCGGGAAATTCAATTTGATGAAGATTCCCCTGAACTGTCCCCAGCAATGTTTAAGGCATTTAGGTGTACCGTAACACAGCGCAACAGAAAAAAGAAGAACGCATAAAATCCTGTTACGAAGTGAAGATGTGCCACCCCGGACATTTCGGCTTATGTATTGAAAACTGAATTAGATTTATCCCAAAATGCCGTTGCATGGATAAAAGCCCAAGCAACGGCATTTCCTTATCTCCGTTTCATCCGGCTCAACGGCGAATCCTTATATGCCGGAGTTTTCTTCATAACATTCTTCAAAACCGTGCGCTCCTGCTCCGACAGCTTCTCATACCGGATTTGTAGCTGCGTACACATCAGGGCAGTGAACACATCCAGATAGGAACCCGGCACGGCCAGCGCCTTCTTTGCGTCCCTGATTAGCTTCATGCCATTGGAGCCGTCCGGCGCACTGTCCGTATCATTCTTGTGCGCTTCCCTTATGGCATGGAGGATAGTGTCCCAAGTCCGGTGCGTGACCTGACAGAAATAATCTTCTTCCTGTACCTGCATGGCTTCCAACGCCTTTAACGCAGCATCTTCCTCCACCGGCTGATATTGGGAAAGGACTTGCCCCCGCAGGACTTCCAGAAGGCTGTTGAAGTTTTGGAAGTGGGCGGTTGCCACACCATCTACATAAATTTCCGTGTCCGTCATCAGGGTAACAAAATCCTCATGTGTGGCAATCTCACACAGCAGCCGGTTGTTGATACGCCCGCTTTTCAACAGCTCCACCATGCTGTCACTCAAATGCAGCTCCGTAAGTTCCATGCCCGGATGGTTCCGGTTCTCTGTCAAGCAGAGCAGGTAATCCGTTGACACACCGTAAAACTTTGCCAGCTCCACAAGGTTTTTGTGGCTGATTTCCTTGAGTTCGTCATTCTCATAGCTTCCCAGGGCTGATTTGGAAATCCCCGTAAACGCTGCCAGT
>CAJTVN010000057.1 GCA_910579685.1 uncultured Lachnospiraceae bacterium | reverse complement strand
TTGTGACAAAAAGAATCCCGTATTCATGCGGGTTCTGGCGTTTCGCAAACGCCTACTGCGGACAGGGATGGAAAGGATACCGTTATCGAAATGAAACGTGTTTTGTGGATTTGCAATATTATGCTTCCCGTGATCGCAAGAAAGCTGTCTCTCCCCTACAGCAACCGGGAAGGATGGCTTTCGGGCATTTTTGAACAGCAGACGGCAGAGAGGGCGGAGCGTGAGATAGCGCTTGGAATCTGTTTCCCGGCGGAAAGCGCAGAGCGGAAAGGGGAGAAAAGCGCCGGGCCGCTCATGGTGAGCGGGGTTCCCTGCTACGGATTTGCTGAGAACCTTGAAAAGCCCGAGCTTTACGACTCTTCACTGGAAGTCTGCTTTCGGGAAATTTTTGAGGACTTTAAGCCGGACATGATTCATGTGTTCGGCACGGAATTTCCCCATGCGCTGGCGGCGGTGAGAGCCTTTGGAAAGCCGGAGAGGACGCTTGTGGGGATACAGGGGCTCTGCTATCGGATTGAACAGGTCTATGCGGCGGGCCTTCCCCCGGAGGTGTTTGGGAGAGTGACTTTCCGGGATTTCATAAGGCGGGATTCCATGAAACGGCAGCAGGAGAAATTCCGGCTGCGCGGGGAAAATGAAAAGGAAATCATAAGGCTCACGGGCCACATCACAGGAAGGACCGCCTTTGACAGGGAAGGGACGGGACAGGTTAATCCGAAAGCTGAGTATTATCTTATGAACGAGACCATGCGCGGCAGCTTTTATGAGGGCTGCTGGAAAGAGGAAGGATGCCTTCGCCACAGCATTTTTCTGGGACAGGGGGATTATCCTTTAAAGGGCTTTCATTTTCTTCTGGAAGCCATGCCTGAGATTCTGGCCGAATATCCGGACGCCGTTCTTTATGTGGCGGGAAACAGCGTGATCGGACACGGGAGCGTGAGAGAAAGGCTGAAGCTGCCCGCATATGGGAAATATCTGCTGGAGCTGATTCGGAAATATAAGCTTGCGGATCATGTGGTCATGCTGGGAAGGCTGACGGAGGAGGAGATGAAGGAGCGCTTCCTGTCTTCCCATGTCTTTGTCTGTCCCTCCGTTCTGGAAAATTCCCCCAACACGGTGGGGGAGGCCATGCTCCTTGGCGTGCCTGTGGCGGCGTCCAGGGCGGGGGGCATTCCGGATCTTCTTGCGGACGGACAGGAGGGACTTCTTTTCACGCCCGGAAATTCCAGGGAGATAGCGCAGGCCGTGTGCGCTGTCTTTGACGGCAGCCGGGACGGGGAGGGAAGGACTCTGGCCCAGCGCCTGAGTGCGGCGGGCAGAAAACGGGCCCGCGTTACCCATGATGGAAAAACCAATTGTCAGAGGCTGATGGAAATTTACCGAGACATCACAGGAGGCTGAGAGAGGATGACGATTACGTTTCTGTCCAATTACATTAATCATCATCAGATTCCTTTTTGCGACGCCTGCTGCAGGGAGCTTGGAGAGGATTTCCGTTTCATACAGACGCAGCCCATGGAGCAGGAGCGGATTGACATGGGGTGGGATACAAAGGCGGTTACTCTGCCCTATGTGCTGTGCCTGTACGAGGAGGAAGAGCGCTGCCTCCGTCTGATCCTTGAGAGCGACATTCTGCTTGCCGGCTGGACAGGCAGAGAGGATCTGATCGAGGAAAGGATGAAGCGGGGCAGGGCCACCATCCGGATCAGCGAGCGGATTTACCGGGAAGGGCAGTGGAAGGCTGTCTCTCCCCGGGGGCTGATCCACAAGTACAGGGAGCATACCAGGTACCGAAACCAGGATGCCTATCTGCTCTGTGCCGGGGCCTATGTGCCGTCGGACTTCCATATCATCCGGGCTTACCCGGGGAAGATGTACCGCTTCGGATATTTTCCCCGGACCGTGCATTATACGAGGGAGCAGTGGGAAGGGCTCAAGCCTTCCGGGGGCATGCTTGAGATTGTGTGGGCCGCCCGCTTTATTCCCCTGAAACATCCGGAATTCATGATACGGCTTGCCGTTTATCTGAAGGAAAAGAGACGGGATTGGGCCGGGGGAAAAGAGGGCTTCGATTCCTTCCGTATTCACATGGTGGGAGGCGGTGAGATGGAGGCGGATTTGAAGGAGCAGGCCGAAAAGGCCGGGGTGGAGGAAAATCTGGTTTTTCACGGCTTCCTTTCCCCGGGCGGGGTGCGCCGGATCATGGAGGGCTGCCACATCCATGTGTTTACCAGCGATTATCAGGAGGGCTGGGGTGCGGTGATGAACGAGGCCATGAACAGCGGCTGCGGGGAGGTGGCCAATGTGCAGGCGGGAGCGGTTCCTTATCTGATCCGGCACGGAGAAAACGGTCTGGTGTATCCGGACGGCGACTTTGAGAAGATGGCCCGGGCGGTGCTTTACCTGGCGTCTCACCCGGGGGAATGCCGGAAAATGGGCCGGGCGGCCTATGAGACGATCACAAAGCTGTGGAATGCGGAGCATGCGGCAGCGGAGCTGATCCGGTTCTGCAAAGGAGTTCTGGAGGGAGAGGCGGTGCCCGCAAAGGAGGGACCCTTAAGCCCTGCGCCTGTGATCGCACCGGGAAAAATGTATGAGGCTATGATGAGAGATACGGATTTTGACGGATTCTGAGCAGGAAGGAAGGGATTACACGTTATGGAGCAAAGAAAACGGCCGGTGCTGATCAGCGTAATCGTGCCGATTTATAATACATTGAATTATCTGCAAAGGTGCGTGGATTCCATCCGCCGCCAGACCTATAAATATCTGGAAATCATTCTGGTGGACGACGGCTCCACGGACCGCAGCGGGGCCATGGCGGAGAAATTTGCCCTGGAGGACAGGCGCATTAAGGTTTTTCACAAGGAAAACGGGGGCGTCTCCAGCGCAAGGAATCTGGGGATTGACAAGGCCAGGGGGGAGTACATCGGCTTTGTGGACAGCGACGACTATATTGAGCCGCAGATGTATGAGCGTCTCCTTGCGGTTGCGCTGCAGGAAGAGCTTGCCATGGTGCAGATTTCCAGGGATGAGATCGACGAGGCGGGAAATCGAATGGAGGACGTTTGCCAGCCCCCGCAGGAGGCGGAGCTGTGGGACAATGTCCATTTTATGAGAGAGCTTCTGCTTCACCGGGGAGACTGTTCCTTTTGTACCAAGCTGACGAAAGCCTCTTTTTTCAAGGAGGAGCGCTTTCCGGAGGGGGAGCTGAACGAGGATTTCCGGCTTCTTGTCAGTTTTCTCACAAGGATTCCCGCAGTGGCGGTTTTACCGGAGCAGGATTACCATGTATTTTACCGCTACGGAAGCAATACCAGGACAAGGAACAAGGATGAGTTTCCAAGGGTGTTCACGGATATTGTGAACAATGCGGACCGGGTGGAGGAGCTGGTTGGGCGGCAGTATCCGCAGCTGCGGGAAGAAGCGGTGCGTTTCGCACTGTTTCAGCGCCTTGACTACATGCTCCACATTCCCGTTTCCATGATGAACAAGGAGAACGAATTTTATATGCAGGTATGGGATTATCTGAAAAGACATAAGAAGGAGATCAAAGAGAATCCTTATCTGACAAAGAAAAACAGGCAGTACCTTCTTTTGCTCGCCGCGGCGCCTGCCCAGGCGAGAAAGGTGCATGCCGCAATAAAGAGGCTGGATTAGAAGATGAAGTTACACGGTTGCGACACGGAGAATTGCTTTACAGGAAAAAAAAGGATAGCGGTGACGGCCGCGTTTCTCCTGCTGCTGGCAGTACAGCTTGCGGTGCTGATCTGCTACGGGGGCAGAAAATCGGGTTTTCACGAGGATGAGTTTTACTCCTATTATTCCACCAACAAAACGGCGGGGCTGTTTGTGAATGACCGGCAGTGGGTGGAGAGAGACGACTTTCGCAATGACTTCGTGGTATTGGAGGGAGAGCGGTTCCGCTACGGAATTGTGAAGCAGATGCAGTCCTGGGATGTGCATCCGCCTTTTTACTACTATGTCCTGCACACGGTCTGTTCCCTGTTCCCCGGCGTGTTTGACAAGTGGCTGGGAATTACGGTGAATCTTCTGGCCTATGTGCCCTGCTTTTTCCTCCTGGCCGGGATAGTGTACCTCTGTGCGGCCGGGGATGCAGCCGGGAATGCGTACCGCGGTATGGGCCGGAATGCGGGCCGGGACAACAAAGATACGGCCGGGTACGGTGAGGCGAAGCGCAGGAGAGCGGTCTTTCTTTCCTTTGCGGTGTGTGCGGCCTGGGGCTTCTCGGCGGCGGTGATCTCCGGCGTCATGTTTATCCGGATGTATCAGTGGCTGACGCTGTTTGTGCTGCTGTGCGCCTGGCTTCACGTGCGGGCCATAGAGCGGCGGGAATTCGGAGCGAGGTTCCTTCTGCCCCTGATTCCCACGGTGTTTCTGGGATTCATGACCCAGTATTATTACATTATCTACCACTTTTTCATGGGTGTCGGAATGTGTTTTCTGTTCCTTCGAAAAAGACGGATTAAGGAGCTGTTTTGGTACGGAGCCTCCTGCGGCGCCGGACTTCTTTTGGCCATTCTGTATTATCCCTCCAGTCTGTCCCATATTTTCCGGGGCTACCGGGGAACCGAGGCGGTCAGTGAGTTCGGAAATGCGGGAAATACAATGGAGAGGCTGCGGTTTTTTACCGGGCTGTTTAACGACTATGTGATGAACGGTACGCTGGCCCACTGGTTTCTTTTGATCTGCCTGCTCTGGGTCACGGCAGGATATGCGGCAAAGCGCCGGGGGAGCGGTTTTTCGGCGGCAAATGCTGCCGGCCCTTCGAAAAAGGGTGTGCAGACTGCCGTGGCGGGATCCGGAAAAACCGGGGAGACGGGGAGGCAGGCGGCAGGGCTTTTGCTCTTTGCCTGCGCCGGGTATTTTTTCACGGTTTCCAAGACGGCGCTTCTTCTGGGGGAGACCTCAAACCGTTACCAGCTTCCGGTTTACGGACTTTTGGTCTTCCTTCTGCTGTATTTTTTCTGCAGGCCGGTTGTGCTTCTGTGGGAGAGGGCTGCGGCGTGGAAAAGAGCAGAGTCGTGGAAAAGAACAGCGGCGGGGAAGCCGGGAGAAAGCGGTGCCGCCTCTGGCAGGATGGCCCGGGCGGCGGGACTGTTGCTGCTTTTTTCCCTGATCCTTGGCGATGTGCTCTCTCTCAGGGACGGGAAGGTCTTTTTCCTCTATGAACAGGAGCGTCCCGTCATGGAATATGTGAGGGAAAATGCGGACGTCCCAGTGGTGGTCTTTTACAACGAGGCGTCCCCGGACAATGTGTGGAGGCTCTCGGACGAGCTGATGGAGTTTCCCCGGGTCTACCTGGCCAGCCAGGGCAATCCGGAGCAGATCACGGATGAGAAAATCTGCGAAAGCGGCAGGCTTGTCGTGTATGTGGCGGATCGTGAGGATAAGGAGAGCTGTCTTGAAAATCTGCTCCGGTGTAATGAAAAGCTTACCGGTTACCGGGTGGCTGCAGAAAAGGGGCTCTGGACGCTTTATGAGATGGAGTAAATTCATCCGTCTGTCGGATTAGCAGCCGCACAGTTGGAAATGGATCGGCAGAGGTGGTAGGTTTTATAGAATCAGGCAATCGTTTGGCAAAACAATCAGGAATCCGTCCGAGGGTGATTGAGGAGATACGGACTCTGGCATGCAAATATCATGTGGAAAAGATGATACTGTTTGGCGCACGGGCGAGGGGCGACTTTAAAAGAACCAGCGATATTGATCTGGCTGTGGAGGGCGGAGAATTTACACGCTTTGCACTGGATATCGAGGAAGAGAAAGGTGCTCTATGAAAAAGTTTGATGTTATTTCCATTCCGTGGTACACTAAGTTAAGAAAAACATTGGAGGTAATTTATGTTGTTGGATAATAAAACCATACTGATCACGGGAGGAACCGGTTCCTTTGGCAAATGCTTTGCCCAATATGTGCTGGAGCATTATAACCCGAAGAAGATCATCATTTATTCCAGGGATGAGTTCAAGCAGTACATCATGCAGGGCGAGTTTAAGGAGTATGCGGACAGGTTACGTTTTTTTATCGGGGACGTGCGGGATAAGGAGAGACTTAGGAGGGCGTTTGAGGGTGTGGACTTCGTGATCCATGCTGCGGCCTTAAAGCAGGTGCCGGCCTGTGAATACAATCCCAACGAGGCGATCAAGACGAACATCCACGGAGCTCAGAATGTCATTGATGCGGCGCTTGATGCGGATGTGAAGAAAGTGGTGGCGCTCTCCACCGACAAGGCGGTGAACCCGGTGAATCTCTACGGGGGCACCAAGCTGGTATCGGACAAGCTGTTTATTGCGGCCAACGCCTATGCGGGAACAAAGGATATTAATTTTTCCATCGTGCGTTATGGAAATGTGGCGGGAAGCCGGGGATCCATTATTCCTCTTTTTCACAATATCATCAAGAATGGAGGAAGTGAGCTTCCCATCACGGATTACCGCATGACGCGCTTCTGGATCAGTCTGACAGAGGGCGTGGAGCTGGTGATCAAGGCTCTCTGCGAGGCCACGGGCGGAGAGACCTTTATCAGCAAGATTCCCTCCTTCAAGGTGACGGATCTGGCGCAGGCTATGCTGCCCGGCTGTAAGATGCCGGAGATCGGGATCCGGCCAGGAGAAAAGCTTCACGAGATCATGGTGACCGTGGAGGATTCCGCTGCCACTTATGAGTATGACAAGCATTTTATCGTGTATCCACAGGTGGTCTGGAATGACAAGCAGAAGATCAACGAGAGCGGGAAAAAGGTGGAGGACGGGTTCTCCTACAGCTCCGGCAACAATGCGGACTGGCTTTCCGTGGAGCAGATCCGGGAGCTTCTTAAGGGCGTGGAGCTGGAAAAATAGTCGAGAGTTATTCGGGATTGGATAAACGGCAGGCAATGGAAAGGGAAAGGTATACTGTAATATTTTACAGGGGCCTTTCCCTTTTTGGCGAATAGGAAAGCGGATCCCGCATTTTGGAATAACATAAGATTGAAAGATATAGGAGCAAAAAATGGGATCTGGTGGTAAAAGAAGAATTCAGAAAGAGGGCACTGGCTCTTCACAAGGAATGTCCGGTGGTGGACGCGCATCTTGATCTTGCGGGCGAGATCCTGATCCGGAAAAAGCTGGGCGAGAGAGAAATCATACGCAGCCGCTATCTGCGAAACTGGAGAAAGGCAGGACTTAATCTGATTGTATCATCGATTTATGTCCCCAATGACGTACTGCGAAGGGGCGGTGTTCCTGCGGCATGGGAAGATGCGCTTTCACAAATAAGAGCTCTGAATCGGGAGATAGAGAATACCGGGGAGCTCATGGCGGTAAAAAACCGCAGCGATTTGCAGAAGGCTGTTTCCGGGGAAAAGATCGGCATCCTTGTCTACATGGAAGGGCTGGACTGTATCGGAGAAGACCTGGGAAGGCTGTCCGGGCTTTATGATCTGGGGGTGAGAGGTGCATCCCTTACCTGGAGCAGGAGGAATGCGCTGGCCAGCGGATGCTGTAAGGCCGGGCAGCGGATACAGATCAGAGGCGGCCTTACAGAGCTGGGACGGAGAGCGGTTCATGAGATGGAAAGGCTTTCCCTGTTCCTTGACGTGAGCCATCTGAACGACGACGGGTTCGAGGATGTGAAGCGGATTGCCGAAAGGCCCTTCTGTGCCACCCATTCCTGTGCAAAGGCGGTCTATGATAATTACCGGAACCTGACGGATGAGCAGATGGAAGCCTTGGCATCCCAGGGCGGCGTTATGGGGCTGAACGGTTGCAAATACATTGCGGGCTCGCTGTCCGGAAATCATCTGGAAATGCTCTGCCGCCATGCGGAGTATGAGGTAAGGCGCATGGGAGGCGCTTATGTGGGATTTGGATTCGACCTGTGCGATTCGTATGATGCGGCCAAAGCCGAACTGGATGATACAGATCAGGCCAGGAGGGGGCAAAGTGCGGAAAAGAGAGAGACAGAGCTCTGTGACTGCCTCCCGGATCATGGCAGCATTCCGCTTCTGAGTGCGGCGCTTCTTCAGAGAGGAATGGATGAGGAGACGGTGCGGGGAATCATGGGCGGTAATTTTATCCGCTATTTTGAGAAGATTCTTACGAAAAAGTAGAATTGTTTTCGCCTGTGCGGCCTGGGTTGGGGCCCTGAGCGTGGGCTCTGCGGAC
>CAJTVN010000056.1 GCA_910579685.1 uncultured Lachnospiraceae bacterium | reverse complement strand
GAGCAATGAGCCAGGCGGCTGCGAAGCAGACATTTGGCGAATGCCGCAAGGGTCATATACCCCGCTGCTGTGCAGCGCTGCAAGCTTGATGTCTCGTTGCTTGCGGCGGGGGTGTTGACTTAAATCAGTTACATAACAGACTTTACGGCAAAAGGAAAGCAGATGCGGGCAGGTGAATCAGTTGGCAGTGGATTACAGGGATATGGGAAGCAGAATACGGAAAAAGAGGAAGAGCTGCGGCTTGACCCAGATCGAGCTGGCTGAGAAAGCCCAGGTTTCCACACAGCATCTTAGCAATGTGGAGAATGCGAGGAGCAAGATCGGGCTTAAAAAGCTTGTGGCGATTGCCAATGTACTGGACAGCTCTCTGGACGAATTGGTCTGCGGCAGCATGAAGAGGGGAAGAGTGATTTACAACAGCGAGATTGCGGAATTCCTTGAGGATCGCTCTGACGAGGAGCTGAGAGTGCTTCTGAGCATTTTGAGAGAGGTGAGTTATTACCGCAACAGCGCATCCGACGGCCCGTCAGCCAAAAAGGATGTTTAAGATGGGGAAAAGTGCCGTGGGAATGCTTCTGTCTTCTGCGCTGATCTGCGGCATGTATCGGGAACTGAGGCTGCAAAAGAAGCGGACGGCGGATTACGACCTGCTCAAAAAGCAGAATGAATATTATAAGATCAGATACGAGGAAATGGAGAAGCAGTGGGAAAAGCTGCGCAGGATCAGGCACGAGCTTGGCAACCGGCATATACTGGCGCTTAGCTATGTGGAAAACAGGCGGTATGAGGAGCTTGGAAAGCTGTGCCGCAGCGGCATTGAGGAACTTGGGGCCGCTCTTCCCGTGATAAATACCGGCAATATTGGCATAGATTCCATTGTCAGCTTTAAGCTTCGGCAGGCGGCGAAACAGAATACAGGGGTGGAAAGGGAAATCCGCCTTGCGGGAAAGGTTTTGATCGGGGATGCGGATCTCAATTCCCTGCTGGGGAATCTGTTTGACAATGCGCTGGAAGCCTGTGCCCGGATTCCGGCAGACGAACGAAAGATCTGCTTTAAACTGAGCTCGGATGAGACGGCGTTTTATTTTCAGATGGCGAACCGTTTCGATGGAAGGCTGAAAAGAGGACGAAAAGGAGAGCTCGTCACGGTCAAAGGGGACAGGGGACGTCATGGGATCGGCTTAAAAACCATAAAGCGGATCGTGGTTAAGTACCAGGGAGAGCTGTGGGAGCGGCAGGAGGAGAGCTGGTTTGCGATCAGGGGAATCCTGTACTTTGAAAATGGGGAAAGAGAATCGTAATTCGGAAAATGGGGCCTGTCCTTGGGGACGGGCTTTTTTGTTGTGATATTTTTTCGGATATGCTATACTATAACAGGATAAAAAGGAATTTTTTTCAAACAGCAGAGGTATTCTCATGAAACTGCTCAGCGCAATTGTGCCTTGTTACAACGAGGAGGAAAATGTTCCCTATTTTTACGGGGAATTTATAAAGAACCAGGATTATTTTGAAAAGAACGGGCTGGAGTTTGAGCTGTGGTACATTGACGACGGCTCCGGGGATGGAACGGCGGCGGAGGTAAAGAAACTCATTGAAAAGGATAAGAGGGTGCATCTGCTCTCCTTTTCCAGGAATTTTGGAAAGGAGGCGGCGCTCTATGCAGGACTGCAGAAAGCTTCCGGGGATTATGTGGCCTGCATGGATGCGGATCTGCAGGATCCGCCAAGCCTTCTTCCGGAAATGTTTGAGAGCATAAAGCAGGGATATGACATGGCAGCCACGAGAAGAGTGACGAGGAAGGGGGAACCCTTCATCCGCTCTTTCTTTGCGAGGATGTTTTACAGGCTGATGAACCGGATTTCCAAAACAGAGGTGGTGGACGGCGCAAGGGATTTCAGGCTGATGACAAGGCAGGTGGTGGACGCCGTTCTTTCCATGCAGGAGTATAACCGGTTTACCAAAGGGATTTTCGGCTGGGTTGGTTTTCGGACAAAGTGGCTGGAGTTTGACAATGTGGAGCGGAAAAAGGGAGAGACCAAGTGGTCTTTCTGGAAGCTGTTTATCTATTCGCTGGAGGGCATTACCTCCTTTTCCACGGCGCCCCTTGCCTTTGCGGCCTTTATGGGCGTGTGCTTCTGCCTGTTCTCCTTTTTCCTTATTCTTTTTACCATAGTCAGGAAGGCGCTGTTCGGGGATCCCACGTCGGGCTGGCCATCCCTTGTGTGCATTATCTCGCTGATCAGCGGCGTGCAGCTGTTCTGCCTGGGAATCGTGGGCCAATATCTGGCAAAAACGTATATGGAAGTGAAAAAGCGTCCAATCTATCTTGTGAAAGAGGAAATATAAATGAGCGGGGCAGACGAGCGGATCAGTATTATCGTACCGGTCTACAATGCGGGCGGATATATTGAGGAAACAATACGCATGGTGGAGGCCCAGACCTTTTCGGATTGGGAGCTGATCCTGGTGGACGACTGTTCAACGGATAACAGCAGGCAGATCATCCAGGATTACCTCGCCTTACGGGCGGATCAAAAAAACGCCATCCGTCTGATTGAAAAAGATAAGAACCAGGGGGCAGCCATGGCGCGCAATACCGGAGTGGATGCGGCCGGGGGCAGGTATATCGCTTTTCTGGATGCGGATGATGTCTGGATGCCGGAAAAGCTGGAGAGAGAGCTTTTCTTTATGAGACAAAAGCAGGCGGCCTTTGTCTTTACCGCCTATGAGTTCGGGGACGGGCAGGCGAAGGGAACGGGAAGAATCGTGCATGCGCCGCAGATGCTGTCCTACAGGCAGGCGCTTTCCCGCACGGTGATCTTTACCTCCACGGTGCTGCTTGACACGTACAGGCTGTGTGCGGGAACCGGCGGCAGGGAGATTCTCCACATGCCCTGCGTTGGGAGCGAGGATACGGCCCTGTGGTGGAAAATTTTAAGGAACGGCTTTGACGCCCATGGGCTTGACGAGGTTCTGGCAATTTACCGCAGGCCGGCAAAATCTCTTTCCTCCAACAAATGGACGGCCATAAAAAGAATCTGGTATCTGTACCGAAAGCAGGAGGGATTATCCCTGGCCCGGAGCATGTGGAATTTTGTTTTTTGGGCGTTTCGGGCGACATTGAGAAGAATTTGAGAAGAACCGGCAGGATAGAGGTGTACAGGTGAGACGATTTGAATCCTTAAAAAAAATCATAGTGCTGTGGCTGGGCTATCTGGCCCTGCTGCTTCAGACTGCGGTTTATGCTTATATCTGGATGGAGCATTACTATCCGATTATCAGCAAGTTCACCCAGCGTCTTAAATATGAGAGAAACGGGCATCTGGCTATTTTTGCGATTTATCTGGTCCTGTTATATTTTTTTACCAGCACCTACGGCGGCCTCAAGGTGGGCTATCTTAAGTTTATGGACATGTTTCTTTCTCAGGTGTTCGCACTGCTGTTCGTAAACGCCCTCTCTTATCTGCAGCTGTCGCTGATGAATAACTGGCTGCTGGATCCGGACTATTTTGTCCGGGCCACGGTGGTTCAGGTTCTGATCGCCGTGGTTTTTGACAATATCTCCATCTGGTTTTACCGCAGGGTGTTTCCGCCCAGGGAGATGCTGTTTGTGCATGGCGACCACTCCGTGGAGGATATTCTCCACAAGTTCGAGTCCAGGAAGGACAAATATAATATTGTAAAATGCATGAACCTTTCCGCAGGCATTCGGGCCGTGGAGGAGGAGATCGTAAAGGGCTACGGAGCGGTCGTGCTCTGGGATATACCGGAGGAGAGCCGAAACAGGCTTCTCAAGTTCTGCTACAGCAAGTCCATCCGGGTATATATGATGCCAAAGATACCGGACGTGCTGATCAAGGGGTCGGATCAGCTGCATCTCTTTGACACGCCCATGTTCCTTACCAGGGAATATCCGCTCACCGTGGAACAGCGGATCGCAAAGAGAATGATCGATATTGTCTGTGCGCTTCTGCTTATCCTAATCGCATCCCCCATTATGCTGGTTACTGCGCTGTGCATCAAATGCTATGACTCGGGGCCGGTGCTGTACAAGCAGGTGCGCTGTACGACAGGCGGCAGGGAATTCAAGATCATGAAGTTCAGGAGCATGAGGGTGGATGCGGAGAAGGACGGCGTGGCAAGGCTTGCGGCCAAGAATGACAGCAGGATTACTCCGGTGGGAAAATTTATCCGGGCCGTGAGGATTGATGAGCTTCCTCAGCTGTTTAATATTCTGGCGGGGGATATGTCCTTTATCGGGCCAAGGCCGGAGCGGCCGGAGATTATCCGGCAGTATGTGGAGGACATGCCGGAGTTTGTGTTCCGCATGAAGGTGAAGGCAGGGCTTGCGGGGTATGCCCAGGTATACGGGAAGTACAATACCACGCCTTATGATAAGCTGAAGCTGGATCTGACTTACATTGAAAACTATTCTGTATGGATGGATATCAAGCTGATGCTGCTGACACTGAAAATTCTGATCAAGGCGGAGAGCACGGAAGGGGTGGAGAGCACCCAGACAACAGCCATCAAGTCCGGTCAAAATCCGGGGGAGGAAAAGGAACGGAAAAATGAGTGAGGAATATTTAAATAGGGAAGTTGATCTGAAGCGACTGTATCTTCGGTTCCTTAACAGGATCTGGCTTCTGGTTATGCTGATGGCCGTGGGAGCGGTGGTGGGAGGCGTTGCCTACCAGCTGGCCCGGGCCATGCGCATGCCAGTGGCTTATCAAGCGGTATCAAAGCTGTATATCAGCTTTGGCGTGGATGAGAGCGGCGAGATTTATCAGTATTATAATGGCTATACCTGGAATGACCTGCTTGATACCGACCCGATTCTTGACAGGATCATGGAGTATGCGCCTGCAGACGCATCCAGGGAGGCGGTTTCGGAGGCTACCAGGGCCGAAATCCTGTCGGATATCCGTCTGCTCACTATTACGGTGGAGGGAAGCACGGAAAAATTTGTCCGGGAAGTGCAGGCGGCGGTGGAGAACGGACTGACTGATTATGCACAGGCCAGCGAGGAACTGAAAAGAATCGAAGTGATCCGGGCAGATGATCCCCGCCGTATTTACTGGGATGACCGGACCGTCACGGCCTGTGTCAGCGGCGCCGTGTTCTTTGGCGTGATTTCGTGCCTGATCATGGCGTTTGCCTATGTGCTGGATGAGGCGGTTTATGTGCAGGGTGACGTGGAGAAAAAATATCCCTATACGGCGCTGGGAATTATGCCAAGAAAGCAGAAGGGGCTGCAGCCTTATGCCAGGGAGCTGAAAGCCAATATCAGTTATACCCTGGGTCAGGCCAGGAGGTTTGCGGTCATTGACATGGACAATCACTGTGATGTGCGCCAGGTGGATCTGGAAAGGCTTCTGAATGCGGGGAAGGACGAATTTATCGGCGGGGACGGCGAGGCGGGCGGACTGACGTGGACGCTTCCTGGCAGGGATTTGAGGAAAGAAAAAAAGGAATGGCAGGTGGTTCCCTTTAACTCCGGTTCTCTCTCCGAGGAAGCGTGCGGACAGATCAGAGAGCTGGGCGGCGTAATCCTGCTTCTTCCCTTTGGCGAGGACGTGGGGAGGAAAACCCGGCGCGTTCTTGGGCTTTTGAAGAATCAGGACTGCAAGGTGCTTGGCATGGTGGTGACTTTGGCGGACGAGGAATTCCTGAACCGCTATTACGGTTAAAGAGGAGACGGATTATGAAGCTGGAAGTGCTGGCGGCCGCAGTGGAAAAGAATGGGAGAGAGCTGGCGGATCACATGAACCTGCAGGGCGATGCGGTGATCGTAAACCAGTGCGGGGACTATTCCTATGAGGAATTTTCGCATGGAAACGGGAAGATCCGTGTTTTTTCCATGGCCGAGCGCGGAGTGGGGCTTAGCAGAAACACGGCGCTTCTTCACGCCAGGGGGGATATCGTCCTTTTTTCCGATGAGGATATCCGGTTTTACGAGGGCTATGCGGAGCAGGTGCTATCCGCATTTGAGAAGGATCCGGATGCGGATCTGATTACTTTTAACTTTAAAGTGGACGTAAGACGGGCCACCTATTATAATAAAGAGAAGCGTCCCATCCGCTGGTACAATTACGGCAGGTATCCAACCTACAGTGTTGCGGCAAGGCTGGCTTCCCTGCGCAGGGCCAATGTCTGCTTTTCCCTTCTGTTCGGGGGAGGGGCCAGATACAGCAACGGGGAGGACAGTCTTTTTTTACATGACTGCCTGAAAAAGGGATTGCGTCTGTACGCCTCCACGGAGGAGATCGGCGAGGAGATTTACAGGGAATCCACCTGGTTTAAGGGCTACAATGAAAAATTTTTTACGGACAGGGGAGTGCTCTACCATCATCTCTACGGCCGGATGGCGGGTCTGTTTTCCCTTCGGTTTCTTCTTGCGAAGAGAGGCGAAATGTGCAGGGAAATTTCGTTTGGAGACGCATACCGGCTTATGAGAAAAGGAATCGGGCAGGGCAGATTGAGGTAGTTTATGATCTTATATATTTTGGTAACGGTCACGGTTGTGTTATTGGGTTTTCTTGTAAACAACCGGTTGGAAGGGATTAAGGGAGGCGTAAGCAGAGGAAAGATGCTGAACCGGCTGTGTCTTGTGTCGGTTTTTCTGATCTTGTTTGCACTGTCCGCCTGCAGGCTGAATGTGGGAAACGATTACGCAAAATACGTGGAGTTCATGCATCTTGTGAACTGTAACGCCTATGTGCCGACAGAGGCGGGGTTTAACGGGATCGTGAGACTCATATACGGGATCAGCGGTTTTGAGAATTATCTGCTGGTGTTTGCCTTCTTTGCCTTTTTTACCGTGCTTTTGTTTCTGGCCGCCATTTACCGGCAGGCAGATTGTTTCGGGGCGAGCTTTTTCCTGTTCATGGCTTTCGGCTACTATTTTCAGTCCTTCAGCACCGTGCGCTATTATCTGGCCCTGGCAGTTGCACTGTGGGCCATTCCCTATGTGCTCAGGCGGGAATGGCTGAAATTTGTTCTGCTTGTGCTTCTGGGCGCCACTTTGCACAAATCGCTGCTGGTGGTGATCCCGCTGTATATTCTGGCCTCTATGGAGTGGAAAAAGTGGCAGCTGGCCCTCATGGGGCTTTTTTGCACCACCTTTTTTTTCCTGCCGGATTTCTATCTGCGGGTGGTGATTTTTCTCTATCCCACCTATGAGGACACGGAATACCTGGAGGGGGGCACCAGCTATGTGAATATTGCGAGATGTCTGGGAGTTCTCATTCTTTCCCTGATCTGCTATCAGAGATCGGTGAAGGACAACAGGAGAAACCGGTTCTATTTTTACTGCAACCTGGGAGCCCTTGTGATGTATGTGTGCTGTTCCTTTCTGCCCGTGATTTCAAGAATCGGGTATTATCTGACCATCACCCATATTTTTTTCCTACCGGCGCTGATCGCACAGATGGAGAATCCGAGGTGGAAAAAGCTTTTTACAGCGGGCGCCGCGGCTGCGGCTGTTCTGTATTTTGCCCTTTTCATGAGACGGGCGGGGGATGCGGGGCTTCGGATTCTCCCGTACGAAACGTTTATGTTCCATGATATGGTGCCGATTCTGTCGGATGTGAACTGACGGCTGGGCGCTTTTGGTAAATGAGAGGAGGATACTTATGAGACCATTGTTTTCCATACTTATAGTTAGTCTGAACCCGGGGGAAAAGCTGAAACGGACGTTGGGGAGCGTTTTGAGGCAATACTTTGAAGATTATGAAGTCATTGTCAAGGACGGCGTATCAACGGACGGATCCCTTTCTTTTATCGAGGGGCTTTCGGAAGAAAAGCGATCCCGGATCCGCATCGTTTCAAGACCGGATCAGGGAATTTATGACGCCATGAATCAGGCTGCCGGGGAGGCGGTGGGGAAGTATGTATATTTTCTGAACTGCGGAGATGTCTTTTACGGGAAGGATGTGCTTTTTCAGATGGCAAAGCTGATCGAGGAAAATCCTTCCAGGCAGGGCGTTTACTATGGGAATATTTATGAGAGGAGGACAAGGCAGGTGGTCGCATCCAATCCACGTCTGGACGCTTTTGGCTGCTACCGGAACGTGCCCTGCCATCAGGCCTGCTTTTATGACAGACGGCTGCTTCTGGTGCATCCCTTTGAGACCGCATACCGGGTTCGGGCCGATTACGAGCAGTTTCTTTGGTGTTTTTTCCAGAAGGAGCTGAAGGGGAGGATTCAGTTTACCTACGGGGACATTCTGATTGCGGACTATGAGGGCGGCGGGTTTTCCGAGACAAAGGAGAACCGGGAACTGTCGGCGAGGGAACATAAAGAGATTGTCGCAAGGTACATGACCCGGGGGCAGATCAGAAGATATCAGGCGCTCCTGTGGCTTACTCTGGCGCCGCTGCGCACAAGGCTTGCGCGCAGCGGGCGCACAGCCGGAATTTACAACCGCATGAAGAAGCTTTTGTACCGCAGGCGGTAAGAGGGCGGAGCCGGCGGATGTGCAGCGAGGGCCTGCGGACAGGTAGGTAATTGCGAAACAAGTTCGCAATCTTAATTCCAACAGGGAAAAAATCC
>CAJTVN010000055.1 GCA_910579685.1 uncultured Lachnospiraceae bacterium | reverse complement strand
ACGGGAGCTAATCACTCCCTCCTACTCGATCGCCGGCCCGTGCAGGGAAAAGAACCGGTATGGTTTCAGGCTTCCCTGTTTAAATATTTCCGGATGGGTATTTGCAGGATCATGGCATAGACGATTCCCGTGACGGCCGTGACCAGCTGTACCACGGAGAAGGTCATCTGAAAAACGCGCATTTGGGGATGCATCTTTTCGGGAAGAAAGGCCGGGATGAGAAGCAGTGAGATGGCGATTCCCATAAACAGGGCCTTAAGCAGACAGCCGATCAGCATGGAAAACAAAAGGCCTGATTTGCCCTTGAATCTGCTCTTTAACAGACAGATACAGGAAACGAGCAGGGCATTGCCCGCCATGATACAGGGCATGATGGCGGGAATCGCCGATATAACGGGGCTCCCTGAGATGAAAAAGGCGGTGACGGGCGTGATCAGGGACAGGATGATCCCGCATATAAGACCGCCGCAGAGTCCTGCCAGAATGATACAGGCATTGATCACGGGGCCCGTGATATAGACGCTGGTATTCTTAAAAAACTGACTGACGATACAGATTGCGAGAAGGGCGGCCGTGGTGGCAATCTGCTTGGTTGTTAATTTCATAAATCGGATCCTCCAACTGTTATATTGATTCCTGGTCAAAATATAATATAATGGAAACTGTAAAAAAACACAAGAGAAACGAGGAAAGTATGTATACGGATATTCAACTGCTGCAGATAAAAAATGCGGTGATGCGGGTGCTCCGCGTGCCCGGAAATTATTCGGGGGGAATTCTTGAGATGGCCATTGTCTTAGACGGCTCCGTTCCGGACGAAAGGCTTGCCGGGGACTGCGCCCAGCTCTGTGCGGCGCTGAAGCGGACGGACGAGGTCTTCCGAAATGTGCGGCTTAATCTGGTGAAGTGGATCTCGGATGACAGGATAATCAAGGAAATATCCTCACTCGCCGCACTGCAGATGGGAAAAGGATTCGACGGGATCGAGTGCGCGCACAAGGGGGAGGAGAAGTCTTTGGACGAGCTGCTTCGCCAGTTAAAGCTCTTTTATGCCAGATCAAAGCTTATCCTTCTGATCACGGACGGAGACTTTCAGAGAAAGGATGAGACAAAGATCCAGGAACATCTTCATCCGTTTCTGGGCAGAAAGCTGATCGTCCTTATGGACGGAGGCGTTGTCAGGCTATGAGGATGCGGATGATTTTAATTTCATTCGGATCTGGCAATAAAAAATCTGGTATTTTCCCGGCAGATATGCTATAATCGTACAATGGCTGTGAACAGGCGAAAAATCAGCGGTATCAGGATGAAAATATATAAGGAGGACGTACAAGGATGAGTGTACAGGTGGAAAAACTGGAAAAGAATATGGCGAAGCTGACCATTGAGGTTTCCGCACAGGATCTTGAGAAGGCGATTGAGGACGCTTTTCAGAAAAACAAAAATAAAATCAGTGTTCCCGGTTTTCGCAAGGGCAAGGTGCCCCGCAAGATGGTAGAAAAAATGTACGGACAGGAAATTTTTTATGAGGATGCGGCAAATGCGTTGATTCCGGAGGCTTATGAGAAAGCGCTGGACGAGTGCACGGAAGACATTGTCTCCTCCCCGAAAATCGACGTGGTTCAGATCGAGGCAGGCAAACCTTTTGTCTTTACGGCAGAGGTGGCGCTTAAGCCAGAGGTGAAGCTTGGCAAATACAAGGGTGTTACGGTTGACAAGGTATCCACAGAGGTTACGGACGAGGAAGTGGATGCGGAAGTTGGCAGAGAGAGAGAGAACAACGCCAGAAACGTGGAAGTGACGGACAGACCGGTTAAGGACGGCGACATCACGACCATTGATTTCGAGGGCTTTGTGGACGGCGTCCCTTTTGAGGGCGGAAAGGGTGAGAATTATCCCCTGACCATTGGCTCCGGCACTTTTATTCCCGGTTTCGAGGAGCAGCTGATCGGTGCGGAGATTGGCAGGGAGGTCGAGGTGAACGTGACCTTCCCCGAGGATTATCAGGCGGAGGAATTAAAGGGCAAGGCGGCCGTTTTCAAATGTACGGTGAAGGAGATCAAGGAGAAGGAGCTTCCGG
The DNA here is from genome assembly GCA_910579685.1 of uncultured Lachnospiraceae bacterium. Classification (GTDB taxonomy): domain Bacteria; phylum Bacillota; class Clostridia; order Lachnospirales; family Lachnospiraceae; genus Suilimivivens. The sequence continues at coordinate 11,641 of CAJTVN010000055.1, read as the reverse complement.
AGCTGGATGACGAATTTGCAAGCGAGGTGTCTGAATTTGAGACGCTTGCGGAATACAAAGCGGATGTAAGGGGTAAACTGGAAGAGAAGAAGGCTAAGGAAGCGAAGGATGCCAGGGAAGCGGCAGTGATCGATGCCATCGTGAAGGATTCCGACATGGAGATACCGGAGCCCATGCTTGAGACGCAGCAGAGACAGATGGTGGATGAGTTCGCACAGAGAATCCAGATGCAGGGACTGTCCATGGAGCAGTATATGCAGTTTACCGGCGCATCCTATGACCAGCTGACCGAACAGGTGAAGCCTCAGGCGGAAAAGAGAATCCAGTCCAGACTCGTGCTGGAAGCGATTGCAAAGGCGGAGAATATCACGGCGACGGACGAGGAGTTCGAGGAAGAGCTGAAGGTCATGGCGCAGGCTTACCAGATGGAAGTGGATAAGGTCAGGGAAATGCTTCCCGAAAAGAGTACGGCTCAGATCAAAGAAGATATCGCAGTGAGAAAGGCAGCACAGTTCGCGGTGGAAAACGCGAAAGAAAAATAAGGTCAGAATGCCAGATAGGAAGGTAGGGATATCGATATGAGTTTAGTGCCTTATGTCATCGAACAGACGAGTCGCGGGGAACGTTCCTACGACATTTATTCGAGATTACTGAAAGAAAGAATTATTTTCCTCGGAGAGGAAGTAAACGAAGTGACTGCAAGCCTGATTGTAGCGCAGATGCTGTTTCTTGAGGCTGAGGATCCGGAAAAGGATATCCAGTTTTACATTAACAGCCCGGGCGGCAGCGTGACTGCGGGCATGGCGATCTATGACACCATGCAGTATATCAAATGTGATGTGGCTACGAACTGCATGGGAATGGCGGCCAGCATGGGAGCCTTTCTTCTCGCCGGAGGAGCCAAGGGAAAGAGAATGGCTCTGCCCAATGCGGAGATCATGATCCACCAGCCTCTTGGCGGCGCCCAGGGGCAGGCTACGGAAATTGAGATTGCCGCAAAGCATATCCTGCAGACCAAGGCCAAACTGAATCGAATGCTTGCAGAAAATACTGGGAAAGATATAGAGGTGATCGCGGCGGATACGGAGAGAGATAACTGGATGAGCGCCGAGGAAGCTAAGAATTACGGGATCATTGACAGGATTCTCTACAAGCGCGATGAAAACCCCACGGCAGGCTGATGGAAACCCCACAGCAGGCTGATGGGGGACAATAACTGACACAGAGGTGTGAAATGGCTGGAAAAAATTCCGACAGTATCAGGTGTTCTTTTTGCAATAAGACGCAGGATCAGGTAAAGAAAATGATCGCAGGGCCGACAGGCGTCTATATTTGCGATGAATGTGTAGAAATATGTGCGGATATCGTAGAAGAAGAATACGAGGAAATGCGGGAAGAGCCGGCAATGGAGATCAATCTGCTAAAGCCGGTTGAGATAAAGGATTTTCTGGACGATTATGTGATCGGACAGGAGGAAGCAAAAAAGGTTCTTGCCGTTTCCGTGTATAATCATTACAAAAGAGTACTTGCGCCCAGGGATCTGGATGACGTGGAGCTGCAAAAGAGCAATATCATCATGATAGGCCCCACCGGTTCCGGAAAAACCTATCTGGCGCAGACGCTTGCCAAGATTATCAATGTACCCTTTGCCATTGCGGATGCAACCACTCTTACCGAGGCGGGATATGTAGGGGAGGATGTTGAAAACATCCTTCTCAAGCTGATACAGTCTGCGGAATATGACGTGGAGCGTGCGCAGTACGGTATTATATACATTGACGAGATTGACAAGATTACCAAGAAAAGCGAGAATGTCTCCATCACAAGGGATGTCTCCGGAGAGGGCGTTCAGCAGGCTCTCCTTAAGATCGTGGAGGGAACCGTTGCCAGCGTTCCGCCCCAGGGAGGCAGAAAGCATCCCCATCAGGAGCTGATCCAGATCGACACGACCAATATCCTGTTTATCTGCGGAGGCGCATTTGACGGACTGGAGAAGATTGTGGAGAACCGGCTGAACCGCAACTCCATCGGGTTCGATGCGGAGATCGCTAACAAGAAAAACAGTGAGATTGGCGAGCTTCTCAAGGAGGTGACGCCCCAGGATCTTGTGAAATTTGGGCTGATCCCCGAGTTTGTGGGGCGTGTTCCCATCAATGTATCTTTAGAGGGCCTGGATGAGGCGGCGCTTGTGAGAATTCTGCAGGAGCCAAAGAGTGCGCTGATCAAGCAGTATCAGAAGCTGTTTGATCTGGATGACGTGAAACTCAGCTTCGAACAGGAGGCCGTGACGGCCATTGCCAAGCTTGCATTTGAACGCAAGACCGGAGCCAGGGGTCTTCGTTCCATTATGGAAAAGGTAATGATGGACGTGATGTACCAGATTCCGTCAGATGATACAATTAAAGAGTGTGTCATTACAAAAGGCGCGGTGGAAGGCCTCAGTGAGCCTTTGCTTATCCATCGGGAAGCAATGCGCAGAGCAAGATAAAACTGACTTATGAAACAGATGAGAGTATGACGCCGCTTATAAGCGGCGTTTGTACTTCATGCGGGAAATGAGCGACGAGCAGGAAGGAAGAGAAAAGTAGAATGACCCAAAAGATTTTACCGGCAGTTCCTTTACGCGGGATCACCGTTATGCCGGGCACGGTGATTCATTTTGATTTAAACAGGGGGAAATCCATTGCGGCAGTGGAGCAGGCCATGATGTCGGGGGGAGAGGTGTTTCTGGTAACGCAGAAGGATATCGAAGAAAATGAGCCTTCTTTTGAAGGGCTCGCAGGCGTGGGGACGATTGCGGTGGTAAAGCAGATCACCAAGCTCCCGAACCATGTGATCCGGATTTTGGTGGAGGGCGTGGGCCGCGGCGTATTTCTGGAGATTTGTGAGGAAAATCAGGGATTTCTGGAGGCCTGCGTCAGAGAGGTTCTTCCACAGGAAGAGGCGCAGGGACTGCCGTCCGGGGAGGAGGGCTATGCCACAACGCAGGCTATGCTCCGCCAGCTGAAGGAGTACTTTTCCTCCTTTGCCTCCTATTATCCCAAGCTTGGGTCAAATGCGATGAAGCGTTATGCGGATATCGAGGATCCGGGGAGCCTGATTGATCAGATTGCAATGAATATGCCTCTTGATAATACCTACAAACAGAAGGTTCTCGAGGCGGTGCCGGTTTTGGAGAGGTATGATGTCTTTTGCGGGATTCTTGTCAATGAGATCGAGGTGGCCCGGATTAAGACGGAGCTGGCGCAGAAAATCCGGGGAAGAGTGGACAAAAACCAGAAAGAATATCTTCTTCGGGAGCAGCTGCGCTACATCAGGGAGGAGCTGGGGGAGGAAGGAACCTTTTCGGATGCGGATCAGTTTGAGGAAGCTCTCCTGGAGCTCCAGGCCTGCGAGGAGGTGAAGAGCCGGATCAAAAAGGAGATTTCCAGGTTCAAAACTCTGATGCCAAGCAGTTCGGAGAGCGCCGTTGAGAGAGGATACATAGAAACCCTGCTGGAACTGCCCTGGGATAAGGCGTCCGTGGATAATGAGAGCATGAAGCGGGCAAAGGAGATCCTGGATCGGGATCATTACGGCCTTGAGAAGGTCAAAGAGAGAATTCTGGAATATCTGGCGGTCAGATGCCTGACCAAAAAGGGCGAAAGCCCGATTTTGTGCCTTGTGGGCCCTCCCGGAACCGGAAAGACCTCCGTGGCAAAGAGCGTTGCAGAGGCTCTGGACAAAAAGTATATCCGGATCTGCCTTGGAGGCGTCAGGGACGAGGCGGAAATCCGGGGACACAGGAAGACTTATGTGGGTGCCATGCCGGGACGGCTGGTAGCGGGCCTGAGACAGGCAGGGGTGAAAAACCCGCTGATGCTTCTTGACGAAATCGACAAAGTAAGCAATGATTATAAGGGAGATACGTTTTCCGCTCTGCTGGAGGTTCTTGACAGCGAGCAGAATGTGCGTTTCCGGGATCATTATGTGGAGATCCCCATCGATCTGTCCGAGGTTCTGTTTATTGCGACTGCGAACACAACGGAGACCATACCCAGGCCGCTGCTTGACCGTATGGAGGTCATTGAGGTAAACAGCTATACGGAAAACGAAAAGTTTCATATCGCAAAAGAACACCTCCTGTCCAAGGAGCTTGGCAAGAACGGACTAAACCAGAATATACTTTCCATTAAGGACAGCGCTCTGAAAAATATCATTACCTATTATACAAAGGAGGCCGGTGTCCGGAATTTGGAGAGAAAGATCGGCGATATCTGCCGAAAAGCGGCGAGGAAGATTCTGGAGGAGCGGGAGAACGGCCAGGAGGCGGGCGGAAAGATCAGTGTTACGGCCTCCAATCTGGAACAATATCTTGGAAAGCGGAAGTTCAGCCTGGAAAAGGCGGACAAAAAGCCTCAGGCGGGGATTGTCCGCGGGCTGGCATGGACCAGCGTGGGCGGAGATACGCTGCAGATCGAGGTCAATATGATGCCAGGGAAGGGAGAAATTGACCTGACAGGTCAGCTTGGGGACGTGATGAAGGAATCCGCCATTATTGCCATGAGCTATGTGCGGTCCATCGGGAAGGAAAACGGAATCAAATCCGAGCTGTTTAAGGAGAATGACTTTCACATACATATCCCGGAGGGAGCGGTTCCCAAGGACGGACCGAGTGCGGGAATCACTATGGCTACCGCGATCTTTTCCGCAATAACCGGGAAGAAGGTGCGCAGCGATCTTGCAATGACCGGTGAAGTCACTCTGCGGGGAAGGGCGCTTCCCATCGGGGGATTGAAGGAAAAGCTCCTTGCGGCCAAAATGGCGGGAATCAGGGAGGTGCTGGTTCCTGTGGAAAACAGGAAGGATATCGAGGAAATTTCGGAGGAGATCAAACAGGGGCTTGTCATCACCTATGTGAAGGATATGAAGGAGGTATTGGCAAGGGCTCTCGTCTCCAAATAGGAAAGGCATGGACAAATGGTAATTAAGAATGTAAGCCTGGAAACCGTGTGCGGAATCAGCAGCAGGATTCCTGATAACAGGTATCCGGAATTTGCTTTTGCAGGAAAGAGCAATGTGGGGAAATCGTCCCTGATCAACGGTCTCATGAACAGGAAGTCCCTGGCAAGAACCAGCTCGCAGCCGGGCAAAACACAGACAATAAATTTTTATAATATTAACGACGCACTCTACTTCGTGGATCTGCCCGGGTACGGCTATGCGAAGGCGGGGGAGGAGATCAAGGCAAAGTGGGGAAAGATGGTTGAGAACTATCTCCACCGTTCCAGGCGCCTGCAGGCGGTCTTTCTGCTTGTGGATATCCGTCATGAGCCTTCCGGGAACGATAAAATGATGTACGAGTGGATTGTCCACCAGGGCTTTTCGCCGGTTATCATTGCAACGAAGCTGGATAAAATCAAAAAAAGCCAGGTTTCAAAAAATGTCAGAATCATCAGAGAGGGGCTTGGCATGAAAAAGGACGGCATCCTGATTCCCTATTCCGCTCTCTCCAAGCAGGGGCAGGAGGAAATTTATGCGCTGCTTGACAGCTATATGGAAGCCGGGGAGGCCAAATGAGAAGGGGAAGGCTTAGAACGTATCTGAAAGTATTTGTGAACCTGGGGATCATGCTTTTTGCGCTGTTTTTCTGTTTTGGAATCCTGCCAAGGCTGATCGTATATTTTATGCCTTTTGTGGTGGGATGGATCATTGCGCTGATAGCCAGCCCGCTGGTAAGGTTTTTTGAAAAAAACCTTAAAATCCGGCGAAAGGCCAGCACGGCCTTTGTGATTATCTCGGTTATCGCACTGGTGATCCTGGCCGGTTATCTGATCGGAATAAGGGTGACGGAACAGGTGATAAAGTTTATCGAGGATGTTCCGCTGCTCTGGGAGAGCGCACAGGAGGATTTCGAGGAAATCGGTTCAAGGCTTTCGGGGGCGCTCAAATATCTGCCGCAGGATGTGCAGATCACAATCAGCAGGTTTACAGACAATGTACAGGAATATCTGGGGAGCCTGATAGGGACGGTCAGCGAGCCAACGCTGGAGGCTCTCGGAAATTTTGCAAAGAATCTGCCCAATATTGTGATCAGTGTGATCATGTGTCTTCTGTTTGCCTACTTCTGCGTGGCGGAGAGAGAGTATATTCCCAATCTGCTGGAGCGGATTCTCCCCCAATCTCTGTTGGAGAGATGGCACATGATCAAGAGAGGACTTGCCAGGGCCGTGGGCGGCTATTTCAAGGCCCAGCTCAAAATCGAGATCTGGATGTATGTGCTTCTGGCCATCGGGTTTACGGTATTGAAGGTAGATTATGCGTTTATCATTGCCATAGGAGTCGCATTCCTCGATCTTCTTCCCTTTTTTGGGACGGGGACCGTGCTGATTCCCTGGGCCATCGTCAAATTCCTCAGCTCCGATTATAAGATGGTGCTGGGCCTTCTGATCATCTGGGGCGTGGGGCAGCTGGCAAGGCAGATCATACAGCCAAAGATCGTGGGAGATTCCATGGGGCTTTCCTCGATACCGACCATTGTCCTTCTGTTTACGGGCTACCGGCTGGCAGGGGTGGTGGGAATGATTATCGCGGTGCCCATAGGGATTATCGTGCTCAATATGTACGAGGAGGGCGTGTTTGACACCACCATAAACAGCCTGAGGATTTTGTATGCGGGAATCAGCAATTTCCGTCATTTATCGGACGACGATATGGAGGAGATCGAACTTTACAGGCAGGCCGAGGAGCAAAGGACAAGGCGGCGGGAAGAAATAAGGCGCAAGAGAAGGAAAGGAAAGGCGGATCATGAAAGTAACGGTTTATAACTGCAGGGAATTTGATGAAAAGGAACTGTTTCTGAAATACGGGAAGGAGCTGGGAATCGAACTTGTGCTGTGTGCGGACGCACCGGATGCAGAGAATGCAAAGCTGGCGCAGGGAAGCGAATGCATTGATATTATCACATCCAAAATGCCACGGGAGCTTCTGGAAATTTTTGCGTCCCAGGGCGTCCGGTATGTCACCACAAGAACCATCGGCTATGACCATATTGACGTCGGTGCGGCGAAAAAGCTTGGAATGACAGTGGCAAACGCACCCTACGGCCCCTGCGGGGTGGCGGATTACACGGTGATGCTGATCCTTATGACCATCCGCCGAATGAAGCGGATTCTGGAGAGAAGCCATATTCAGGATTACACCCTTAAGGGAATCCAGGGGAGAGAGCTCAAGGATCTCACGGTGGGGGTAATAGGAACCGGGAGAATCGGGAGATGCGTTTTGAGGGATCTCTCCGGCTTCGGCTGTGAGCGCATTGCCTATGATCTGTATGAGAGCGGCGAGGTGACGGAGAGCGGCGTATCCTATGTGGATCTTGAGCAGATGTGGAGAAGGGCGGACGTGATTTCCCTTCATATGCCCCTTACAGACGACAATTTCCATATGATCGGGGAAGAGGCCATCGCAAAAATGAAGGATGGAGTGATGATCATCAACACAGCAAGAGGCGGACTGATTGACACGCAGGCTTTGATTTCCGGAATCGAATCCGGAAAAATCGGCGGAGCGGCCCTGGATGTTGTGGAAAATGAGTTTGGCCTGTATTATTATGACCACAAATCTGATATACTAAATAACAGGGAGCTTTCCATCCTGCGGGGGTTCCCCAATGTGACGGTCAGCCATCACATGGCGTTCTATACGGATGACTGCGTGGAAACCGTGGTCAGAGATTCCCTTCTCGGCTGTAAATATTTTGCGGAGGGAAGAGAGAATCCCTGGGAGGTAAAGTGAATTGAAAAATTACAGAATCGTTCTTCAATATGAGGGAACAAGATATCAGGGCTGGCAGCGGCAGGGAAGCACGGAGAATACCATACAGGGCAGGCTGGAAGGCCTTCTCGGCAAAATGACCGGACAAAAAGTGGAGATTATCGGCAGCGGAAGGACGGATGCGGGTGTGCATGCGGCCTGCCAGGTGGCAAATTTCCACCTGGATACGGAAAAGACGCCGGAACAGATCATGGATTATATGAACGCTTACCTTCCGGAGGATATTGGGGTAATAGAGATTAAGGAAGTGGGAGAGCGGTTTCACAGCAGGCTGAATGTGAAGGGAAAAACCTACCGCTACCGGGTTTTGAACACGAAGATTCCCCATGTGTTTGACAGAAGGTACGTGCATGTGGTGGAGGAGCCTCTGGATGTGGCGGCCATGCAGAAGGCGGCGTCCTACCTGGAGGGCACCCATGATTTTAAGGCCTTTACGTCCAGCAAAAGGGGAAAGAAATCCACGGTGCGGACGATTGAAAGTATCCGGATCGACCAGGTGTCAGCCTCCTTTGTCTGGGACAGGGAGATCCGCTTTACCTTCAGCGGAAACGGATTCTTGTACCATATGGTACGCATCATGGCGGGAACCCTTCTGGAAGTGGGAATGCATAAGAGGAAACCTGAGGAGATGGCAGATATTCTGGCCGGCGGCCTTCGCGAGAAAGCCGGGGAGCTGGCGCCTGCCAGGGGACTTACGCTGATGGAGGTTCGTTATTAGTGAAAAGCTCGTTAACGGCGGATGAGATGAGGATGCGGGAGCGCATAAGGGGAACGGATTATCCCGTGATGACGCCGGGAAAGGTTCGTGCGCTGTTTTTTGTCTATCTTCTGATTGTCATTAAGCTGATTATTTTTAAGTACCCTTATTCCCAATTAAAAGCGATTGTGGATACCTGGGAAAAAGACGTGATTCTGGAAGGACTGGATACGGCCAATTTTACCCTGTTTAAGACCATCCGCATGTACATTGATTATTCGTATATGCTCAACAGCTTCGAGAATCTGGTGGGGAATGTGGTGGTGTTCATCCCCTTCGGTTTCCTGCTTCCCTATGTGCTGAAAAGGGGAAGAAACTTTCTGGTGATGCTGCTCAACGCTTTCCTTTTTGTGCTGGGAATCGAGGTGTTTCAGCTGTTCAGCGCCTTTGGGGCTTTTGACGTGGACGACATACTGCTGAACTGCTTCGGAGCCGTTCTGGGTTATTTCGGGTATCTGATCTGGGAAGGTATAAAAAAGCGTATAGAAAAGGAGCGGGAGAGATGATCAATTATTTTAAAAATCTGAAAGCGAATTACACGGTTTCGGCGGTGATCTGCATGGTGGTCGGCCTGGTTCTGATTATCTGGCCAGGCACCTCCACTCAGGTGGTCTGCATGGTTCTTGGCGGCGTGCTTTTGCTATACGGTATCATCCAGATTGTTCTCTACCTGATCGCAAGGGAGAGAACCCTGTACCTGCAGGGGATGCTGATGCTCGGGATTATTTTTGGCGTTCTCGGGGCCTGGATTCTGTTCCGTCCGGATGTGATCATCCGCACTGTTCCGGTGATCGTGGGGCTCATTATCATCATACACGGGATACATAATGTGACACAGGCTTTTGACCTGAAGCGGATGAATTACGACAGGTGGTGGATTGCGCTGCTCTTTGGAGCTTTTACCGTGGTGCTCGGAGTCATCCTGGTGCGCAATCCCTTCAAGGTGGTGAACACGGTAGTGCGGGTGATCGGCGCTTTTCTGGTCTATGACGGTTTATCCGACGCATGGATTATTTCAAGGATCTTTAAGACGCGTAAGGACAAAGAGACCGTCATAGATGCGGAGGCCGTGGAGATCGAGGACTGGCAGAGGTTGAGATGACAGAGCGGGATGTGAAATATAAGATTCTGGTGGTGGATGATGAGGCGGATGTCAGGAGCCTTCTTAAGGATTACTTTGAGCTGAACAATTACCTGGTTTTGACGGCGCAAAACGGGGAGGAAGCACTTGAAAAGGCGGCGCAGAATCCCCACATTATCCTTCTGGATATCAATATGCCTGACAGGGACGGTATTTCCGTGTGCAGGAGGATCCGCAATTACGTTTCCTGTCCGATTCTGTTTCTGACGGCGAGGATTGAGGATGCCGATAAAATTGAAGGCTTTGCGGCAGGGGGCGATGATTATATTATAAAGCCCTTTTCCATCGATGAGCTGGGAGCAAGGGTGAATGCGCATCTTCGCAGGGAAAAGAGAAACAGCACACCGGGAAACGTCCGTTTTTTCGGGGATCTTGAGGTGGATTACCGGGCAAAGAGCGTCTGTGTAAACGGCAGGAAGCTTGGTTTCGCAAAGAAGGAATTCGAGATTATCGCCCTGCTTTCCATGAATGCCGGACAGGTTTTTGACAGGGAGCGTATCTATGAAAAGGTGTGGGGACTGGATGCGGAGGGCAGCAGTTCGGTGGTGGCCGAACATATCAGGCGGATCCGAATCGGTCTTTCCCGCGAGGGGATGGAGCATCACCTGGAAACGGTCTGGGGAATGGGGTATAAATGGGTAAAGTAAGATGAGAGAAAAAAATAAAGAAGGGAAGAAATTTCAGGAAAAGAAAAGAGGCGGTCTTTCCCTGAAATGGTGCTTTGCCGTCTATCTGCCTGTCTTTGCCCTCCCGGCAGTGCTGGGAACCGCAGCCATTGGCTTTGGAACCAATGACCTGCAGGACTGGTACAGACGTATCTGCCGGGAGGATGATGTGGTCTATCTGCTCATCAGCTATGGCCAGATGGTGCTGATACCTGTGTGGATTGCGCTCTGTCTTTTTGCGGCGGGGGCTCTTTTTTACTATCGGGAACTCAGAGTTCCTTTTCGTATGCTGACGGAGGCTGCCCGGAAGATTTCCGAGGAGCAGCTGGATTTCAGCCTGGAGTATGAAAAGCAGAATGAACTGGGCGAGCTGTGCCGTGCCTTTGAGAAAATGCGCCTTGCGCTCTACGAGAATAACAGGAGGATCTGGGCGCTTCTGGAGGAGCGAAAAAGATTGAACGCCGCCTTTTCCCATGAGATCCGGACGCCCCTTACGGTGCTCGGGGGATATGTGGATCTTCTGGAAAAGTATGTCACGGGGGAGAATGCGCTGCAGGAGGCGGCGCTGCCGCCGGAGAAGCAGATGCAGATTTTTCATAGGATGAAGCGCAATATCCTCCGCCTGGAGGGCTATGCGTCACAGATGAGCCGGATTCAGAAGCTGGAGGACGTGGAACCGCAGAGACGTAACATATCCTGCAAAGATCTGGCGCTTGTCCTGCGGGAGACGGGGGAACTTTTGTGCAGGGGAAAGCGGTTTGAATTCCATGGAGAGACGGATGATGAGAGAAGGCTTTTTCTGGATGCGCAATGTGTGATGCAGGTCTATGAAAATCTGGTTTCCAACGGGGCAAGATATGCATCGGGAAGTGTCAGGGTGTTTTGCCAGGTAAAGGACGGGAAACTGGCCATCTGTGTGGAGGATGACGGGAATGGATTTACCGGGAAGATGCTGGAGAGGGGAATGGAACCCTTTCTCCGGGAGGAGACGGATGATTCCGCCTCGCCTGATGCGACAGATCCGGCAGGCCATTTTGGGATGGGGCTCTATATCTGCCGTGTTCTCTGTGAAAAATGCGGCGGCAGCCTTGTCCTTGAAAATAGGGAACGGGGCGGTGCGGCGACAGCGTATTTTGAAATAAATTCTCAAAAGTAGATAAAAAGTTGAAAAGATTGATTTACCTTATAGGCATGGGAGAAATCCCGTGCCGTTTTTTATGGTGCGCCCGGCGGCGCACGTTTCTAACGGGTGAAAGTCCCGAATCC
>CAJTVN010000054.1 GCA_910579685.1 uncultured Lachnospiraceae bacterium | reverse complement strand
AGGGCAAGGTATCATTCCAGCGGGATGGACGTAGAGAATCTCCATTCAGGTCAGGAATTTAAAGAATTGCCAGACACATATACAATTTTTATCATTGAAAAAGATTCTTATGGTCAAGGCAAAGCAGTTTATCCGATTGAGCGAATTAACCTGGCAACGGGTAAATCTTTTGAAGATGGGGAGCATATCCTTTATGTGAATGGTGAATATCGTGGGGAATCCGATATAGGAAAACTCATGCACGATTTTAACTGTACCCAGGCAGCTGATATGAATTTTGAACTGATGGCAGAACGAACAAGATATTTGAAAGAAAACCCGAAAGGAGTTCAAGAAATGTGTAAAATGATGGAGGATATGAGAAAAGAATCTTTGAAAGAGGTTGCTAAAAGAATGTTAGCGGATGGAATGTTGACACTTGAAAAAATTGCGGAATACGCAGGACTTCCACTTGACGAAGTAAAAAAACTGAAAGCAGAACGGACAGCATAGTAAAAACGTAGGCCGGGAATCTAAAAACAGGTTCCCGGCTTTATTTTTTGCCCTACAATTGCCGTCTTGCAAAAGTGAGGAGAGATGGTGTAAAGAAATTCTAAGCCGGCAAAGTACACGGACTGAGAATTTCTTTCACCTTTATTTACTGCAATATGCGGCAACCGCCTCTCTGACAAAGGCGGCGGTTCCATCGCCCCCTGCCTTGTCAATGTTGGTTCGGAAGCGTTTATCACATACATACATTTCACCCAATCCGCCAAGGATCTCATTGGTACATGTATAGTAGTGATCGGTGATAAATTTCTGTAAGGCAGAGATTTTCTTTTGTACCTGGTCGTCGTCAGGCGTTAAATGCTTCATTTCTCCCAATTCGGAAAACATTGCCATCAGTTCTTCTGCAATCCTGCCGTAACGGTCTTCCTTTTGGGAGCTCCTCTTTTGCCTGTACTCCTGGTACGCTTTCGTTTTGCCCCATTTTTCTTTGACTTCCGCCTCATACGTTTTAATTTCGCTCTTGTCAAAAACATCAAAATTCATTGCTGTCACTCCTTTGCTTTGGATTTCACGGATAAAGGTAATGAGTTCCCCTATGTGCTTATATTGTAATTCTAACAGCCTGATTTGCTGGGAGAGCGCTTCTGACAGGTCAAAATCAGGGTTGTCAAGAATTGCCTTGATTTCTTTTAAGGGAAACCGTAATTCACGGAACAATAAAATAGTTTGCAAGCGGCATAGCGATGCCCTGTCATACATCCGATAGCCTGCTTCGGTTACTTTTGCGGGTTTCAAAAGCCCGATTTTATCATAATAATGAAGGGTGCGGGCGGTTATGCCGGTCAATTTGACAACTTCCCGGACAGACAGTAGTTTTTCAGTCATTCCAAAAGTCCTCTGCGGCGTCTAAAATTTCTTTTGCAGGTAAAAGCGTCGCTTCCACTATGCTTTTACCGGTTTTTTTCAGGTAATGCTTTACAAAATGATAACCGCAGGCATATCCGGCGCAATAAGGCAGGCCCATTTGCGGAAAGTTTTGGTTTTGTAATTTGGCCAATTCATCCCCATAAAGATAAGCATTGAGATTTTCAAGTCCTTGAACATTTAACCCGTCTCGAATAATAGGTTTGACAGATTCATTCAAAGTTGTCATATCCGTTTTTGTCACCTTAACAGGTAAATCAATCCCATACAGCCCATTTTCTTTCAAACGGCATCATCAGTTCATACCGATAAATGTCATTCTTTTTATCCATAGGCGCATTCATAATTTTTGAATAGACAAGGTCTGAACGTATGGCAGATACCTTCATGTCTTTTGCCCCTTTCCTGTTTTTCTATAGAATAGACTATGACGTAACGTAAAAGTCAAGGGGCAATCTAAAAAAATCAGGAAATCAGGCAAATATTATCCTGTATTCATTGTTTTTATATGCGTTTTTTGTATAATCTAAATGGGAGACGTATGTGGGAGATGGTAGATATGGAAAGTATGAAGTTTATCTTTCTACTGTAACGCTTGAAGAATTAAAAGGGTGTTCAGAACCAAAGCAGAGCCAGCTTTTCGATTATTTAGGACTTATTGATTATACTTTATTTCAAGCTATACGGACTGCCGATTTCCCTGTCGATCCAGAAATAGGCGCAGCCCGTAATCGTGATTAAATATTGATACATTTGAAGGTGCTGTTTTTTCAGAAAAGATACGTCTTTACAACGGCCGCACCGGATACAGGCGCTCTGGCGCCTGCCGCAGAAAAAGGGGGTGTCTTCCGTGTAACCGTTCCGATGGAGAAGAATGGAAGAAAGGGCGCCGAAAAAGGAGTTTCGCTGTGCGTTTACGGGAAAAGAGACCAGGTTTTCAATGGTTTTTGTCATAGGAAATCCTCCTTTACGGGTATCAAATTTCTGGTTTCAAAGCTGGGGCCGGTTTTCGTATTTTGCGTTCATTATAGCAGATGCACAGGTACTTCTCACTATCTTTTTCGGCGAATTCAAAAATAGCGTCAAAGGATCCGTTTCAAACCGCTTGACAAACAGGTTCCGCAATGCTATAGTTTTGACTAATTTAAAACAAAAAGGCTTTGACGAGGAAGAGTAGATATTAGGGATTTCACAGAGAGAAGATGGCTGGTGCGAATCTTCATTGAACTAATAGGGAAGCAGCCTCCGAGCCGTGAACCGAACGGATGAGTCCCAGTAGGCTTCAACGGTAACGCAGGAAGCAATATTGGAAAATCCCGTATTGACAGAGTGCAGAGAAATCTGAAATTAGGTGGTAACACGGACAAGGAAGTTCGCCCTGAGTTGATAGTATATCAGCTTGGGGCTTTTTGCCGTACAGGAAACGGACGCTTTGCTTTTTGCGGACATGTCAGGAAGGATCAGGAAAAGGTGGAAGCGATCGTAAATGAAGCGATCCGGAAAAAGACTGACGTCATTCTGGAAGCGATGCCTCTCCGGAAAGCTCATGCGAAAAATACCGGGGAACTTGTCTCTTTCAAAATCAGGAAGGAAGAGGCGTCCAGCGCCGGTGTCAGACGGATCAAAGCCGTACTTAACGAGCAATGAGAGAAAGGGAAGCGGTTTAAAATGGCTTATAAAATATTGATTATTGACGACGATGCCGAGCTTCTCAAAATGCTGAGAAGATATTTTGAAATCAAAAAGTATGAGGTTATTACGGCTCGAAATGGAGCGGAGGGATTGAGCAAAGTGAAGCTGCAGCCGGATCTTATCTTGCTGGATGTGAATATGCCGAACATTGACGGGATCGAGGTGTGCCAGAGGATGCGGGATAAAGTAGCCTGCCCTGTTCTGTTTTTGACGGCGCGCTCGGACGAACAGGACGTTGTGAACGGGCTTTCCTCGGGCGGTGACGACTATATTTTGAAGCCGTTTAGCCTGAGGGAGCTTGATGCGAGGATCACGGCGCACCTGAAGCGGGAACAGCGGCGTAAAAACAGGACGGAATGCTGTTTTCAGGGCGAACTGACCATTGATTATAAGGCAAAAACCGTGCAGATTCACGAGAATTACCTGGAACTGACAAAACTGGAATATGCAATCATTGAATTCCTGTCCATGAATCCGGGAATGGTCTTTGAGAAAGAAAGGGTATATGAGAGAGTCTGTGGATTTGACGCAGAAGGGGACAGCCGGGTGATCACGGAACTGATCCGGAGAATCCGGAAAAAGCTTCGCCAATATTCAGAAACCGAATATATTGAAACTGTGTGGGGAATGGGGTACCGATGGAGCAAATAAGAAATCTTTCCGTGAGAAAAACAATACTTTTGTATATGGCAATCGCCTTATTCGTCAGCTTTCTCATCTCGGCAGTCATTGGCAGAATCGCCGTGCGGGCACAGATGCGTATCTGGTGGCATTATGTGGATGAAGAGGCATATTTTCAGGCGGCGGAAAAGCAGGGGCCCGATTTCGTGGCGGATATTCCAAGGCCGAACGAATGTGAGATGACGCGGCCGGACTATTTTGTGTCAGAGCTCTGTGATTTTCTGCAGACTTATACCATATTGATTCTGTCCATAGCAGGAAGCGGTGGGGCGGTTTTTCTCTTTTACCGGAACAAATTAAGAGAGCCGCTGGAAGAACTGGGAAGGGCCTCGAGAGCGATTGCAGAAAATCATCTTGATGTGCCCGTCACCTATGAGAATCAGGACGAGATGGGCATGCTCTGCAGACAGTTCGAGCGGATGCGAAAGCAGCTTGCCGCAAATAACCGGATCCTGTGGAGGACGATTGAGGAAGAGAAGATGCTGCGCTCGGCCATTGCCCACGATATCCGTTCTCCCCTGTCCGTTCTGAAAGGGTATCAGGAAATGCTGACGGAGTATCTGCCAGGTGCGGATATCGATATGGCACAGGCGATGGAAATGCTGGCGGAGAGCGGACGGCAGATCGAGCGTATGGATGCCTTTGTGGAGACCATGCGAAAAATGAGCAGCCTGGAAAACCGGGAATTGTTCCCGGAGCCTGTTTCTGCCGGAGGGCTGGAGAAAGCGATCCGGGCGGAGCTTGCCATTTTGGAAAAGGAGTATGGAAAGCAATGCGTGTTGCAGGTGCAGGAATCCGGGGAGGAATTTTACGGCGATAAGGAGATTATTTTGGAGGTGACGGAAAACCTGCTGTCAAATGCCCTGCGCTACGCCAAAAAGCAGATCGCAGTCACGGTTAATATCCGCTTCCGCGAATTGAGGATCTGCGTCAGGGATGACGGCGACGGCTTTCGGGAAGACGCCGAAAAAATTACGGAACCCTTCTACGGGAAGAATGTGAAAGACAGCCTGAAGCATGCGGGAATGGGAATGTATATCAGCAGGCTGTACTGTGAAAAGCATGGAGGGAAACTGATTTTGGAAAATGATGAACAGGCAGGGGCCGTGGTGACGGCAATATTTTGTCGGATTGCGTAAGTGATCCGGCATTGTTTTTTTGTTGTGATTTCTCTTTTACAATAACCGCATCAGGAAAAAGGAGGTAAAACCGTGTGGTCAATTTTGAAAAGAGAGGTTAAAAATTATGTGAGAAGCCCGCTGTTCTGGGCCGGCATTGCGGTCGGTGTTCTGATGGTTTATCAAAACGTGAGTCCCTATCTGAACATCCGTTATCTTGCGGAAGGGGAAACCATTCGGAATGATTATCCCCAAACGGTTCATTATGGGGATGTTTATGAGGGATATGTGCCCACAGAGAAGGGGCTTCGGCGGGAAATATGGGAAGAGGGGATACGGGAAGCGCTGCTTTCGGAGTTCGGGATGGACAAAGCGGGGGCGCAGTCTGTCATCGAGGAAATGCAGGAAATGGATATTTTGGAAGCCTGCAGGCATCTGGAGGAGCATGGTTTCTACAGGCCCTATTACGGCTATTATGAGGCCGGTTATCGCAAGGGGACCCGTGAAGAAATCAATGCCTACATTGCGGAGAAACTGGAAAACAGGACCTTTTCGTATTACTTTTCCAGAAAATTCGCCGACTTTGCCGGACTGTTTATGGGATTTTTCGCAACCGTTTTCTTATCCGTTTTGTTTCTGCAGGATACGAGGAGGAATACCTATGAGCTTCTCCACACAAAGCCTGTCAGCGCGGGGAAATACCTTTCTGGCAAGGTGGGAGGCGGCTTTGCGGTCTGCCTGATCCTGTTGGCGGTCCTGAACCTGGTATTTTATGGTTTATGCCTGATGTCAGCGCAAAAAAGCGGCTTTGCGGTGCGCTTGACGGATTTTCTGTGGGCCACCTGCCTTTATATCCTGCCGAATATGCTGATGATCGTAAGTGTCTATAGCCTGATTTCCCTCTTATTTAAAAGCCCGCTGCCCGCAGTGCCGCTTTTGCTTCTCTATATCGTATATTCCAACATGGGAAGCAGGAATGAAAACGGCATTTACGGCTATTATGGCAGGCCGTTATCGATTATGGTGCGGTTTCCGGGGCCCTTTTTCGATACCGCCGCACCGCTGACATTGCGGAATCAGGTTTTTCTGATCCTGGCCGCCGTCTGCCTGATCTTTCTCTCCATACAGATCTGGAAAAGGAGGCGGGTGTATTGATCCACGAAATGAAAATATCCCTTCCGCTGCCCAAACAGGCCTGTGCTCTGTGCTTTGTGGTGATCTTAAGCCTTGTCAGAGGGGTGAGTGATTCTTATGAAATCGGCGTTGCCCTGGAAGCGCCGCTGGCGATCCTTGCCGTTTCGCTCTGTGCGGACACCTATACCCAGGAGATTGTCTGCGGACGCTCAGAGATACAGCGGCTGTACCCGCTGAAAAAGAGGGTTTGCTCCGTTTACGGAAGAATGGCGATACAGGAACTGTTTTTGCTGGCTGTGGCAGTTATCGGCTATGGACTCTTTTTTCTGTTTCAGAATCCGGAAACGGCGCAAACCGGGCAGAGCGGCCAGGGCGGTGAAATGTGCCAGTTTCTCGTTTACTTTGCCGCTATCACTGTCACCCTTGGCTTCTGGGGGCTTTTGTCAAACCTGCTCTCCATCCTGTTTCGGAATATGTGGATGGGAATCGGCTGCTGCCTGCTGCTGTGGCTGTTTACAAATTCCAGCGCAGGCGATCGCTGCCTCGGGGCATGGAACCTGTTTTCCTATTCGTTTCGAAGGCTGGGAAACGACGGCGATCTGAGCTGGCTGTGCGGAAAAATGGTTTGTATTAGTCTTGGAATCATGGCAGCGGCGGCGCTGCCCAAAATCATTGAGAAAAGAGGTTGAGATCATGGGAATTAAGATCGAGGATTTGACAGTAACCTTCAAAAATAAAGTGACGGCAGTCAATCATGCCAGTTTGGAGATCCCGGGTGGAATCTTTGGGCTGCTTGGCGAAAACGGGGCGGGAAAGACAACGCTGATGCGGGTGCTTACCACCGTACTGTCGCCGGGCGGGGGAACCGTGACCTTGGATGGAATCCCCTATACCAGGGAAAATTATGAAAAAATACAGAGGAAAATCGGATATCTGCCCCAGGAGATTGACCTGTACCCGGGTCTGACCGTGCAGGAATGCCTGGAATATATGGGGGATTTATCCGGCATATCCGCTGCGGTCTGCAAAAAACGCATCGCCTGTTATCTGGAAAAGACAAGTCTGTCGGAGCATCGCAAAAAGAAGATGCGGCAATTGTCCGGCGGTATGAAGCGGAGAGTCGGGCTTGTTCAGGCGCTTTTAAATGAACCGGAATTTTTGATTGTGGATGAACCGACGACCGGATTGGATCCGGAGGAACGGATCCGCATCCGGAATCTGCTTGCGGACTTTTCGCAGGGCCGTACCGTCTTGTTTTCCACCCATGTGGTGGAAGATCTGGCGGCGGTCTGCAATCGGCTCGCCGTCATGAAAAAGGGGAAATTTCTCTATTCCGGAAGCATGAGAGGACTGTTAGAACAGGCAGAAGGCCGCATATGGATCTGCAAGGCAAGGGATGAGAGGGCGGCGAGGGAAGTGGAAAAAAAGTATCCCGTCTCATCCAAACAGTATGTAGGGGACGAATTGCAGATCAAATTTATCAGTGAAACGCCTCCCGAATTGGAATGCAGTCCCTGTAAGGCGACCCTTGAGGACGCCTATATTTATAGTATGCACATGGACGGCAGGCAGGCCCCGCCGGTGAAATAGATGATTCCCCGCAGGAGGCGGGCCAGGCTTTTAAATATCATTTTCACAGCTTTGCAGAAAGCGGAACACACGGCACGCATCATCTGCGTGTTTTGTGTCCTGCATGCCGGCGAAGTAGGCGGCGCACAGAATTTCGATACACTCCATCACGCAGGGGAGCGCCTTTTTTTCTGTTTCCGTAAGAGGAAGGACGCTTTCATACCCTGCGATAACGGATTCGACGTTTTCAAGCCATTCCTCTTTGGTAAAAGCATCTTCTGTCTCTTCCGCCAGCAATCCGGAAAGAAAATAGCAGAGGTCAAATATCCGGATATTTCTCTGACTCAGATCGAAATCAATGTATCCGGACAGGCTGCCCTCAAAGAATAAAAAATTTCCGAAATGCACATCCCTGTGAATCAACTGCTCCGGCAGGGAGGGATATACGGCTTCTAACAGGCTGACTGTCCTTGTATAGTCCTCTTCGCCGAGGATCTTCCATTCATTGGCTGCTAAATTTTCCCGCACCCATCCCTTCATCTCTTCTAAGAGGCTGTTATCCCAAAAGGCAAGCTCCTTTTCGCATTGAGCGAACGCCACATGCAGCCGTGCGATCGCAGCGCCCATTTTCCGGGCCATTTCGCTGTCCTTCAGATCGGAAATGTTACTCCCCGATAATTTTTCTGTCATGAGAAAATAATGGCCCTGACAGGCGGCATATTGTTCCCCTGTTTTCGTGGGAACAATCTTCGCAACCGGAATATGGAAGTCCGATAAGATTTCCCCTATTCTTACATTTCTCTCCAGCTGTTCTTTGTTTTCGTACACTTTTATTACACAGTCACGGTTGACTTCCCATACGGAGGAATAGATTTGCGATATTTGTCCGCGTTCCGTTTCCCATAAAGATAAAATCTGTTCTATGAGCTCGTCCATTTTTTGTTATTTGACCTTTCTATTTATCTTTCATAATAGGTGATTGCGAAACAGTAAGTTGCTGAAATATTCATACAATATTTTGAAAATTTACAAGTTTCGCAATTATCTATGTTCTTGATAATACTGTTATTATCACATCCCAAATAAATCCGCATGTGATCCGGTACGGTTCAGCCTTAGTTCGTCATCGGTCTGTTTATAAATAAGCAGCCAATCTGGAGCCAGGTGACATTCCCTGTAACCAGAATAATCACCAATTAAGTTATGTTCTTTGTTTTTTCAGGCAACGGCTAATGCCACATCCTTTCCGCATATGCTGTCAGCTTTATGCAAAATTCGAAACCTTTCCGATTACCATATGCGCCAAACAGCTTCTTTTTCCTATTATATCCCCAAAGTTTATATTTGTATAGTATGTGACGCAAATCGTAATACCCGTGATTTACAGCTGCAATTTTTGTTGTATAATATAGGCGACGGCAGGAGGATGTAAGGGGAAGGGATGCGTTATGACGAAAGTTATATTTCTCGATATAGACGGGGTGCTCAACTCAGCTTTTTGGAATGAGAATCATCAAAAGGAAATCAGCGGCGGAACGCAGATTGATGCGGAAAAAATTGAAATGCTGGCGGCATTGACCGCAAGAACCGGGGCAAAGATCATCCTTCACTCAGGATGGCGTTTCTGGTTTGACGGCAGGATCAGGCCGCTGTGTCCGCAAGCCGAGAGGCTGGTTGGCCTGTTGGCTGATGCGGGATTGAAAATTTCAGGGATGACGCCGGATCTGACAACGGACGAGATTCGAAAAACCAAAAAATTCAGTTTTGTGAAAGCGGAGGAGATTCTTTTATGGCTCAGGGAACATCCGGATGTATGCGGCTGGGTGGTGCTTGACGATTTGGCTCTGCACAATGAAGCAGTTGCCAGTCATCAGGTGACGCCGGATCAGAGATGGGGGTTAACCTTGGAAGATATCAGGGAGGCGGAAAGAATTTTGGGATAACGGTAAGTCGGGATTCCCACTTTTTAATGAAGACAAAATAAATATTTTGTGCAAAACGATACTTGTAAAAATGTATGATTGTGCTAAAATGTGTCTAGAAGTCAGCGCTTTTGGGTTGTTAATTGAATAGAGTGAAACAGCAGTGGAGGTGTCTTTGTGAAAAAGACAAGATGGACATTGAAATGCGGCAGGAAGCCGGGGATGAGAAGAGCGTATGCATGGGTTTTCGCAGTCTCTCTCCTGGTGATGTCATTGTGTCCGGATCAGGCCATGGCAGCAGATGTAATTGGTGGTTCTGATTCGACGCCAAATAAGACAGAATATGAATTATGCACAAATGAGAAAGACGATTCCTATGTGGGCACTGAGGGGGAGAATCAGGACGAGAAAGCGGATTTAGCGGAGCCGGAGGATTCTCCCGTGACAGTGGAAACACCGCAGCCGGAGCCGGAGGATTCTCCGGGGATAGTGGAAACACCGCAGCCTGAGCCGAAGGATTCTCCGGGGATAGTGGAAACACCACAGCCTGAGCCGGAGGAATCTCACGAGCCGGCACAGACGCCGCAGATACCGGAAGCAATCGAATCCCCGCAGCCGGAGGAATCTCCTGTGCCAACGCAGACGCCCGAGCCGGAGCAGACACCGGAAGTGGCAAGATCTCCGCAGCCAGCGCAAACCCCGGAGGCAATCGGATCTCCACAGCCGACGGAATCTGCAGATCCCTCAGGATCTCCGATACCGACAGGGTCTGCGCAGTCTACAGAGCCCGCAAATCCGACAGGATCTCCGACCCAGACGGGATCGCCTTCTCCAAGCATATCTCCGACTCCCACAAGCTCTCCGGATCTGAAAACGCTGAAAGAGAACAAAGTGGAAGCTTATGCCTTTTCCGGGGATATTCAGAAGCTTGTGGATCTTTTTGGAATCGATCATGTGGAAGTGGATGAGGATTCGCATACCATAGGCCTTCTGGATGATATTGTTGTCACAGAGCCATTGAATATCAGTGAAACAATCGTGCTCAACTTAAACGGACACAGGCTGAGCGGACAAGCACCGTCCAATACAAGCAATCTGATCAACGTTTCGGGCAGGCTGGAACTGACCGGGGGAGGAACACTGGAGCATTCGGATGGCGACAACGTGATCTTTGTGAGCGCTTCGGGGACAGTGGTGAATTGTGATGTGGATATTACCAGTACGAATTGTGTCAGAGGCGTGTTTGCAGCCGGCGTGTTTGAAATGCAGGACGGATCGGTGTCAGGTAACCAGTCCTCCGGAAACGGCGCAGGCATTGTTGTGAGCGGGGCATCAGGCAGGCTGGAGATGACGGGCGGGTGTGTCGGCAGCAATTCCGCCAGCGGCTCCGGCGGCGGTATCCGGGTGCAGAGCGGTGCGACAGCCAATATCGGCGGCACGGCGGAAATAAGTAATAATCAGGCTGGTAACTCCGGCGGCGGTATTCATGTGTTGAATGCGGTCTGTAATATCAGCGGTAATGCCGTGGTAAAGAACAATCAGTCGCCGCTTGGCGGCGGTATTTATTTGGAGGGTTCCTCGCAGCTTAATCTAAGCGGAGACTGCAGAATCGAAGAGAACAGCAGTAATCAGATTGACAAGACGGACGGCGCTGTGTTCAATCAGACGGAAAACGCTTATGTGGGCGGTGCGCCAAAGACCCTGCAGGAGCTTATTGATGAGACGGGGGACGGCGGGATACTTGTACTGTCCAGGGACTTTCTCAGTGAGGAAGCAATCCGGATAACCAGGAATATAACCATTGACTTTAACGGTTATACCATAGAGGGAGCAGGTACGGTGTCAGGCCCGGATCCCAAGCCCGAGCAGCTGATCCGGATTGAGGGCTGCGAAGTATGTTTCAGGGGACCGGGAAAATTATCCCAGAAGCCGGGGCGCGGCTCATGGTTTGTCGTGGTCAATCTGCAGGAAGGCGGCAGGCTGGCGGTAGAAGGCCTGGAGATGACGAGCGGGGAGAGCCGGGGGCTTCTGGTGGAAGATTCGGTGCTGGACTTTCGCAGCGGCAGCATTCATGACAGCGGTACGCTCTCCACATCCGGCGGCGCCATTGTCGCAATTACCGGAGAAATAAATATACATGGAGGAACGTTTGACGGTAACCGGTCAAGAAACGGGGCGGTTATACGGGCATTTGAGGGAAGTAAGGTTACGATAAGCGATGGGAATTTCAGTGACAATATGGCAGACCAGAATGGCGGAGCGGTATACTGCGAAAATTCCGAAATCACATTGACAGGCATTCCTGTATTCGCAAACAATAAGGCCGGCACGGGGGATTATACTTATGGCGGGGCAATCTGCACAGACAACGGCATACAGATGCAGGGGAATCCCCGGTTTGTGAGTAACCGGGCAGGCTTTGGAGGAGCGGTTTATTCGCTGGGGGAAACGATTATAAACGGAGGGGAATTTGACGGCAATATGGCCAGCCAGATGGGCGGCGCCATACAGGGCGATGACGTGACGCTGGAAGGAAATGTATTTATACATAATAATACGGCGGTATGGGGCGGCGGTGTGATAGTTGGCGCCATAGGAGATCAGGGGGCAAGCCCGTCTTATATGAACAATCATGGCAGGCTTTATATGAGCCGGGGGGTTGCCATCGAAAGCAATGAGTGTTCGGATTATACCGGAGCTGGCGGATACCGGGGCCAGGGCGGCGGCGTGTGGGCTTATGATCTGGAGATTGACGGGGATGTGGCCCTGGAGGGCAATCGTTGCAGCGGTCTGGGCGGCGGTATTTATTCCAGGCATAATCTGAAGATTACGGCAGGGAATATCACGGGCAACACGGCGGATATAGGCGGCGGTATTTTTCTCTTCGGCAAGGGCTTTATCCAGGGAACACCGGAGAATAAAGTACGGATTATGGATAATACCGCACTGGACACGTCCGGCCATCAGTTTGCCGGCGGCGGCATCTTTGTGGAGCATAAGGTCGACAGTGTGATACAGGGCGAATATGGGGCGGATCTGCAGATCAACGGAGTGATTATCACAGATAACACAGCCAGAGGAGGCGGCGGCATTGGCGGCTGCGGCGAGGCGATTGTCCGCTCCCACAGCGGTACCGGTATGGCGCTTTACGGAAATACGGCGACGGGAAGCGGTGACAGCGCCCGCGCCCAGGATCTGTACCTTGACGGCAAGGGTACGCTGACAACAAGAGGGCTTGGGCGGATTGAAATTGCCTTTGAAGGTCTGGGAAAGGAAACCATGAACGGATCATGGCACGAGGTTTCCATTAAAAATGGCGAGAAATATCTGGAAGGTATGCGGCTTACGGCATCCATCTCGCAGGAGGACAAGGCCCTGGCGGATCAGCTTGCAGGTGTCATCATATCAGGAAATGTCTGCAAGACCAACGGCGGAGGCATAGGAGGAAACGGCGAGATCAACATCGGTATGCCGGTTGCGGAGGTGACAGCCTATAAGATATGGCAGGATAACAATGATGAGTACGCACAGAGGCCGGAGAGCCTTCAGATTACGCTGAGGCATAAAGGAAAGCTCCTGATTGACGACGTACTGACGGACGTGGACGAGATCATTGACACGCAATCCGTAACTCAGGAGACGGGCTGGCGGTATACCTGGTCCAATCTGACGGAACTGGATGACGCAAACCAGCCGTGGACATATTATGTGGATGAAATCGAAGTGCCGGATTATATCAAAACCATATCGGGCACGATCATAATCAACACGTATGCGTTTCGGAACTTCACGGTGAAAAAGATCTGGGATGACGGCAATGATATCGATAAGCTGAGGCCGGAAAGCGTGAAGGTGGAGGTTTTGAGAAATGGTCAGCTCTGGGATACGGCGGAGCTCAACGAGGAGAGCGGGTGGAGCCATTTTTATGAAAAGATTGATCGATTTGACGAACGGGGCGCCGAATATGTCTATTCGGTGAGAGAGCCGGAGGTTCCGGAAGGCTATCAATGTGTGATAAACGGGTTAAGTATTGTGAACCGACATGTACCAAAATCAGAAGTGGAAACGCCAAAGACCAGTTTTACGGTGCGTAAGATTTGGGATGATAATGAAGATCAGGACGGTATCAGGCCCGCATCCATAGAGGCGGCGGTATTTCGAAACGGGATCCTCTTTGACACGCTGCTGTTATCAGAGGAGAACGGCTGGAGTCATACGTATCTGGATATTGACAAGCAGGATGCCGCAGGCAGAGATTATGAATATACAGTGGAAGAGCTGTCCGTCCCGGACGGATATCATTCGGCTGTGAACGGATATGAGATAACAAACCGGCACAGGCCAGAGGATGAGGAAAACCCTCAAATACCAAAGACCAGCTTTACGGTCCGCAAGGTCTGGGAGGACGGCGGCGACAGGGACGGCATCCGGCCGCCTCAGATCGAAGTGGTGGTCTACCGGAATTCACTGGAATTTGCCCGGGTGATGCTGGATGCGAACAATGGCTGGAGTCATACCTTTTTGGAGATTGACAGGCAGGATGCTGACGGGAGGGAATACATTTTTACAGTCGGGGAGGTAAAAGTGCCGGATGGATATACCGCCGCAGTGGATGGATATACGATTACTAACAGTCATTCCCCCAAGGAGAATCCACCGGATGAGCCGGGGCCTGAGAACCCGCCAGATCGGCCGGACAATCCGGGGATGGAGAACCCGCCGGACGGGCCGGGGGGTGACAACCCTCCGGAAGATCCGAAAGTGAGGGAGCTGCCGAAAAAATCGGAATCAAATGGAACACAGAAAGATTCCAGTCTGCCTGGAGTGTATACCGGATCCGGCAAGGCCGGGGATAGTGAACCGGGCGGTCACGCAATCCCTCAAACCGGGGATGATTCTCATATGATGTTTTGGTTCTGGTCTATGACGCTTTCCCTTGCCGGACTGGTGTTATTGTGGATAGTGGGGAAACGTACCAGGAAATAAAAGAAAGAAGAGAGGCTGTTGCAATTTCGCAACGGCCTTCTCTTTTTAGTTAGTTTGGGTGGATAAAAATTCAATCTGTTCAATGCTGGCCCGGATGATAAAATGAAGCTATAAAGAGGCCGGCCTTTGCAAATGTTTTTGTAATTGTGTGCGGGCCTGCGATGAAAGAGGCCGTCGTCGGAACAAACGACGTATCTGACAGATAAATATCGTCACGCCGCACGAAATATTTTATATTAAAAAAATAACCGGAACCGTTGTAAGATCACAGTTCCGGCACTGAAAATGGAGATAGGGGGACTCGAACCCCTGACCTATACGTTGCGAACGTATCGCTCTCCCAGCTGAGCTATATCCCCAGATCATTTTAAAATGGAAGCAATGGGGCTCGAACCCATGACCTCTCGCGTGTGAGGCGAACGCTCATCCCGGCTGAGCTATGCTTCCATTGCTATTATTATAGCACTATGAATGAGAATTTCAATAGTTTTTTTAATAACTTGCAGGATTTTGTATTTTTGTGTATTTTATAGGGAGAGAAAAGATAAGGAGCGGGTTGACACATGATTCAGTACAGAGAATTAAATGAGAGCGAGATAACAGGAAGTTTGTTTCAAAATTTTATCCGCCATCAGGAGGTCACGGACTGCTGGCGCAGAGTGGACGGGAAGTGGGTGATCCGGGCGGATCCTTTTATTGACGACTGGTCGCAGGAGGAATATGAGATCCTGGTGGAATGTCTGAGACATACGGCTGCCAGCGGCGGATTGGTATATGGCGCTTTTTCAGAGGGGGCGCTGAAGGGATTTACCTCCGTGGAGTCTGACTTTATGGAACTGAAAGCGCAGGCAAGGTATCTTGACCTGTCCTGTATTCATGTGTCCGAGGACATGCGGGGCAGTGGGATTGGCAGAGCGCTTTTTGGTGCGGCAAAGAAGTGGGCCAGGGAAAGAGGGGCGGACAAACTGTACATATCCGCACATTCCGCAGTGGAGAGCCAGGCGTTTTATAAGGCCATGGGCTGTGTGGAGGCGGCGGTGTATGCCCCGGAGCATGTTGAAAAGGAACCCTATGACTGCCAGCTGGAATGCGGGGTGTAGGCAGTTACTTTTCACGGGTCAGGAATGCGCACTGGCTGCACATTCCGTGAGAATATGA
>CAJTVN010000053.1 GCA_910579685.1 uncultured Lachnospiraceae bacterium | reverse complement strand
TCGGGCTTTCGCTCGGTGTTTCACCCGGTGTCGGGCTTTCGCTCGGCGTCTCACTCGGTGTCGGGCTTTCGCTCGGCGTCTCACTCGGTGTCGGGCTCGGGCTCTCGTTCGGTGCTTCACTCGGGGTCGGGCTCGGGCTTTCGCTCGGCGTCTCACTCGGACTCGCACTCGGGCTTTCGCTCGGTTCTTCGCTTGGTGTCGGGCTCGGGCTCTCGTTCGGCGTCTCACTCGGTGTCGGGCTCGGGCTCTCGTTCGGTGCTTCACTCGGGCTCGGACTCGCACTCGGGCTTTCGCTCGGTTCCGTCTCCTCGTTCTTTTGCCAGGTGGCCATATACCATATCTCGCCCTTCTCATTTGCCGCAGACGGATCTACCTTTTCTGCAACCGCCGGGGCCCATCCCATAAAAGTATAGCCTTTCCGTACGTCCGGGTTTCCTTTAAATGCAGGCGTTTTACTGCCAGGGTTTAATTCTTCATAGCCCTGATCCGGAAAAACAGTTTCTCCCGGAACGCCATCCGTATAGATTACGGTGTAGGTCAAAGTCGGAGGGTCTTCCTCCTTCCATACGGCCGTCAGCTTCTTAGTCACCGGATTGTCTGCGCTTCCGAAGCCCTCGCTCCATTCCAGAACAATCTTATCTCCGGCCTGATACGTATTCCCTTTTTCGTCCACCCAGTGGTCGAACTCACATCCTTCCTTCGTGGGTGTTCCGGCGGTCAGCTTTGCTCTGGTATCCGCAACGCTCGTCTTCGTGGGAGCCATGGTTAATGCACTGCCATCCGTATCAACGTATGTCAGCTGGTAGTCGGCATTGACCCTAAGGCTAAACACATCCTCATAGCTGTACCAATTATGATCCTTTGGAATCCGTACACGATTTCCACATTGCCCATAATTAGGGAAATAATTAGCACAATACCCAGTCACATAATTAACCCGAAAATTAACCTCATAACAGGCTCTCACATCTGAACTTATTCCAGGCTTGAATGCCTGAAAAGACGTTTCAAGACCGTTGTACACGTTGCTGACACTACAATTTACTTTTTCCACAAGATCATTCTCGTTGCCGATAAGGCTGGCGTTGCGGTAGTACTCTGGATCAGGAATATATTCTGTAACGGTACCACTGCACCTTAGGCATATATATTTTTTCCTGGGAGGACCAT
The DNA here is from genome assembly GCA_910579685.1 of uncultured Lachnospiraceae bacterium. GTDB lineage: Bacteria > Bacillota > Clostridia > Lachnospirales > Lachnospiraceae > Suilimivivens. The sequence goes on along the minus strand of CAJTVN010000053.1, from coordinate 16,441 downwards.
AACGAAAGGTTCCCGTTTCTCCTACCCTTATGGATATGGTTCTGCCAGACTGTCTGACTGTAGCTGCCGCACTGACTGTACCGTCCAGGGTTACGGCATCCTCAATCTCCTCCGCCGCAAGCACCGCCTCATAGACCGCATAGAGCTTTTCCAGGGCAGCCGCCACGTCCTCTCTCTCCAGGAAACTCTCGTCGAGGGCCTCCCACAGATCCAGTGCGGCGTTCACCTTTTCGCCAACCTGCTCCGCATTTTCGTGGTTAACCTGGTCTGCGTCCGGGAGCGCCGCCACTGCGTCCAGAAACGCCTGAACCGCCTGGGGGACTTCCGTTTCCTCAACGGTTTCAACAGACGCCGTCTCCACCGTGACAATCACTTCCGCTTCCGTTATCTCCCGAAGAAGGTATTGGTTCCCTTCCAGGTTTTCCACAGTTGCTCCCTGTGCGGTAACGCTCATGATCTGTGCGTTTTCGCCGGGAACCAGCGCAAAGGCAAACTCCTCTTCCCTTGAAATTTCCGCCGTATAGGAGACGTCTACTGTCTCCCCGCCGATCAAAAGCTCTGCCGCCGCAGGACCCTCCACCACGAATCGAATCGTGCTGGTTTCTTCCGGCTCTTCGGCCTCTTCCGGCTCCTGTGTGTCGGGCGTCAGGCCGTCTGCTTCTCCGGGAACGTCTTCCTGAATTTCATTTCCGGCAGGTGTATTTGGTTCGGATCCGTCTGTTTCCTGGGAGTCGTTTCCTTCCTGAGAGGCGTCTCCCTGTGCCGGGGTGTCCTCCGCAGGCGCATTTCCTTCTCCCTGTGCCGGGTTCTGCCCGTCATTTGCGGCGGAATCGTCGCCCAGAGATCCGTTATCCTCTGATAGAACATTATCCTCTGACGGAACATTGTCCTCTGACGGAGCATTCTCCTCGGGAGCCGTTATTTCTCCCTGTGTCGGGTTCTGCGAATCGTCCGGATTGGAACCGTTATCCTGGGAATCTCCGTCCTCTGTCTCCGGAAGGTCCTCACCTTCGGATACGTCCGCTTCTTCCTCACCGGGTAAATCGCCTTCCTGCGATCCGCTTTCTTCCTCCTGTCCGCCGTCGTCCTGGTGGGTTTCGCCAAGCGTCTGCTCGTGTGCGGCGGGATCCGTATGATTCGCCATACTCTCCTGTGCCACCGCCTGGAACGACATGCCCACGCACAGCAACATAGCGAGGAAAAACGCAAGTCCGCGCTTCATCGATTTCTTATTTGCTTTCATTGTAATCCTTCCTTTCTTTGCCAATTTCATTTACGGATGCAAAGGATCCGGCGACCGGGCTGGCCTGGCGCTTTTGACGCTTTAGCCCCCTTGTTTTGCGTCCCGCCGTTTCCCGCGGTTTGCCGTTTTTCCGCATTGTGTCAATGCGGGGCCATCCTTTCCCTTTCCGCTCCGGCGTCCGATGGCCTGGGTTCCGGAGCATGAAAAACCGGCGGAATCGCCTCCCTCATCTCTGCTTTCCTCCTTTTCTCTCCCCTGGTTTTCCCGTTCCTTCCCGTATCCAGCTTTCCTCCTGCGCCTCTTGAAGGAGGCCCTGCCGCAGGCACCGGCAAAACCGGCTCTTTATGCATTCCAGCCCATGACCAGCTGCTCCTCCTCCAGCATCCGCTGGTAAGACTGCTCAATCAGCACTGCCACGTTCGAGCGGATCTCCCGGCAGGTTTCCTGGTACATTTTCCACAGGCATCTGGGCGTCGCCTTTTCCTCCGATACCCGTGCGTCACGGCTTACCACGCTGATGAAATAGTTCACGCTGGTCCGGGCCATGGGCTCTCCCTCCTGGGTTGCGAACACCGGCCCGCTCTCCTTCCCCTCCCGACGCACATAGTCCCGCAGCTCCGCCCGCAGGCCCTCCGGCAGGTGCAGCATGCGCCTCTGCCTGGAATTGTGGTATTCCAGCTCCACCACCCCCGTCTCCAACGCCTCCACGGTGAGCTGCGGCAGCTCCTGAATCCGCATCCCCGCACCGCCAAGGGTCTTGATCAGCAGATAGGACTTCTCCTTTCCCAGCTGCTTTGCCGCCGACAGCAGCCGCAGGTACTCCCGGCGGCTCAGCTCCGGCTGGATCCGTTCGGTCTCCCGGTTGAAATCCTCCATCTGCCACTGCCTGCGCCCCAGGTACTGCAGGAAGCTGTTCCACACGGACAGGTGGCTGTTCACCGTGGCCGGCGAGAACCCCTGCTCCTCCAGATGACGTTTCCACAGAGGCCCCGTGGCCTCTCCTATGCTCTTGTCCCCCGGCAGGTACCGGTATAAGCCCATAAGTATCCGCCGGTAGCTCTGCAGGGAAGACTCCCCTCGCCCCTTCCGGGCCAGATGATCCAAAAAATCTTCTATTTTTCCTTCCGTAATAGCTTCCCTTGCTTCTTCCATACGGGCTCCTTTCTCGCTTGTGTTCAGACTTTGTATTCTGTCTATAAAAAAACAAAAAATACATTTTTCACACTCATTATAGCACAGCAAATTTTAAAATTACAATCTTATTTTATGAATTTTGGGCATGAAAGAGCAAGGTCGTAAAGATTTTTTTTACGTCCCTGCTTTCTTATGCCCGTTTTTTCACAATTAAACGCAAAAATGAAAACATTCTAACTGAATGACGGGAATGCATTTTCCATACTCCCAAATATGGTAGTCAGAATACAAATTCCGTTTATATCACAAGTCTCAGCTGCTCCAACTGACGCACATGCTCCACTCCCGAACTTATCAGATAGATCCGGGTAGTCTCAATGGAACTGTGACCCAGCACGTCAGCCAGCTTCACGATATCCTTGCATATTTTATAAAAGGACATGGCGAACAAGTGGCGCAGGTTGTGGGGGAACACCCTCGTGCTTTCCACGCCCGCCGTTTTGCACAGCTCCTTCATCTCCCTCCAGATCTGCCTTCTGGACAGTCCCTTTCCGCTTTTCGTCCGGAAAATCTCGCCGGAAGTGATTTCCCGTTCCCCGATAAACCTAAGAAGTTTGCGGCAGAGCTTTCCCGGCAGGAGGATAATGCGCACCTTGCCCTTTAGCTCCACCTCCGCCCGCCCCTCTCTGGCCGCCTCCGCCGTGATGAAGGTCAGCTCGCTGACCCGGATCCCCGTGGCGCAGATCGTTTCCATCAGAAGCGCCAGCCGCTCCTTTCCCTGCCTGCGGGCGGCTGCCAGCAGCGTTTCATAATCCGTCCGGGTAAGCTCCCTGGACTTTCTGCGGAACATCTGCCGCTGGATGCGAAGGAACTTCACCCGGAATTCCTCAAGGCCCAGAAAGCCCAGAAACCCGTTAAGTGCGGAGAGCTTCGCATTCACCGTGACGGACGCATAGCCCTTTTCCTGCAAAAGCTCCTTCCACTCGATCACCGCTTCCCTGGTAAGAGGCCTGCGTCCCAGCCATGTGCAGAAAAAGCGCACGTCGCGCAGATATTTCTCAATGGTGGCCCGCTCCCGCTCTTCGTTTCTCAGATATCTTTCAAACTCCATAATTTCCTGTTCCGTCACTCTTAAGTCCTTCATCCCGCTTCCTCCATACGTCGTGTTCTCGGTTATTCGTCTGTCATCAGGTAATTGCGAAGCCTGCAAGCTGCGGAAATATTGTCTGAATATTTCCGCAGCTTACAGTTCCGCAATTACCTATACTATATACGCATGGAAGCGGATCGTCTCTCTGTTTTTTTTCCGGGGTACAAATTGTCTTTTCCAAAAGCGCGTAACGTGGTAAAATAAGATATCAATTTTCGTGAAAGGAAAATCATATGATTCAGACTCTGCAATCGGTTCCCGAATACAAAGAAGACCTGATCTACCCCGCCCTGTGCCGCTCGTTTGCAGCTCTTGGCATTGAGAAGGATATGCGAGCCGACTTAAAGGTTGTGATTAAGCCCAACCTCATCATGGCGAAAAAGCCGGAGTACCCGGTAACCACCCATCCTCTGGTGATCAAGGGTGTGGTCCGCTGGCTGAATGACCAGGGCGTAACGGACATCACCCTTGCGGAGAGCTCCGGAGGGCTCTATAACGCCGAATACATGAAAAATATTTACAGCACCTGCGGCATGAGACAGCTGGAGCCGCAGGTGAAGCTCAATATGGATTTTTCCGCCCGGACCGTGAACTGCCCGCAGGGGTTTGCCAACCATTCCTTCCACATCATCACGCCCATTGTGCAGGCGGACTATGTGATCAATATCTGCAAGCTGAAAACTCATGCAATGACCGGATATTCCGGCGGAATCAAGAACCTGTTCGGCGTGATCCCCGGGCTGGAAAAGCCCCAGCTTCATTACCGCTGGCCCCAGCTTTCCGATTTTTCCCGGATGCTTCTTGAACTGGCCCAGACGGTAGCGCCCCAGCTCACCGTCATCGACGCCATCGATGCCATGGAAGGGAACGGGCCCACCGGCGGCACCTCCCATCCGCTGCATCTGCTGCTGGCTGCCAGGGATCTCTATACCCAGGATTATTTCGCCGCCGGGCTGATGAAGCTGGATCCCATGAAGATCGAGATGATCCGTCAGGCCGCGGAGCTTGGCCTTGCCAGGCCGGATGAGATCGAACTGACGGGAGATCCCGTTCCTGCGGGACTTACGCCCTTCAAGCTGCCGGATACCAAAGGGCTTGATTTTTCCGGAAACGTCCCCGGATTCCTCAAAAAGCCGTTCCTGTTTTTCGCCGGCCGGCTTCTGAAATCCTATCCCCAGGTTGACCGGGAAAAATGCGTGGGGTGCGGGAAATGTGCGGAGAGCTGTCCCGCCCACGTGATCCGGATTGCGCCGGGCAGACATCCGGGAACTTCGGGGGCGGGAAAAAAGGCGGTGTTTCACAAAAAGGGGTGCATTTCCTGCTTCTGCTGCCAGGAAATGTGTCCCGTAAAGGCGATTTCGGTGAAAAAGGCGCTGTAGGGGAGGGCATCAGGCAGAACCCCTTTTACCCCTCCCAGAAATTCTCATCCATGAGCTTATCCAGAAGCTCCGCAAACAGGGAATTGGCCCATGCAAACCAGGGCCTTGAATACTTCTCCGGCGCCGAAGGGTCGAATGATTCATGCATATAGTTTGTCCCCGCATGTGTCCCGGCCAGCATGTAAAGACACTCCAGTATTTCCTGTCTGCTTCCCGAAGTGAGCGCCTGCATGATAATGCCGATGTGCCACACATAACCCTCCGGTGTATGCGGGCTTCCCATCCCCTGCGCCTTATTTCCCTTAAAATAAAAGGGATTGGCATCCGACAGGACAAATCTGCGGGTGTTACGGTAGATAGGGTCTTCCCTCCCGCAGTATCCCAGATAGGGCATGGACAGGAGACTTGGCGAATTGGCATCATCCATCAAATTGTAATTTCCGAATCCATCCGTTTCATAGGCGTATATCCTTCCGAATTCCGGATGCTCTGTTATCCCATATTCCCGGATGCCCTCCTGAATCTCCTTTGCCAGCGCCTCACACTTTGCCGCCAGCTCTTTGGATTTGTAATATTCCCTGGCTATTTCCGCCGCAAAGCACATCGCCTTTGCGGCCATCATATTGGAAGGAATCAGATAACCGTAATCACAGCGATCATCAGAGGGCCGGAAGCCTGACCAGGTCATTCCAGTCACCCTCACCGCATTTCCCCTGCCTCTGTTGGGCAGTGTGTCTGTATCCGGACAATTATCACGCTGAAAAAAATAAGATGACTTCCCGTGATCTTGTTCTGTGGTAAAAAGATGCAAGATAACTCTGATCATCTCGCAATATCGTTTTGTGAAAATCCTGTCAATCCCCGTTGTTTTCCAATATAAATATCCAAGATACAGCGGTGCGCACAACGAGTCCACCTCATATTTGCGTTCCCATACATGGTCGTTTAAGACGGTATCATCCTTGTGCCCCATCCCATTGGCGCACTCGTTGAACGCATTCGCATACGGATCAATGCAGACAAAATCCGCCTGCTTTGCAATAATGCTTTCCAGAATCTCCTGAAGCCTGTCATCCTCTTTCGCATATTTTACATAAGGCCTCACCTGCGCCGCAGAGTCCCGCAGCCACATAGCCGGGATATCGCCTGTAATCACAAAATAAGTACCGTCCGCAAGCCGTCTCACCGTGGTCTCCATCGTGTTCAGGAAACATTGTGCGGCCAGCGGCGCTAACGCCTGGCAGTGAATGCGATAATATTTTTCCAGCTCATCCACCCTCTTTTTCAGTATCTCAGGTATTTCCATGCCGCGCCCCTTTCTTACTCTCACGGCATTTCAGGCTGTCTGCCATCCGCCCCCTGCGCAGAAGGATTGGCATAAAAATTCCTCCCTGCACCGTGCGGTTTTGAAATCCCTGCTGCCTTCCGGTTTCCATCCGGTACCAGTCGGAAAAAGGAACTCTGTCCGGACTCTCCTCCAGAAACTTCAAAATGCATCCGGAAAATTTTTCTATATTTTGTCCCGTCATATCCATTGCCGCCGCCCACATCATCCAGTCGCTCTTTCCATAATCCTCCCGATTATCCAGGGGAACGCCATATGTACCGCATTTTTCCCTATAATATGCGGATTCCTGCTCATAAAACTCCTCCTCCCAGAGTCCGGAGCCGAATAACCAGTCCCATACGGCATTGTATTTCAGGCTCCAGCTCTCTTTTCCTCCGTCAAAGGTAAGCTTTGTGTGACCGGAAGCGGAAGCCCTCCCGAACACGGTCTTTGCCATTTTCACTGCCTGCTCATGATAATGAGCGGCCTCTTCTTCCTTCCCCGCCGCCCGTATCAGGATAGAATATGCCTCCACTCCCATAACCGCCTTGATGGCAAGATTTACATTATGACTTAGATGACCTGCAAAATCGTCCGTACATAGCTGTTCCTCAGGGTCTGTGCCGTACTGCAGAAGATATTTTACCCATTTTTCATACAGGGAGAGATTATCCGTCAAAAGTTCCTTTGTTGCCTCGGGATCCTGTCTTGCCAGCTGTGCCGCCAGAATCAGCACATTGCCACATTCCTCTACCGGCATTTGATATTTTATCTGATAAATATCCGCACTTGCCGGCATCTGATAATACATGGGAAAGACAAAGCCTTCCTCCTCACCCCCTCCAAGCTCCTGCGCCGCCCTCCGGTACTCCTTTTGCCCGTACACCTGTCCGGTCACATAGGGATAGCGTCCCACATCGTGCGGTGCAAAATCATAGTTCCACACCGGCATTTTGGCAAATCGAAGCACAGGCCGCAGCATGCCCCTGACCAATTCCGGATTATATAAGAGAAACAGCGGGGCAGAGGGATACGTCACATCCACCGTAGCCGCACAGCCGTTGGAATAGCATTCCTTGGAAATAAACACCGCTCTTCCCTTCTCGTCGGCAATCAGCTTGTGCGCCGCAATGCATTGTCTGTAAGCCGCCATACAAATCTTTGTGTAGGCTTCCCCAAATACTTCACACTCACGCACCAGCTCCTTTTCAAACGCTCTGCACCGCTCCCACAGAAGGTTCTTCTGGATAACCGCCTCCGAGACAGCCTCCACGATTGTTTTTCCCTCTCTGGCCCAATAACCGGGAAATAATCTGCCAAAATAATTGATGGATGCGATATCATCATATGCAGCCACAAAAAACGCGCTTTTTCCGTTCCCCGCCTCTACATCCAGCGTAAAGCCGGCACAAAGGCTATGTCTCTCCTGTGCATAAAATACCTTTCTTCCCTCCATTGCCTCCACCGACAGATACAGGTAGCCCCAGTCAATAGTAACGCCATCGCCGCTGTGTCCCAGAGGACTCTGCTGCCGCAGCCCGAGCCATGCGATCTGCTCCTGCTCCAAATCATAACCGCCGCCGCCGATTTTTTCCGTCTGATTCCTGTCACAGCACAGTTCTCCCGAGAATTCCCATTCGATTTCCACCTGATGGGCCGCTCCGTCCAGAGAGCTCACCTCCATGTCCACATAGGAGCAGGGACGCGAAAGTACGTCCAGATCATCCAGAAGAAGCGGTGTCCAGAAAATAACGGTCAATGCCGTCCCCGCAGCCTCAAAATGATATCGGGTGGAAAACGCCGTCACCTCCGCCCCGGTCTGTCTCATGGGCTCCTGCGCACCCTGACCCATAAAGCGGTACTCCCTGCCATCAATGCGCACACTTGCCCTGATCCGTTTCCTTCTTCCCGTCCAATGCATGGTGTCCCTTTCATACAGCAGGTCGCTGCCCGACCATATACTGAAATAAGGGTCGCAGGTAATCAACGGATAAGCCGGAAGCCTGTCTTTTTTCACTTCATTTTTTTCTGTACCATTCATTTTCATATTCATCATCCTCCTTATTCTCCTTTTCCCTCCTGAATAAAATTCTTTTGTTTTAACTAAAGTCAACTATATTCTCTTTTTTATAAGAAAACCATGTAAATTATGCTTTAAAATATACAAAATAGTGCTATACTGGAGAAAGGGAAAAGAAAAGAATGTACATTATGCCACACGGCAGAAGAAAGGACTCTTCATGATCAACGAACGCCGAATCGGAAAAGAAGAATATGCTATTTATACCGGACCCTCAAGCCCGGCCTTTTCTCCTCAGCTGGCAGGAATCACCTGGCCCTTTCCTTTTTATGAAATACAACGCAGCAGCGGCAGCTGCTATGTCTTTGAATATATTATCAGCGGGCAGGGACAGATCATACAGGATCAGGAAACCTGTCATGTAAAAGCGGGAGACGCTTACATTTTGCGGCCAGGGCATTATCAGCATTACTGGGCCGACCCGAAAGACCCCTGGAAAAAAGTATGGCTCAATGTGGAGGGAAGCATGGTACGCCATATGCTTTCCGACTACGGATTAGATGATACCCTGGTAATTCCGGATCTGGGGGACGGTTCTTTCCTGTTTTCCATTGTGGATATGATACAGAAGGATCCGGTTCACTGCGGGAAAAAGCTGCCTCTCCTTCTGCATCAGTATATCAGTTTCTTATCAGACTTTCTCGGCCACCGCACTCTGGGAAAGTCCCCGGCGCTGGCCATGAAAAATTTTATCGAAGAAAATCTGACCGCCCCGATCCGTATCGACGACATTGCCGACAGTGTCCACCTTTCCCGTTCACGCTGTATCCATCTCTTCCGGGAAGCCTATGGGATTACACCCTATAACTATTACCTGTCCATGAAACTGGAACTGGCCCAGTCCATGCTCTACCATACCAACCTTTCCATCCAGATCATCTCGGAGAGGCTCGGCTTTCCCTGCTATGAGCATTTTTCAGCTTTTTTCAAGAAGCAAACCGGCATCTCTCCGGCACAGTACCGTAAAAGGGATGTCAGACAGTAGATCCAGGTTCCCGTATGTTCCGTCAACGGTGCGGATCCTTCAGATAATTTCCCGGCATCATGCCCGTCTCCTTCTGAAACGCCCTACGAAAGGTCTTCGTACTGGCATATCCCACCATTTCTCCGATCTGCTCCAAGGTCATATTTTCTGATTTCATCAATATCTGCGCCTTTTTGATCCTCTTCTGATTTACATAGTCCAAAATCCCCTCGCCGGTCTCATCTTTGAACACTCTGGATAAATATTTGGGATTGCGTCCGATTCCCTCCGCAATGGTGTTGATATTCAGGTCGCTTTCCGTGAAATGCTGCTCCACATACTGGATGACACTCCGGACAATTTCCTTACTGCCCGAAACCTGCCATTCCTCCATGTCCACAATACCGCATTTTCGAAACATCTTCACGCTCTCGAGCCCCTCGAGCACGTCCTGATAGGCAAACCGCAGCTTCCCCGTCTCATAGACCGCCTTGCTGATCACACCGCACAGCGACACTCCCCGCCGCTGCATAAAATCGCACAAATACTGTGTGGATTTGTACAAAGACTCCCGAAAGGCCTGTACCTCTCCATCAGTCATAAACAGATAGAACAGGAGCTGTCCTTCCTCCATTCGGCAGAATTCAAACTCCGCCATCAATTCCGTGAGAATATTATCTACCGCAAACAGCATAACCTCATCCTGAAGGATCTGCTCTTCATCATGGCCAGCAGATAATTGCTCTGCATCTGCTCTGTCTGCGTGGCAATATGCCTGTGCATCACGTTTTTTTCTTCCATTAACCTGAAATAAGCATCCTCTATGATCTTGTACTCATTGCTCCTCTCCTTGCTTCCCCCGCTCACCTTGCGGACAAGCCGGTCCACAGGCTCGAAATTCCTGTGCAATGCTACGGACACGCAAAGCGCACCTGCCAGAAGCGTCACCGCCACACTGATTCCAAGTACATTGCGGGCCCGCCTCAATTCCTTCCAGAACTCATCCTTCGGAATCATCAGACAGTATTCCACATCTTTTATGCCCGATACCTTGTGAATCTCCATATAGCGGTCCGTTTCATCTGTCTGCCGGCCGTCCCAGCCGCATTCCGGCTCTGCCGGATTTTCTTCCATTCCCTGATTTGACAAAGTCAGTATACTCTCTGACCCGATCCCGACCGAAAACAGGGAACCGTCCGGCAGCAGCCTTGTCAGTTCCTCCAATTCCGAAATCGGAAGGCACACAAATAAGTTAAAAGGCTCATATTGTGCAAAATCATTTAGACTGTCAGCATAGATCAGACAGTCCCTCGTATTCCCATAATACAGACATTTTGCGAAAAACATATTATTCCGGTAATCCCCTGCCAATATTTTAATCCAGTCGTCATAGGGAACAATATCCGGAAAGGCCACTCTCTTTCCATTGTATAAGGGGGCGCTGTCGTTGGCGCCCCCATTACTGATTGCATAATCCAGTTCCTTCAGATAAACCATACATGACATGCTCGAAGCATAGCTGTTCATCCCGTTGATCAGCTCCGCCACGTTATAGTAAAACTGCGGATCCTTCTCTTTGCTGCTCACAACCTTCTGAAAGGTTCTCTCCTTCAGCAAAAACGAACGAAAAGAAAACTCCTGACTCAGATATCGGTCAATCTCATTGCCCAGATTCTCCAATACAAGCTGGTTGGCCTGAAGAATTTCATTGCGGATTACCTTTCGATTCCATCCATAATTCAAAAATATAGTGACGAAAGGAATCAGCAAAACAATCATATAAGAGTAAAGCCACCCTATCACAACACTTTTCTTATTCATCATTCTCATCCGTATTTCACCATCTGTGTGCGCCGCCAGTTTCTAACCTTTAATCGCACCGACCATAACTCCCTTCACAAAGCGCTTCTGCAAAAAAGGGTACAGCACCAAGATCGGTGCGGCAGTCGCCAAATGTGCATGCAAGCATGCCCGCTTGGCTCGTTGCCCGCAGGAATAAATCAGGTCCGGCAGCTCCCCGCTGGCATAGAGCAGATTCAGTGCGTCAACGTCCGCCAGCTGCATAATCTCCAGCTCTACGCCCGTCGCCTCCTGCCATGCCTTGCCAAAAGGCGTGTTGGCAAGATCCGTGGCATTGGCGGTCACGGTTGCGTTTTCCACCATAGCCATGGTCAGATGTACCTTTTCCTCTCCTTTTCCTCGCTGCCACCTCTTACCGGCTTAAGCATAGGCAAAGTATAGGTCGGCATAGTTAAAAAGACAAGGGACAAAAAGACAGATACAGCGGCCAAAAATACACCTGCCCTTTTGGGCCACTCAAATACCATGTACCGGATGGCGGTCAGGACTTTTGAGAACTCAGCGGCATACTCACCTCCGCCGCAAAAATCCCTGACTCATTGGCAAGATTCAGATAACCGTTGTATTTATCCACCGCGGCCTTCACCCGCTTCATGCCAAGGCCATGATTTCCCCGCTTCTTCGTGATGTAGTTCTGCTGCTCAAAATCCGGCTCCTGACTGGCGGAATTTTGAACGGAAAGATAGAGCTGGCTCTTGTTCACGGCCATGTAAATGCGCAGAAAGCGCTCCTCCTCTCCGACCTGTGCACAGGCCTCCAGCGCATTGTCCATGAGATTTCCCAGAATCACGCAAAGATCCACGTCCTCGACAGGGAGCTTGTCCGGAAGCTTCACAGCGCAATCGACGGATATCTTCTGCCGCCTTGCCAGAGTGAGCTTGCTGTTCAAAATAGCGTCAGTCATCAGGTTCCCCGATTTCACCGACGTGTCCACCCGGTCAAGCTCCTTTTCCAGCTCATCCAGATAGGTATGGATCTCTTCCAGATTTCCCATTGTCAGCTGGGCCTTCATCACCTGCATGTGATTGTGGTAGTCGTGGCGCCATCCCCGCATATCCATATAGATCTCACGGATTTCCCCGTACTGGTGCTCCATCAGCTCCTTCCGGAACCGCTCGGTCTGAAATTCAAACCCCTTTTTGTAAAAATAGAGCGTTCCCTCCGTGAGAAAGAACAGAAGCGTCTCCAACAGAACGCCTCCCCACAAAAGCAGGCTTCCCCCGCATTCTCCGACCTGCATCCATCCCGCGGTGCTGACCCAATATTCAAAAAGACTCACAAGGGCGAACACTGCCGCCGTGAGGATCCCGCCTCCCGCAGAAAGACTCTCCCGTCTCGCCAGAAGAAGAAGCAGAAAGATCAGCAGAATCAGTCCGTGGAGCCAGAAGACGGCCCTCTCTGGCAGCAGCGCACCTGCGGCAAGACAGACCCCCGGAAAGGCGACCCAGGGCCACTGTCTTCGAAACGGCTCCTGGTCAAAGAAAAGATCAAAAAGCAGAACAACCCCTGCCGCAAACGGCCACACTGTCCACAGAGGCAGCCAGAGGGCAGGCAAAAGGATCCCCGCAGAGAGGCCGAATCCGGCCAGCCGCCGTCCTATCCCCTTTTCCATGGTTCCCACCCGAAACACATAATACCAGTACAGGATCAGCCACAGTACCTGAAAAATCCCGCAAAAAATCTCTCCGGAATCTGTCCCGAAGAGCTTTCCTGTCCCTATTTCCAAATTCACTCACCCCGCTTTCCCCTGTAATAGTCCAGATAAGCCTGATTCACTGCCTCCCACCTGCCCCTGGCAATGGGAAGCGCCTGTCCGGTATCCATCACCACCTCTTTTCTGGTAATCCTGCTGGCCCAGGAGAGATTCACCAGATAGGAGCGGTGTATCTTAAAAAAGCTGCCACCGGCCACGCAGAGACTCTCCTCCAGCTGACGGATTCCCGTCCTGCACCGGAGGCCTTCTCCCCCGCAGGCGCGGTAGATCAGGGTATCGTGGGCCGTGCTCTCCACATAACAGATTTCCTTTAATCTGAGCCTGGCCGTCCCTCCCGGCATCTCAAGCAAAAGAGACGGCTCCTCCTTCCTTCGTCTGTCCGCCGCCTTATCCAGACAGGCAAAAAGCTTGTCCTTTCGCACAGGCTTCAGAAGATAGGATACCGCCTCCACATCATATCCCTCCAGCACATAGTCCGTAAGCCCCGTGACAAAAATGATCGGAAGCCTCTCTCCCTCGCCTCGCAGCTTATGAGCCAGACAGATCCCGTTCATGCCGGGCATGTCAATATCCAGAAGCGCAATGTCCACGGCACGCTCCTCCTCCCACAGGAAGAGGAACTGCTGTGCGTTACGGCACTGGCTGATCTTAATATCGGTCTTCTTTTCTCCCGCCCACTGCCTCACATACGCTTCCAGCAAGGCAAGCTGGGACGGTTCGTCATCGCAGATTACAAGATGCAGCATGGTTTCTCCTTCAATATCTTTCTATCATTAGGTGATTGCGAAACAGTAAGTTGCTGAAATTTTCAGACAATATTTCTCCTCAAATCCTGTTTCGCCAGGCATTCCATCAAGCCCAGTAAAGCATAAGTCAGTCGAGCAAAGGCTCTCCTGCCTTCTTCTGTTATCGGAAACATATCTTGTATCTTCCTTTGGGGTATGGAACTTGTCCTCATTATGAAAAAAGTCCCCCGCCTTACGGCGAAGGACTATACTTTCAACCCGACCATTTATATACCACATATCGGTCAGTGGTAAACTTCCCTTATATTTTTATTCTAGCAAGCACAAGGAGGAAAGTCAATAGAACTTCCCCTTAAAATTCTATGCAAATATTTCAAGAGGTATAAAGCAATATAAACAAATATAAGAAACTAAAAAATGCAATCCATTCTCATTGTCAAATACAATATCAACAGGCACCCCATGGTGGCGGATCGAAACGCACCGGCTGTTTGATGCCATCCGGAAATACGGCATCCTCTATCAGAATGAGGCATACGGCCAGGTGCAGGATATCTTCTGCCCGCCCAGCCCGGAAGCACACATCGGGCAGTTTTCCGATTACCGCCGTTCTGTTTTCGGGCTTATCTCTCGCCTTAAATATGCCGGATAAGATACCCATAAAAAATCACTCCCTTCTTTGATAAATGGGCATAAGAAAAGCACCTACCATTTTCAATAGATGCTTAACCCTATCAATATGACCGTTCCCTTAATTTATTCCCGCGAGCAAGCTTGCATGCACATTCATGACAATAGAAAGCTTGCTTTCTATATGTATGGCGACTGCCGCAAGGGTCAAATACCCCGCTGCTTTGCAGCGTTGCAAATTTGATGCCCCGTTGCTTGCAGCGGGGTCTTTGTCTACTGTTTTTAAGGGAATGAGTATTTGCTTGGGGGAATCACCTCAATCTGTAATAACAGATGTTCTTCCCAAAGCCTTCTCGCTTCAATTCACCGGATGTGACCAACTTACGGAGAGCACCTTCGATGAAACTTATACTGAGAGACGGACAAAGTTCACGAATGTCCTGCTGGTAAATCGACCGATTTTATTCATCGTAGCACGTCTTACTGTTTCCAACGCAGGAAGTTTGGTTTCCACTAGTGCGAAGCGGTCTTCAAAATCCTTGCAGGCTGCAAGAACAGTTCCAAGCAGATATTTTATAAATGGAACAGCGTCCTCGGTACCTTCATGCCATCCGTTTTGTGCCTGACCAAGTGCGTCATAATAAAGGTCTTTGTTTTTGGCAATTTTGGCTTCAAGGGAAATATACTTTCCAACATAAAAACCATTTCGATATAGCAACAAGGTTGTGAGCAACCGACTCATTCTGCCGTTGCCATCAGGAAATGGTACGATGGGACATAAAAGCTATTCACAAATTTTCCAATAACCGTATCGTTTACCACCTTTACGCTCTATTATCCCCTTGCCCTTCAATATATTCGGCACGATAAAATACTCTTGCAATATCCGGATTGTATAGTTTTGATACATGCGTCATGCGTACGCAAAAGGGTGATCTCCGGGCTGGACACATAGTTTCATAAGTTCTTATGAAATACTATCTGTATGATCACATTCTGCCAAGTCATCCACTTTCTGGATATCTCCCCCTTCCAGAATATCCCTGAATGGAATTCCATACTGTTCAAAATACTTCCCCAGATCCTTTTTGCTGAAAATTTTTATCCCCTTTTCTCCCGCCATCTTCTCCAAATTTTCTTTGAAAGCCTGCAGCTTCTCCTGCATTTCCTGATATGCTTCTGGGTCAGTCTCTCTGACAAACTTACCATATTCCTCATCCGTCATCCCGGACAAATCTATGCCCTTAATCTGATACACCGTATCCATAACCAGATGAAAAATATTTTCTTGCTTCATCCCCAGAGTCGTTTTTTTCATAAGCCGTTTCTGGCATTTTGCCATATCTACATTGTACATATGGTCACGCATCATACTCTTTCGCAGACGTCTCAGTTCCAGCTTATATACCGAGTCCACAATCAGCTCATCCAGCTCTGACATAAATCTATTGATCTCACCATCACAGCTGATTCCCAACAGACGAAGCACCTGATTGCAGACATGTCCAAACTCTTCGTCCGTCAGTTCCTTGCCCTTGGGAAGGGGAATTATAGAAAGAAAAATACGCACATACTGGATATTACCCTCATGCGGATCCGGCAGTCCATGGGTTCTTAACACATCTGAAAAAAGCGCATCATATTTGCTGCTATTTTCAATATTGATTTCTTCCTTAAATAGCTCATGCTCCAAGAAATATAAGCTGCCAGCCATGGATTTGCCAAATTCAATCCCAAAATAATCCAAATATATTTTGTATTTATCCGGTGCCATCAGGCAGATATCTGTCATCAAATAAAAGGTGATCTGCCATATAACTGCCTTCTACTTCCAAATGCGCTTTTCTCCATTATTGCTCGAATACGATATCTTCTTCTGCCTTCGCATATACATCCAAGTGCTTTTCAATATCCAACTGATTAACCAGCCAGCCACGCGCCATACACATCTTGATAAAATCGTCAATACGATTTACACCATTCATTTCCTTCAATGTTACAACTACTCCAAATTGAAGTGGTTCTTTTCTTCTCTGCAAGCGTTCTTTCGTATTTATCTTAAGCCCCCAAAGACCAGAATCATATGCTTTCCTTGGTATTCTTCTTTCTTTAATCTCTTCACTAATATGCTTGATATTATCCCATTTCCGATACATTTTTCTTGCATCTCCTTCATAAAGAGTAATAAATTTATCTTCCGATTGCTGGTTATTA
>CAJTVN010000052.1 GCA_910579685.1 uncultured Lachnospiraceae bacterium | reverse complement strand
AAGCGGCTGCGAAGCAGACATTTGGCGAATGCCGCAAGGGTCACATACCCCGCTGTTCTGCAGCGCTGCAAGCTTGATGCCCCGTTGCTTGCAGCGGGGTTGTTGACTTCAGTCCCTGAGGGATTCCTCCTGAAGCCGGTCATATTCCGCCATACATTCATCAACGGTAGCTCCGTTTAGCAGGCTGCGGACGATCAGGCAGGTATTGCCCCACTGCTCCACCTTCATACCGGCATTGGAACCAAGGACGTAAATATTGTCCGCAATCTTGTCGTTTAAGGGCTTTAAGGCGGGGATACAGTCCACGCTTACATTTTTGGAGGGAGAAATCACCTTGTTGGTTTCTGTGTACAGCTGCAGACATTCATCAGAAAGAATGATATCCAGAACCTTTTTGGTATCCTCCAGATGCTCTGCATCCGCACCGATTCCGTACCCCGTCATGGAGATTACCGGCATCTGCCCGATAGGGCTGGGAAATCCGATGACCTGCAGGTTGAAATCCGGATTCCCGTAAGCGGTTTCTGAATTTGCCGCACCCCAGTAGGCCATGACAATAGGGGTTTTCTGGGCCAGGAAATCCGGTCCCTCGTCTTCGATGGCCTCATAGGTGCAGGCGGTCTGCGCATCGATATAACCTTTGTCGATAAGCTCCTGCAGAAATTCAAAGCCCGGGCGCATATAGTCACTGTATTTGGCCTCCCCTCTGTTCAGGGCTTCGATTTCCTCCGCCGTATTTCCCCCGTTATACAGATCCGCATAGGCCAGGGCAAAGACAAAATTTTCCAGCCACCAGCGGTTTGCGCCGATGGGGGTCTCAATCCCGTTTTCCCGGAACACCCGGCAGCATTCCAGCAGATCCTCCGGGGTCTGCGGCAGGGAAAGGCCGTAGCGGTCAAACAGATCTTTGTTGACAAACAGGCCATGGGCCACCACTTCCTGGGGAATTGCCACCAGCTTTCCGTCAACCGTGTTGGCAGTCTTTATGACGTCCCGCAGATTTCCTGCACAGTCCAGTTCTGACAGATCCAGCAGCCTTCCCTCGCTGCCAAGGATCTGTATGGTATCCGGATTCAGCAGATACAGGTCATCCATGTTGTTGCGGATCCGGTCGAGCACCACGTCGTCATAGGTTTTTTCCTGATAGTTTTCCGCCGTGTATGTGCGGTATTCCACCGTCAGGCCAAGATCCTCCTCGGCAATGCTGATGGTCAGGTCAAATGCCGTTCTCGCAAGATTGGAGGTATCCGGTTTGGACTTTTCCATAGGGCCGAAGAGGTTGATAATTTTCTCGTTTTTTTCGCTGCCAGCAACCAGATTCTGGTCAGGATCCGGCTTTACTGTGCAGGCTGCCATGGCTAAGGCCAGGGCTGCGAAAAGACACAAAAGAGCAGCCCCTTTGCTTTTTTGGCTAGTGATCCGTTTCATAGTTATTCCTTTCAATGTATTGTCCCAATGTTTTTTTCAATAAGCCCATGTCAATCGGCTTTGCCACGTGGGCGCTCATTCCTGCATCCAGAGCGTCCTTTACGTCCTCCGCAAAAGCGTTTGCCGTCATGGCGATGATGGGGATTTTTGCGGCATCACGGCGATGTAAGCCGCGGATGGCCCTGGTTGCGTCATAGCCGTTCATGACAGGCATCTGCACATCCATCAGGATGGCGTCAAATTCGTTCTCATCTGCCTGCCGGAAGCGTTCCACAACCAGCTGTCCGTTTTCCGTAATCTCGCAGGAAGCGTTTTCCAGTTCCAGCAGCTCGGAAAGGATTTCCGCATTAATTGCGTTATCCTCCGCCACCAGAAAATGCAGTCCGCCGAGATCCATGCTTTTCGAAGTATCCTGGGGCGGTTTGGAATCTTTTCCGTGGCCGGATTGAAGATTTCGTATTTTCTCTTTGAAGGCAGATACAAAAAACGGCTTGGGCATAATTTCCATATTTCCAAGATGGAACGCCGCCTCTGGCATATCCTCTTCGTCGCAGGCCGTGAGAAAGAGGATGGGAACCAGGCGGGAGAAACCCGCACGGATTTTTTCGGCTGTCTCAACGCCGTCCATGCCGGGCATTTTTTCATCCATAAGAATGATGTGATATTCCTGGCCGCTGTTGCGCGCCTTTTCCATCATGGAAAGGGCCTGTTCGCCTCCCGAAGCCGTATCCACCACGACGCCGGTGTTTTTCATGAGAAGCTGAATGCTTCTGCAGATATCCTCATCGTCATCCACTGCCAGGATCCGGGATATTTCGTTTTTCTTCCAGAATTGTTCATCATTTTGGACATCCGGAATGCGCAGCTCAAGATCCACCCGGAAAAGGCTGCCTTTGTCCACTTCGCTGAATACTTCTATGGTGCCGCCCATGAGTTCCACAATGTTCTTTGTGATGGCCATGCCAAGCCCGGTTCCCTGCACCTTGTTCGTGGTGCTGTTTTCCGCCCTGGTAAAGGCCTCAAAGATAGTCTTTAAATATTCCTGCGTCATTCCGTAGCCATCATCCTCAACCTCGATGCGGATATGGACGAACTGGCCGGAACGCTGGGAAAGCTCGATAATCCGGAACCAGATATTACCGTTTTCCGGAGTGTATTTTACGGCGTTGGAGAGGAGATTGATCAGAATCTGGTTGATTCTGGTCTCATCGCCCACCAAATATTCGTGTTTTACGTCCGTCACGGTCACATTGAAGCTTTGGTTTTTTTCATTTGCCATAGGGCGTATGATCGCATCCACGGAGGATACCAGATCGTTTAGGGTAAACTCACCGATGGTGAGCGCTACCTTGCCGCTTTCAATCTTGGAGACATCCAGCACGTCATTAATCAGGCTTAAAAGGTGCTGGCCGGAAGCCGTGATTTTCTTCGTGTATTCCCGCACCTTTACCGGATTATCCGCATCCTTTGTGAGCAGAGTGGTAAAGCCCAGGATGGCATTCATGGGCGTCCGGATATCGTGGGACATGTTGGAGAGGAAGGTGGTCTTGGAATTGCTTGCCATCTGCGCGGCCTTCAATGCTTCCGACAGCTGCAGGTTGTGCAGCTCTCTTTCCGCTTCCCGTTCTTTCCGGATCCGTATCTGCTGCCTGTTGTTGAAATAATAGAGAATGCAGCAGAGAAAAAAGGCGATGACCGTGACGAGGACAACGATCAGGATATTCTGATTTACGGCTCTTCCCTCCTGCTGGATGGCGTCAATTGGCACATATCCGATTAAATAAATCGCCCCCTTGTTGACCGCCCACATATAGATGAGAGAGGCTTTGCCCTGAACATCATGATAAAACATGATATTCCTGCCGTTTTTTATATTGTCAGCCACTTCCTGCTGAATATCCGGCTCCAGGATATTGTTGGCCCGGTAGAAATCCTCCAGGTTCAGGTGGCCGGCATTGCGTTCCCCGATTCCTCTTGGTTTTAACACGAGCCGCTCGCTTTTGGAATCCATGATATAGAGCATGGCCTGATTATTATAAAATGCATGAGGCATGGCCTCCTCAAAGGAATCGTAAACATATTCCGCATAAAGGGTGGCGATTTCGCTGCCATCTTTCAGGACAGGGCATTTGATTGTGTAAGCCCAGGTTCCCATATCGTTCAGATAGGATTGGGAGAGCGGCAGTTCCCCCACGGTATTTCCGGCTGAAAAATCAAGGCCTTCTTCCGAGAAGGGGTCTCCGGTACTGGAAATGCCTTCCGTTTCGCCTGAACGGATCAGGGACATTTTTACCATGGAATGATTCCGTTCATAAGAAAGGATGAAGTCCTGCGGATCTTCCAGAGTGGTAAGCTCCCGGACTATCAGCTTCTGGAATTCGGCATCCTTGTTGAGAAGGACTTCCATGGTGCCTTTGATCAGGCTGAGGCTTTCGCTGAGATTATCGATAGCCGATGCGGACATCTCTACGGATATTCTTCTTGAAACGGAGAAAATAACGGTTCCTAAAATGCAGAAAACAAATATAATGGAAAAGATCAGAGGAATGCCCTTGCGGTTTTCTCTTTTTTGGCGTTCATTTTTCATACGAATTCCCTTAATTTGCGTGGGGCGGCGGCCGGGCCGCCATATCATGTTCTTATCCTTTATTATATATGGTATTCTGAAATTTTTCAAACGTTTTCCTTTTGGCGTGATTGCGGACGGATGGATGTGAATCGTTATAAAGCGGGAATATTTGCCGTGATGCGAACCAGGCAATTGCAACAGGAAATCCGCTATGGTAAACTGAGTACATACGGAAGGAGGGTGCTGGATGACAAGAGTGGTGGGCGCAGGACACCGGGATTTTAAATAAAAAGAGGAGGAGAAGTAACATGGCATACTTATTTGTGCATTTCAGAGAAAAGACAACGCCGGACGGCGAGCAGGTGTACTTTGGCCTGAGCAGGGACGGCTTTTGCTGGGAGGAGGTAAACGGGGGAGCGCCCGTGCTGTGGGCTTACTACGGCGACAAGGGCGTCCGGGATTTTACCATTGTCCGGGCAGAGAGGAAGTTTTATATGATCGCAACGGACTTAAGCCTCTCCTACGGGTTCCGGAACCAGTATCACGGATCCTGGGAGGAGATTTCCAGGAACGGCAGCAAGTGTTTTTCCGTGTGGGAATCGGATGACCTTGTGAATTGGTCGGATCAGAGGCTGGTTCGGATCGGCAGCGAGGATTACGGCTGTCTGTGGGCGCCGGACGTGATTTATGATAAGGAGTCAGAGGATTATCTTCTGCACTGGTCTTCCTCCCACCGTTCCAATGATTACGGACAGAAGGCGATTTTCTGCTGCCGGACAAAGGATTTCCTCTCCTTCACGGAGCCGCAGGTCCTTTACCGGAAGGCGGACAGCGGAGTGATTGATTCCGCCATCTATGAGGAGGACGGCTGTTATTACCTGTTTGTGAAGAGCGAGGCGGATCCCGCAAAGATCATTCTTCTGAAATCGGAGCATGCGGGCGGGCCTTACATAAGGGTTCCCGCCTTTGACGAGAGCATGAAGGAGGTGGAGTCCGGTCTGTACGAGGCGCCCACGGCGGTGCGGCTTGCGGACGGAAGGTGGTGCCTTTTTCTGGATTACTACGGCGTTCCCGGTGCCGGCCAGGGATATGTGCCCTTTGTGGCACAGAGCCTTGCAGAAGCTGGGTTTGTGAGATCGGACAGGGCCTTTTCCTTCCCCTACGGATTCAAGCACGGGACGATTCTTTCGATTTCCGATGAGGAATATCAGAGAATCCGGGAACATGACTGGTCAGATCAGGGATATCGATAAAAACAGAAAAAAGGAGAGAGATTTATGAGAGTGCTATGCTATACCAGGCTTCCTATGGAGGATGCCATCTATTCGGAAAAGCTTGCTTACAGTATGCATCTGGCTTTGCAGGAGCCGGACGGGAGGATCACCAGCCTGAACCATAATTCCGGTATCCTGTATGCGAAGGCTGCGAGGAATGAGGACGGGACCCTGAATGCGAAGAGCCTGAAAAACCCCTGGCTCTTTTCCCTGGCGGACGGGATGTTTGGGGTTGTTGCCCAGAGAACAGAGCCGGACGGGAGTGCGGATATATCTGCGGCGGGAAAACTCCTGCTTTTTACCTCAGAGGATCTGATCCATTACAGGGAATGGCCCCTGATGGATCTGGGAAGAGGGGAGATGATCGAGGACGCGCTGTGTCAGTATGACGCAGAAGGCCGGCGCTACCGGCTGCTGTGGAGGGAGAGCGGCGGAGAGTGCTTCGGGATGGAGGCGCAGACACTGGAAGCGCTTGCGGCAGAGAAGCCCTGTGAGGATGGGATTTTCCCGGTGAAAAGGGAGACCTTTTTCCAGAAAGCGTCCGTAACGCTCACGGTTCCTTCCGGGAGCGCACTTCCGCAAGGGGCGGTGGTTCGAAACGTGCTGGAGCTTACGGAAGAAGAGGCGCAAAGGCTCAGAGTGAGGTTTCTGGTGCCGGAGAATATTGCCAATCAGGTGCCGGAGCGGGCAGAGGTTTCCTCTTCCAGGGAGCTTGCGGCGGTGAAGGCCACGGCAGTGTACAGTGACGGCAGCCGTGTGGAAAAGAGAGTGGACTGGTATGACGGGGATATTGACTGGAGCCGGCCGGGTACTTACGAGGTCACAGGCCGGGTTCATCAGGACCGCTATGAATTTCCGGTGGCCTGGCATAAGGCGGATCCCTGCATCGGAAGATGGCAGGGGAAATATTATTTTATCTCCACCAACGATCTGGATCATGAGCATACGATTTATATCCGCAAGGCGGATACCATACCGGGCCTTGCCACGGCCCAGCAGGTGAAAATTCTGGATGCCTATACCTATCCTCATCTGGGAAATCTTCTTTGGGCGCCGGAGCTGCACGTGATCGGGGGAAGGCTCTGTGTGCTTCATGCCGGGACGCCTCAGTCCTTCTATGACGAACAGTGCCATGTGATGATGTTGAAGGAAAACGGGAATCCCATGAAAGCCTGCGACTGGGAGGAGCCAAGGAGGGTCCGGAGAAAGGACGGCAGCTGGCTTTTTGGCAAGGAGGGTATTACGCTGGACATGACGTATTTCGAGGCGGGAGGAACCCATTATGTGTGCTGGTCCCAGAGACAGTTCCAGCCCGTTGATCAGGGCGCCTTTCTGTACATTGCATCCATTGATCCGGCGCAGCCCTGGAAGCTTGCCACAGAGCCGGTGCTCCTTGCCATGCCGGAATATGGCTGGGAAAATAACCACACCTTCGTGGCGGAGGGGCCTTTTGCCCTGAAAAGGGGAACAAAGGTATACCTCACTTACTCGGCCGCCGCAGTGGACAGCACTTATACGGTGGGACTGCTCACCGGGGATACGTCGGACGACCTTCTGGATCCGCAAAACTGGGTGAAGGAAAACTGTCCGCTGCTCTCATCCAGGAGTGTGGAGGGAGAATACGGAACCGGCCATAATGCTTATGTGACGGATGAGGACGGGCTGGTTTTCAACACCTATCACGCAAGACCGGGAGTGGACGGGCCAAGGAGCACGGGAATCCGCCGGGTGCATTTTAATACGGAGGGCTTTCCGGTTCTTGACCTGACCGAGGAAAAGGATCTTGCACCGGAGCTTGCGGATGTGAAAACCGTGGCGGTGGTCACTGGCTGCGGCGGTGCTGCGCAGTGACCGAAAGGGCGCAGAAGATTACACCATACAAGGCGCAGGAGACCAGAATGGCTCTGACGTCAATTTTCATCTGTGGATTGTTTGCCCGCATCCCAAGACTGTAGAGGGAGTAGGGATAAAAGAACCCAAGGCCTTTGTTGACCATAATCAGAGCCTTCCGCAATTTATTCAGCAACAGCCTTCGGCACAGTGAGCAGGGAAAAACGGTGATCCGGATCTGCATGCAAAAGGAGCGGAGGGCGGAAGTTTCTGTGAAATGAAATTCAGGACTTGACAACACGTCCGAAATCAGACTATACTGAATAGGTCTGATTTCGGACGTGTTTTATTATATGGGAACGGATGAAAATGAGAGGAGTGACAGCAATGAAAAGGGCGGAACAGCAGTTGAAGCATTTTAATTTTCTGACGAGCGAGATCAATTCCTTGTATCATGAGGCGGCTCTGCGGTTTGGGCTGAGCGACAGCGCCATGATGGTGCTGTACGCCGTCTGTGATCATGAGGGGAGCTGCCTTTTGCATGAGATCGGCAGGCTCTCCGGAACCAGCAAGCAGACCGTTCACTCGGCGGTGCGCAGGCTGGAGGAGGAAGGATATGTCTGGCTGGACGCCTATGATGGCAGGAAAAAGGTGGTAAGGCTCACGGAAAGAGGAGAGGAGCTCATGGGAAGAACGGCGTTGCGGCTGATCAGAATTGAGGAGGAAATCTGGGATTCCTGGACCCAGGAGGAGTGCGAGCTTTATCTGAGGCTGACGCAGCGGTATCTGGACAGTTTCCGCACCAGGGTTGCGGGGATATCCAGGCAGGAGAAAGATTGAGAACGGCAGGAGATAAAGAGAGGTTTTAGGAGCTATGAAAATTCAGTTGTCCGATCATTTTACTTATAAGAAGTTAATGCGGTTTACGCTGCCGTCTATCGTGATGATGATTTTTACATCCATCTATGGCGTGGTGGACGGTTTTTTTGTTTCCAATTTTGTGGGAAAGACGCCCTTTGCGGCGGTCAATTTTATTTATCCCTTTCTAATGATCCTTGGGGCGGTGGGCTTCATGTTCGGAACCGGGGGAAGCGCCCTGATTGCCAAGACCATGGGAGAAGGGAACCAGGATAAGGCAAACCGGCTGTTTTCCCTGTTCGTGTATCTCTCGGTTCTCTGCGGGGCGGTGATTACGGCCCTGGGAATGCTGCTGCTGCGCCCCATAGCGGCACTGCTCGGCGCTCAGGGTGAAATGCTGGATCACTGCGTCCTGTACGGGCGTCTTGTCCTTGCTGCACTGCCTGCCTTTATTCTGCAGATGGAGTTCCAGAGTTTTTTTATCACGGCGGAAAAGCCCAATCTGGGACTTTGGGTGACGGTGGCTTCCGGACTTACGAACATGGTTCTGGACTGGCTTTTTGTGGCGGTTTTTCCATGGGGACTTGTTGGAGCCGCATCCGCCACCGCATTCAGCCAGGTGGTGGGCGGTATCGTGCCTCTGTTTTACTTTTTCCGGCAAAATACCAGCCTTCTGCGGCTGACAAAGACGAAGTTTGACGGCGGTGCGCTCTGGAAGGCATGCACCAACGGATCATCGGAGCTGATGAGCAATATTTCCATGTCGCTGGTGAGTATGCTCTATAATGTCCAGCTCATGAAGTATGCCGGTGAGGACGGCGTTGCGGCCTACGGCGTGCTGATGTATGTGAACATGATTTTTCTCGCAGCATTTATCGGCTACTCCATCGGCACGGCTCCGGTGGTCGGATATCATTACGGGGCCGGAAATCATGGGGAGCTTGGAAGCCTGCTGCGAAAAAGTCTTTTGCTGATCGGGATTTTTTCCCTGTGTATGCTGGCGCTGGCGCAGGGGCTGGCGGCGCCGCTTTCCCGGATCTTTGTGGGGTATGACCGGGGGCTTTTTGAGCTGACGAGGAGAGGGTTTGCGATCTATTCCTTTTCCTTCCTGTTTTCCGGGATTGCGATCTACGGCTCTTCCTTTTTCACGGCGCTGAACAACGGTCTGGTGTCTGCGGTGATCGCCTTTTTGCGGACGCTGGTGTTTCAGGTTGCGGCGGTGCTGGTTCTTCCCCTGATTTGGGGGATTGACGGGATCTGGATCTCCATTGTCATTGCGGAGCTTATGGCCGCCGTGGTGACGGCGCTGTTTCTGGTGGCGAAGCGGGCGAAATACCGTTATTAATAAGAATCATATTCCACAATCAATTCCGCATGGCAGAACCGTTACAAATTTTTGCAAAAATTTTCAAAAAAGGGCTTGCTTTTTTTTGAATCCCGTACTATAATAAACAAGTACGTTGCGCAAGGCAATCGTGAGGCTCGTTGGTCAAGCGGTTAAGACGCCGCCCTCTCACGGCGGAAACAGGGGTTCGATTCCCCTACGAGCTGCGACTGTTTTATAACAGCCCAACCCTGAAAGCACTGTAAATACCGTTGGTCGGTAGGTACGGTGTTTTTATTTTGCCACCATTCACTGCGCCTCCCCTTTTCCCCCGGTTCGCTTACAGCCGGCAGCGTATTATCTGGCGGCTTATGAATGGCATGGCAAAATAGTAATAAACTTTAAAAATCCCATCAGGATATTAAAAAAGCCCGGGGAAGCAGTGCGTGTAATTCTGACTGGCCTGCTCCCAGTTGACTACGTGGAACCAGTCGTCTATATAGTCGGCTCTCAGGTTATAATGCTTCAGATAATAGGCGTGCTCCCAGACATCTATATTGAGCACGGGAACCAGGCCCATTTCCAGAGGGGTATCCTGATTTTTGGTTGTAAGAATACCGAGCTGTCCGGCTGCGTTAACCACAAGCCATGCATAGCCTGAGCCAAACACGGATAATGCGGCCTCTTTGAACTGATTGCGAAACGACGGATAACTGCCAAATGCATTTTCCATGGCTTGCGCCAGAATCCCGACAGGCTGCGGAAAAGCCGGATTGGCAAGATTGGAAAAATAGAATTGGTGATTAAAAACACCGCCGCCGTTATTTTTTATATCCGACCGGATCTCTTTTGGAAGACAGGGCGCATTAATGATCAGCTGCTCGAGGGTCCAGTTCTGAAGCTCCGGGTGGTTGCTGAGGGTACGGTTCAGGTTGTCAATGTAAGTCTGAAGATGCTTGTCATGGTGTAAGTACATTGCCTTTTTATCAATATAGGGTTCCATGGCCTCGAAGGCGTATGGCAGTGGAGTGTTGACAAATTTATAATGGCCGTTCATCTTTAAATCCTGTTTTTTTTATAGTATGTGAAAGAAAAACGGTTGTGACTTTGGCCTCAGATCAGATCATACAGCGCATGGGCCAGCCCGTCGTGGTCGTTGTCAAAGGCAGCGGTGAGAGTGGCGGCGTCCTTTAACTCGTCACAGCCGTTCGGCATGGCGATTCCGAAACCCGCCGCCTCGATCATGGAGAGGTCGTTTTGGGCGTCCCCGGCAGCCACGGCAAATGCGGGATTCATGCCGATCAGCTCGCAAAGCTTTTTGACGGCGGCTCCCTTTCCTGAGATGGAGGGAAAGATTTCCATGTAATAGGGACTGGAATACGTAAGCGTGATCCCTTCCTTTTCGGCATAGGGAAGGAGGGATCGCCGGAAGGCATCCATTTTTTCAAAGTCATGAAGCTCCACGATCATGCACTTGCAGGCGCCGTGCTTCTGTATGTCAAGAGCGCCCTTTTGCGTAAAGGTGCTGCTGATGACGGTTGGGGTTTTGATGACCCTGCGGTAGTAGGCCAGCTCTTCGTCATCCCTGGGGGAGACGATATGGGTATCGGAGTAGGTGTGGAAATGGAGATCATGCCTGTCCGCCTCGTTCATGAGATACTTAACCTGCTCCGGGGTGAGGGCCGCGCGGTAGAGGGTTTTTCCGGTTTCGCATTCCACGATCTGGCCGCCGTTGTAGCCGATCAGATACATGCCGGGATAATCCAGATGCAGGTAATCTTTCACGCTGCCAACGCTGTTGATGTCCCTTCCGGAGCACAGGGCGAGCTTGTGGCCGGCATCCGACCAGGCGTTTAAAATTTCTCTGGTGTATGCGCCAATCTGCTTGGTGGAATCCAGCAGGGTGCCGTCCAGGTCGGTAAAAAGTATTTTTGTTTTTCGAAACTGCATGGGCATCTCCTTTATCTGGCGGTGTTTTTCTTTCAGCTTTGTCAAAATTTCTTCGGGCACGAACAGCTTTCCATAGCCGCATCCAAGATCCAGGCCGGGCTTGGCGCTTCCGTGGAAATCCGAGCCGCCGCTGATACAAAGATCGTATTTGGCGGCAAGCCTGCGGACAATGCGTTCATCCGCAGGAGAGTAGGTGCTGTAGACGGCCTCGATTCCCACAAGTCCGGCATCCTTTAAGGTGGATACCAGCCCGTCCAGCTTTGCCGGGCTCATATGGTACAGCATGGGGTGGGCCAGGATGGGAACGCCTCCGGCCCGAAGGACGATCTCCACGGCGCGTATGGGGGAAATCTTTTTCCGGGGGACATAGCAGGGACAGTCGTCCCCGATGTAGCGGTCGAAGGCTTCCTTAAGACTTTTGGTATAGCCGTGGCTTTCAAGATACCTGGCGTAGTGGGCCCGGGTGATGACGCAGTCCGGAAACGCACGGGTAAGCTCCTCGTAGGTCACGGGAAGGCCCCGCTGCGTGAGCCGTCTGCACATTTCCCGGTTACGGGTTATGCGGCTGTTCACAAAGTTTTCCATCCTGCGGCGCAGAAAGGCGCTGCCGCAGTCCAGATAGAGCCCTACAATGTGAATGTCCTCCCCTTCGTAATCGGAAGAAAATTCAATGCCGGGAATGACTTCTATGTTTTTGCCCCTGGCGGCCGCCAGGGCTTCCCCCACGCCGTCTATGGTGTCGTGGTCGGTAAGGGCGATGGCGCAAAGGCCTTTTTCAATGGCATAATCCACCAGGGCGGCGGGGGAAAAGCTTCCGTCTGATTTGCTGGAATGTACATGAAGATCAACTGCGTTCATGGAAATCCTCTCCTTTTTCGCTTTATGAAAATTTAGGTAATTGCGAAACTTGTAAATTTGCAGAATATTCAGACAATACTTTCTGCGAAAAGCCTTATTCGCCATGGAATCAAGACCATAGAAGGCAGGAGAGCCTTTGCTCGACTGACTTATGCTTTACTGGGCTTGATGGAATGCTTGGCGAAACAGGATTTGAGGAGAAATATTGTCTGAATATTTCAGCAACTTACTGTTTCGCAATTACCTATTTATGAAAATACAGGCTATGAGAAAGAGGGATCCGCAACGTTTGCGAATCCCCCGCTTTTTAATTGTCGTCCTCGTCCCCGTTATCCTGTTTGGTATAAACCGTGCGTTTCCTTGCCATCTCATCACTGGCAAGATATTCATCGTAGGTTGTGATCTTGTCAACCAATGTGCCGTCCGGCAGAATTTCCATGATCCGGTTGGCCGTGGTCTGCACGAACTGGTGGTCGTGGCAGGAGAACAGGGCCACGCCGGGAAACTTGATCAGCCCGTTGTTCAGGGCGGTGATGGACTCCATGTCCAAATGGTTGGTGGGTTCGTCCAGGATCAGGCAGTTGGCGCCGCTGATCATCATTTTGGAGAGAAGGCATCTCACCTTTTCCCCTCCGGAGAGGATTTTAACCTTTTTGACGCCGTCCTCGCCGGCAAAGAGCATTCTTCCAAGGAAGCCCCGCACATAGGTGACGTCCTTGACGGGAGAATAGCCGGCAAGCCAGTCGGCAATCGTAAGGTCGTTGTCGAATTCCTCGGTGCTGTCCTTGGGGAAATACGCCTGGGAGGTGGTGACACCCCATTTATAGGTTCCCTCATCCGGCTCCATCTCGCCCGTGAGGATCTTGAACAGGGTGGTTTTTGCCAGCTCATTGCCGCCGACAAAAGCGATCTTATCCTCGTGTCCTGCGATAAAGGAGATCTTGTCGAGAACTTTTTCGCCGTTAATTGTCTTGGAGATTCCTTCCACGGTGAGAACCTCGTTGCCGATCTCGCGGTCCGGGCGGAAATCAATATAGGGGTACTTGCGGCTGGAGGGTTTGATCTCGTCCAGCTCAATCTTTTCAAGGGCGCGCTTACGGCTGGTTGCCTGCTTGGATTTGGAAGCGTTGGCGGAGAAGCGGGAGATGAATTCCTGAAGCTCCCGGATCTTTTCCTCCTTTTTCTTGTTGGCTTCCTTCATCTGTCGGATCAGAAGCTGGCTGGATTCGTACCAGAAATCATAGTTTCCGGCATAGAGCTGAATCTTTCCGTAATCGATATCCGCCGTGTGCGTGCACACCTTGTTCAAAAAGTAACGGTCATGGGAGACCACGATCACCGTGTTTTCAAAGTTGATCAGGAATTCCTCGAGCCATGCGATGGCGTCCAGATCCAGATGGTTGGTGGGCTCGTCCAGAAGAAGGATATCCGGATTGCCGAAGAGAGCCTTTGCAAGCAGGACTTTTACCTTCTCGTTACCGTTCAAGTCTTTCATAATGGAATAGTGGTATTCGGTGTCAATGCCGAGGCCGTTTAAGAGGGTGGCGGCGTTTGATTCCGCTTCCCAGCCGTCCATCTCCGCAAATTCCGCCTCCAGCTCGCTGGCCCGGATGCCGTCCTCGTCACTGAAATCTTCCTTGGCGTAGATGGCCTCCTTTTCCTTCATAATGTCGTAGAGACGTTTGTTTCCCTGGATGACCACATCCATAACGGGATATTCGTCGTATTTGAAATGATCCTGTTCCAGGACGGACAGACGCTGGCCCGGCGTCATGACGATATCGCCGCTTGTGGTATCGAGCTGTCCGGAAAGGATTTTCAGGAAGGTGGATTTTCCTGCGCCGTTTGCACCGATGATCCCATAGCAGTTTCCCTCGGTGAATTTGATATTTACATCTTCAAATAAGGCTTTTTTGCCTACGCGGTATGTTACATTATTTGCACTGATCATTCTTAAATCCTCTGTCATTTATTATAGGTGGTTTTTGGCTATCTATTCCATTATACATAAAAGCCGCAGTTTTTCAAGGTTAGAATGATTTTGTGATGGCAGTATCCGGGATTCAATGATAAAATAGGCTTGTATCATAAATCTGAGGGCTTAATTATAGAGGAAGGGGAATCCTATGAAACTGAATTACAGAAGAACTTTTTTGATCGGCCTTGCCTTTTTGTCCATCAGCGCTTTCTGGCAGATGTATGATAACATCATACCGCTGATGCTGCAGGGCACCTTCGGGCTGGGGGAGACCGTGACCGGGTTTATCATGGCGGCGGACAATGTGCTTGCGCTGTTTCTGCTACCCATTTTCGGAAGCCTGTCCGATAAAGTGGATACGCCCATGGGAAAAAGAATGCCTTTTATCGTGGGAGGAACGCTGCTGGCAGTTTTCTTTCACATGCTTCTTCCCTCAGCGGACAAAAGCGCAAATATCGTGTTCTTTATCGTCTCTTTGTTTGCGCTTCTGATTGCAATGGGACTGTACCGCTCCCCGGCCGTTGCGCTGATGCCGGATCTGACGCCCAACAGGCTGCGGAGCAAGGGAAACGCCATCATTAATCTGATGGGAGCCGTGGGCGGCGTGTATACGCTGCTCATGATCAAGCTCCTTGTGGGAAAGGGGGAGCATCCGGATTATCTTCCTCTGTTTGCCAGCGTTGCCGCCCTCATGGTGGTCACGGTGGGAATTCTTGCGCTTACCATCAGGGAAAAGAAGGTAAAGGCGCTGGTGGAGGCACAGGTAAAGGCTTATGGGGATCCGGAATCTGCGGCGGCACAGGATCCCGGGGAAAGCAAGGCGGCTTTTGACGAAGAAAAATACAGTGAATCCCAGGGGCGGACATCTATGCCAGGGGAGGTAAAGCGCAGCATGGCGTTTTTGCTGGCATCCATTTTTCTGTGGTTTACGGCCTACAATGCGGTGACCACCGCCTTTTCCCGTTATACGAAAGTGGTGTGGAACCTGGAGGGCGGCGGCTTTGCCGACTGCCTTATGGTAGCGACGGTGGCAGCCATTGTCAGTTATATTCCCATTGGAAATATAGCGAGCAGGATCGGGCGCAAGAAGACGATTCTTGGAGGCATTGTGCTGATGAGCGTCTGCTATTTTGCGGCGATTCTCGTGAATGCCTATCACCCGGCAATTAACATCGCCTTTGCCGCCATAGGAATCGGATGGGCGGCCATCAATGTGAACTCTTATCCCATGATCGTGGAGATGAGCAAGGGCCGCGATATCGGGAAATTCACGGGAACCTATTACACCTTTTCCATGACGGCCCAGATTTTCACGCCGGTGCTCTCGGGGTTCCTTCTGGAAAACGTTTCCTACCGGACGCTGTTTCCCTATGCGTTTGTCTTTTCCGCACTGGCCTTTGCGACCATGACACAGGTGCGCCATGGAGATGTGCGGCCGGACAAAAAGAAGAGCATACTTGAAAATTTTGACGTGGATGATTAAAATGAGGATGCCGGGGCGAAAGGATTAAGGACATGGAGTGCGAAACAATTCGCAGGCATCAGAAGGCAAAAGAAAGGAACGTGGTTGGAAAATGACGGTAATGTACGTGATATTAATTGCGGCGGCAGCGGCGGCGGTTCTCTATCTGCTGGCCATTAAGCCGAGGCTTGGGAGACAGAAAGGATGGGAGCCCTTCCGGGGCATATATTATGCGCACAGAGGGCTTCATGACAACGGCACGGGAGCGCCGGAGAATTCCCTTCCCGCTTTCAAAAAGGCGGTGAAGGCAGGCTATGGGATTGAGATGGACGTGCAGCTGACAAAGGACAATATTCCCGTGGTCTTTCATGACTTTACCCTTGAGAGAGTATGCGGGAGAGAGGGGAAGGTCTGCGAGCACACGTATGAGGAGCTGCGGGAATTTAACCTGTTCGAAAGCGGGGAAAAGATCCCGAAGCTGGAGGAGGTTCTGGAGGCGGTAAACGGAAAGGTGCCGCTTATCGTGGAGCTTAAGGTGGAATGGATGGATCTTAGCCTGTGTCCGGCGGTGGACAGGATGCTTCGGGAATATAAGGGGCTGTATTGTATCGAATCTTTTAATCCCCTGGTTCTTGCCTGGTACCGCAGATACCATAATGACGTTCTTAGGGGCCAGCTCTCGGACGGTTTTCTCAAGTCCGGGGAATTCAAAGGCTTTATCTATGTGCTGCTTCAGAATTTGCTGCTGAACTGGATGACAAAGCCTGATTTCGTGGCTTATAACCACAAGTATGAAAAGTGCCTTTCCAGACGCCTTTGCAGGAAACTCTATCACAATCTGGCGGTGGCCTGGACGATTCGAAGCAGCAGTGAGCTTGCGCAGGCGGTGGACAAGTTTGATCTTTTTATTTTTGATTCCTTTACCCCGCAGATGTAAAAAAGATCCCATTCGTGCGGCTGCGCATTCCGTGAGAAAATGATTCGGATGTGAGGGGCGGTTTTTGCGCAGCAAAAGTTGGAATATCGCCCCGAATGTTACTATGAGCGGCTTCCATGCCGTGAATAGTAACCAATTTCTTCATGAATTTGTGAATTTTAGCATAAAAAGGGATGCAAACACTGACAGAATATGGTATAATGCATAAAGTGATATGTAAATGCAGGATATGAAGTAATGACCCCTTGGTTTATATGCCATGATCAGCAGCGCTCATGGCGTAGTAGGCTTGTAATATCCTGTAAATAATGTTTAAGGGAGAGATACGATGGCAAAATGGGTTTATTCTTTTGAGGAAGGGAATGCGGATATGCGTAACCTTCTTGGAGGAAAAGGTGCAAATCTTGCGGAAATGACCAATCTTGGTCTGCCGATTCCTCAAGGGTTCACGGTCACTACAGAAGCATGTACGGATTATTATGCGAGCGGAAAACAGATTTCAGACGAGATCAGAGAGCAGATCTTCACGGCACTTGGCGTTCTGGAAGAGAAACAGGGAAAGAAATTCGGAGACACGGAGAATCCTCTGCTTGTATCGGTTCGTTCCGGTGCGAGAGCCTCTATGCCGGGAATGATGGACACGATCCTGAATCTCGGACTTACGGATGTGGCAGTAGAAGGTTTTGCGGCGAAGACAGGAAACCCCAGATTTGCATATGATTCTTACCGCCGTTTCATCCAGATGTTCTCGGATGTTGTCATGGAGATCCCTAAGTCGTTCTTCGAGAGGATCCTGGACGAGATCAAGGAAAGCAAGGGCGTGAAGTTCGACACAGACTTAACTGCTGATGATCTGAAGGAAGTGATCGTCCGCTTCAAGGCAGTTTACAAAGATAAAATGGGAGAAGATTTCCCACAGGATCCCAGGGTGCAGCTGATGGAGGCCGTTAAGGCGGTGTTCCGTTCCTGGGACAATGAGAGAGCGATTGTTTACAGAAGAATGAATGATATACCCGGAGACTGGGGAACCGCAGTGAACGTGCAGGCCATGGTATTTGGAAACATGGGAAATACTTCCGGAACAGGCGTTGCCTTTACCAGAAATCCCTCCACTGGCGAAAAGGGCATCTACGGTGAATATCTGATCAACGCACAGGGAGAGGACGTGGTTGCCGGTATCCGTACCCCTCAGCCGATCACCAGACTGGAGCAGGATCTTCCAGAATGCTATCAGAAGTTTATGGAGATTGCAAACAAGCTGGAAGACCACTACAGAGACATGCAGGATATGGAGTTTACCATCGAGAACGGCAGACTGTTCTTCCTGCAGACGAGAAACGGCAAGAGAACCGCTCCTGCGGCTTTGCAGATTGCGTGCGATCTGGTGGACGAGGGCAAGATCACGCCCCAGGAGGCGGTGCTTCGCATCGAGGCCAAATCTCTCGACCAGCTCCTTCACCCTACCTTTGACGCAGACGCACTCAAGGCAGGCACGGTAATCGGACAGGCTCTTCCCGCGTCGCCCGGAGCTGCGGCAGGAAAGGTTTACTTCACCGCGCAGGAGGCAAAGAAGGCACATGAGGGAGGAGAGAGGGTTATTCTGGTTCGTCTGGAAACCTCTCCCGAGGATATTGAGGGAATGCATGCCGCTGAGGGAATCCTCACGGTCAGAGGCGGTATGACAAGCCATGCGGCCGTGGTGGCAAGAGGAATGGGTACCTGCTGTGTATCCGGCTGCGGCGATATTGCGATCAATGAGGAAGACAAGGTGTTCAGTCTGGGCGGACATGTATATCACGAGGGCGATTACATTTCCCTGGACGGCTCCACCGGCAAAATATACGACGGCGACATCAAGACAAAGGAAGCATCTATCAGCGGCAATTTCGAGCGTATCATGGCTTGGGCGGATTCCTTCCGCAAGCTGAAGGTACGCACCAATGCGGATACGCCTGCAGATGCGGCGAATGCCGTAAAGTACGGGGCGGAGGGTATCGGTCTTTGCCGTACGGAGCATATGTTCTTTGAACCTGACAGGATTCCAAAGATTCGTCAGATGATTCTTTCAAGAACCGTGCAGGAGAGGGAGAAAGCGTTAAACGATCTGATCCCTTATCAGAAGAGTGATTTCAAGGGTCTCTACGAAGTAATGGAGGGAAGACCGGTTACCATCCGTTTCCTGGATCCCCCGCTCCATGAGTTCGTTCCCACAGAGCAGGCGGATATCGACGATCTGGCCGTGAATATGATGATGACTGCGGAGGAAGTACAGGAAATCTGCGATTCTCTCCATGAGTTCAATCCCATGATGGGACACAGAGGCTGCCGTCTTGCGGTTACTTATCCTGAGATTGCAAAGATGCAGACCAGAGCTGTCATGGAAGCGGCTATCGAGGTGAAGAATGAGAAGGGATATGACATCGTTCCCGAGATCATGATCCCTCTGGTGGGAGAGAGAAAAGAGCTCAAATTTGTTAAGGACGTTGTGGTTGAGACTGCGGAGCAGGTGAAGAAGGAAAAGAATTCTGATATCAGATACCATGTGGGAACCATGATCGAGATCCCCAGAGCGGCGCTTCTGGCCGATGAGATCGCACAGGAGGCGGAGTTCTTCTCATTCGGAACCAATGACCTGACGCAGATGACCTTTGGATTCTCCAGAGACGATGCAGGTAAGTTCCTTAACGAGTACTACAAGAGCAAGATCTATGAATCCGATCCCTTCGCAAGACTGGATCAGAACGGCGTGGGCCAGCTGGTTCAGATGGCGGCGGAGAA
Source organism: uncultured Lachnospiraceae bacterium (assembly GCA_910579685.1). Classification (GTDB taxonomy): domain Bacteria; phylum Bacillota; class Clostridia; order Lachnospirales; family Lachnospiraceae; genus Suilimivivens. The sequence goes on along the minus strand of CAJTVN010000052.1, from coordinate 862 downwards.
GGGCAGAAAGACAAGGCCGGATATCAAGCTTGGTATCTGCGGTGAGCACGGCGGAGATCCTTCTACCGTGGAGTTCTGCCATAAGATCGGCCTGACCTATGTGTCATGTTCGCCGTTCAGGGTGCCGATTGCAAGACTCGCAGCGGCGCAGGCGGCAATCTTGAATTGATGCCATAGGATTTTTGTTGTCGTAGGGCACAGAAATTTATTCTGTACTAAGGCAAACACATCTAGCCCCCGACATAGAAAAATAAGACCTTGCATCAGAAGATGCGGGTCTTATTTTTGTTCTCCGAACTATCCTTTCCCCCGCATAAACACAGGATTTTTAGGAACGTACTGCAAAAGAATCACCATGGAGTAGGGGCATGCTTTCACTAGGTAAAGTGGATAAACGAAAGTGCCTTTTAAGTGCCTTATACAGAATAAATTGCAATGCCCTACGACATGGTGATATTTGTTTATGATGTTTTTGGGAAAATGGGAACAGGTGTGGAAGCCTTGTAAATGCTGGATTTCTGGTTTTTCATTTCCCCAAAAATGAATTTCCCAAATCCCCAAAAGTGGTATGATTTCATTTTTGGGAGCGTTTTTGGGAAAATGCAGGATGTTCCCGGATGGGAGGTTTTGCAAAGGATGAGGAAGAAAAATTTCAAAGGAAGATGCGAAAAGAGGATGATTGGAAAGTGTTCTGATGTATGCAGGACATATGATGCCATTCAGTATGCTTATGCTGATCTTCTGCAGGAGAGTGAGGAGGTTAAGGAAATCAGGTGTAATGTTCTTCTGGATGGATTGGATGTTGGAGAGTATACATCAGATTTTGTTTGTACAAAGGCAGATGGTGATTTAATGGTACGTG
>CAJTVN010000051.1 GCA_910579685.1 uncultured Lachnospiraceae bacterium | reverse complement strand
AAGTATCCGGAACATGATACAATACGGCTTGTCCTGGATAACCATTCCGCCCATACATCCAAAGAGACGCAAAAATATCTTGCAACAAGACCGGGGAGGTTTGAATTTGTATTCACACCCAAGCATGGTTCATGGTTGAACCTGATTGAAAGTTTCTTTGGAAAGATGGGGAAGCAATGTCTTAAGGGCATCCGTGTCGATTCCAAAGAGGAACTGGAAGAACGGATATATCAGTATATTGCCGAAATCAACGAACATCCGGTAGTATATCATTGGACATACAAAATGGATGAGCTTGAGATATGATTTTCCACATAAACTTTGAATACGCTATACTAGGACACAAAATATTCCACCGCGTTCTCAGGGAAGAACTCCTTGAACTCCCCGTACAATTGTCCGGCGAGGGTCTTATTGTGCGCTATGACCAAAGTGGGCTTGTTCAGGGCGGCGATCACGTTGGCCATGGTGAAGGTCTTGCCGGAACCTGTTACCCCAAGCAAAGTCTGGAATTGGTTGCCTTCCTTATGATGCCCTGCTATATTTTCTTGAAACAATTTGATTGAAGCTCTCACCGACAAAGAGAAGGTTTCTGCAAAAAGGGCGCAAAAAAAGCACCTCAAAGGTGCCTGCCGCCCTTCTATTTACAAAACTCATAAATCCCTATCCCGATTGCCAGCGACAAATTCAGCGAATCAATAGAACGTGTATGTGGTATCACCACACTCTTTCCTACACGCAAAAAGCTTTCGTCCAAACCGCTTGCCTCGTTTCCGAAAATCAGTGAATACGGTTTGTCCGCAGAGTGTTCAAAGGATCCAAGCCGGTACTTTCCATTCAGCATAAAAGAATACTTCTCTCTTTGGCTTCCATATTCCTGGTCATACCGGCCAAAGCATGGAAAATATTCAAAATTCATTTGAAAAATGGCTCCCATGGACGCCCTGACCACTTTTGGATGGAAAATATCAACCGCCGGTTCGATGATGGCAAGATTCGTAATCCCAAAACCAATGCAGCTTCTGATAATCGTTCCCAGATTACCCATATCGCCCGGATTCACCAGAACCACATGGTTTTTATTGTAATCCAAACTACAGTCATATTTCCTGAATACGCCTACGACAATACAGTTGTCTTTGTCACGTATCTTTTCAATACATCTGTCGTTCTCTATTACCTTCACATTCGCCTTTTCGCATTCCCGCTCAAGCTTATTGCGGATTTTTGCTTTCGCATCTGAATGTACCAGAACCCGTTCAACCGCTTCCGGCTTGCTCTGCAGCAATTCAAAGGTCGGAAAAGAACCAAGGCTGTATGAATAACTCTCTTTTTTGCTATACCTTTTTATCTCTTTCACTTCCATTTTGCATTCTCCCGGAATTGGCTGTATCAATTCCGGGAGATTCTTTCTGCTTTACTTTTTCTGATAGATTATTTTTTTGATCGTACTGCCGGATAATCCGAATTTCCTGGCCAGCTCCTCCACGGATCTGCCGCCGCGAAACAGCTCTCTGATCTGGCTGTTTCTCTCCAAATAGAACTTTTTTGACCCGCTGACTGCGCCCCATTCCTGTTTTGCGTCAGATCTTGGTATGTATAAAAGCTCTCCTTCAATGTAACGCTGAACGTCCCGCAATAATCCGGGAGGCAAAATCTCTGCTGCATTTTTATATTTCATCTTCCCACTCCTTATTTATTTTATAAATAAGTGCAGAAACAGCAGATTATATAGCCTTTTAGCCCACACAGAAATCTATATAACCGCTATTCTGCATGGGCACCAGCCTCTGGCTTATGGCTGAATCCACATAAACTTTCTATGATCATATCTGTCACCTCTTTCTCTATAATCAATTTACGCCATCTGACGCATAGATACCAGTGGAAAAAATAAGTATAATCGTTCTTTATCCAATGGGCGTTTTTGCTTTTATGGGTACATAGTAATCCATCTGCTCCGTATCGGTTCTCTGGTCAATATCGGTGAAGACCGTATGCAGTGTAATGGAAGTCACTGGCTGCGGATGCCTGCGGATTGTTCCGTACACTGCGCTCTTACAACTTATGCTCCAGTATAGCATGCCGTTGCAGATGGCCGCAATTGAAATATCCGTGGTCATCATCTATAATTAGAAATAGAATTTCCAAATATCCCACCAAGGAAGGGGTGAAGACATGAAGATAAGGGAAATGCTTATGTTCGGAAACGGTCCCAAGCAATCCGCAGCCCATGCAGGTCAGTAGATATCCGGTATTCTGTATTCTGTATGGGCGAAACAAACCACATATTCTGCTGATTCTGCACCTTATTTGCTATTTTATAAATTCTATAAGGAGCGGAAATGAAATATATAAACGCGGCGGAAATATTACCAGATAAATTAGTTCGGGAAATTCAAAAGTATGCCAATGGTCAGTTAATCTATATCCCTAAAACCACCGGGAACAAGGAATGGGGGACGTTAAGCGGCGCGCTCAGTTATTATTCAGAAAGAAACAGAATGATCAGGGATGCGCATGACCGAGGGGAAACCATTGACGATTTGGCGGAACGTTATGGATTAGCGCATAGTACAATTAGAAACATTATATATCAAAATCATGAATAAGGCACAAGGGGCAGTCGGTTCATACCTGACAGCCCCTTTTTTATCGAATTTGATTATAGCTGTTTTAAAGATTGAAAAATTTATATTTTTTATTTCATAATTATTCTAAGAAATAACCTGAGGAGAATTTTATGATGAAAACTGCGATAAAAGTCGTTGCGGGAATAGCCGGTACCGCCAAAAAACAAACGGTTTGCTTCCTGACCGGAATGATCATGACTGCGTTATTTCCTGTTTGTTCCGTCCTCCTGATCAAAAATCTGGTCAATCAGGCAATGATTCTGACGCAGAGCAAACAGCCCTGTATCCAATCCCTTTTTTGGGTTGGTTTATTATTTGTAGTTGAAATACTGATGCAGGTAACAAGGTATTCTAATTCCTATTGGGAGCAGCGATTAAAAAAAGAGCTGTATCACGGATTTTCCGATAAGCTTTTAGAAAAGTATGTCTCTGTCGAATTCTCTTGTTTTGAGAGCGCTCATTCCAGGGATATCATACATCACGTGGGAAACGCCCCGCAGGAATCCCTGTTGGAATATTTTAAGACGATTTTTTCACTTGCCGCAGATTTTGTGGAGACCTTCGGATACGTGATTCTGTTTTTCAGCCTTTCCCCTCTGTTGGGGTTATTGGGAACCGGATGTCTTGTGATCTTACTCTGTCTGAACCGCAAACGCATGGATATGATGGCGAAACTTTATGACGAGCAGACTTCTGACGAAAGGAAGCTGCTCTATCTGGATAAATTGTTAAGCACAAAATCAACCTTGCTTGATTTAAGACTGAATAACGCCACCGATTTCATACATCATAAGCAGTCCGCCCTTCTGCGCACGATCTGGAAGGAACGGTTAGTAAGAACCCTGCAGTCCCAATTCGTATATGCGTCAGGATACATGAATATGATTCTCTGGATAGGCCTTGTTGTTTTCTATGTAGTATATGAAGTCGCACAGGGCAGGCTGTCATACGGTATCGTGATTGCCCTTCTTGGCGCCTTGCAGTCAATTTATGGATGTTCCGAACGTCTTTCAGAGGATTTCGCATTGATTCTGAAATCAAGAGTAAACATTCAATACCTCAAAAGGTTTATGGAGCTTCCCGAAGCAGAAAAAGCAATGGAAGGCGAAACAACTGATGAATCAATTCGTCTGCAGTTCCACAAGGTTTCCTTTCGGTATCCAGATGCGCAAAAAGAGGTGCTGAAAGATATTTCCTTTACCATAGAACCGTATCAAAAGATCGCATTGGTAGGAGAAAACGGTTCGGGAAAAACAACAATCGTCAAATTGCTATGCGGCCTGTATCAGCCCACATCAGGCAGTATCACTCTGAATCATATAGATCTTGGCAAGTTTCCATCCGAACATTTACAAAAGCTTTTCTCTACGGCGTTCCAGGATTTTTCCAGATATCAGTTTTCTGTCCGCCATAATGTGGCGATCAGTTCCGTGGAGAGAATGGAAAACGACCTCGAAGTATTTGAGGCCATGCGGCAGGCACAGGCTTCTGACCTGGAAAAAATCATTGATAAGCCTGTCGGCAACATAACGGAGGATGGAATCAACCTCTCCGGCGGACAATGGCAGAAGCTGGCTCTGGCAAGAGCATATTTTAAGAAGGGACAATTACTGATCCTGGATGAGCCGACCGCAGCAATGGATCCAAAGGCGGAAAGCGAGTTATATGCATCCTTTTTAAAAATGATGCGGCATTGTACCTGTATCATGGTATCACATCGCCTGGCAATCGCAAGGCAATGTGACCAGATTATCGTATTGGATAAGGGACAAATCGTACAGAAGGGTTCTCATGATGAGCTGTATGCTGAAAATGGATTGTATCGGGACATGTTTCGGGCGCAGAGCCAATGGTATCGTGAAAAGGAGCGTTAAGGGGTACAGAGATGAAAAACAGAAAAACATTGATAAAGGTATATCTTTTCTTTTGGAAATACAGGCGCATGGATTCCATTATAGCGCCGCTTTACTATATACTGGAAAACTTTACGCCGGCCGTTTCCACCCTGATTTTAGCCGGTTTTTATCAGGAGGTGTATTTGGCGCTTGGCGGAGAGCTCCCTGGTTATTCCGGATTGGTTTCCTACGGCTCTGCATTTGTCTTTTTTCACATTGTGAAGCAATTCCTGCAGTTGATCGCCAGTATATCGACAAACGCAGGAATCTACGAGAAAACCTTATTTATCTTAAATGAAATGCTTTCCAAAAAAGCTTCGGAATTACCATTAATCGCATATGAGAATACTGAAGCAATGAACAAAAAGCAAGCGGCAGAAGAATGTGTCCATAGCGAACGCATACCTAGTATCTTTATGTTGTCAGTGGTTCTGGCAACCTCCGTTCTCGGCACGGGAACGCTCATCCTCACGCTTGGATCCTATCATGGACTGCTGGCGGTAATTGCAATTGCGAGTGTTGCGCAATTCTATGCGGCGGCCTATTTTCAGGAAAAGAAACAATACCAAATCAGTCAGGAAATGACAGGTGAAAAAAGAAACCGGAACTATCTATGGTCGTTATTCACGGACGAAAATCTGTAAAAGAAATGCGTATTATGGGTTTTGCAGATTATTTAACGGATCAATGGAAAAAGTCAAGAGATAAAATAAACCGGAAATTATGGAAGGAAGAACTATTTGCCCAGAGGAACACGATGTATTGCGAATTTATCAGGATCGCCGGGTATGTGTCGGGAATTTCTTTATCCTTCCTGCTGCTGTTAACCGGACGGATCGAGGCGGGAGTATTTGGTGCGGTATTAACCGCATTTGCGAATGTACAGACTGTGATAAAAAATCATATTACGTCAATCGGACGTATTCCGGTATTTTTAGAATATGCAAAAGACTATTTTGAATTTATGGAGCTTGCCGGTGAACAGCAAGGATTTGCAGATGCGGGGGAAAAAATCCGAAAAATCACCTTGAAGAAAGTCTTTTTCCGCTACCCAAATGCGGAAGATTTCACGTTAAATGATATCGACCTGGAGATTCGTGAAGGAGAGAGCGTTGCCATTGTAGGCGAGAATGGCAGCGGCAAGACTACTCTGACAAAAGTAATGCTGGGGATCTATGCGGCCACAGGCGGAGCCGTAACGGTAAATGATGTCCCGTTAAACAGCATTGTTAAAAAGAATCTTTATAAACAGGTTTCCTATCTGCCTCAGGATCCTGTGCTATATAAAATGTCACTGAAAGAAAATATTGTGTTGGCGGATATCCCTGAAAATGCAGCAAAAGAGGAACAGATAAGGAGTGTTCTGAGCAAAGCGGGGCTGAATGATCTTGGCGGCTCGCATGAAAACCGGAGCCAGGTATTTTTCGGCAGGGAATTTGGCGGAATGGAATTGTCCGGCGGGCAGGCTCAGCGCCTTGCGATTGCACGGGCCATTTACAAGGCGGGTAATCTCATCGTCATGGATGAACCCACCTCGGCAATCGATCCGGTTCAGGAAGCGGAAATTTTGTCCCAAATTATGGATATGTCCAAAGGAAAAACGGCAATTATCATCTCTCATCGAATGAGCGTCTGTACGAAGGTTGACAGAATTATTGTCATGAAGGAAGGCGCCGTCAGTGAAATCGGGACCCATGAGGAGCTGATGCACAGGAACGGCGAATATGCGCGTTTATATAAAGCGCAAAGCTGCTGGTATGAGTCATAAAAGAGATGCGGTCCGGGGAGTGGGGACCGTCCATTTCTCCGTGACCTCATTCAACCGAACTTCCGCATCTCTTCTTTCTCTATAATCAATTTACGATATCTGACGCATAGATACCAGTGGAAAAAATAAGTATAATCGTTCTTTATCCAATAGGTGTTTTTGCTTTTATGGGTACATAGTAATCCATCTGCTCATATTCCATTATCTCTTGTGCTGCGAGAGAGGTAATGATATAGCCAAGCTCCGTGCGGGATCCGTCCCAGAACAGAAAATCCTTGGGAAACAGGCTTCGTTTCCGTGCCGAAAACCACCGGGAAAACCTCTCAAATTTTTCCTCCCCGAACATCCCCCGTTCCGGATGAAACCATTTGGCAGTCCGGCATTTCCAAAATTCTTACACTCTGCATAAGCATACCTCCGTTCGTCTTTCATTCGCTTCCTTCGCCTGCGGATTGTTCCACACTACGTGTTCCCGTAATCTTAATATATTTCCAGCGAAAACAATTCTCACCCTCTCACCGTCGCCCGCAGGATCTTCACCTCCCCCTCAATCGGCCTGATCAGAAAGCGCTCCACGCTTGCGGGAACGATAAAGGTCTCCGCATAGTGAACCTCATAGGGTGCGAAGGCTCCATCCGGGCTCTCGATCACGGCGCCCTTTCCCTCCACCACGTTGCAGCTGCTCACGCCGCCCTCGCTCTCCAGCTCGCAAAAATCCCTGATGGTGTAACGGCGGGTTTCGATAAACTCCCTCTCGTGCAGGCCGGTTCTCTCCACCCGCACGCCGTCCCTCTCCTCAAGCACTTCTATGCGGTTTAACAGATTTTCTTCCACCCATCCCGTGGTGCGGTTCCACTGGATATTCTCCTTTCCGTGTTCCAGGTGCACGGGCCGGGGAAGCCCGTCCAGCCCCACTCTTCCCCAGTCCCATAGCTTAAAGGTAAAGATATAGGGCGTTGCACTGACCTCCAGAACCATGGTGTCCGATCCGCTGCAGTGAATGGTTCCTCCCGGAATCAGAAAGTGGTCATGCTTCTTTACCGGCCATTTATTCACATATTTTTCCGCCGGGAAGGGCCTGCCTTCACTTTGGGCTTCCTCCAGCTCCTCCAGCATTTTCTCCCTGTCAACGCCCTCCTTAAGGCCCAGATAAACGCCGCTTTCCTCCCCGCAGTCCAGAATATAATAGCTCTCATCCTGGGTGTAATGCATGCCAAAGACAGACTGAATGTACTCGGTCAATGGATGCACCTGGAGCGAAAGATTCTGCCCGCCCATGGTGTCCAGAAAGTCAAAGCGGATAGGATACTCGTCCCCGAACCTCGCATGAACCCGCTCTCCCAGAAGCTGCCCGGGACGAAAAAACACCACGTCAACGGAGGGAACCTCAATCCGGATCTCTTCAAACTGCATGTAAATGCTGTTTTCCTCCGGCACTCCGTCAAAGGCCCATGCATAGTTTGGCGCGCTCCGGTCCAGGCCGCAGACCTCCTTCATCCACTGGCCGCCCCACACTTCCGGGGCAAAATAAGGCACCAGGCGGAAGGGCTCGCGGCTGAATTTCTCAAGTCCCGCCCGAAATCCGTCCCCGCACACCATTTTGGGCTCCCCCTTCCGGTTGGTGTCCAGCAAAAAATCAATCCTCCCAAGCAGCCTGCGCTTGAGACGGTCGGCCATGCGCCATTCCACAAAAAATCCCTGCTTAAACTTTGCCAGCTTATGCGCCTTTTCATTTCCGCTTTTCCAGTTGGGCGCACCGGCTGCAAAACGCCGCTGGATCTCCCATCTTGCCAGATCCGCATAGATCAGCACGTCCCCCCTGGCATACCAGGCTGGCTCCCACGCCGATCACCAGGGCCGTCCCCTTCGCATGCGCAATCTCCTCCCGCATTTTCTCCACTTGATCCGGCCTGTAAAAGTCCTGAATATTCAGCGTATTCATAATCCCAAACACTCTGTCGTCCGTCACATACGGCCGGATCCTTTCCTGGTATTCCCGGTCGCTGACCATGCAATCCCGGGCATGAAACACCCTGGCGTTCAGTCCCGCAAGTCCCTCCAGAATTTCGCCGGTATCCACCTGCGTGTAGGTCTCCAGCACGATCACCGGGTTCTCGTTGTCTTTTGCCGCTCTCAGGATCGCCTCCGTGATCGGTCCGTATCCCTCGTATGCCCGGCAGCTCTCAATCCGCTTCACAGGCTCCTTATCGTAATTTCCATATGGTTTCGTCATCATTATCTTCCCGTATTTTTATATAGTAAACTCCCTGTCACAATAACGCCGCCCCGATCATTCCGGCCTGGTTTCCCAGCTTTGCCTCCTCAATCGTTACCGGAAGAAGACTTCCCCCGTAGACTTCCCGGTTTACCGTCTCTCTCAGCTCTCCCAGAAACAGATCCGCCGATTCCGAGACTCCCCCTCCGATCACTATGATTTCCGGGCGCAGCACATTGACCAGGCTGACCAGACCTTCTGCCAGATAATGGGTAAAAAGCGCCACCGTCTCCTTTGCCGCTCTCTCCCCCGTCCTGACCCTTCCAAAAATCTCCCGGGCGGAAAGCTCATACCCTGTCTTCTCCTGATAAGTCCGCACAACGGCTCCGGCAGACGCATAGGCCTCCAGACAGCCCCTTCTTCCACAGGTACATTTTCTGCCGTTATGTTCCACTGTGATATGTCCCAGAATACCGTCGCCGTCCCCATAGACGCTGCCAATGCCCATACTCTCGTCCAGACGGCCTGCCCGGATGAAAGCGCCGCCCACTCCGGTTCCCAGCGTGATCATACACACTCTCCCGTATCCCTTTCCGGCCCCAAAGACGGCCTCCGCCAGTGCGGCGCATTTGGCGTCATTGGCAATGCGCACGGCCAGTCCCGTTCGCCGCGCAAGATCCGCCGCAATCTTTTTTTTCTCCCAGCGGATGTTGTTGGAATACAGGATGGAACCATTCCCGCTGTCGATCAGGCCGCAGGAACTGATCCCCGCCTTCTCTGCCGGATATTCCCCGCAAAGCGCCCGGATCCTTTTTCCCGTTTCTTCTATAAATAATTCATAATCCAGTTCACTCCCGGTCGGGATCCGTTCCTGTCGGATCACCTGTCCCTCCAGGATTACCCCTATCTTGGCGGACGTTCCCCCGATGTCGATTCCTATGGCATGCATACGGCCTCCCATCCTCTTTCCATGACCTGAATAATCCTCTCATATCCGGCTTTATTGGGATGAACCCCATCCTCCAGATACAGGGAGTGATTAAACGCATGGATCCCGCACTCCCTGCGCAGATCCAGAACCGGAAAGCCGTGATACACGCTGGCCTCCAAAATCCCCCGGTGATAGTCGGTCAGGGTAAAGCCCGCCTTATTTTTTGTCTCGTAGGCATTTCCGGGAGCGTTCCCCTGATCCGGCGCTTCATAGCGGTAGATGGGGGTGAGCCACACAAAGGCTGCGCAGGGAGCGGCCCTGCGTATCCTGCGAACCGCCTCCCCCACGGCTCCCAGAAAGGTGCGGGAGTCTTTATCCTCCAGCCTGCCCAGCGGGCTCCCCCAATACCAGTCGTTGGTACCGTGCCACATGATAACCAGCTCCGCATCCCCGGGAATATTTTTCGCATCCGCCAGAATCGAAGCCGTATTATCCGGGGCCGCCAGGGAAAGACCGCTGGCGCTGACGGCATAGTTGACCACCTGTGCGGAAAACCTTTTTTTCAGATATCCCTCGTAGCCGCCCTCCCCGTGGAGCGTGGTGGAAATGCTGTCCCCGTAGACCGCAATCTTTTTCAGTTCTCTCATCATCATCCCCCCTTACCGGCCGTCTGTTACCTTTGCAAACGCCTGCTCCAGATCAGCAATCAGGGTTTCCACGTTCTCCAGTCCCACGTGAAGCCGGATCAGGTTTGCCGGGCAGTCGTTCTCCCGGTTAAACTCCTCGTCCGTTCCCACGCTAAAGGGATAGACCAGGCTCTCGAATCCGCCCCAGGAGCATCCCTTGAGAAAACAGGTCAGAGAATCCATAAAAAGCTCCGCCCGCTCTGCCGTGCCGTCCATCACAAAACTCAAAAGGCCGCCAAAACCCTTCATCTGCTTTTCGATCAGCTCCTTCTGTTCCCCTTCCCTCAGCCCGGGATAATAGACCCGCTTCACCAGCGGCTGCCCCTGCAGATACCTTGCCACCGCCAGCGCATTTTTTGCGTGCTGCTCCAGACGAAGCTTTAAGGTGCGCATTCCCCGCAGCATCAGCCACGCCTGGTGAGGATCCATACAGGCGCCGAAATTTGCCCGCTCGCTCCTTCGGATCTCCTCGCAGATCTGCCCGGAGCTGATCAGCGCTCCCGCAATGATGTCGCTGTGGCCGCCCAGATACTTGGAGGCCGTATGTACCGAAATGTCAATGCCATAGTCCAGCGGCTTCTGATACAGGGACGTGGCACAGGTATTGTCGATCACCGTTCCGATGCCCCGCTCTCTTCCCAGCTTTCCCACATACTCCAGGTCCTGGAGGCTGAAAACGCCGCTGGAGGGGCTCTCCAGATAGATCAGCCGGGTGTTGTCCCTGACATAATCCTCCAGATGCATGGCCTCCTCCTGACACAGCAGCGTGGTCTCCACGCCGAATTTCCGGGGCAGATAATCCTTCAACAGGGTTCTGGTCGGCCCGTAAATGCTCCTGACCGTGATCACGTGGCAGTCCTTCTCCACAAAATGCATGATAGCCGAGGAAATGGCCGCCATCCCAGAGGAAAAGCACAGTGCGTCCTCTCCGTGTTCCAAAGCCGCCAGCTTTTTCTCCACCACCTCCACGGTGGGGTTCGTCACGCGGCTGTACACATATGGGTGTTCGGGTATCCCGTTCCCCGCCGTGGGCAGCACAAACAGGGTGTTCTGGAAAATGGGCGGGACCACCGCCCCCAGAAACCGCTCATAGTCGTCCCCCTCATGGGCTAAAATATCTTCTTCCTTTTCATAGTTTCGGCTCATTTTTATCCCTCCTTGTCCTAGCCTTTCACCGCCCCGCTTGTCATTCCTTCCACAATATACTTCTGTGCAAAGGCAAACAACGCCGCCGAAGGCAGAAGCGCCATAATTCCTCCCGCCGTCATCTCGCCCCAGTTGACCGCAAACTGTCCCACGTAATAGCTCAGCCCCACCGGGATCGTCCGCTTTGCCTCGGAATTGATGAACATGACGCCTCCCAGAAGATCGTTCCACGCCCCGATAAAGGCAAAAATAAATACCGCTATGATTCCCGGAAGCATCACGGGAAGCACAACCCTCATGATGGTCTCAAGCCTGCCGCACCCGTCGATTCTCGCCGCCTCCTCAATCACCGTGGGGATATTCATGAAAAATCCCTGCATGGTGATCAGGCAGAAGGGAACATTCAGAACCACATAGAGCAGGATCAGGCTGGTCAGAGTGTCATTGAGCTTTATGGAGGAAAAGATCAGAAACATGGGAACCAATAGCAGGGTCAGGGGAATCATCTGGGTAATCAGAAACGCAGTCATGGTAAGCCCTTTTCCCTTATACTGATACCGGGAAAGGCCGTAGCCCCCGGGTATTGCCACCAAAAGCACGATAAGGGCCGAGACGACGGCCACTGTCAGACTGTTGGCCAGATAAACGGGGAAGCCGCTGCCGCCAAGAACCGCCCTGTAGTTGTCCAGCGTAGGGTTTTTCGGCCAGTATTGAATGTCCAGCGTGGAGATGTCCCCTGGCAGCTTCAGGGATGTGATAAACATCCAGTAAATCGGTAAAATTACCAGCAGAAGAAAAAACGACAAAATCACAATTCTTCCCGCTGTCATGAGAATTCTTTTTCTTTTCATACGTCGTCACCCGCCTGATTGTATTTCGCAGCCTTAATAAAAGTAATGATATATGCGGTAAGTCCCAGCATGAATACCACGCCCAGCGCACTGGCAAACCCAAAATCAAGCGTACTGTACGCCTTGATGAACATGTAGGACGAGAGCGTGTCCGACGAATTGGCCGGGCCTCCTCCAGTCATAATGTAGATAATATCCGCATTGTTGAAGATCCAGATGGTGCGCAGCAAAACCGTGGAAACAATCGTCGGCTTGATGCAGGGAAGGGTCACATGGACAAACCGCTGTATGCTTTTGGCCCCGTCAATCTTCGCCGCCTCGATCAGCTCCTCCGACACGGACTGCAGGGCTGCCAGGAGCATAATTCCGAAAAAGGGGATTCCCTGCCACACCAGGGCCGCAACCACGGTATAGAGCGCCAGCTTCGGATTCCCCAGAAACGAGATTTTCCCGTGGATCAGCCCGGCCTTTAACAGCAGGTCGTTGACGGGCCCGTACTCTCCATTGAACATCCACTGAAAGGTCAGTCCCACAAGGAAGCCGGAAAAGGCCCAGGGGAGAAACACAATCCCCTGGTAAATTCCCCTTCCCCGGAAAGGCTTTTTCAGCGCAAGCGCCAGGATAAATCCCAGAATCAGCTGCAGAGCCAGCGTGATCACCACGAATTTCAGCGTGTTAAGGGTGATCATGCCGATCTGCGGATCCTCAAAAATCCGTCTGAAATTGGCAAAGCCCGCAAAGGTCACATCGTCCAGCCTGGTCACCTTATAGTTGGAAAAGGCAAGGCGGATGCAGTTTAAGAGCGGATACCCCATGAAGACAAGCAGGATAAGATAACCCGGCGTCATGAACAGATGGGGCTCCAGTTTTTTAAGCAGATTTTTCATCCTTATTTCACTTCCGTTCCATCCGCTCTGACCGCACAGGGCGGAGGTGTCTGTGGGCTTTCCTCCATAAATCTCTGCTGAGCCTGCGTCAGAAAGTCTGCGATATTGTCAACCGCCTCTTGGGCGCTCTGCTGCCCCAGAAGATATCTCTGCATCTCCTGATCGTAGATGGTATCCGTAAACTCAGTCTGTTCCGGGAAATAGCCATAGTAAGGGTTTCTGATAAAATTCGGGTCGTTCATGGTTTTGGTAAATCCCGCCATATAGCCCTGTGCGAACCGGGGATCCTCCTCCGCCCCCTGCATAACCGGAATATACATGTTCACCGCGCAGTACTCCATATTGTTTTCCGGCTCCAGCATGAAGGACACGAATCTCCACGCCTCGTCCGGATGCCTGCTGGAGGATGTGACGGCATAGAAATAGGAATCCGCCGTGCTGTATATGTTTCCGTCCGAAAAACGCGGGAACTGCACCACGGTCCACTCCTCATCGCTCATGGACTCCGCACACACCGCCGTGACCTCCGTGGTCTGATTCAGAACGCCGCTCAGCCCCGAGGTAAAGCCCTGAACCATCTCCGCATATCCCCAGTTAATGGAATCCTGGGGCGCATAGCCGTCCAGATAGAGGTTACAGTATCTCTCAAACGCCGCAAGCCCCTCCGGGGTATTGATGCGGCAGGTACCGTCTTCCTCGTACAGCCGTCCTCCCAGAGCGCCCAGCAGATAGGTTCCCATCTGGTATGCCCCGTATTTGCTTCCCCGGAAGGCAAGTCCGTAACGGTTCTTTGCCGGATCCGTCATCTTTTCAATGGCTTCAAAGACGCCGTCCCAGGTCTCCAGATCCTCCAGCGTCATTCCGATCTCCTCCACCCAGTCCTTCCTCACATAGAGGCCGCTGATGGTCAGGCCGTCGGGAATTCCGTAAATATTGCCGTATACCCGCTTCTGGTCATAGTCCATGAGCACGTTCCTCGCATAAGGGATAAACTGATCGCCGTATTCCCATCCGGCGATATAGTCGTCCAGCGGAACCACCCATCCGGCCGTGCTGAACTCGCTGATCCAGGATGTGTGGATGATGCTTACATCCGGCAGAGTGTCAGAGCTTCCCTGAGTCACCATTTTGTTGTGCGCCTGATCCCAAGGTGTTGACTCGAATGTCACCTTAATGTCCGGATTGGCCTCATTGAACCGTTCCACCAGCTCCTTAAACTTCGCCTCCCGCTCCGGATTCGGAATACAGTCATGAAAGCGCAGCTCCACCACTTCTCCCGCATCCGCACTGTCCTTTGTCCCGCTCTCGTTTCCGTCCGTTTCCGTTTGGGTACTCTCCGTACCGCTTTTTAAATCCGCCTCCTTTCCCGTTCTGGCCCCTCCGCATCCGGCCAGCGCTACCAGGGAAACAGCCAAAAGCACTGCTGTAATTGATTGGAATAAATGTTTTTCTACCATGCTCTTTCTCCTTCTGTGATTTGTGATACGCCTATTCTACCCCGCAGCAGTCAATTCGCACAAGAGAATCGGCAATCCATTATGTGGTATTATTCGCTGTATCCATTTATTCCATGTTTACTTTTCAATACTTTGTGCAATTTTCCCCTCTTCCGAACTCCTTGGGCGAAACGCCGCAGTGTTTTTTAAACAGCTTGGAAAAATACCGCTGATCCTCCATTCCCACCATGTCCGCCACCTCGCTGACCGGATACCTCCTGGTCAGGAGCAGTTCCTTTGCCTTTTCCATCTTGACGGAATTGATATAATCCTTGAGGTATTCCCCGGTGTTCAAATAAAAAATCTTTCCGAGATAGTTGGGCGAAACATGCACATAATCCGACAGATCCCGGATCAGAATCGGCTCGTGATAATGCTTCTCCACATATTCCTTCACCCTGAGAATATAGGTATTGCCGTTATCCTCCCTCTTTCCTCTGAACTCGTCCACGTACATGGCCAGTGCGTCAAAAACAGTTTCCAGATCCAGGGATTCCATCAATTCGGAATACGTTCTTGCCGCATGGATCTCCTCATTACACCGGGTAAAACACCCAAGCAGCCGGTAGATGCCGTCAAAGAAAAGGGTGGGCGACATCCCCTCGATCATTGCGTTCCGCAGCTCTCCCAGCAATTTGCCGGCCTCATCATATTTGTGAAACTTCAGGGCCCCCATAAGCTCTGTCTCCGTCTGCCTGATCCATGCGGAAACCCTTCCCTCATCCACCCACTTTTGGGCCGTCCTCCCTCTCTCCTTTTGCGCCCTCTGCTCACGCACAAGAAGAACATGGTAGACCGCCTCTTTTATATCCGGATACCGGTCAAGGCTTCGGGAGCTTGCCAGAACAATCTCTTCCTCCACATATCTCTCAAACATCCGGGAGAGCTCGCGGCCCGTCTCCTCCTCATCCCCGGAAACATACAAAAACCAGCTGCCCTTCTCCGACTCCAGCCTGACGCAGTCTGTTTTATTCCGAAAGAAAAAGTCACTGACCATGGCGTCCAGCATCTGTGTGTTGGCATTCTCCGCCGTGTAGTATAAAAGGTGGGCACCGCCGTTTTCCGGCACCCCGGCCAGGTCTTCCAGGACGGATTCCGGGCTCAGATACAGCTCCTTTATCGTGTGGGTGCGCTCTGCCTGCGCCTTCCCCTCCTCCCGGGCGTACCGGCTTTTGAGGCTGCGCAGTGTTTCCAAAAGCTCCTCCCTGTCCATATCCCCTTTCAGGAAATAGTTGGCCACGCCGATACTGATCGACTCCTTGGCATACTGAAAATCATCATAGGCGGAGATCACAATGAAGCTGACCTTTCTTCCCGTCAGCGCCTTCATCATATGGATTCCGTCCATTTTGGGAAGACGGATATCCGTGATCACAATGGCCGGGTGATATTTCTCATAAAGCGCAAGCGCCTCCTGGCCGTCCCCGGCCTCCGCCACGATCTCAAACCCCTCTTTCTCCCAGTCAATGCAGGTTCGAAGTCCTGCCCTCACCAGAAACTCATCCTCAACAATCATAACCGGTATCATACGTTTCCTCCATAATTATAGGCTGGCGAATTGTCACCGTGGTACCCTGTCCCTTTTTCGAAACGATCCGTACCCCGTACAACTCCCCATGCCAGGCTTTAATTCTTCTGTCAATATTGTCAATGCCGATCCCCGTCATCCGCTTTCTCTGTTCCGGAGAGTCCGGCCTTTCCCTCTCTGTCAAAAATCCCGTCCCGTTGTCGCACACCTCAAAGATCAGGAAACTTTCCTCAAGAAAGCTCCGGATATGAATCCGTTTCCCGCTCCGCTCTGTGCCAAAGGCGTGCAGGAAGCTGTTCTCCACAAAAGGCTGCAGCACCAGCTTTAATGTGGAGCAGCCGCAGGTGTCCGGAGAAATGTCACAGGTTAGGCTGATCTCGTAGTTGTTGCGGAATACCATAATCTTGGCATATTCCCGCACCAGGGTGATCTCCTGCTCCACCGGGATCATCTCTTTTCCCCCGGAAAGGGAAATCCGAAGAAGGCGCACAAAGGATTCGATCACATCCGCAATTTTTTCGGAATGGTTCACATACGCCACCCACTTGACCGCCTCCAGCGTATTATAGATAAAATGCGGATTGATCTGCTCCTCCAAAACCTTAAATTCCAGCCTGCGCTTCTGCTCCTCCCCGGACCGGATATCCCGGATCAGCTTCTGGATCGTGGAGGACATCTCATTGTAGGTGACAATCAGCTGTCCGATCTCGATACAGCGGCTCTCTTCCTCCACACCGTGAAACTTGCTGTTCTCCATGTCATTCATCGCCTGGGAGAGCTTCTTGATGGGGCGGGACATCACCCGGGCGCTCAGGGTTCCGGTCAGGATGGACATGGCCAGCACCACCCCGATCAGGAGAAGCATCCACGGCTCCATGCGCCAGATCATCTCCTGAAGCGTTCTGCGGCTGACACTGCCCACGATATTCCATGACACCGCCGGCAATTCCTTTTCAAAAAAAGCATACTCCTTTTCGATCCGGCTTCTTTCCCTGTCGCTCAAATCCGCACCGGTCAGATAGTCCCCGATCTCCTGATTGGGAATGGACTGATAGATCAGCTTCTTTTTCCCTTCCCCGTCACAGACATTAATATTGACCGCCTCGTTGTTGGCTATACCTCCAATATACTCCTCCATCTGTGTGGTGTTGATGGTCACGATAAGGATCCTGTCCTCCTGATCCCTGGTGGGATAAAACTTTGTCTTGAATTTGGTGGCATAGAAATAATAGGAGCCCGGATTGTATTCATTGTCATAATAAATGTTTTCTGAGAATTTGTAAGCGATCTGTCCCTCAAGAAGCTCCCGATACCAGCCGGCCTCCCGCAGCTGGCTTCCGTATTTGCCGATATCAAATCCATAGCGGTCCTTCACGATCATTCCCCCGGCAGTGCCGATTGCAATATTTTCAATGGAGGGATTGTTTGCCATCGCATTCTGAAGGATGTAATCCATCATCTTTTTCCCCTCCACCGTCCTTGCCACGTCGTCACTGGTATAATTCTCCACCGCCCGGTCCAGCTCCACATCCGTGGTCAGCGTGTTCGCGGCGTCGCACCCGGCGGTCACATAAGCGGAAATGTAGCTGTATGCCTGCTCCACGTTATTCCGCATGAGATTCATCACGTCCGTGCGCATATAGCGGTAATAGGTGGTTCCCAGCACAATGCCGATTACCAGAAAGGCCGCCAGGACATTTCCCACTGTCACCAGATTGAGCATGGTCATATAGTGTATTTTTTTCTTCGGCATGTATACCCCGCCTGTCATACCTGTTTCTTTAACACAAAATATCTATCATACCGTGTCCCGTCATCACCGGTCAGCTTTTCATCCGAGAGCACAAATCCCATCTCCCCAAGCGCCCGAATCCGCTCGCCCGCAGCCGGAACCGCCTTTGTGGCCACCTTATCACAGTCAAACAGAACAAAGGAAGCCGGTACAATCAAAGAAAGGACGGATGCGATCTCCTCTGACTTCTCATAGTCGCTGCGCAAGTCCAGCCGAAGCAGGCAGCAGTTTGTAAAACAGTCCTTTGCATCCCTGTGAAATCCCTCGATGGTTCCAACAGCCTTCCCCTTCGCCTGATCCACCACGGACCAGCGCACAAACCAGCCGCTTTCATACGACTGTTTCCAGAAGTCGACCGCCTGCTCCATCCTCTCATACGTGGTATAATGGAAATCATCGCCCTTGCAATTATCTCCGTTAAAAAGCGGCACGGCCCGCAGGTCGCTGTATACCTTCAGCAGATCCTCCGTGTCTGTTTCGTTCACGAAACGAAGCCTGTATTTTTCATTCTCAAACATTGGACAATTCTCATATACGTTCATATTAATCCCCCATTCTTGTTTAACTAAAGGACTTTTGACACTCGAATCCTAAAAACTTATTATAGCATTTCGGTTTTAGGTTTTCCAACTTTTTTTCTCATGCCATTGTCTCGTATGTATCGTATCTCGTCAAAAAGGAACTAACGGAAATTCGAACATCAATGTACACCCACGGCTTTGTAATCCACCCATTAATTGGCAGATTCTCGCTTCGCTCCGTGCATCCATCTGGGGGGAGGGTTCATCAAACACATAAATCTCCTTTGCGGAAAGAAGCGTGCGCACAATCCGGCAGCGTTGTATCTCTCCTCCGGAAAGCTTATTTTCCGCAAAGCCTTCTTCTGAAAGACATGCATCCAGGAACGTTTCCCCTTCTTCCCTTTTCAGCAGACCGTCTGCAGTTCCCTCAAAATTTTTTCCAGCAGGGCTTGGCAGGAACATATGTTTTGATTGTAATGGAGTTTATAATTGAACTGTAATAGCATATAAAAATATTTAACCGGCTGGCTGATACATAACCGACTGCGCCATCTACGGCTACCGGAAAGACCCCAACGACAAATACCACCGGCTGATTGACGAGGAGGCCGAAACGCCTGCCACCTATTTCGTCAGACAGGGCGGAGCGATTGGAAAAGCAAAGAGGACATCCCCGGCCTCATAGCTGGAACGGCTTTGCAGTCGGGCAAATCCTTTCCAAGCCGGAATATATGGGCATACGGCCAACATCCGCACCCACAAGGAATCCTACAAGGATAAACGGGCCGCTGCCTATTC
The DNA here is from genome assembly GCA_910579685.1 of uncultured Lachnospiraceae bacterium. Taxonomy (GTDB): domain Bacteria; phylum Bacillota; class Clostridia; order Lachnospirales; family Lachnospiraceae; genus Suilimivivens. The sequence continues at coordinate 1,357 of CAJTVN010000051.1, read as the reverse complement.
GTCAGAGGATACTGCGCCGACTGCGGCGCAAAGCTGTATAACCATCGCTCACGGAGAATCGGCGCTGGTGCGGTCACTTTTCCGGACCTTGATGGCAGAGAGCTCACCTGACAGGCATACAGGGGGATGCCCATCCAGAGCTGTCTGCTCTGTCTATTATTATGGATAGGTTATTTTTGTGCGAGAAGTATTATACCGATTTTCAGCATCCGGCCGATGCGGTGCCAGCAAGATTGCCGGATCTTGGTGAAAATGTTATACCGAATTATTTTGATGAATCATTAAAATACCGCAGTTGATCCGTAAGCCTCGGTATAATAGAAGTTTCGGTATAACTACAATGGTGATACCCCAAAAAGGGGAGAGATGACCGCCCAATGCGGCGTTCGATTTGCACAGGTTGAGAAGAGGATAACACCGCACACTCATGTCACAAAGCAAGCTGAATGGCAGTGGGCAGCGGAGCAAATACCGCCGATTAACCGAACACAACGAACACTTTCAGCCGGTCCGCAAAAAATCCTCGCTGACCGGCTTGTCTTGTTATACCCTTTTTCGGTTGCCAAATTTCTTCAAGATTTTTTCGTTTTGGAGCCTGACATGTATTTGCAGGTTTGCCAGTTTCTCCAAACCCCGTTTTCCCCCGTCCCCCGTTCCCTACTCCAAAGGGGAGTTAAAAAACACTGTTTTACCTTACCTATTCTGCAAAGGGCGCAGTTCTTTCAAACTCTCCTGAGCGCCGCACTCCAAAATATAAGGGGCAATCTCTTGGTAAGCCTTTTCTGGCGAACCTGCTTCTGACGGGATATATGTCCACTGTGTCAGAAAGCTGTGAGCATAGTTGCAGTGAATGTTCCCTGTATAAATCTGTACCAGAGGATCAGTGATCCAACTTCCATCAGCAGATGCGCAATCACTCCGATAAGTAAAGTACCTCTGGCCATCTTTCACATATATAATGTTCACAGTCAGTTGATTTTCTGCGATGTCCAGCCGTTCTTTTCTGCCAGCTAATTCATTGTAATCGTTCCCGGCTTCCACTTTTTCAAAATAGAAATATTCCCTCCAGGCAGGCAATATTTCCTGTTCCATATTGCGGTACCGGTCTGGTACTAACAGATTCAGTGTTAAATCATCCACCACGATCTGTTTTTCCAGTTCTGAGCCATCCGCTGTTTCAATGGGATTCCATTTGAAATATTCCCGGCTCACCTGTATAGACATCCCAGCGGGAGCAATCTCGATTGGAACTTCAGGACTGTTCATGGCATATAGGGGAGTACCCTCATCATCCATAGTCTGATAGTTGTATGCGTCCATGACAAACGCCCCTGCTTTTTCCTCCAGCAAAGCCAGT
>CAJTVN010000050.1 GCA_910579685.1 uncultured Lachnospiraceae bacterium | reverse complement strand
AACATTTGTTGTCAAGGTTCAGTTCTTGGCTACGAGTTTTATTTTCGTAGCAAGGTGCTTTGTGGTGTGTTGTGGTTTGATTTGATAAGTCTATTGTACATTATAGTGTACATATTGGCCGGTGATAAAAGTACACAAAAATATACAAATATAATTGTAAAATGTATACAAAAGTGTACAAATGTATTGAGTCATATTGATAGATTTGTTAAGGTATGATATATTTATGACATGGGAAATCATAGAGCCAGGCGGCTTACCCTCTTGATTTATCGGAGGGACTAACCCTCCAGATGAAAGAAAGGAGGGCGTTGCCAATGATTACATATTCTGATCTGATTCAGACAGGAATTTTCATTGTTGCCCTTGTTGGTCTTTGCTATAAGATTTTCAAGGATAAACGAAAATAGCCGCCACTATTCGCAGTAGTGACGGCTGGACTGTAAAAAGTTTAGCTTAATTATTGAGGGTAGCCGCTTCTATGACTTCCCTTTTGTATATGTAGTATAGCATATATATTTTTTCGTTTCAAGTTTTATCATGAATATATTCTACAATGTCTCCAGGTTGACAATTTAATATTTCGCATAAATACATAATAGTATCAACAGCAACATTCGAGTTATTATTTAACCTATTTACAATAGTAGGAGAAATATTGTATTTTTCTCTTAGATCTCTTTTTTTTATATTTTTTTTATCCATCAATTCAAATAATTTTCTATAACTAATCGTTCCTGAATATTGTTTTTCTCTTTCTCCCATATGAAATACCTCCGCAATGATATTGTACACTATTGTGTTCGAAAAGTCAATAAAAAATATTGTACACAATTATGTACTTCTCACAATAAATTAAGTACATTTTGTATACTTTATCAATGGAAATAAGTATATTTAAGTGTACAATAGTCTTACAAGGTCAAGCAAGACACAAGCAAAGCAGACCAAAACAAGCAACCAGGAAGCCCGAAAAGCTTCTATAAACTTAAAGCAATATACCTGTGAGGATGCACCAACATAGCGGCGAACAATAGTCAGGAAGACAGGATGATTTCTTTTCCATCGCAAACATGACGTTATGGCAGGCGTACAACTCTTATAACCCGGATATGAGAATCAGCTTTGACGTGTTTCTGCGCACCTGCCTAGAGAAAAAATTCAAATCCGAACTGACACGCAGATATCGGAAAAAGCGGATTATAAACAAGCTGGCCGTATCACTGGACGCAACCGATGAGAGTGACGAAAAGCACAGTCTTTTGGATTTCATACCGTCCGATTTTGACACGTTCGAGGAAGCGGTCAGGCGGCAGGAACACGGACAGTACAGGGACAAGGCGCATGAATATGTCTCAAGACTGTCAAACCAGCAGGTGAACATACTGAATCTCTTAATGGACGGCTACAAGCCCCACGAGATACGGAGGATATTGGAAATTTCTCAAAGGGAATATGCCGACAATCTGCAGATCATGAGGAGCTACGAGAACATAAAAATTTTATTTTGAGGAGGAAACCACAATGAAGATCAGGAAGCAGACATTTAGTTTAGACCAGTATTTGAAGCTCATGAAAGCGGAAACAATCCGCACAGACCAGGAGTGTCAGAGATTGTCCGGGCAGTGGAACGCAAACATGGTGAACGAGCTGATAGCAACCGTGTTGACATTACATCCCTCCCGTTATCCTGGGAGAGGAAACGGCGAACGGAATCACGAGGCAGTGGATTATTGACGGACTGCAAAGGAGTTCCTCTCTTTCCTTATTCCGCTATGGAAACACAAGAATCACAAAGGACTTGGACGAATATATTGTAACGCATCAGCGGAAAATTTTAGATGATAACGGAAACCCCAAGAGAGACGCACAGGGGGAACTTCTTTGGGAATCCGTGGAATATGATATCCGCAGTAAGACGTATGGCCAGCTGCCGGAGGAACTGCGGGACAGGTTTGACGGATACCAGATAGAGACGGCGATCCACCAGGACTGCGACATATCGGAGATTTCCAAGCTTGTGCGGAAATACAACAACCACAAGGCCATGAACCAGGCACAGAAAGCCTTTACCTACGTGGACGCTTTTGCAAGGGAGATCAGGGAGATCACGGCGAACCGATTCTTTTTGGATGCCTACACATGCAGCCGCAATGACAGGAAAAACGGCACACTGGAACGGATGGCGGGCGATATGGTGACTCTGTGCAACTATCCTGTCCAATACAGGAAGGATTCAAAAACGGCGTTCAAGTGGCTGAATGAGAATGCGACTATCTCCGACTTTGAAGAGGTCAACGGACTGCTTACAAGGTTGACGGCTTGCATAGGCGCGGAAAAGGAAATCAGGGCATTATTTAACAGCAAACATGCACATATCTTTGTGGCAGCATTCAAGGCGTTTACGGAATCAGGGCATGAGGATGCGGAATATGGAAAATTCCTGGAATGGTTTGCGAACGGTGGAAACAAAACGGAGATTAACGGAAAATCATGGGAAATGATGGGAGTAGACCCCTCCACAAGGGACACAAGCGTTGTACATGGAAAAATCAATTATCTTGTGACATTGGTGGAACAGTACGCAAAGGAAGTCAGGAAAGCGGCATAAGATAATGGAATGGGGAGGGGGACATCCCTTCCCCGTATGAAAAAGGAAGTATTTTCATACCGTATTATATTTTTTGTCAACGAGGGAGCCGGAAGCGTAAAGCATTACATAGGCACTCCATACAACGGATTAAGGCAGTCATTGGAAACCGTTATTAGGAGAAATTTATCCTTGACTAATCGTGTGATAATAGCGGAAACAACGGCTTTGAAGAGCGGAAAATGTGTCCATCTGCAAAGCGGGCAGTCCATAATCATTTAGAGAGGAACGGGAATAATATGATAAGTGGATACGAATTTGGAAAAACAGAGATACAGGATTGCTTTGAAGACGGGACGGTCAACACATTATATTCTCCAGTAATGGATTCAGTGGATTTTCCCAAGGGAATCAGGGATAAAACGGAAGCAATCATTGAAAATATGATATATAACTATGAAACAGAGAATAATTGTAATTTGGACTTATCAGCGATGTGTATTAATGCGAAGCTGGATGTCTTTATGAATAAAACCGGAAAATGGTCATATGAGATAGCGGTTGTGATATCCGGCAAAAGTGGATGTGATGATGTATGGATTGAGGAGGATTACAGTATAAAGCCAGAGGATCATTTGTATGAGATCTTTAGAAGGTATTTTATGGAACAGTTGGAAAGCAATTTGTTTGACGGATATAGAGTTGACGTACGTAAATGCGTACGGTATAATGTAACAGAAGGGAGATGATGATATGACCGCAATCAGCGTAACAAAGGCAAGAGAAAATATATATCAAATACTATCTGACGTAAATAATAGTAGCCAGCCAATTACAATTACAAACAATCGTGGAAAAAATGGCGTTCTCATATCAGAAGACGATTGGAATGCTATTCAAGAAACATTATATTTGAATTCTATACCAGGTATGACGGAGAGTATTATTGAAGCAGGAATAGAGCCTTTGGAAGAATGTTCTATATATAATCCAAATGAGGAGTGGTAAATGTATATAATCAGATTTAGTAAGCAGGCCGACAAAGATAAAAGGCTGCTGAAAGGGGCAGGACTTGATTTAAAAGCAAAAGGTTTGTTGAATATTATAGCGGAAAATCCTTTCCAAAATCCACCACCATACGAGGGATTAGTGGGAAACCTAAACGGCTATTATTCCAGAAGGATTAATATACAGCATAGATTGGTTTATCAGGTATATAGTGAGCCAGTTGTCGTTGAGGGAATAGAATATGAAGGAACAATAAAAATTGTTCGTATGTGGTCACATTATGATGCTGTAAGATAAAAGGGAAGCATCAACGGAAGAAATCAATCCCTTATGGTGTTGTTCGATAAACCGATAAGCCTCTAATCGATTTCCTTTGCAAAGAATGCCGCTGCTTTTTTAGGAAAAGATTCTCCTTGTGGAGTTCTTCATTTTCTCGCTTGAGCCTGAGAAACTCTTTCATGTTATCGTATTCGGTTTTGATGTCGGGGCTTGTCTGGCATTCTTTGTTGAATTCGCCGCCTCCCCTAAGGGAGGTTCACCACATTGGAGATGCTGGCTTTGGATACGCCATACTCAGCTGTGATGCTTTTGTAGGTTCGCCCTTCTTCCTCATGAAGGCGGACAATCTTCTTCTTAAATTCTGGAGTGTAATTCTGTGGCATAATAAGTACCTCTTTCTTTATTGTTTTAGTATATCTCATTAGCCACTCCCGTTACAACTTTAGTATAGCACTTCATCTCCTTTACTTGGATTTAGAGTTTTTGGAGTGAACACTAAAAACTCTAACCCTAAGTTTACAGGAGAAAGCTACATATTTCACTACACGTTCTTATTTGACGCTTACCAAATAAGGACACTTTTTTGGACAAGAAGTGTTCTTTTTTTATCCCTGTTTTTGGGCTACAATACGATTAAAGATCAGGCGAAGCAAAAGAAGGGAAAGGGTATGGCGGTATGGAAAAGTATTATCTGGCGGTGGATATCGGCGCGTCCAGCGGGCGGCATATACTGGCGCACAGAAAAGCGGGCGGGATGATCCTGGAGGAAATCTACCGTTTTCCAAACGGGATGAAGCAGTCCGGACAGGAGAAGGTCTGGGATGTGGATCAGTTGTTCGAAGAGATCAAGACCGGAATGAAGAAGTGTGCGGAGCTCTCCAAGATACCGGTAAGTATGGGCATTGACACCTGGGCGGTGGACTTTGTGCTTCTCGATGAAAAGGATCAGAGAATCGGGGAGGCCGTGGCCTACCGGGATGAGCGGACCAGGGGCATGGATGCGAAGGTGTATGAGAGGATTTCAAAAGAAGAGCTGTATGAACGGACGGGAATTCAGAAGCAGATTTTCAACACCATCTATCAGCTGATGGCGCTTAAGGAAAAGAAACCGGACCAGCTAAAGCAGGCGGCAAAGCTTCTGATGATTCCGGACTATTTTCATTTCCTTCTTACCGGGAAGGCGGCGGCGGAGTATACCAATGCCACAACCACCCAGCTGGTGAGCCCGCAGACAAAGGACTGGGATGAGGAGCTGATCGGGAAACTTGGGTATCCCCGGGGGATTTTCCAGAAGATTGAAAAACCGGGAACCTGCCTTGGGACGCTCAGGCAGGAGATTGTAAAGGAGGTTGGCTTTTCCTGCGATGTGGTGCTTCCGGCAACTCACGATACGGGTTCCGCGGTGATGGCGGTTCCCTCCAATCAGGAGGATGTGCTCTATATCAGCTCCGGAACCTGGTCGCTGATGGGAACCGAGCTGCGGGAAGCGGATTGCAGAAAGGAGAGCGGGGAGCACAATCTCACTAATGAGGGGGGATATGACTACCGGTTCCGGTATCTGAAAAATATCATGGGGCTATGGATGATCCAGTCCGTGAAAAAGGAAATCGCAGGAGAACTTGGATTTGGGGAAATCTGCCAACTGGCGTCAGAATGCGGGATAACCTCTCTGGTGGACTGTAATGACGAGCGTTTTCTGGCACCTGACAATATGACCCGTGAGATCAGAAAGGCCTGCAGGGAATCGGGCCAGCAGGTTCCGGAGGGTATCGCACAGGTGGCTGCGGTGATCTACAACAGTCTTGCAAAATGTTATGCGGACACCAAGAAGGAACTGGAAGAGCTGGCCGGAAAGCGCTACGACGGGATCCATATCGTGGGAGGCGGCGCAAATGCGGATTATTTAAACCGCCTGACCGCTCACAGGGCGGGCGCTATGGTGTATGCGGGGCCCACGGAGGCCACTGCCATTGGAAATCTGGCGGCGCAGATGCTTGCTGCAAAGGAATTTGAAAATCTTGCAGAGGCGAGAAGATGCATTTTTGAATCCTTTGAAATCGAGAGATACGAGCCTTAGGAGGATGATGAGACCTTTTGGTCCCGGCGTCCTGACAGAACAACGATCAGAACCTGTGTGCGCACAGCCTGCGCAGGGAATCTGATCAGGGGGCGGGAAGAAGGAAAGCGCCTGCGCCATATAAATGATGAACCGGCTGTGCAGAAAAGAGGGAAAAATGAACCAGACAGAACGTTATGAATCGGCAAGGGAACAGTATGCGGCCATCGGAGTGGACACGGATGCGGCCATCGCAAGGCTTAAGGAGATTCCGGTATCGCTCCACTGCTGGCAGGGGGATGACGTGACCGGCTTTGACCATGACGGGCCCCTGACCGGGGGAATCCAGACAACCGGCGATTATCCGGGAAGGGCCAGGACGCCGCAGGAGCTGATGCAGGATATGGATCAGGCGCTTCGGCTGATGCCGGGAAAGAAAAAGCTGAATCTCCATGCGAGCTACGCTGTCTTTGAGGAGGGCGGGTATGCGGACCGCAATGCGCTGGAGCCGAAGCATTTTGCGAAGTGGGTGGAATTTGCCAAAGAGAGAGACATGGGAATTGACTTTAACCCCACCTTCTTTTCCCATGACCGGGTAAAGGACGGTCTCACGCTCTCAAGTCCGGATGAGGAGACGAGGAAGTTCTGGATCGAACACGGAAAAGCGTGTATCCGTATTTCCGAATACTTTGCAAGGGAAACGAAAGTTCCCTGTGTCATGAATATCTGGATTGGGGACGGCTATAAGGATATTCCGGCGGACCGCATGGGGCCCCGTATGCGCTATAAGGATTCCATCGAGCAGATTCTCTCAGAGCCTTATGACAAAAGCCTGGTAAAGCCCTGTGTGGAATCCAAGGTTTTTGGAATCGGCGTGGAATCCTACACGGCGGGAAGCGCAGAGTTCACGTTAAGCTTTGCGGCTTCCCACGAGGGATGTCTTCCCCTCATGGACAACGGGCATTACCATCCGACGGAAGTGGTTTCCGATAAGATCCCGGCGCTTCTTTGCTTTTTCCCGGAGATTGCGCTGCACATCACAAGGCCGGTGCGCTGGGACAGCGACCACGTGGTGCTCTTTGACGACGAGACAAGGGAGATGGCGAAGGAGATCGTGCGAAACGACGCACTGGAGAGGGTTTACATGGCGCTGGACTATTTTGATGCGGGAATCAACCGGATTTCGGCCTGGACCGTGGGCTTTCGCAGCTGGCAGAAGGCGCTTCTTAATGCGCTGTGTACGCCAAATAAGGAGCTGAAACGGCTGCAGGAGGAGAACCGTCTGACAGAGCTCATGGTCTGGCAGGAGGATCTCAAGACCTATCCCTTTGGCGACGTCTGGGAGGAATACTGCAGGCAGTGCGGCGTTGCGGCGGACAGGAGCTGGTTTGAGGCGGTGAGGAAATACGAGGAAGAGGTATTGCGCAGAAGATAGAGAACGCACCGGCCCATGCCCGGCCTTGCGAAGGGACATGGGCTGCGCAGACAGGAGGAAATCGGAATGAAATTTTTGGATGCGGAATTTGTACAGGGATTTATCCGTATGGCGGACGACGGCTGGCAGCAGGGATGGCATGAGAGAAACGGCGGGAATCTGTCCTATCGGGTAAAGCAGGAGGAAGTGGAGGCGGTTCGTGAAAATTTTGAGGCCGGGCAGTGGCAGCCCATTGGAACCGGCGTTCCGGGGCTGGCAGGGGAATATTTCCTGGTGACGGGAAGCGGGAAGTATTTCCGGAACGTGTCGATCAAGCCGGAGGATTCCATCTGTATGATCGAGGTGGACGCAAGCGGAGAGAATTACCGCATTGTCTGGGGACTGGTAAACGGCGGGAAACCCACTTCCGAGCTTCCCTCCCATCTGATGAACCATGAGGTAAAGAAGGAAGTGACGGATGGCAGGTACCGGGTGATCTACCATGCCCACACCACCAATGTGATTGCGCTTACCTTTGTACTGCCCTTAAAGGACGAGATCTTTACAAGAGAGCTGTGGGAGATGGCGACGGAATGTCCGGTGGTGTTCCCGGACGGAATCGGCGTGGTTCCCTGGATGGTTCCGGGAGGCCGCGAGATTGCCGTGGCGACCAGCAGGCTGATGCGCAAATATGATGCGGCCATCTGGGCCCACCACGGAATGTTTGCCGCAGGCGAGGATTTTGATCTGACCTTCGGGCTGATGCATACGGTGGAGAAGGCGGCGGAGATTCTGGTGAAGATGCTGTCCATGCGACCGGATAAGCTGCAGACCATAAGGCCGGACGATTTCAGGGATCTTGCCAGGGATTTTCATGTGACCTTACCCGAAAAATTTTTGTATGAGAAATAGAAGATTGAACCATAAGTACCAGATATGATATAATTTATCTGGTACTTATGGTTTTCTTTTGACTTAGACAGAATGCATATTCTGTCTAAGTCTGCGCTTCCTGAAACGGAAGGGATGCGCAGATCTTTTGCGTGATTTTGGTGGTGAAACAATGCGGGTGGAGAAGAGCCTGAAAAATTTAATATACGGCTGTGTTTCCCAGACCGTCTTTTCCCTGTACGGCTTTGTCATGCGCTTTGCCCTGATTCATACCCTGGGCGTGGAGGCCGTCAGCCTGAACGGCCTGTTCACGGAAGTGCTAGCCATGCTCTCGCTGGCGGAAATGGGGGTGGGGTATGCCATCGTGTACCATCTTTACGTGCCCCTCCGGGAGAAGGATGAGAGAAAGCTGGCGCAGCTGATGAACCTTTACAAGACGGCTTACCGGTTCATTGCGCTTGTGATCTTTGCCGCAGGGCTCTGCCTTCTGCCTTTTGTCCATCTCTTTGTCAGCCGAATGGAGATAGATCTGGGGTATTTGCGGCTGATTTATTTCCTGTTTTTGGTTCAGACTGCCTCATCCTATCTCTGGTCATACAAATCATCGCTCTTTAGTGCGGATCAGAAGGGTTATATGACGGTGCGGTGTTCCCTTCTGATCCGGGGTGCGTTTCACGCCGTCAATATCGTGTTTTTGCTTCTTACAAGAAATTATATTGTCTATCTGCTGATCCAGATCTTGTCCACGCTTGCGGTCAATCTCGCAATTTCCCGAAAGGCCGACAGGCAGTACCCGTTTCTTAAGAAGGCGGAGCAGCTGCCCAAAGGAGAGAAGGAGCAGATTTTCAGTAATATCAAATATATATTTGTGGGAACGCTTTCCGGAAAGATCACCAATTCAACGGATAACATACTGATCTCCGTGATGGTGGGAACCCTGCATATCGGAGCCTACAGCTGCTATTCCATGATCGTCAATACTTTCAAGAAGTTTGTGATGCAGATCAACCAGGCAACCACCGCAAGCATTGGAAATCTTGTGGCGGAGGGGAACAGGGCGTACACGGAAACCGTTTTGCGGCGGCTTACCTTTATCACTTATTGCCCTGCGATTTTTGCGGCGGCAGGCATTTACACAGTTTCCACTCCCTTTATCCGTCTTCTGTACGGGGAGGAGTACCTGCTGCCCATGCCGGTGGTGTTTATCTGTGTCCTGAATCTTCTGGTCTATCTGACCAAGAATCCGCTATGGAGCGTGATGGCGGCATCCGGGCTGTTTAAGCAGAACCGGAATATTTCCGTCATCGGGGATGTGCTGAATCTGCTGATCTCCGTGCTCCTTGGAAGAAAGCTGGGAATTGCCGGTATCCTTCTCGGAACCAACTGCACGCTGGCCATCCAATGGGGATTGAAAACACTGCTTCTTTTTCGTCAGTCTCTGTTTTTTCCGAAAGGCGCCTATATCCGTCTGGTCATTAAGGCGCTTGGATGCGGCGTGTTCTGTTTGCTGGCCGCACAGGGGCTCTGCATGCGGCTTCCCGTGACGAATTTGTATCTTCAAATCTTTGTCTACGGGATCTGTACGGAAATGATCGTGATCGGAATTCATTTTCTGCTTTTTCATTCCACACCGGAATTTAAATATGCGGTGGAAACCGGAAAGAAGCTGCTTGCGCAAAAAGCGGGCAGTGAGCCTGGAGGTGAAAAAAATGTGTAATCGGAAAGGACTTGTCTCCTGCGTGACTCCGGTCTACAACGGAGAAAGTCATCTTGAGCTCATGCTGGATTCTGTCCTTGGACAGACCTATCCATGGGTGGAAATGATCCTCGTGGATGACGGATCCACAGACCGCACGCTGGAGATTGCGGAGAGCTACAGAGAAAAGTTTGCCGGAAAGGGATACAGCTATCAGATCCTTCATACCCCGCATCAGAACGCTTCGGCCGCCATCAACTGCGGGCTTTTGCAGGTTACGGGAGAGTACCTGATCTGGCCTGACAGCGATGACATTCTCGAGCCCGAATCCATCAAAAAGAGAGTGGACTTTCTCGTGGAGAATCCGCAGTACCGCTGTGTCCGCTCGATCATGTATTACTTTGATTCGAACGGCCCCATCGAAAAAGCGGATGAACAGCTGGGGGATCTGACAAAGGAGAATCTTTTTTACGATATCATAGAGTTTGGAACCTTTGTCTGCTGCGGGTGCTATATGTTAAAGACCAGAGAGTTTTTTGAGATTTATCCACAGAGGCATATCCCGGAATATCCGGTGGGGCAGAATCTGCAGATGCTTCTGCCCTATATGTACCGTTATCTGTGCCATACCATACCCGAAAGGCTCTACGGGGTTCAGGTACGCCCGAACAGCCATTCGAGAAGGAAGCTGACCAGGCAGGAGGAGGAACAGAAATACCGGTATTTTGAGTATATGATGGATGAGCTGAGCGCAGTCTGCAAGCTGCGCAGCCTTTATGCCAAAAGGCGTATCGCATGCTGGAAGCTAAAGCGCAGACGGGATCTTGCGCTGAAATACGGGCAGAGGCGTGAGGCGGCAAAACTGAAGCTGCTTTTGTTTCTGTACGGGAAAGGGAAAATACACAAGATCTTGCTGTGGCCTGCCAAAAGGTTTCACGGATGGAAGGAGCGCAGACGTGCGTACAGGGGGTTAAGTTGAAGAAAAGAGGAAAATCCAAAAGCCGCTGCTGCGGCTGCGGCGGCTGTATGGCCGCATGCCCCTTCGGGGCGATTACAATGATCACGGACAGGGAGGGATTCGCTTATCCGAGAGTCGATCCGAAAAAATGCCGTAACTGCGGGCGGTGCGAGGCGGTCTGCCCCATGGGAAAGCACGGGGAAACACAGAAGGAGCGCCTTTATCTGGGAGTGCAGGCGAAAAGCGACGAAATCCGCTTTTCCAGCTCATCCGGGGGCTTTTTCCCGGTGCTGGCCGGTTATGTCCTGCGAAAAGGCGGGGTCGTCTTTGGAGCGGCCATGGAGAGAGACGGCTCGGTGGTACACAGGGGGATTCAGACAGGAGACGCCCTTAGCTCGCTGCAGAAAACCAAATATGTCCAGAGCGATATCAGCGGCTGCTTTTCCGAAGCGGAGAGGTATCTGGATCAGGGCAGGCTTGTGCTTTTTACGGGTACGCCATGCCAGTGCCAGTCCGTAAGGACATACCTTGGAGGCGGCAGGGAGAACCTCCTTCTGGCGGATCTGGTCTGTTATGGAACCCCGTCGCCGGAAATATGGAAAAAATACGTGAGGGAGCTGGAAAAAAGGTATGAAGGCGAATTCTCGGAATTCCGCTTTCGGGATAAGAGACACAGGGACAACGGGCATACCGTTTCGGTGCGTCTCGGAGACAGGGAATATGCCTGGCCCATGGACAGGGATCCCTTCTGCCGGGTGTATTTCCGCAATTATATGATCCGCCCTTCCTGTCATGAATGCGAATTCTGCACGGTGGAGAGGGACAGCGATATCACCATGGGGGATTTCTGGGGAATTGAGAAGGTGAAACCGCAGATGGACGACGGGATGGGAACTTCCCTCGTGATCCTGCACAGTAAAAAGGCGCAGGAGGTCTGGAATCAGATCAGAGGGGAATTCCGCTTTTTCCCATGCCTGAGAGAGGAAATCCTGCAGCCCAGACTGTGCGGCCCAACGGTAAGGGCGGATCAGAGGGAAAGTTTTCTTCTGCTTGGCAGATTTCTCCCCATCCGTCTGGCGGAAAGGCTTGCGGGAAGGTGGAAAAAAACATGATCGGCATTCTGACATTCTACTGGGCGGACGATTACGGGGCAATGCTTCAAAGCTATGCTCTGAAAACCTGCCTGAATCAATATGAAAAGACGGTACTGATTCCCTATTATCCCAGGGCGCTTCGTTCCCGGTACCGGGCGCTGTGCGATGATAAAAGCAAAAGCCTTCCCCGCAGGCTCAGACGGATTGCCAGACAGCTGGTATCCAGGAGCTTCTATTCCAGACTGCGGACAAGGCGGGACATGCGCCGCTTCCGGGAAAAGTATCTGGTGGAAAAGCAAAGAAGCCTTGCCACGCCGGGGGATATCTTCCGGTTCGGAAAAGAAATTGACACCTATGTGGCGGGAAGCGATCAGATCTGGAATCCGGAGATAACCGAAGGGTTCCAGGAGGGGTACTTCTGTGCGTTCCCCAAAAAGGACGTGACAGAGATCCGCTGTGTGGCCTATGCCGCCAGCATCGGATCAGAGCGTCTGGATAAGAAATATGAAAAAGCTTTTTCCCGGCTGCTGTCCAATTTTGATGCGGTTTCCCTGCGGGAGCCCTGCTCCGCCGCCTTTGTGGGACGGCTGTATGGCAAAGAAATCCAGACGGTCCTGGATCCGGTGTTTTTATTGGAAAGGGAGGAATGGGAAGCGTTTCTGAAAAACCTTCCAGGGAAAAAATGCAGCGACAGGAAGCGTAAATACATTGCGCTCTACTATACGGAATACAACCCGTCCATGGCGGGCTACCTTGAGCGTCTGGAGGAGCGTACCGGTCTTGGGACGCTGATTTTAAAGCCGCAGCGGCAGATGCATGTGTGGAGCAGGGGCGCTGAATATGCAGTGTGTCATGACCCTCTGGAATTTCTGCACGGTCTCTTCCATGCGGAATATGTGGTGACCAATTCGTTTCACGGGACGGCAATGTCGATTCTTTTTCATAAAAAATTTGCGGTATTTTCCCATCAGACCCGGGGTGCGAGAATACGGGATGTCTTAAAGGCGGCTCATCTGGAGAACCGTCTTGCGCAGGAAGCCCGTGATGCGGATCGGATGGAGGAAAGAATTGACTGGGACGAGGTGGATAGGGCGCTGGAAATACCGAAGAGAGAATCCGTAAAATTCATCCGGGAAAGCATACTTGGAACATGATTTACACAATTAGCCAGGAGAAAACTCAGGAATTGCTCCGGTCTGGCCGATATAATGTACAGAGCGAAATGGATTTCGAAGAAACAGGTCAAGGAGGAAAAAGATGAGTACGTTAACAAAGACAGAAATTGCCGCACAGGCCGCACAGGCCCATGAGGCGTCCGCCGCTTCCGCAAAGAAGCAGGCGAATTACGGGAAAACCATAGGAAAGCCGCAGCTCAGCGAGAAAGCGGAGGAATATTACAAGGAGCTGAAGAAAAAGTTTTCCAACATGGACTTCATTCTTGTCAGCAGCGATATGAAGGATGCGGCAAAGGCCAAGGCGGCAAGCTATGCCAATCCCAACAAGCTGGTGGTGCTGATCGACGAGGAAAAGCTGGAGAGAATGGCGACGGATGAGAATTTCCGCAAGCAGTACGAGAGTATTATCCAGAATGCGGGGACAAAGCTTCCGCAGCTGCAAAAGAAACTTGGCAGCAGTGCCTCCATGGTAAAGGGATTTGGCATGCAGATCAATGAAAAGGGACTTGCGTCCTTCTTCGCCGTGGTGGACAAATCTCTGGCAGCGCAGAAGAAGCGGATTGAGAAGAAGGCCCAGGAAAAGAAGGAGAGCGCTAAGAAGGATGCCAAAAAGGCCGCAAAGAAAGCGGAGGAAGAAAAGCTGGAGGAAAAGCTGACCGGGAAAGGCAGGGAGGAAGATCTTGTCACGGTGACGGCCTCCTCCATGGAGGAGCTTCTCCGCAAGATCAACGACGTGATCTATGATTCCATGAGCGACTATGCGCAGACGGATGAGGAGAAAATGGTGGGACAGCACTTTGATTCCAGATGGTAACCGGCACAGAGAAGGAGAGATAAGATGGCAGTTTCAGGCGTGGGATCCGGTTTTGTTTTCCGGAGCACTTCCCAAAAGAAAGAAAATACGAAAAAGGAGGATGGCGGTACGTTCGGAGATATTCTGGAGGCGTCCGAAAGATCCTCCAATGATCCTCTCACCACCCAGGAGATGATGCGGGAAATACGGGACAGGATGGGAGAGATTTACGACAAGGTGAAAAAAGGACAGACCCAGCCGAGCTTCCAGATCGGGGCCTCTTCCTTTACGCTTAAGGAGTGGGAACGCTTTCTTAAGAAATTTGACAAAGGCCAGGAAGAGCTGGAAGAGATGATCCGGGAGGCGAAGCAGGAGCAGCAAAAGAAAATGGCCGCTTTGGCGCCCGAGGGCAATGATGAATGGGTCAAAACAGTTTAAGTGAAATTGGACTGGAATATCCGCTTCCTTTTTGCTAAAATGAAACAAATATTACCTGTCGAATAGGAACGGCAGGGACAGGTAAAAGGGGATTGGGAAATGAAAGTCACGACAAAAGATCTGGCGCAGATCTGCGGGGTGTCAAGAACAACGGTAGTCAGAGCCCTGAATGGAACCGGACGTATCAGCCCGGAGACAAAACAGCGCATATTGGATACGGCGGAAAGACTTGGATATGAACCGGATCTGGCCGCAAGAAGCCTGGTTCTTGGCAGGAGCATGATGATCGGCGTTGTGGTTGTGGATCTGCGCAACCTTTATTTCCCCAAAATCGTGGACGCCATCGGACGGCGGGTGCTTGAGGATGATTACATTCTGAATATCACGATTCATGAGGACAACAAGGAAGCGGAGAAAAAGCTGATCCGAATGCTCACAGGTCACCGGGTAGACGGACTGATCCTGAATCCCATTAACAAGGGCGAGGCCTTCTATGAAATGATGAAAAACGTGAAAGTGCCTTATTGTGTTCTCGGGATCGACGAGTTTAAGGGATGTGCGGGAGTGGGAGTTGACGAGTTTGCGGCCGGAGTGGACGCAGCCGAATATATTCTTTCCAAGGGCTACCGGAATGTCGCTTTTGTCGTCCCGCCCCTGTATGATGCGGACGGAGTGCTGAACCTGGGGCATCACAGGCGGCTGAAGGGATTTGTCTCCGTGATGGAGAAATCAGGATACCGCTATCACGTGATTTACGACAGGGAAAACGAGCCCGGGTACCTGCAGAAGGCATTGGCCGTAATCAGAGAATCCGTCCGGGAAGGTAAGGCGGCTTTTTTGTGCTCGGGGGCCATGTTTGCGATGGATATCGTCGGAGCCATGCGGCAGCATGGATATTATGCGCCTGCGGATTTTGGAATTATGGCCTTTGACGGGATCGAGGAGTATCAGAACTGGAGTCCGAGCCTTGCCTCCCTTGACAATCATGTGGAACAGATGGGATATGCGGCGGGCGATCTTATCATCCGGATGATCCGGGGGGAGAGAACAGACAACCGTGTTGTCATTCCCCATAATATTGTGGAGGGACAGACCCTTTAGAGAGGAAACCGTGCTTTTGAATCAGGCACGGTTTTTTGCGGTATGGAAGAGGCTTTCCTCTGTACGGCCGGCGATATAGTCTGGAAGCGCAGAGAAAAACTTTTTGGCAATTTTGCCATAAAATGTCCGCTAAAGGCTCACGATTTATCAAGTAGTAATAAAAAAATGCATAAAAAAAAGAAATATATATGGATAAAGTGTTGACAAAAAGAATTGTTAATATTATACTTAGTATATCTTGAGGGCGTACACGTATACGCTGAGCTGAAAACTATACATATTATACAATGGAAATGAGTGGATAATCCTTATTTAATGGGATTTATTATTTTTTGTTGTTAGCGTACACGAGTACGCATATAAGGTTTGTGTATAATCAGTGATGAAATGTGCGTTTTTGGGAAATGACAAGCAATAGCGGGAATACCGCGGAAGGAGAGGAAATTAATGAAAAAGAAACTTGCATTACTTCTGACTCTTGCCATGACGGCCACGGCTTTGATGGCATGCGGCGGCTCAGGCGACAAGGGAGGTTCGTCTTCGTCAGGCGAATCGGCTCCTGCAAAGGAAGAAACGTCAGGCGATACAGCGGATGATACGAAGACAGAGGATTCTGCCGGATCAGAGGCGGCTTCCGGACCGATTACCATCGATTTCTGGAACTCTTGGACAGGCCCTGACGGCGACACTCTTGTGGCAAAGGTAAACGAATTCAACGAGACAAATGAGTGGGGAATCACCATCAACATGGATATCAGTTCCGAGTTTGGCGAGAAACTGGCTACCACGCTTCCCACCGGAGACTGTGCACCCCTTATCCTGATGGGAACCGGCGACAGATTCCGCTATGGCGAGTATCTGCTTCCCATCGATGATCTGTGGGACAACACCACGCTTGCGGAGGCGGATTTCAATCCTAACGCCATCGAGGTATGTAAGACAGACGGCGTTCTGTATGCGCTTCCGTTCCAGAACTCCCTGTACTATATGTACTGGAACAAGACTCTGTTCGAGCAGGCAGGCCTTGATCCGGAAGCGCCCCCTCAGAATTTCGAGGAGTGGGCGGAATATGCGTCCAAGATCACCAATCCCGATGCCAACGTTTACGGTTCCGGTCTGTTCCTTTCCTATGGCAATCAGGAAATGTGCGTGATGGGTATCGAAGGCGGCTGGGCTGTCAACAAGGCGGGCGACGGCAAATGGTCGGTAGATATCGAGGGAAATCAGGGTTATATTGATTATCTGACCTGGATGAAGGAGCTGTACAACAACGAGGACAACCCGGTTGAGAACGAGATCGATTCCATGTTCAAGGCAAACCAGATCGGTATCATGGTGAATGGTCCCTGGCTTGCTGCAGGAGCTGACGAATCCGGCGTGAACTTCGGCATGTGCAAGATCTTCGGAAACGAGCCTCAGGGCGACGTTGCGGGCTTCTTCGTGACAAGCGGAGCTACAGAGGAGGAGAGAATTGCATGCGAGAGATTCATGCAGTGGTGGTACACCGGCAATGAGGGAACGGATCTGACAGAGACCGGCGCAGGCGCATGGTCGCTGAGCATTGGATTCCCTACCGCTTATCTGCCTCTTGCCGAGACGGAAGCTTATACCGGCAACGAGAGACTGAGCGCTCTGGCTCTGGACGATACCAGCAAGGATTCCCTTTGGATTACCACGGATCCTGACTTCCAGGGATGGGGAGAAGCTGTTACCGCTATGGGCAACCTGAAGCAGGCGGTTGTTTACGACACTCCGATTGAGGATGCACTGGCAGCCACGCAGGCTGAGGTGGAAGCTCTTGTTAAGACCTATGAGGGTGACGACGCTCTTGCCGAATAGTTTAGCGAATCCTTAGATTCCGAACAACAGGAAGTGTGCGCTGCAAACTTTTTGTTGCAATGAATGAACCGTCATGCATGACGGGGGGAGAACCGATAACTGTTTTTTGGTTCTCCCTTTTTTTAACCTTATGACCAACACGAAAAGGAGGAAATAGAAGTGAACAAGTTTCAAAATATTCGTTCCTATTGGAACAAACCGCAGCATGCGGCGTATCTGTTCATCCTTCCGGCTGCCATTTTGCTTGTAGTTTTTAATGTGATTCCGCTCTTGGCGTCCTTTTACATCAGTACTTTGAATATGAAGATTTCCTTTGATAACGCTACCTTTGTGGGGCTGGCGAATTATAAGGAAGCGCTGACGGATGCCAGATTTTTGAACAGTATCAAGGTCACGGTTCTCTTCACTCTGATCGAAGTGCCGATTCAGATGGTCATGGGCCTTGTGATGTCCGCCCTTCTGACCAAAAACACATTTACCAACAAGCTGTTTCGCAGCATTTATTTTATTCCGATTATCTGCAGTGCTACCGCAATCGGTATCATGTTCCAGATCATTCTCCATTCCAACGTAGGCCTGATCACCTACTGGGTGAGGCAGCTGGGTCTGGGAAAGGTAAACTTTTTGAATACGCCGGGACTTACCCTTGGCGTTGTGATTGCCGTATCTGTCTGGAGGACCTTTGGTATTTCCACGATTATCCTGATTTCCGCCATGCAGAACGTTCCCTCTGACTATTACGAAGCCGCAGAGATCGATGGCGCAGGCAAGATCCGGCAGTTTTTCTCCATCACGCTGCCCTGTATCAAGCCTTCCTTCTGGTTCCTGCTCATGACAAGGATCATCGGCTCCATGCAGGTGTTCGATCTGATTTATACACTCACGGACGGCGGCCCGAATTTTACCACGGAGACGCTGGTTGCCTATGTGTACACGAAAGCCTTTGATTCCGGAAGCCGTATGGGATATGCCACGGCGATGTCCGAGTTCCTGTTTGTCTTCATCATGATCATCACGCTGATCCAGTATTATGTGATGGCTAAAACCGAGGATTAAACAAGCAACAAGATTCCCATGAGTTTAGTGTCACGCGACGGTGACAGAATGCGAGGAAAAATGAAAAGAAAAAGATTAAAATCAACGTTAATACATATTCCGATTTTGGTTATGTTCATATTTCTGGCTCTGGTGATGCTGATTCCCATTATCTGGCTGCTGCTTGGAGCGTTTAAGCCGGATGCGGAGATTATCGCCTATCCGCCCACCTTTTTCCCGGCGGAGTTTACGCTGAAGAATTTTACCAAGTGTATGCAGCGTATTGATATTCTGCAGTATATGAAAAACTCCATAATCTTTTCCGTGGGAACCACGATTCCCGCGCTGCTGGTGAACACGCTGGCGGGCTATGCCTTTGCAAGATATGAGTTTAAGGGAAAGAATATTATTTTCGTGACTTTTCTTGCTACCATGATGATTCCTTTCCAGGTAATCATGATCCCTGAATTCCTTGAAATTCACATGTTCGGGATGTATGATACTTATTGGGGACTGATTATTCCCAAGATTGCGTCGGCTTACTGGATATTCATGATGCGATCGGCTTTTGCGGGACTTCCCAAGGAGCTGGAGGAAGCGGCCCGCATCGACGGCCTGAGCGAGTTCGGGATTTACTCCCGGATCATGCTGCCGCTGATCAAGCCGGCTCTCGTGACCATGATTATTCTTGGAATTAACGGAAACTGGAACGACCTGCTTTGGCCTCTGATTATGACAAGCACCTCCCAGATGAGAACTCTGGCAAACGGTCTTGCCATGTTCGTAGGGGTGAGAACCATTGAGTACGGTGCGGCTTTTGCCGGTGCGAGTATTTCCCTGATCCCCATGCTTCTCATGTATATTTTCGGACAGAAGTATTTCGTGGAAGGTCAGGCCACCAGCGGACTGAAGGGCTGATATCGACAGGAAAGGGAAGCAGACTTTGCGGGTCTGCTTCCTTTTGATAAAGAGAAAGGGGTATAAGAGTATGAAGAAGACAAGGGTAACGATTCATCCCGTCTTTCAGGCGGGGGAGATAGACCGGCGGCTGTTCGGGGCTTTCCTGGAACCCATCGCAAGCTGGGTCTATGGCGGGATCTGGAATCCGAAGCATGAGAAGGCGGACGATCTGGGATTTCGAAAGGACATCTTAGAGCTCACAAGGGAGCTTGGAATCACGGCGGTGAGGCTTCCGGGCGGCAACTTTACCTCGGGCTGGGAGTGGAAGGATTCCATCGGGCCAAGAGAAGAGCGCAAGGCGCATCTGGATCTGGCCTGGAGACAGTACGAGACAAACGAGGTCGGTCACGACGAGTATCTGGAATGGGCAAGGCGGGTGGAGACGGATCCGCTCTACACCATTAATATGGGAACGGGAACGGTTCTGGACGCCATGCACTGTGTGGAGTATACCAGTCTTTCCGGAGGGACCTACTGGTCTGACCTTCGAAAGAAGAACGGCTATGAGAAGCCGCATCAGGTGAAAACCTGGTGTCTTGGCAACGAGATGGACGGGCCCTGGCAGATCAGTTCCTTTGAGAAGGATCCCAGGGGCTATGGAATCAAGGTGCACGAGGCGTCAAAGACAGTGAAATGGATTAACCCTGAGGCGGAAACCGTGGTCTGCGGTTCCTCCACGCCCAACAACCGGACGTACCCGGACTGGGATCTTAAGGTGCTTAAGGAGTGCTATGAAACCGTGGATTATCTTTCCCTCCACTATTATCACAATGCGCCGGAAGGGAACATGGCGGCTTTCCTGAGCGCATCCAGGGTGTTTGAGGATTTCCTGGAAACGGAGATAGCGGCCTGCGACGTGGTACAGGCCATGCTGCGCGATCCCCGGAAAATGATGATCGCCTTTGACGAGTACGGCTGTAATTTTGCGCCGCAGAGGCAGGTGACGGTGGGCAGGTGCGGGGCCATTGACCACGGTATCTATCCGGAGTTTTCGGCTCATATGGAAAGGCCGTTTCGCTTTAACGATCTGGAAAATCCGGAAAAGCCCGCAGGGAAAGAGAGTCAGATGTTAAATACCCTGTCCCTTATGTCCGTGCTGATGATGCTGATGCGCCATGCGGACCGGGTGAAGATCGGCTGTATGACGGGCGGCCTGTTCAACATTGGCTATGATGAGGAGAGAGTGTGGAAGCAGATCGGGTATTATCCCCTGGAGATGATGATTCGCTTTGCCAGAGGAATTTCCCTGAATCCCGCAGTGGACGGCCCGGGATTCGACGTGGAGGGCTACAACCTTAACGATTTCAACCAGACTCCGGCATACCGGGATATTCCATACATAGAGGCGGCGGCCAGCATGGACGAAACGGCGGGCGAGGCGGCCATATTCATAATCAACCGCAACTGGGAGCGGGATATGGAAGTTGAGATGGATGTCAGCGGCTTTGGGGACTGTGAACTGATCGAACACGTGGAGTTGTTTGCGGAGGATCTCTATGCGGCGAACACGGGCGATAAGCCGGATGCGGTGGTTCCCCGCATAAATGAGGAAACGGAGCTTGGAGGCGGGCTTATCTGTGGGCGGTTTAAGAAGCTTTCCTTCAACATGATCCGACTTTCCCTGAAAAAATAGAAGTGCGGCAGAATGTCTGCCGCAGAGAGGATGGAAATGAAAAATTATTTTGTAAGAGATACCTTGTTCGAGGAAAACGGCGGCGTGCGGCACGCCTGTGATGAGAGCAGGATTTTGTTGAAAAAGCGGTATTCCAGCGTGGTCTACTGCCCGAAGGCAGACGAGAGGGCGCCGGGGGCCATGTATCCCCGTGTAATCTGCCTTTCCCACAACGGAGAGAAAAACGGGACGCTGCTTGCAACCTTTGAGTGCTACACTCATGATACGCCCGTGTTTCCCGTCTATGAGAGTACGGACCGGGCCCGCAGCTGGCGCCTGAAAAGTAAGGTGGAGGATAAGGAGAAGGGCCTTGGCTGCCGCTTTCAGCCGCATTTATACGAGCTTCCCGCAGACTGCGGGAAGCTGCCGGAGGGAACCATACTCTGTGCCGGAAACATCATACCGGATGATTTCTCTTCCAGCTGTCTTCATATTTATAAGAGTGTGGACGGGGGAGAAAGCTGGGAATTTATGAGCGAGATTGTATCCGGGGGAAAAGCCCTGGTGGATCCGGAGGAAGAGGATACCAACCGTCCAGTCTGGGAGCCGTTTCTTACCGTGACGCCGGATAACAGGCTGATTTGCTTTTACTCGGACGAGCGTTATGCCGCGGGAAAGGGCTATAATCAGATGCTGGCCCACAAGGTTTCCGCAGATGGCGGATACACCTGGAGTGAGGAAAAGATCGACATTGCCTTTCCGGGAGGGCTGCTCCGCCCTGGTATGCCAATCGTGGCGGCCCTGTCGGATGGAAGGTTTGTGATGGTTTATGAAGTGGTCAATCAGGACAGGATTCCGGTTTATTTCCGGATCTCGGATTCGATTGAGGACTGGGGAGACGTGGATTTTATGGGAAATCCGGTGGTGTGCGAGGACGGAAGCTATCTCACGGGAACCCCTTACGTGACTTGGATTCCTCAGGGCGGGCCGGAGGGCACGATTCTTGTATCCGGCCGGGGATTTTCCCATATCCTGGCAAACAGTAACGGGGGAAGGGGATTCTGGGAGAAAATGGAGTGTCTGGTTTCCATTGACAACAGCTGCACCTTCACGGGATACAGCCAGTGCATGCTGCCTCTTGACGGGGGAAAACAGATCCTGAATCTCTGTCCAAGGCAGATTTCGGACAAACTGGCGCTGATCGAGGCGGCGGTGGCTGACGTCTACGTGAAAGCGTGATAGAAGAAGGGAGGAAGGCGGAGCATGAAGGAAGCAAAGGTTATCTTTGACAGAGATTTTGTCATAGGGGACGTGGATAAGAGATTGTTTGGCTCTTTTGCGGAGCATCTGGGAAGGTGCGTGTATGGCGGAATCTATCAGCCGGAGCATGAGAGTGCGGATGAAAACGGATTTCGGGGAGATGTGAAGGAGCTGATCCGGGAGCTGGGAGTGACCACGATCCGCTATCCAGGCGGGAATTTCGTGTCGGGCTATGACTGGAAGGACGGTGTGGGCCCCAGAAAGAGCAGGCCCGTAAGGAAGGATCTGGCATGGAATGTGACGGAGACCAACCAGGTGGGAACCAATGAGTTTGCGGCTCTTCTTAAAGAGCTGGACGTGGAGCTGATGATGGCGGTGAATCTAGGAACCGGAACGCCCAGAGAAGCCGGAGAGCTGGTGGAATACTGCAACGTGCGGGAAGGCACCTGGTGGAGCGACAAGCGAAGGGAGCACGGTGTTTCTGAGCCCCATAATATCAGGCTCTGGTGCCTGGGAAACGAGATGGACGGGGAGTGGCAGATCTGTATGCATACGGCAAAGGAGTATGCGAGGCTTTGCAAGGAGACGGCTAAGATCGTGAAGTGGCTGGATCCTGCGGCTCAGACGGTGGCCTGCGGAAGCTGCACCAACGAGATCGGACATAAGCCCTTTGGAGACTGGGACAGACAGGTGCTTGAGGAATGCTATGATTCGATCGATTACCTCTCCCTGCACCGCTATTTTAACTACAATCCGGAGAAGCAGCTCGCCTACAAAATGTACGATACCCAGGCGGACATTCCTTTCTTTTTCCGGGATCTGCAAAATTACCTGGACACCGTGATAGGGGTCTGTGATTTTGTGAAAGGAAAAAGGCATTCGGATAGGACGGTCAACATCTCCTTTGACGAGTGGGGCGTGATCACGGACACGGGTGCGGTTCCGGGAGGCGTGAGCCAGGAGTTTGGTTACGCCAGCTTTAAGCAGATGGACGCCATGATCTACGGCGGCATTCTGTGCACATTCCTGAATTATGCAGATCGGGTGAAAATTGCCTGCCAGTCGCTCCTGGTGAACGAAGGGGGAATGATTACCACGGACCCTAACGGAAAGGCGTTCCGTCAGGTGACGTTTTATCCTTTCCAGGATGCGGCCAGATTTGCCAGGGGGAAGGCGCTTCGTCCCAGTGCGAATCTGCCCCTCAAAGAGACGGAGCATCACGGAATGCAGGAGAGCATGACGATATCCTGTACCTATGACGAGGAGAGCGGGCATATCGCCGTGTTTGCGGCAAACTGCGACATGGACGAGGATGCAGGCCTTACCCTGGAGTTACGCTCCTTCGGGGAAGTGGAGGCGGTAGAGTGGAGGGAGCTCTATGATGAGGATCCCTGCGCAAAGAATACATTTGAGGAAGAATTCAGGGTTGTGCCAAAGAGCAGGGAGCTTGCCCAGCCTGCGGATGGCCGCCTTACGGTTGTGTTAAAGAAGCATTCCTGGAATGTGCTGCGGTTTCGCATGAAACCGATATAATAGCAGGAAAAAAGAACGCCCGGGACAAGGGTTCCGCAGGCGTTCTTTTGGTGTGCCCGGTGGGCACACGTTCTAACGGGTGAAAGTCCCCAATCCGCCCGGCAGTGGGAAGGATACAGCCGAAGCCAAGGGTGTCCATCGTGAGGTGGAATCTGAAGAAAGGATCAGGCAAAACTCTGGCCTACTACATTTGAGGCTAAATGCAGGGATAAGGATGCCAAACAAACCAAAGTCCGATAGCTGCACGGAAATGTATTTAGTAGTTACCTAATCTCCCGCAATTGTTATACATAGGTTTTAAGCTTATTCCCCAAATCCCTT
>CAJTVN010000049.1 GCA_910579685.1 uncultured Lachnospiraceae bacterium | reverse complement strand
AAACAGAATGCCAGTAAGCAGTATGACCAGATATGGCTTTTTTAGTGAATCCATCATAGTCCTTTGCAGAATGCCCCTGAAGAAAAATTCTTCCGTAAATGCTGCTGTAAGTATCATCAGGCAAAAAAATACTGGAAGTTTTACTAATATGTGGAGAATATTCGTTATATTAAAACAAAATCCCCCTAAACCAAAGACAAGGATAATAACACCTTGGTATGCAGCACAAATCAATAGTATCCTTAATACGGTTTTTCTCTCAAAATATCTTAAGCCTGATTCTTTCAAGGTTTGTATTATTTTCTCTTTTCTGAAAACAGCGATAATCAGGAGGGGAAAGAGAACCAGAAACAACCAGTTTGATAATTCATTTATGATATCGACCTGAAAAGCACAGCTTATGTAAGACAGCATAAAATAAAATATATACCATGCTAAGCCGAAAATGAGTTCCTTTTTATTTTTGGACAAATATTCTATTTCATCAGATTTCTGTTGTCCTGTTTTGTCCATTTTCCGTTTTCTGAATACAATGGCAATCAACAAGATTAATACTACTGAAAAAAACATAAACATTCCCTCCGAAAATTTGTATCAGTAACGCTTATAAATCCCGATTTTTCGCTACTTTATTATATATCCGCTTTTTCAAAAACGAAAGCGATTTCTTATACTTCCTGTTCATCAAAGCGGAACTTAAACAGGGCTGCAACCAGCCGGGATTTTATGCTGTCCTCTGTATCCCTGTCGATATGCCCGTTTTCAATGGCGGCGATTCGGATTCGCTTGCTGTAATGCCGTAAAACCTCGTCCACGGCTTCCGGCTCTCCGCTGGTCGCCCGGACAATCGTTTCATAGGGCAAAAGGTTCGGATTCCCCATGTGAAAGCACCTCCATTTCTTTGTTCAAGAGCTGTAAAGTCCTGCGGATTTGATACCCGGTCGTACTCCGGCAACGTCCGTACATTTCCCCGATTTCCTGTTGTGTGTAATGCCCGAAAAAGTAAAGGAAGATGATTTCCCGGTTCTTTTCAGACAGAGATAACAGGGCGGCAGCATTTTTACTGCCCTCCCCTTAACTGTCTATCCAAAATTATTGATGATATATCATTTCTCATTGTTAGGTGGTAATGTTTGCATAAGGGCAAAGAAAGATTCCGCTTTCCCGGTACTAAAATACTCATACCAAAATTCCAGTGTGTCTGATTGAAAAACTCCTAAACGCTCAATGATTTGTTTTGCCCACAACAAAGAGCCTGTAGGATTTGCAGTAATAAGGTTATTATCTGCTACAGATGGCTCGTCAATATAGAAACTCTGTCCTTTATAGGTGGATGAAAACATTTCAAGAAAACCCTGTCCATTACTGGTATGCCGACGATTATCCAGCAATCCAAAATTAGCAAGTGCAGTAGTAGCCCCACAAATTGCCCCAACCGTAGCTCCTATAGAGAGAAGTCCGCTTGCCTTTTTAATGATTGCACCATGTTTTGGGTCATTCCATGTATCTGCACCCGGTAATAGCAATACGCTTGTTTCACTCACAACAACATCATCAATCAAACAATCGGGTATGACTGTTAGCCCTCCCATTGTATGGATTGGTTCTTTTGAATAACTGACAGTTTTAAGCGATACACATTCAGCGTCCTTTTTGAAAAATCGCCCGGAATGTAGCTCCGAAGTAACATAACCCAATTCCCAATCGGCTAAAGTTTCAAGAACATAAACATAGACTGTAGACATAAATCTCCTCCGTTTTCATTGCTTTATTGATTTGTTTGCTTTTTTATTATATCATGTAATTGTTGACAACATTATGGCAACAATATTTAGAATTTGAAAGGCGGCCCAAAATGAAAATTGACAGACTCGTTAGCATTATCATGGTGCTTCTTGATAAAGAGCGCATAGGGGCGCAAGAATTAGCGGATATGTTTGAAGTATCTCCCCGCACAATTTACCGGGATATAGATACTATCAACATGGCGGGGATTCCTATTCGTTCAATACCGGGAGTGGGCGGCGGCTTTGAAATTATGCAAAAATACAAAATTGATAAAAATGTTTTTTCAACTGCTGACCTTTCCGCTATCCTAATGGGGCTTTCAAGCCTTTCGGACATGATACGGGGAAATGAACTAATAAACGCCCTTGCAAAAGTCAAAAGTTTTATCCCTGCTGATAAGGCGAATGACATAGAATTAAAAACGAATCAAATATGTATAGATTTAAGCACTTGGATTGGCAACCAGAATACACAATCATATTTAGAAATTATCAAAACAGCTTTACAAGATTGCAAGCTGGTTTCCTTTGAATATATAGCACATCACGGAAAGAAAACTATACGGACAGTTGAGCCGTACCAACTTGTTCTAAAAAGCGGTCATTGGTATTTTCAAGGATATTGCCTTATACGAAATGATTTTCGTTTATTTAGATTATCCCGCATATCAAATTTGCAAATGGAAAAGGAAAATTTTACACCACGGGATTATCAAAAACCGATTTTAGACTTTGAAGAAACTCTGAAATCCATGCAAACACCAATAAAAATTCGTATTCATAAATCTATTATGGATAGAGTTCTTGATTATTGTACTTACGAACACTTTTCTGCCGATGGTGGCGAATATTACATTGTCGATTTTCCATTTATAGAGAATGAATATTATTACGATATTCTTCTTAGTTTTGGCGATAAATGTGAGTGCTTAGAGCCGTTAAATATTCGTGCCAAAATGAAGCATAGAATACATGATGTAGCTGCCATATATGAAAATTAGAACATTTTTAGCTATCTTAACAAGATATAAATAATGAGTGGGATTCCTTAGTAGTCTGACCGAGGCAGGGTAGCTGTTCTCCATATGGATGGCGGCAATTCCCTGTCTCCTCGCACGATCCGACTTTTCAGAAATCAGATAATCGACCAGCCGGTTTCCTGTATATTCCCTGGCGCTGCCAAACGACTCATATAACTTGTCCACATAGCTTTCCAGCCGCTGCGTCTGCCCATCCTTGGCCATCCTGTGTATTGCCAACAGATGGTTTTTCATATCATGAAAGAGGTGCTCCTTTTCAAGTCTGCGCAATATAATGTTTTCATAGGCTTGCGCATACAGCTTCTTCTGCATTTCCAGCAATTCTGATATACTCGTTTTCATACTGTAAATAGAAAAAAGACAAATTTATCTTTCATTGAAAATATAAAAAACAGTATTGCTATAACAACACATCTTGTAAACAAATATATAATAATTCTGTCAATTTTGAGGCGATTCAATTGTTCCAGCATAAAATTCGGATTACTCACAGAATATCCCACAAAAATACCTGTCAGCAAATCCAGACAATAGACCGTCTCATAATAAAATGCTGTCATGACAAGATATCGTCTCTTACGCCCAAACCGCAAAAAACAGATCAGCGTGCAAAGAATAATGCAGAGTATCAGATAATGCCGCGAATACATCGCTATATTCCGCTGGAAAATGGTCAGCGCCATAACCAGAACCACCCCGATGGCGGATCCGATCCTTCTGACCAATCCCCTGTCCTTTCCCGGATAAATCAGTCCGACCCACAGAAAGGAACCCACTATTTCAATCGCCGTTATCAGCGCCTGCAATCCCTGCAACATAGCTAAATCCTTCCGCTGTAATAGGAATGTATTTTATCCCTCGGAAAGTCTCCAGTTCTATATCAAGCTCATCCATTGTCATATCCAGATATGAATATCCCAATTTATCATAAATATCAGTCAACTCGAATTTTCTTATTCCCAAAATCTCCGCCGCACCGCCATGCGATATAGTCTGATTTAATATATACGGATACAGCAGAAGTGCATTTCTAATAAGCTCCGTTTCCGGGCTTACAGCCCTCAGATACTTTGACATTCCTACCGGCACTCTTATTGTGACAGACTCAGTTGTTATCATAACCTCACACCCCCCGCACTCTCCCTGACCACCATCCGTCCCTCCACGATCGTGATTCCCCGCCTGTAATCCTCGCCTGTAATTTTCCCCGTCAGACTCTCAATGGCCTTCCCCGCCATCTCCTCCATGTCCACCCGGTAGGTGGTGATTCCCTTGCTGCAGATTCCCGGAAAAATATAGTCGTCAAAGCCCACCACGGAGATATCCTCCGGCACGCGGTATCCGGCCGCTTCCAGCTGATTGATCAGGATACCCGCTGTGAGGTCGCAGTTGCAGACAAAGGCCGTGGGCATCCGCTCCGGAAGCGAAAAGGCAAAGCACTCCCCCCTCTGGCCGCTTTCCAGATCCCGGTCGTCCAGCACCCACTCGTCCCTCACCTTCTGACCGTGCTCCAGCAGAGCCTTGGCATAGCCAAAGTACCGGTCCGTGATACTTCTCGAATAAAGCAGAGTCCCCACGTAAGCGATATCCGTATGCCCCAGGTCAAAAAGATAGTCCGTGAGCCTGTACATCCCGTAAAAATTGTCGCTGATCACACAGTCCCACTCCTGCTTCCTGTCATAGAAGTCCAGGCAGACAAAGGGAATGTCAATATTCTCCTCCACCATGCTCATATAATCTTCCTTCAAAAGTCCCAGGATGATTAAGCCGTCCGCCTTGCGCTCCCGCAGGAGCTTTGGCATTTCCAGCTCCTGCTCCGCACCGACGGAGAGCACCTCCAGCATGGTAAAGCATTCCCTCTCCACGGCCTTCACCGCAACCGTCTGATACAGCTGCCAGTAAAAGGACTGCTGCTGGTCAAAATAACGCTCGGAGAGCAGTACCCCGATATTATAGCTCTTTGCTTCCTTCTGTTTTTTCGCCTCTGCGGGAGAGACATAGCCCATCTCCTTAGCCAGCGTCTTAATTCTCTCCCGCAGCTCATTCCCAACGCCCTTCTGATCGGCCAGCGCCTTCGAAACCGTCACTGTGCTCACATTCAGGGCGCTGGCAATATCCGCAAGCTTTACCGCCTTTGACATTCCCCACGCCTCCTGTTCTCCTTAACACTCCGTAAGATGAATCAGCCTTCCCCGGAAATCTCCCTCCGGGTTCGGAATATTGATCCCGGCCTTCATGAGAAGCGCACCCAAGTAAGTGCTCTCCTCGCCCTCGATCCGGTAGGTCTTTTCCGGATCAAGGCCCTTAAGCCGTATCCTTCTGCTGTGATAGTTGGGGCGGTTCAACACCTGGATAAAGGTATAGAGAGCCTCGGCCTTGTCTTTGCTCACCACGCCCCAGCAGTCAAAATAATGATTCTCCGCATAGGAAGCAATCCGGTAATAATCTCCCTCTCTCACCAGATCGTTGTACTTGTGGTACATGGCAGTCTGCTCCGGAATCTGCCGTCTGTCCTCCTCCGGAATCCTCGTCACATCCAGCTCGTAGCCGAAGGTTCCCGCAAGCGCCACATAGCCCCTTGTCTCAAAGGGAACCGTGCGGTGAAGCACGTGGTTGGGGCAGTCGGACACGTGGGCTCCCATGGTGGAGAGCGGGTAGACGAGGGCCGTTCCCTCCTGAATCTTTAACCGCTCCACGGCATCCGTGTCGTCCGAGCACCAGATCTGGGGACTGTAGAAGAGCATGCCCGGATCAAAGCGCGCGCCGCCGCCGGAACAGTTTTCCAGAAGCAGATGAGGAAATTCCCTGATGAGCCTTCCCTGCATCTCATAGACCCCCAGCACATACCTGTGATAAAACTCGCCCATCTGATCGGCCGCAAGAGCGGATGAGCCGATGTCGGAGAGATGCCGGTTCATATCCCACTTCACATACTCGATGTTTGCGCCACGGAGAACCTTCGCCACGCTCCCGTACACATGATCCCGCACCTCTTTTCTTGTCAGATCCAGCACATACTGGTTTCTCGCAAGGCTTGGCTGCCTTCCGCCAATGGCAATGGCCCAGTCGGGATGCGCCCGGTACAGATCGGAATCGGGCGAAATCATCTCCGGTTCAAACCAGATGCCGAACTTCATGCCAAGTTTATTGACCTCGTCCACCAGATACTTAAGGCCGCCTTTCAGCTTCTCCTCATTTACCACCCAGTCGCCGAGAGCCCGGTTGTCGTCAAAGCGGTTTCCAAACCAGCCGTCGTCCATGACCAGCATCTCGATTCCCAGCCCGGACGCCTCCCTGGCAATGGAGATCAGCTTGTCCGCATCAAAGTCAAAATAGGTGGCTTCCCAGTTATTGATCAGGATGGGACGCTTTTTGTCCCGGTATTCGCCCCGGATCAGGTGTTTTCTGTAAAAATCGTGGAAAGTCCTGGTCATTTTTCCAAGGCCTTCTCCGGAATAAGCCATCACCACCTCGGGCGCCTGGAACTGCGTTCCCGGCGCCAGCTTCCAGCAGAAATCCTCCGGATTGATTCCCATCACCATACGGATCTGCTCATAGGGATCCTCCTGCACCTGCACCCGGAAATTTCCGGAGTATACAAAATGCATGGCATAGACCTCCCCCGTCTCCTGGGTGGTTCCCGGCGTTTTCAGCGCCATAAAGGGGTGATCCTGATGGCTGGTCTCCCCCCGAAGGGACTCCACCGTGTGCTTCATGCGGCTTACCGGCAGGCTCTGTATCTGGCGCTCTCTTGCCCAGGATCCGTGAAGCGTGACGGATTCAAACTGCCTGTTATCCATATCCAGACATGCGGAATAGACCTTGGTCAGGTAAATATCCTCCATGCCTTGATTGACCACCCGGATACTCCTTGTGATCACATCCACGTCCTCAAACACACCGTACTGCAGGATCATTTGAAGTCCCGTCACCCTGTCCTCGCACAGGACTTCCAGCACACCGCATTCCCCTTCCTGCCCGAAGGATGCCGGAAGTTCTCCCAGAACATCCTTTTCCAGACAGCCTCCTCCATAAAGAATCTCTCCAAAAGGGGCCTTTCCCCTCTTGACCTCGTGGGAGACATAGGAAAGGGAGATCGCCGTATTCCCTCCCATGGTTCGGATGCTGATGCAGCTCTCCCTGCAGTCCCCGATTCCATGGGTTGCGTATTCCATGGGAAGGCTGTCAAGAAACGCAATCCGGTCCCGGTTGTTCACGGAGGGCACAAAGGGATTTTCCTGCGTGCGCAGAAGATAGCCCGCCCGGTGGTCTGCGAGCTTCTCCCCGTAATAGACGTGCGCGAGGAAATTCTCCTCATCCACAATTCCCATAATATAACTGGTGTTCGGAGTATCCAGCTTAAAAAGCCGCTCCTTTTCATAAAAAACAATCGACATGGTTTCCAAAACCTCCTGTAATTATTCCTGCGGGCAACGAGCCAAGCGGGCATGCTTGCATGCACATTCATGACAATAGAAAGTCTGCTTTCTATTGTATGGCGACTGCCGCAAGGGTCAAAACCCTGTAGCTTTGCTACGGGGTTTTTGACTTCAGGAACCCGAAGGGCTCCCCGTCCGCCGTATTCAGAAACATCATAAGCAGAAACGCAGCCCGCAGGGAAACTCTCTTTGTTCTCAGGATTTCCTTTGCCTCCTGCCTGTTCACAAAAAGCACCTCAATGGATTCCGTGCTCTCCGCATAGCTCCGGCTTACCTCCCCGCTGGCGCAGCCAAAGACCGAGGTGCTGGTCTCGTCCGTGAGCCCGGCTCCCAGAAAAAAAGGCCTCTCATAGGCCGGATCCAAATCAGTACAGGGCTCAAAGCTAAGCCCCGTCTCCTCCTTCATCTCCCGGACAGCCGCCTGATGCGGGCTCTCCTGCCCGTCGATCAGGCCTGCCGGAAGCTCATACAGCCAGGCATCCAGCGGATACCTGTACTGTCTGATCATTACGATCCTGGAGGGATCCTCCTTAAGAAGCGCATAGATGACAATTCCGTTTTTTCTGACTTCCCCCGTCTTAAGCGGCAGCTCCTCCTCCCGGTTTCGGGAGGCGAAGTAGTAGTGGAAGGGTTCCCCCTTATTATCCAGCGCATCCATCTCAAAGAGATTCAAAAAAGGGTTGTCTGTCAGCTTTCTGATTTCTGTATATTTCGTGCCTTTGCCTATTCCGTCCATGGCCGCCGCCCCCTTTCTAGCTCTCCATATAGCTCTTGTATTCCAGTATCTCGTCCGGTATTCCGTCCGGCAGCTTTTCCAGCCTCTTGCAGAGAATCTCCATCTTGTGCAGGTTTTTGGAATTCATGATATTATATTTCTCAATGGCCGGGCCGTAGAGCGGGTTTACTCCCACCCTGTTTCGTATCTCTCTGGAAAAAGGGCAATAGGAAAACAGGATGTTTCTACTCACCTTATTCAGTCTCGGGGAACCGCCGCTCTCGTAGCGCATCCACATAATATAGTCCGTGACGAACATCTCCTTAAAGCTGTTGCGAACCCGTCCCAGCTGGTTTTTAATCTTTTCCTTGGCCTCTGCGGACAGCTCCTTGTTCCTGCGGTAAAACTGGATATAATCGCAGTACTCGCTGGTGAGTGAGGGCTCGGACACGTCGTTCCATCTTCCTCCCTGAACACGCTTGCACATCTCCCAGCGGAACTCCCCTGTCAGATGGATCAGGCTCTGCGTCAGCTCTTCCATGTGGAAAATGGAACACATCATGCGGGCGGGCGTGGTACGCTTCTTGCCCTCGATCTCCTGCCACATGATACTCCTTGATCCCACGTTCGGCATGAGAATCAGATCCGGAAGCACCTCCACCTCGATTCGCTCATTAATCCCCTTCTCCGTGTCCGAATACAGAGTCTCCCTGTAAAACGCCTTGAAATCGATCTTTCTGATCTGTGTGAATTCCTCCGTCACCTTATCCGCTGTCACAATGGCGGACTTTAAGGGCTTAAAGACGTTATGCCTGGAAAAGATCGGGCAGAAAATCGTGATCTGGCCGAAGGTGAGCCTGTTTATAGTTGGCAGGATATTTTCCAGCTCGAAAATCGTCTTTGCCGCATTGTTCTGCGCAAGATTCGCTTCCTGCTCGGCATTAATAATCCCGTTCTTTTTCTGGTCAGCCAGATGTTCCCTGTAATCCATATCCAGCTCGTTTCTGCTGGGTTCCTTCTCGCCCCGGAGAATCGCCATCAGCCACTGATAGATCGAGTATACTCCCCGCTCCGGATCCGTGGGAAGCGCTCCCGCAAGCTCATACATGTACGCCGCATTTTCCTCCCCCGCAAGCTCCTCATCCACATAGCCGAAGTTAAGGAACATGCTGATCACAGGGGGAAGGGTCTTATTCCTGACGCTCAGCACAAAGCATGCCTTATATACCTTGTAAAACAGATCGGTGAGCTTCCTGCGCAGGCCCGCCGCCTGGTCGTCGCTTCCGTTTTTGTCCGACAGCTTTTTGTATGCCGCAATGGCATCCCTGAAATTGTCGCAGAATTCCTGGTCAAGCCCGGAAAAGTTCAAAATTGTATCCAGTGATCCTCTGATTTCTTCCATAATATTTTGCGTCTCCAACCTCTATACCTCCTCATCCGATGCCCAGAAAAGTGCGCATCTGATCGCTTTCTTCCATCCTTTTAAGAGTCTGTCTCTGGTATTCTCTCCCATCCCATGGGCAAATTCCCTCTCAAGCTGCCAGTTTTCGGCGATCTCCTCCCGGCTTGCAAAATAACCGGTTGCAAGCCCCGCCAGATACGCTGCTCCCAGAGCCGTGGTCTCGATACACTTTGGCCGGTAAACCTTGCCTCCAAGAATATCCGCCTGAAACTGCATGAGAAAATCGTTGGCGCTTGCGCCGCCGTCCACCTTAAGCCCGGCAATGGACACCTCCGCATCCTCCTCCATGGCCTTTAACACATCATAAGTCTGATAGGCGATGGATTCCAGCGCCGCCCGGATGAAATGCTCCTTTTCACAGCCTCTTGTGATTCCCACAATCGTTCCTCTCGCATAAGGATTCCAGTAGGGCGCTCCCATACCGGCAAAAGCGGGAACCATGTAGACGCCGGTGGTATCCTCCACCTTATCCGTGTATTCCGAGGACTGCGCCGCCGTCCGGATCATGCGCATACCGTCCCGAAGCCACTGAACGGCAGCCCCCGCCACAAACACGCTGCCCTCTAAGGCATACTCTACATCCTCGCCGATGCTGGCCGCAATTGTGGTCAGAAGGCCGCTGCCGGATCGGATTGCCTCCCGGCCCGTGTTCATCAAAAGAAAACAGCCCGTTCCATAGGTATTTTTTACCTGCCCTTTCTTAAAGCAGCACTGGCCGAACAGGGCGGCCTGCTGGTCTCCGGCAATTCCCGCAATGGGAATCCCGCCTCCAAGCACGGACTGGTCTGTATATCCGTAAATATGGCTGGAGGGCTTTACCTGGGGCAGCATACTCTTTGGAATCCTTAAAAGGCCAAGGAGCTCGTCATCCCAGCAGAGTCTGTGAATGTCAAAGAGCATGGTTCTCGACGCATTGGTATAATCTGTCACATGAACCGCCCCTTTTGTGAAATTGTAGATCAGCCAGGTGTCCACTGTCCCGAATAAGAGCTCTCCTCTCTCCGCTTTTTCCCGCACCCCGGGAACATTGTCAAGAATCCACTCTATTTTTGTAGCACTGAAGTAGGCGTCGGCAATCAGGCCTGTTTTCTCCGTAATCATTTCCCCGAAACCGGCCTTTACCAGTTCGTCGATCCGCCGGGCCGTGCGCCTGCACTGCCAGACAATGGCGTTATAGACAGGCTCCCCCGTCTCCTTATCCCAAACGATCGTGGTCTCTCTCTGGTTGGTAATCCCGATGCCGCTGATGTCCGAGGGGGCCGCGCCCACCTTTGCCATGGCCTCCATGAGTACCGCCAGCTGGGAGGACCAGATCTCCATGGGATTGTGTTCCACCCAGCCAGGCCTTGGATAAATCTGGGTGAATTCCTTCTGCGCCATGCTGCAGATCGTCCCCTTCTTGTCAAACAGGATACACCGGGAACTGGTGGTACCCTGATCCAGCGCCATTATATATTTACTCATACTCACACTCACACCTCTTTCTTCCGCCGTACATTTGATGTGGCTGTCACATCCACGCCCGTTCCGGCCACGTTTGCAATCAATACGTCCCCCACCTTTACAGGCGCCTTCACTGTCTTTGCTCTGATTTCCTCCATGCACTGCCAGATTTTATCCCTGGGAATCTCACCCTTTGTCTTGACCGACACCGTCCGGCAGTCTCCGTCCTCCGCCGTCATAAACGAGGTCACTCCCCTTTTGGGATCCGTCATCTCGTTTCTGGCGTACGCTTCTCCCTTTTTGCAGGTATTTCCGCTGATGGCAAGGCTTCCGTCCGAATTTCTCTGCGCCGTGATGAGACAGCCCACGGGACAGCCGATACAAATCAGGGTCTTCCCCGCATCCCGCCCCTTGGGAAGGACGCTCTTTGTCTTCTCCGGGATCTTGGGACGCACGGCCTGCCCCCACTGCCTCTCCCTGCCCGCCATGCGCTCTTTCACGTAAGAGGCGGCAAAGACTCCGGCACTCTGCGCCTCCTTTGAGACATTGTCCACCAGATCATGCACGTGCAGCACATTCCCGCAGGCAAAAATCCCTTCCGCCGTGGTTTCCAGCCTGTCGTTCACCACAGGCCCATGTGTCACGGAATCTATTCTGGCGCCCGCACTCTCGGAAAGCTCGTTTTCCGGAATCAGTCCGCAGGAGAGCAGAAGCGTGTCACAGGCGATAAATTCCTCCGTTCCCGCTATGGGTTTCAGGTTTTCATCCACTCTTACCAGCGTAACTGCCTCCACCCTGTCCTTTCCGTGAATCTCCGACACCGTATGGCCAAGGCGAAGCGGAATCCCAAAATCGTCCAGGCATTGAACAATATTTCTCTTCAGTCCGCCGGAATAGGGCATGATCTCCGCCACCAGCTTTACCTTCGCTCCCTGCAGGCTCATTCTTCTTGCCATAATCAGGCCGATATCCCCGGAACCAAGAACCACCACCTCCCGGCCCGGCATGCGGCCCTCTATGTTTACAAGGCGCTGGGCCGTCCCGGCACAGTAGATTCCTGAAGGGCGAAAGCCCGGAATATTCATGGCGCCTCTTGGCCTCTCCCTGCAGCCCATGGCCAGAACCACGGCCCCGGCCTCGATCTCAAAGAGACCCTGCTGCCGGTTCATGGCCGTGATCCGGCAGGGATTCCCGCCCCGCACGTCTATAACAATCGTATTTAACAGACAGGGAATCCGTGCCTGTCTCACCTTCTTTACAAAGCGGTCCGCATACTCCGGTCCTGTCAGCTCCTCCCCGAAGGTGTGGAGGCCGAAGCCGTTGTGAATGCACTGGTTTAAGATGCCTCCAAGCTCCCTGTCCCTTTCCAGAATCAGGACGCTTACCCCCTCTTCATGAGCGGAAAGCGCCGCCGCCATCCCGGCGGGTCCTCCCCCGATGATCGCCAGCTCCGTCCTCATCTTGAATCCCTCCCTTCTTTCCGAAAGGGTTCCCGCACTTTTCCCTGGAGAAGATAATATGACCCCTCCCGGGCCTTGCACACCTGTTCCTCCTCTATCCCAAGCTCCCGAGCCAGGATTTCCAGCACTCTTGGCGTGCAGAAGCCGGCCTGGCACCTGCCCATTCCCGCACGCACTCTGCGCTTGATCCCGTCTGTGGTCGTGGCTCCCAGGGGCCTTCGTATAGCGGCCAGGATCTCTCCCTCCGTCACCATCTCACAGCGGCAGATCACGTTCGCATAGGCGGGATCCTCGCTGATGAGGCGCTGCCTCTCCTGCTTCGAGGCAAGGGCCATGCTGGGGATCCCCTTCCTTACCGCCACAAAATCCGGATTGTCACAGGGCTTTAGAAATCCGCAAACCATTTCCGCCACAGATTCTCCCACCGCCGGGGCGCAGGAAAGTCCGGGGGATTCCATTCCCGCAACATCAAAAAAGCCCGGAGCCTCTTTCACCTCTCCGATCAGGAAATCTCCGGTCTCGCCCTTTGCCCGCAGCCCGGCAAAGGATGTGATGACCGCTCCCGCAGGAACGTCCTTTATGCTCAGAGACGCTTTTTCCATCACCCGGGAGAGTCCCTGCTCCGATGTGAAGACGCCTTCCTTATCCAAAATATCCTCAGCCGTAGGCCCCAGAAGAAGATTTCCGTGAACCGTTGGCGTAACCAACACTCCCTTTCCCAGGGTGGTGGGCAGCTGGAACAGGGTATGGGACGCCAGATTCCCCGACTTCTTATCACAGAGAAGATATTCCCCTTTTCTCGGCACAATCCGGATCCGTCCGCCATCTCCGCTTACCATGTTGTGGATCTCGTCCGCATAAACGCCGGCTGCATTGACCACCGTTTTTGTCAGAAACCTTCCCCGGTCCGTAAGCGCCTCATAACCGTTCTCTGTCTTTCGGATCTCTTTCACCTGGGTCTGAAAGTGAAACGAAACTCCGTTCACGGCCGCATTTTCCGCAAGAGCTATGGTCAGCCCGAAAGGGCAGACGATGGCCCCCGTTGGCGCATACAGGGCGGACGTCACCTTTTCTCCGATCTGCGGCTCCATGGAGATGAGCTCTTTTCGGTCAAGGATCCGAAGCCCCTCCACGCCGTTCTGAATTCCCCGCCCTCTCAGTTCTTCCAGCTTTGCCCGATCCCGCTCCTCAAAACCAAGCACCAGACTCCCGTTCTGCCTGTAGGCAAAATCCAGTTCCTCGGAAAGCGCCTTCATCAGGCGGCTTCCCCGCACATTCAGCCTGGCTTTCAGAGTTCCCGGCTCTGCGTCAAAGCCCGCATGGACAATGCCGCTGTTTGCCTTTGAGGTTCCCTCGCACACATCAGAATTTTTTTCCACAACGGCTATATTCAGTTTTTTTCTTGACAATTCTCTTGCAATGGCGCAGCCGCTCACGCCTGCGCCGATAATCAGCACATCCAGCATTCTGTTTCCCTTCCGCAATCGTCTGTTAGCAAAACGACCATACAAAAAATAGCTTCCTCATTTTTTGCATGGTCCTCTTTGCTGTTAAGTATAACAGAATATTCGATTATTCACAATCTCAAATTTTGCCGTTTGGACGGCAGGCTGCCGTAAGTCACAGTTTCAGCCGCACAGTTGAAGCTTCTAGTGATGGAACAGCCTGATTCCGGTAAACGCCATGGCGATGCCGTATTTGTCGCAGCATTCGATCACCAGATCGTCCCTGACCGAGCCTCCCGGCTGTGCGATATACTTCACACCGCTCTTGTACGCACGCTCCACATTGTCCGAGAAGGGGAAGAATGCATCGGAGCCAAGGGTGACATCCTGCATCCGGTCAAGCCACGCTCTCTTTTCCTCCCTGGTAAATACAGGAGGCTTTTCCTTAAATACCCTCTGCCATGCCCCCTGTGCCAGCACGTCCATATATTCCTCGCCGATGTAGTTGTCAATGGCATTGTCACGGTCCGCCCTGCCAAGTCCGTCCACAAACGCAAGGCCAAGCACCTGGGGGGACTGGCGCAGGAACCAGTTATCCGCCTTCTGGCCTGCCAGCCTGGTGCAGTGCACTCTGGACTGCTGGCCCGCACCGATTCCGATCGCCTGTCCGTCTTTCACGTAACACACGGAATTGGACTGCGTGTACTTCAGAGTAATCAGGGCGATCTTCATGTCCATCCGGGCGCTGTCCGGAATTTCCCTGTTTTTTGTAACCACATTTGCCAGGAGCGCATCGTCAATGGCAAGCTCGTTCCTTCCCTGTTCAAAGGTGATCCCGTACACCTGCTTTCTCTCGATTGGGGCAGGCCTGTAGCTCTCGTCCATCTCTATCACATTGTAGGCGCCTTTTTTCTTTGCCCTGAGTATCTCCAGCGCCTCCGGCGTGTAGCCCGGAGCGATCACGCCGTCGGAGACCTCTCTCTTGATGAGCCTGGCCGTATCCGCATCACACACGTCCGACAGTGCGATAAAATCGCCGAAGGAGCTCATCCGGTCCGCTCCCCTGGCTCTTGCGTAGGCGCAGGCAAGGGGCGAGAGCTCACCGAGATCGTCCACCCAGTAGATCTTTGCCAGCGTTTCTGAAAGGGGAAGCCCCACCGCCGCACCCGCCGGGGACACGTGCTTAAAGGAAGCCGCCGCCGGAAGCCCGCTCGCTTGCTTCAGCTCTCTCACCAACTGCCAGCCGTTAAAGGCATCCAGGAAATTAATGTATCCGGGTTTCCCGTTCAGTACCTTAACCGGCAGCTCTCCTGCATCCTCCATGAAAATGCGGGACGGCTTCTGGTTGGGGTTGCATCCGTATTTTAATTCTATCTCGTTCATATCGATAACCATACCCTTCTCTTAGCCTGCGGGCTTTCGGCCCGGACTAGCTGTTCTTGTTTATGATCCTGCTCCTGTACGCTCCCGTTTCAATGTCAATGTACCGCACGAACAGGGAAACCTTGTTCTCCTCATTGAGACTCTCCCAGAGCATGTCCGCAAAGGAATCCATATCATCCGGGATCTCCACCGGCCTGGGCTCTCCCTCAAAGCTGGGAAGCGGATTGCCGTCATGCATGTAGGTGTGGATGAAGTGTCCTTCGCCCGCCGCCGGGTTCTCATAGGCAAAGGTAAAACGGCAGCAACCGCCCGGATCGCCGTTATTGCTCTTTAAGATGGACATTGCGTAATTGTACTGCCCGCTCTCAAGATGCAGGATCCCGGAAATCCTTGGCGTATAATTTGGCCCGTCAGGCTCAAACTCCCTGCTCCTTAAGCTCTGCTCAAAGGTCATCTGCCTGTCCATTCCTTCATAGATGGTGTCCGTCTGATCTCCGTTGGTCACAATGGTTTTATTTCCAAGAACCCTTACCGGCGCATAAATGACCAGACTGGGATCCTCCAGCTTGGCCGGATCAAAAGCCTGAGTCCGGATCCCTTCGCCGTCCTCCACAAAAATGCGGTTTCTGCTGTTTACGCTTCTTCCCATGATAAAATAGGCTATGACAGCCCTCTTTCCGTCCGGGGATTTCCCGATCACGATTCCCCTTCCCGGATAAGCGTTGCTTTGCAGCTCTTCTCTCAGCGACAACATTTTCATACCTCTTCCTCCATCTGCCGCAGGCCGGAACATCCGGGCCAGGGCTTTCCTAGTAAGTCAGAACCTCGGCGCCGTCCTGTGTCACCGCAACCGTGATCTCCCACTGTGCGGACGGTTTGCCGTCCTGTGTGTAAACCGTCCAGTTATCGATATCGTCTATATAAATTTCGGATGTCCCCATATTCACCATGGGCTCTATGGTAAACACCATTCCCGGAACGAGAAGCATCTCCGTACCCGCCTTTGTCACATAGCTCACAAAGGGCTCCTCATGAAACTCCAGCCCTACGCCGTGGCCGCCGATATCCACCACCACGCTGTAACCGTTAGCTTTGGCGTGATCGTTCACTGCCTGGGCCATGTCCCCCAAAAAGCCCCAGGGCTTTACCTGTGCAAGGCCGAGCTCTACGCATTCCTTAGCCACCCGCACCAGCTTTTCCTTCTCCTCTCCCACGTTCCCGATGCAGAACATGCGCCCCG
The DNA here is from genome assembly GCA_910579685.1 of uncultured Lachnospiraceae bacterium. Classification (GTDB taxonomy): domain Bacteria; phylum Bacillota; class Clostridia; order Lachnospirales; family Lachnospiraceae; genus Suilimivivens. Next base: position 7,775 of record CAJTVN010000049.1, on the reverse strand, counting down.
AGTCGGAAAAATAACCCTTATAAATCGTGGAAACATCCACATTCACAATATCGCCTTCCACGAGAATCCTGTCCGGGGAAGGAATACCATGGCACACTACCTCGTTGATGGAGGTACACACGCTCTTGGGATACCCCTCATAATTGAGAGGCGCCGGAATGCCTCCCATCCTGGTGGTGGTCTCGTAGACAAGCCTGTCTATCTCCTGTGTGGAAACGCCAGGGCCGATCATCTTCGCGACCTCATCCAGGACTGCGATATTGATCCTGCTGCTCTCCCTGATCCCCTGGATCTGCTCTTTGCTCTTTAACAGATCACGGGAAGGGACGATATGCCCTTCCAGCTCATAATGATGAATTTTTTCATCCAAAGCCATGTGACAGCTCTTGTATTTTCGTCCGCTGCCGCACCAGCAATGATCATTCCTTCCTAATTTCTCCATTTTCAAATGCCTCCATAAAATAAGAAATGTTCTCACTGATACTGCGCTTTTTAAATACCGCCGAACCCGCCACGCAGATATCGGCGCCTGCGGCAATCACTTCCTGCACGTTCTTTTTGCCAATGCCCCCGTCCACCTCTATTTTCACGGACAAGCCGCACGCATCAATTTTTTTGCGAAGGCGGCTGATCCGCTCATAGGCCTCCGGCATAAAGGTCTGTCCGCCAAACCCCGGCTCCACGCTCATAATCAGGATCATCTCCACCCTGTCAAGATAAGGGTAAACCGCTTCCAGCGGCGTTCCCGGCCGGATGGACATCCCGGCCTTAAGGCCATGCTCTCGGATCCGTCCGATTACCGCATCCGGATCCTCTGCCGCCTCCAAATGGAATGTGATGCCATCGGCACCACATTCCGCAAATTCCCTTATATACCGGATCGGATCCGTAATCATTAAATGCACATCAAAAAACTGCCTGCTGATCTTCCTGATCGACTGAATCACCGGCATCCCAAAAGAAATACTCGGGACAAAAACGCCGTCCATCACATCAATATGAAGATACTTCGCTCCCATTCGTTCCGTTTCCTCAATCTGCTGCCCCAATACCGCAAAGTCAGCCGCAAGAAGAGATGGCGCCAAAATGTACATAACTATTTCTCCCCTGTTTTCTCACCCGCAATCTCTATTTCAGGAAATCTCTGACCTGTTCGCAGATCCCCTTGCCGTCAAGCTTGTACTTTTCAACCAGTGCTGCGGCAGAACCCGACTCCCCGAACACATCCTGCATTCCGATCTTCTTAACCGGAACCGGATAAGAAGCGCAGAGCGCATCGCAGACAGCGCTTCCGAGACCGCCGATCACGGAATGCTCCTCCGCCGTCACCACCCTGCCCGTCTTCTTTGCGGAATTGATGATGATCTCGGCATCAAGAGGCTTAATCGTACAGATATTGATCACCTCGGCGCTGATTCCCTGTGCCGCAAGCATTTCCGCCGCTTCCAGGGCATTTCCCACGCAGATTCCGGTGGCGACGATGGTCACGTCGCTTCCTTCCCTTACCACGGTGCCCTTTCCGATCTCAAATTTATAATCAGGCCCGTCATTGATTACGGGACACGCCGCGCGTCCGAAACGAATGTACACGGGGCCCTCATGCTCCACAGCCGCACGAACCGCCGCCTTTGCCTCCACGTCGTCCGCAGGGCACATAACCACCATGCCCGGGATGGTGCGCATCAGGGCGATATCCTCATTGCACTGATGGGACGCTCCGTCCTCGCCCACGGTAATTCCCGCATGGGTGGCTCCGATTTTCACATTCAGATGGGGATACCCGATGGAATTTCTCACCTGCTCAAAAGCGCGCCCCGCCGCAAACATGGCAAAGCTGCTGACAAAGGGAATCTTGCCCATGGTTGCAAGCCCTGCCGCAATTCCCGTCATATTGCACTCCGCAATCCCGCAGTCGATATGTCTTTCCGGATACGCCTTCTTGAACACGCCGGTCTTGGTAGCCGCCGCAAGGTCAGCGTCAAGCACTACGAGATTGGGATACTCCGCCCCCAGCTCCACAAGAGCGTTTCCGTAGCTTTCTCTGGTTGCAATCTTCTTTACGTCCGCCATTACGCTTCCACCTCCTGATTCAATTCCTCGCTGATCTTCTCAAGATCCGCCATTGCCACGGCATACTGCTCGTCGTTGGGCGCCGTGCCGTGCCATGCCACGCTTCCCTCCATGAAGGACACGCCTTTGCCCTTCAAGCTGTGGGCGATGATCGCCGTGGGCATTCCCTTTGTTTCCCTTGCTTCCCGAAAGGCAGCCCGGATTGCGTCAAAGTCATGTGCGTCCACGTTAATCACATGGAAATTGAAGGCTTCAAACTTTTTGTCAATGGGATAAGGAGAACAAACCTCCGAAACAGGACCGTCGATCTGAAGTCCGTTGTTGTCAACAATCACCACCAGGTTGTCCAGCTTGCGGTGTCCCGCAAACATGGAAGCCTCCCAGACCTGTCCTTCCTCGATCTCGCCGTCTCCGAGAAGCGTATAAACCCGGATATCCTTCTTGTCCATCTTTGCTCCGAGAGCCATTCCCACCGCTGCGGAAATACCCTGTCCCAGGGAGCCGCTGGACATATCCACGCCCGGTATGTACTGCATGCTGGGATGTCCCTGCAGGTAGGAGCCGAGCTTGCGCAGCGTCTTCAAATCCTCCACTGGGAAAAAGCCTCTGTTTGCCAGCGTGGAGTAAAGTCCGGGCGCCGTGTGTCCCTTGGATAAAACAAAGCGGTCTCTCTCCTCCATCTTCGGATTCTTCGGATCCACGTTCATCTCTTCAAAATACAGATAGGTATAGATATCTGCTGCGGACAGAGATCCGCCCGGATGCCCCGCCTTTGCGCTGTGTACTGCCGTCACAATGCCCTTGCGCACTTCGTTGGCAGTTTTTTTCAGTTCCAGATTGTTCATGATTACCTCCATTTCTGTCGAAATACCATTTCATAAAAAACCTATTAAATTTTATCATATTTCGAAACCCCCGTCTATATCTGAAACAAACGAATTATTTCTCATTTCTTGCTTCCTATCCTCATATAATCAAGAGAAAGCATAGCCCGAGGTTTTTTCCGTGTCATTCCAAATGCCATTCAAAGCGTCAGACGGGCGGAAGCTGAAAGCAAAGACGAAATTTTACGTTTCCGCCCTCGCCCTTTTTCTTACCCTCGCCCTTTTGGGGCTCTGTATTTTTACCGGGGACAAAGTACGGTTCCGGAGTTTTTCAGAGAACCTCTTCTGCTCCGAGCTCTCCGGGGACGGTCTGGGACTGCATTACACCCTCGCCTATCCCGAAAATTACGGACTTGACGGGGAGGTTTCACTTCCCCGCTACACTGCGGGGAGCGAGGCGCAGGACAGCTCTGACGAGATCCTGCACACCCTCAGGGCGCTCTCCCGGATTTCCAGGGACAGACTGCCCAAGCCCGATGCCTTTGCCTGCGATCTTCTTGAGCGCTATCTGAACAGGCGGCTTGCCGGATCCCAGTTTGCCTATTATGACGAGCCCTTTTCCCCCGGCTCGGGCGTTCAGTCCAATCTCCCCATTCTTCTCGCAGACTACACCTTCCGCCGAAAGCAGGATGTGGAAAATTATCTGTCCATCCTGGATCAGTCCGACGAGTATCTGGAAGGCTATTTACAGTACGAAGTGGAAAAGGCGGACGCCGGGCTGTTCATGGCGGATTTTTCCGCCGCCAAGGTAATCCGCCAGCTAACGGATATCATGGACAAAGACGCTCTGGAGCAGGGCACTCACTTTCTCCATACCACCTTTTCGGAAAGGGTGGAGGCGCTGGTTGAAGAGAACATTCTGACCAGGGAGGAGGCGGATCAGTATCTTGCGGAAAACGACCGGCTTCTTGTCACCGTGATGCAGCCCGCCTACGAACAGGCCGCCGACACTTTCACGGTTCTGGAGGGAAAAGGCCAAAATTCCCAGGGCCTGTACTACTTCCCCAAGGGCAGGCAGTACTATGAATACCTTCTCGCCTCCAACACCGGAAGCGACCGGCCCGTCTCCGAAATCAAGCGGCTTTTATACCAGGACTTTCAGAAGAATTACAATGCCATGCTGGGGCTGATCGCCCAGTATCCTCAGCTGGCGGACGATTCCCTGATTTCCTCTCTTGACCTTTCCATCTCCCAGCCCTCCGAAATGCTGAGAGACCTTCAGGAGAGGATGGCGGAGGACTTTCCCCCATTTCCATCCGGGGAGGACGGTTTCAAGACATCCGTCACCATAAAGAATGTTTCCGCAGCCATGGAGGATTACTGCAGCCCCGCTTATTACCTTACCCCTCCGATTGACGATATGAAAAATAACATCATTTATATCAACGGCAAAAACAAGCCGGATAACCTGACACTCTATACCACCCTGGCCCACGAAGGTTATCCCGGCCACCTCTACCAGACCGTATACAGCCAGCTTTACCTGGGACAGAGCGATGCGCCCCTCCTGCGCCATCTTCTGCATTACGGAGGCTACGTGGAAGGCTGGGCTTACTACGTGGAAAACCTTTCCTATTTCTATGCACAGCAGCAGGCGCCCTCCGACTCCCTCATGGCGGCTTACATCGAATCCTGCCGTCTTGGCCGCAATATCCATCTGTGCCTGTACTCTCTTCTGGATCTTGCCATCCATTATGACGGGGCCACCCCCCAGCAGGTTCAGAAAATTCTGTGCGGCATCGGAATCACAAGTCCTGCCGCCGCAGAAAGCATCTACCAGTATATTGCGGAAGAGCCCGTAAATTATCTGAAATATTATCTGGGGTATCTGGAGTTCGAACTGCTTCGGGAGAAAGCAAAAATCCTCTGGGGAGAGGAATTCTCCCCAAGGCGCTTCCACCAGTTTATCCTTGAGACCGGGCCATGTGACTTCACGGGGCTGAATGAAAAAATGATGGAGGAAACGCCGTAGTCAAGCGGCGTCTACTCCTCCATCATACTTTCTATATATCCGCCGTCCCAGAGCAGGATCTTGAGCTTTTTCGCCGCTTCCACAGCCGGAGCAGTGAAATACTGGTTGGTCATCACCGCTCCCACCATCCTGTCATAATAGTCTCTGCCCGCATAGGCCTCCTGCACGGCCTTCACTCCCACGGGCGCAGAATACCGCTTGCACTGAACGGCATAGGTCACGCCGTCTTTCTGTGCAAGCACGTCAATACCGTAATCCCCGCTTCCCTTTGTGACCTCCACTTCCGTAAAGCCATGGTTTTCGAGGAGCTGTGCACAGAAAAATTCAAACTCATGGCCCTCCATGTCCTCGAAGATATTTCCTCTGCACCTGCGCCTTCTGATCAGAAAAAAGGCCGCAGTTCCCGCACACAGAAGGAGCACGCATGATAATATGAGTGTTATATTCGAAGAGTTCATTGTTTTCACATCCCCTTTATCTTTATGTTCCACTCTATATTATCACAAGCCGCCCTGCATTAGAATGAAAGTTTTTGTACCGTCCCGGATTTTTTCTCCGCTCTATTTGGTCTTATCATTCTCCGCCACAAGATGCATCACCTTCCCCGCAAAATCCCCCTTCATGGCCGGCACGGGAAGTCCCGCATACATGAGGCTGTCCCCCTTTATGATGGTGTCCTCTCCCTCGATCCGGTATCTCTTCTCGGGATCAAGCCCTTTCAGGTGCAGAATCCGGGTGCGGTTTCCGGGTGCGCACAGAACCTGAATCACTGTGACCATGCTCTCCTTCTTATCCTTCGACACCACCTGCCAGCAGTCACAGCCGCAGCTTTGGGCCGCAGAGGAAATCCGGTAGTAATCTCCCTCCCTCACCAGGTCACTGTACTTGTGATAAAGGGCGATCTGCCCCGGGATCTGCTCTCTGTCCGTCTCCGGAATTCTTGTCACGTCCAGCTCATAGCCAAAGGTTCCGGCAAGGGCCACATACCCTCTCGTCTCAAAGGGCGCGGTTCTTCCAATCGTATGGTTGGGGCAGTCGCTCACATGGGCTCCCATGGTGGAGAGCGGGTAGAGCATTGCCGTCCCTTCCTGGATCGCCAGACGCTCTATGGCATCCGTATCGTCCGAGCACCAGATCTGCGGACTGTAATACAGCATGCCCACATCATACCGTCCGCCCCCGCTGGCACAGTTTTCCAGAAGAATATCCGGGAACCTTGTCACCAGACGCTCCTGCAGCTCATAAACGCCCAGCATATATCTGTGGAGCAGCTCGCCCTGCCGCTGCGGCGGCAGCGCCGCACTCCCCAGATCACATAGAGGCCGGTTCATATCCCATTTCACATACTCGATATTGGCGCTTTTCAGAACAGCCTCCATCTGTTCCCAGATTCCTTCCACCACCTCCGGGCGGGAGAAATCCAGTACCAGCTGTTCCCTTGCCATGGAAGGCGTTCTGCCCGGCACCGCAATGGCCCAGTCGGGATGCTTCCGGTAGAGCTCGGACTCCGGAGAGATCATCTCCGGCTCAAACCAGATGCCGAACTTGAGGCCGAGCCTGTTTACCTCCTCCACAAGACGGGGAAGACCGCCGGGAAGCTTTTCCTCGTTCACATACCAGTCTCCGAGAGAGCTGTCCGCCCGGCTGCGGTGCCCGAACCAGCCATCGTCCATTACCAGCATCTCGATTCCCAATCCCGCCGCTTCTCCGGCAATGGAGAGGAGCTTTTCCGTATTAAAGTCAAAATAGGTCGCTTCCCAGTTGTTGATGAGAACCGGGCGCTTTCGATTCTTATACTTTCCCCGGATCACATGCTCCCTGATAAAATCATGGAAGCCCGCAGTCATTCCGTCCAGCCCCCGGTCCGAATAGATCAGCAATGCCTCCGGTGCGCAGAAGCTCTCCCCCGGATTCAGCTCCCAGCAGAAATCCTCGCTTTCCAGCCCCGCCTGCCACCTCACCGTATTATGTTGGCTTACATCAGCCAGAATTTCATAGCTTCCGGAGTACATCAGCTGAACGCCGTAAACCTCTCCCCGCTCCTGCGTGGTATGTTCTGTCACCAGCGCCATAAAAGGATGATCCTGATGGCCGGACATGCCCCTGCGGGAGGCGATTCCCTGGAACCCATTGCCCAGCCTTCTTCTCTGCCCGTGGCGCTCTCTTGCCCAGGAGCCGTGAAGCGTGAGCGCCTCAAAATCCCGGTTATCCATATCCAGCGACATGGAAGACACCTTTTCCAGCCAGAGCTTTTCTCCCCCCTGATTTCGAATCTCCACATGACGTGCGGTCACATCCGAATCCTCGAATACCGAATAGGACAGCACCGCCTCAAGGCCAAGGCTTTTGTCCCTGCAGACAATCTCCAGGGTTTCGCATTCTCCCTCTCCCGCAAAAGAAGCCGGAAGGCCCGGAAGCTTCTTCTTTCCCTCATAAATCCTGTGGGATACATAGGTCAGCGCGCATGCCTTATGCCCTCCCTGTGTCCGGATTCTCAATGCCGCCTCCCTGAAATCCCCGATTCCGTGGGTGGGATATTCCACGGGAAAGGCATCCAGGAAGGAAATCCTGTCCCCGTTGTTTTTGGAGGGCACAAAGGGCGGCTCCTGAATCCTCAGCAGATAGCTCACGTCACAGGCCGAAATGCGCTTTCCATAATAAATATGTCCCAGAAACCCCTCCTCGTCCGCAATCCCCATCATATAACTGGTATGAAGCGTATCCAGCTTAAACACCCTCCCCGTCTCATCATAAATAATACCCATCTAAACTCACACTCCTTTCCGTTTTTTGCTATGAAAGCCCCGGACAGCGGCCATGGGGATGGGCGTGTTTACACGCACAGCCAC
>CAJTVN010000048.1 GCA_910579685.1 uncultured Lachnospiraceae bacterium | reverse complement strand
CTCTGCTGCGTTGCAAGTTTGATGCCCCGTCAGCTTGCTGCGGGGGTGTTGACTTTGCACAGTGGGAAAGTCTTGCCATTACGAATACTCCTATGATCAACGAGGAATTTGAAGGGTGGAAATACGGACCAGTGTCAGAGAAAGTGCGTAGATGCTTCACTCGTGATGGCATGTATGTAGAAGATGTCAGAGAGATTTCCTGGCGTAATTCACGAAAAGGTCTTCCGGAAGGGGGGGGAATGGTATAACAGGCCGCTGTCTTTGGAGGATATCAGGAAGGATGCTGAAAAAGTAAGACCGTATGATTCTGTTTGGGATATGTTTTATGACGAATTTGATGAGCTGGAGGTAATCTAATGACGGGAATGGTCTGCATTTCAGCTGTCTGCTACATCATTTGTTCGGACACATAAGCAGACGATTCTGAATGACGGAGATATTACGAAACAAGTTTCAAAGTTGTGTACCTGCTGAAAGAAATTAGATTGATAAACCGAAATATCGGGAGGTATTTTTATGATAATTGCGAAAGAATTTACTGAACAAAACAAAAAGCAATTACTTGATATGATCAATGAAATAAATGAATATGACGCAGATTTTGAAGGATTGGAACATGTAGGAAAAATGGAAGATTATAGCGCATTCCTAAAGGAACTGGAAAAATGGAAGTATCAAGAACAAATCCCCCCAAATTATTCTCCTCAAACAACTTTTGGCGTATTTGATAATGAAAAATTAATAGGTGGTTTTGTTCTAAGGCATACATTAAAGGGTACGTTAATCAATCATGGTGGAAATATCGGTTATTTAGTCAGACCGAGTGAAAGAAAAAAGGGATATGGAAAGATACTATTGAAGCTTGCATTAGAAAAAGCGAGAGATATAGGGCTTGAAAAAGTCATAATAACTTGCAGAAATGATAATATCGGTTCGACAAAGGTTATAGAATCCAATGGCGGAAAATATGAAAATGTCTATTACGACGAGAGTTTGAAAAAAACTATAAGCGGTATTGGATTAAATGTGAATAATTGAAAAAGCTACGAGAACACTTTTCTGAAAAGAGAGATTTCGTAAAAACGTGGAGATACTGATTCGGGAAAGAGAAGATCTGCTAACCGAATTGGATGAATTTTTTCTTGACATAGTGCCACAAATCCTCTTGACTTTTGTATGGAAACAGTATATGATTTAAACATTATCTGTTTTGCATGCACGACAAGTAATAGAGAAAAAGCGAAGATGGGAAGAAGTAATACTGACAAGGTTCCAACAGAAAGCAGCCGGCTGATGAGAGGCGCAGGAAAAGCGGTACGAAATACATCCCGGAGCGGCGCACCGAAAGGAAACGAGTAGGCTGCGACGGAAGGCACCGTTACATGCCAGGGCATAATTATGTGCCTGCTAAGGTGTATGGCGTGAGCCATATGCAAACATTAGGTGGTAACACGACAGACTCGTCCTTTTGATCAGAGGACGGGTCTTTTTTCGTTTCATAGGAAATTGCGCCCTATGAAACAAAAACGCTCCGCAAGGATCGCACTGCGGCGGAAAAGAATCATGTCGCTGAAGCGACTCGCCGCAGGCGGAGAATCCTGCGGAGCAGGATTCTTTTTTATAAGGAGGAGAAACGCCATGTCAAATATTGAACTGCAAAACGCCCGGGAGCGGGAGATCGAAAACCAGATCTCCATGATGCTCAAGGGTGTGGCACAGCATACGGAGCTTGCGGAAATCCGTGAAAAATTTTGTGAGGCCGAAAGGGAAGGGAGGCCTCTGCGCATCAAGCTTGGACTTGACCCTTCCGCCCCGGATATCCACATCGGACATTCCGTGGTTCTTCGCAAGATCAGGCAGCTCCAGGATATGGGACATGTGGCGGTCATCATCATCGGCGATTATACGGGAATGATCGGTGATCCCACAGGCAAGTCAAAGACCAGGAAACAGCTGTCCAGGGAGGATGTGGAGAAAAACGCCAACACCTACATGGAGCAGATCTTCAAGATCATTGACAGAAGCCGGACGGAAGTTTATTATAACAGCGAGTGGCTTGGCAAGATGACCTTTTCGGACGTCATCGAGCTTGCGGCCAAGTGTACGGTGGCCCGGATGCTGGAAAGGGACGATTTTAACAACCGCTATACCAATCATTTACCCCTTTCCGTGCATGAATTCTTTTATCCCCTGATGCAGGCCTACGATTCCGTCGCTATCCGGGCGGACATAGAGCTGGGAGGCACGGATCAGACCTTCAATATTCTGATGGGAAGGAACATTCAGAGGGATTACGGCCAGAAGCCCCAGCTGACGCTGTTCATGCCCCTCCTCGAGGGGATTGACGGCACAGAGAAGATGAGCAAGAGCCTTGGCAATTACATCGGCATCAGCGAGCCCGCCGCAGTGATTTTTGAGAAGGTCATGAAGATACCGGATGAGATGATCATCAAGTATTATGATCTTTGTACGGATGTAAAGCCGGATGAGGTTCACAAAATCAGGCACCGGCTTGAGGACGGTGAGAATCCAAGGGACGTGAAGATGGAGCTGGCCTATGAGATCACCCGGCTGTACAGCTCGAATGAGGAGGCGGACAGGGCAAGGGAGCGGTTTGTGTCTGTTTTCCAGGAGGATGCGGTTCCAAAGGATGCGCCGGTGATTGAGCTGAAACCGGAGGGCTCCTGCTATGAGCAGCTCGCTTCATGGCTTGTGGAGAGAGGGGATTTCGCATCAAAGAGCGAGATCCGCCGTATCTTCCTTCAGGGCGGGGCGAAGCTGGACGGAGAGACCGTAACGGATGTAAATTCCTTTTCGGCCGGCCCGGATTCGGTTCTGAAGCTGGGAAAAAGGAAGATCTACCGAGTGTGCCGTGAAAACGGCGGAAAAGAGGTTTAAAAGCCTCGTGGGACAGGATTCTTAAAAGGAGGAGCGCTATGCTGCAGAAGTTTTATCCGGACCGCTATCTGCGGTCCGCCTATGAGATCGATTACGGGAGGTACTATGAAGAGGGCTACAGGGGCATTATCTTCGATATTGACAACACCCTGGTTCCCCACGGCGCTCCGGCGGATGAAAGGAGCATAGCGCTGATCGAGAATCTGAAAGGGCTGGGCTTTGGCATTATGCTTTTGTCCAACAATAAGGAGCCCAGAGTAAAGATGTTTAATGATGCGGTAAAGGTCTCCTATATTTTCAAGGCCGGAAAGCCCGCAGGGAGAGGATATGAGGAGGCCATGAGGCGGCTGGGAACAGATCGGGGAAACACCCTGTTTGTGGGAGACCAGCTGTTTACGGACGTGTGGGGCGCACGCAGAGCGGGGATCCTCTCCCTGCTGGTGCAGCCCATTGACAAGAAGGAGGAGATCCAGATTGTTCTGAAAAGATATCTGGAAAAGATCGTGCTCTTCTTTTATAAAAGAAACCTCAAAAGACAGGAGAAGAGACGGGAGGGACAAGAGAAATGACGAAGACAGAGATCGGAGGACATACCAGGCTCTGCGGCCTGATCGGGAATCCGGTGGAGCATACCGTATCTCCCCTGATACATAACACATTGGCCGGCATGCTGGGACATGACCTCGTCTATGTGCCCTTTCATGTGGAAAAGGACAGGCTCCGGGATGCCGTAAAGGGCGCTTACGGTCTGAATATCTTAGGCCTGAACGTGACCGTGCCCTATAAGAGCGACGTGTTGGGAGCTCTTGCGGAAATTGACCCTCTTGCGGAAAAGATCGGCGCCGTCAACACCCTGGTCAGGAGAGAGGGCGGGTATAAGGGCTATAATACGGACATTTCCGGACTATACCGGGCCATGAAGAGCGAGGGGATCGAGATCGAGGGAGAAGAGATCGTACTGCTTGGCGCAGGCGGTGCGGCAAGGGCGGCCGCATTTCTGTGCGGGGAGAAGAAGGCGAAAAAGGTCTACCTTCTGAACCGCTCCCCGGAAAAGGCAGGAAGCCTTGCGGATGAGGTCAATCGGGCTTTTGACCGGGAATGCATGGAGCCCATGGCGCTGTCGGATTACGAGGCGCTCCCCTCCCGCCCTCTTCTGGCGATACAGGGAACCAGCGTGGGCCTCCATCCGGATGTGGAGCGGACGGTGATCGAGGATCCGGAATTTTACAGACGGATCCACACGGCCTATGACCTGATCTATAATCCGGAGGAGACGAAATTTATGAGACGGGTGAGGGAAGCGGGAGGAAGAGCTTTTAACGGTCTGAAAATGCTGCTTTATCAGGGAATTGCCGCCTATGAGCTCTGGAATGAGGCTCAGGTTCCGGAGGAAAGAATTCAGGAAATCTACAGACTTTTGCAGGAGAAGAATCGATGAAGGACAATATCATACTGACCGGCTTTATGGGCTGCGGAAAGACCAGTGTGGGGATCCGGCTCTCCTATGTGCTGCGGCGCACGCTCATAGACACGGACAAATGGATTGAGAAGAAACAGGGAAAAACCGTCTCGGAAATTTTTGCCAAGGACGGGGAGGAGGCGTTCCGGCGCATGGAGAGCGAGTGCATCCGGGAGCTGATCGGGACGGCGGACGGACAGGTTATTTCCACAGGGGGCGGACTTCCTGTGCGGAAGGAAAACAGGAAGCTTCTTAAGGAGCTTGGAACAGTATATTATCTGAAGGCAACGCCGGAATGCGTTTACGAAAGGCTGAAAGGCGACACCACAAGGCCGCTTCTTCAGGGAGAGAATCCCAGGGAAAAGATCAGGGAGCTGCTTGAGGCAAGGGAAGCCTTTTACCAAGAGGGGGCGGACGTCGTCATTGAGGTTTCCGCAAAAAGCTTTGAGGATATTATCACAGAGATTGTGGAAGGGATGGAGGAGAGAGCATGAAAATACTGATTATCAACGGACCGAATCTGAACTTTCTGGGAATCCGGGAAAAAAATATTTACGGAACCCGGGATTATGATTACCTGCTTCACATGATTGCCCGGAAGGGAGAGCAGTGCGGCTGCCAGATCGAGGTGTTCCAGAGCAATCACGAGGGTGCGATCATTGACCGGATTCAGGATGCCTATTTTGACGGGACGCAGGGCATCGTGATCAATCCCGGTGCCTACACCCACTACAGCTATGCCATCCACGACGCACTGGCAAGCGTGACGATTCCCAAGGTGGAGATTCATATCTCGGATATCACAAAGAGAGAGGAGTTCCGCAAAATTTCCGTGACAGCGCCTGCCTGTGATAAGCAGATCTATGGTCACGGGCTGGACGGATATCTGGAAGCGGTGGATTTTCTTCTGGAAAGGGCGCAGTCTTTATAAAAGTTTTAGAAAGGTTATAGAAGTTTTTCTTCTTTCGTGCAGAAAGTGGTTGAAAAATATCAATTTATATATTAAACTGATAAAGAATTATAACGTGAAAATTTTAGGAGGAGTATTTTATGATTTCTGCAGGTGATTTCAGAAATGGTATTACGATTGAGTTAGATAATAATGTTTACCAGATTATTGAGTTCCAGCATGTGAAACCCGGCAAGGGCGCAGCGTTTGTCAGAACCAAACTGAAAAACATCAAGAATGGCGGCGTAGTGGAGAAAACATTCAGACCGACTGAAAAATGTCCACAGGCACGAATTGATAGAAAAGATATGCAGTATCTGTATTCAGACGGAGACCTGTATAACTTTATGGATGTGGAAACTTACGAGCAGATTGCGCTGGATACCGTGACCGTGGGCGATGCGCTGAAGTTCGTGAAGGAAAACGAGATGGTTAAAGTGTGCTCGCACAACGGAGGCGTGTTTGCGATTGAGCCGCCTTTGTTCGTAGAGCTTGAGATCACGGAAACAGAACCCGGCTTTAAGGGCGATACGGCAACAGGTGCGACCAAGCCTGCCACCGTGGAGACGGGAGCCGTGGTAAACGTACCGTTATTTGTTGAAACCGGCGACAGAATCAAAATCGATACGAGAACCGGGGAGTATTTATCCCGCGTGTAAAGCGTTTTCGTATGTTTCGGATCCTGCATCCTCAAAGCCTGAAAGACAATGGACGAGTTTCATTGTCTTTTTTTTGTGCAGGGGTGCACAGATGAAATTGTTTCTTGCGCAACGTGCGCCCCGCGCGGCGATGAGGGAAGAAAAATCTTCCCTCATCGATTCCCAAATGCGCACACAAGTATCTAAAGTTCAGACTGCCTCACGAAGCGAAAAACATTCAACAGAAAGAAAGAGGTATCTCAATGAGTACATCTATGAATTTCGCCGTATTCACGGCAGCACTCGTCAGAAAAATGCAGGAAAAAATGGGAAAAGATTTCAGGGTGTTTTCCAGCACGGTAAAGAAAAATAATGGAGTTGAGTTGACAGGCATTATCCTGGAAGGGAGAGGGTGCAACACGTCCCCCACAATCTATATTGACGACTTTTTTGAAGACTATGAAAAGGGCGCAAGCCTGGAGGAGATTGTGGAGGCCGTCTGGCAGATTTTCAGGAAGAACCGGTTTGAGGAGTCGGTGGATTTATCAAATTTTGCCAGCTATGAAAAGGCAAAGGACCAGATCGCTTTCCGTCTGGTTAATTTTGAAAAGAACCGGGAGCTTTTGAAGGGAGTGCCCTACAAAATATTCTGTAATCTGGCGGTGGTCTTTTATTACTCGGTGAACGAGGCGCCTTTTTACGGAAAAGCTTCCATATTAATCAAACAGGAACATCTGGAAAAATGGGGAGTAAGCCTGGAGGAACTCTGCCGCAATGCCATGAAAAACACGCCCCGCATGTACCCGGCACGGATTGAAAATATTGAAAGCGTGATGGTTCAGATGCTGGAGAAGGGGCTGGTGGATGAAAACGACATTAGCGTTAAACTGGCTGACAGGCAGGAACAGAAGTGGATGGACGAGGTTTTGTCCCAGCTCCAGGAGGATTTCGGGCGGGATGAGAACCGGATTCCCATGTATGTGCTCAGCAACGAGCAGAAGCTCTACGGAGCCGCCTGTATGCTTTACCCCGATATTATGGAAAAATTTTCCAGATTAATTCAAAACGACTTTTATATTCTGCCAAGTTCAATTCACGAGGTAATCCTTCTTCCGTTCCAGGAACAGCCGGAAAGAGAATCTCTCCTGGAAATGGTCACGGAAATCAACAAGACGCAGGTGGAAGAAAGCGAAGTTCTTGCCGATTCTGTATACTGTTTTATGAGGTCTGACCAAAAGATCTGGCAACTCTGCTAAAGAAATTCACAAAGGTTTCATAGTTTTTTATAATTAGCAGACTAGACAATCCGCTAAGGTTATGGTATGATATTCAAGGTGATGTAACAAATTTGTAATATTTAATAAAGTTCACAGTATCATGCACCCGTAGTCTAATGGATAGAACGAAGGCCTCCGACGCCTTTAATGCAGGTTCGAGTCCTGTCGGGTGCATTTACATCACCTTGGATACAGAAGCCAAAATAAAAAGAAAGGTGAGTTATGAATCAATCCAATCAGAGCAAATCGCATTTGTTGAAAGAAAAATTCATGTCCATGGGTGACTGGATCATGGATCATACGAAAATCGTAATGCCTGTTGTTCTCGTGGTTTGTGTAATTATAACCGTATTTTTTGCTGTCAATGCAAACCGTAAGGAGGCATTGGAAAAGGAAGCCGAGATGGCAGCGGCGGCTGTGGCACAGGAGGAGGAATCCGCAGAGCAGGAGGAGACACTCACTCCTGTATATGAACTGGAAAAAAATGCATATCCCGAGGTGAACAGCATTGTCAGAACCTATTATGATGCGCAGACCTCCGGCGACATTGAGGTTGTTTCGGCGCTCAATACCTACCTGAACGAGATTGAGAAGATCCGGGTGGAGGAACTGAGCAAGTATATTGAAGATTATCCGGTGCTGGATGTCTACACCAAGCCGGGGCTTGAAGAAAACACGTATGTTGCTTATGTGTATTCGGAAGTCAAATTCAAGGATATTGAACAGGCGCTTCCCGGTATGCAGACTTACTATATCGGACAGAACGAAAACCAGGAGTTTTTTATCAACGACGGTACCTATGATGATTCTGTCTGGAATTACATTAAGGAAGTGACACTGCAGGATGACGTGGTGGATCTGAATAATAAGGTCGTGGTGGAATACAACGAATATCTGGCGGCGGATGAAGAGTTAAATGAATTCGTGGCTTATCTCAAGGAGAAAATTAACGAAGAGGTGGGCGAAATTCTCGCAAAGGCCGAGCAGCCGGCTGAGGAAGAGGTGCCTGCGGCGCAGGAGGAAGCCGCTGAGAGTGCGGATACGCAGGAGGACAATGCACAGCAGCCGGTACAGGAGTCACAGACAAGTGCGGTGCAGACGGTGAAGGCCACGGATGTGGTGAACATCAGGACTTCTGACAGCGAGACTGCGGATAAAATTGACAAAGCCCAGGTGGGCCAGGAGTTCCGGCTTCTCGAGCAGAGGGGAAACGGCTGGAGCAAGGTGGAATTCAATGGCGGGGATGCCTATATTAAGAGCGAGTATCTGGAGGTGGTTCCAGATGCGCAGGTGCCGGCGGCGGGTGACGAGCCCCAGACAGCATCCGCGCAGGAGAGCCAGGGAACGGTAAGCGTGATCGAAAACGTGAGAGTGCGAAAGAGCGCAAGCACGGAATCGGAAAGTCTGGGGACCGCCTATGTGGGCGATGAGCTGGAGCTTTTGATGAAGCAGGCGGACGGCTGGACACGGGTAAAATATAAAGGCGAGACCGCCTATGTGAAATCGGAATATGTAGAATAGAGGAAAAGCATTTCATTTTTTAAGCAATTGTCTTATACTTATAAAATGAAATGCTTTTTTTGATAAATTGGTTTGGGAAAACGGAGGACGGACATGTTTAAAAAGTATAATATTGGAATCATGGGAACAGGAAATATAGCCGGGGTGATGGCGGTGACAATCAAAAAAATGAAGAATGTTAGGCTCTATGCGGCAGCCTCCCGCTCGAAGGTAAAAGCGGATATTTTTGCGGAAAAGTACGGCTGTAAAAAGGCTTATGGATCCTACGAGGAACTTGCCGCAGACAGTAAGGTGGATCTGATTTATGTTGCCACGCCTCATTCCGAGCACTATGAGAATGTAAAGCTCTGTATTTTGAATGAAAGGCCGGTTCTCTGTGAGAAGGCGTTTACGGCAAATGCCGGGCAGGCAAGGGAACTGATCACCCTTGCCCGTGAAAAGAACGTGTTTCTTGCGGAGGCGATGTGGACACGGTATATGCCCATGCTGGCCACGATACGGGAAGCGCTGGGAAGCGGAATTATCGGCGAGATGAAAACCCTCACGGCCAACCTGGGCTATCTGATTGGCCAGGTTCCCCGTCTGCGGGAGCCTTCCCTGGCAGGCGGCGCTCTTCTTGACGTGGGCGTTTATACCCTGAATTTTGCCGCCATGATTTTCGGCGACAAGGTGGACGGGATCGAGTCCTCCTGTACCTATACGGATACCGGCGTGGACGAGCAGAACAGCATTACGCTTCACTATGCGGACAACAAAATGGCGGTGCTGAACAGCTCCATGATTTCCCTGAGCGACAGAAAAGGAATTATTTATGGGACAAAAGGCTTTGCCGTTGTGGAAAATATTAATAATTTTGAGAGTATTGCGGTTTTTGACAGCCATTACAGGCAGGTTGCCGTTTACAAGAGGCCAAAACAGATCAGCGGCTATGAATATGAGGTGGAGGCCTGTCTTAAGGCCATAGACGCAGGAGAACTGGAATGTCCACAGATGCCTCATGAGGAGACTATCCGCATCATGGACTGGATGGACGGGCTGCGAAAGCAGTGGAGGATTGTGTATCCCTTTGAAAAGCCGGAGGAAACACCGGAGAATACGGACGCTGCAAAGTCGGTGGAAGAAGAAGCGCCTTTGCGGGACGGGACGGAGTCCGATAATTGAAACCATTTTTCACGGAGCGGGAATAAAACAGGAAGGCAATGGAAAGAATAGACAGGGCAGGGGAATTTCCCCTGCCCGATTTGTTAGCGGAGTGAATGATTGGGACGAAAAGGAGACAGACATGAAAAGTGACGATATAAAGATTTTGCAGGGGGTCCAGAAAAATACGGACATGGCCATGAAAGCCATAGAATCCCTCTGCGGCAAGATATATGACGACGAGCTGGCTGTTCAGATTTCCAGACAGGGGATGAAATATGCCGAAATCCACAACAAAGCCACGGGCAAGCTGTTGGACGAAGGAGCGGAGGGATATCAGGGGAGCAATGTTCAGGATCTGATGCTGAAAGGCGCGATCATGGGCAACACGCTGCTCAACACCAGCACCGGGCATATTGCGGAGATGATGATACAGGGGAGTAACCGGGGGATTACGGATATGTGGAAGACCATCAATCACAATGAGAATGCCGGTAACGTTTCCCTGGAAATTGCCAAAGAGCTTATGGATTTTGAGGAAAAGAATATAGAGCGGTTGAAAAAGTATCTGTAAAGGTGAAAAACTTTTTGGATTTAATTGGTTAAAGCATATTGTACTTTTGGAAAGTACAGTGTATAATACAGAAGGAAATGCAAGCGGTGTTTTCTAACACCAATTGTATACAAGAATACAGATATATTTTAATACGAAACTGAAAGGAGGACATTTTATATGTCATATGTTGATGAAGTTTTTCAGATGGTAGTTGAGAAGAACCCCGCCCAGCCCGAATTCCATCAGGCGGTAAAGGAGGTTCTCGAGTCCCTTAGAGTAGTGATCGAGGCGAACGAGGAAGCGTACAGGAGAGACGCTCTTTTGGAGAGGCTGGTTACACCGGAGAGGCAGCTTCTTTTCCGTGTTCCCTGGGTGGACGACAAGGGACAGGTTCAGGTCAATAACGCCTTCCGCGTGCAGTTTAACAGCGCAATCGGGCCCTACAAGGGCGGCCTGCGGCTTCATCCCAGCGTAAATCTCGGTATTATCAAATTCCTGGGCTTTGAGCAGATCTTTAAGAATTCCCTGACAGGGCTTCCCATTGGCGGCGGCAAGGGCGGTTCCGACTTTGATCCCAAGGGCAAATCCGACAGGGAGGTGATGGCGTTCTGCCAGAGCTTTATGACAGAGCTGAACAAGTACATAGGAGCTGATACGGACGTTCCTGCCGGAGATATCGGAACCGGCGCAAGGGAGATCGGCTTTATGTACGGTCAGTATAAGAGAATCAGGGGCGTGTATGAGGGCGTTCTCACCGGTAAGGGCTTATCCTACGGCGGTTCCCTCGCAAGAACAGAGGCTACCGGTTACGGTTTGTTATATCTGACGGCTGAAATGTTAAAGTGCAACGGACATGATCTTGTAGGCAAGACCGTTGTGATTTCCGGTTCCGGAAACGTGGCGATCTATGCGGCGCAGAAGGCACAGCAGCTTGGCGCAAAGGTTGTCACCGTGTCGGATTCCACCGGATGGGTATATGATCCGGAAGGTATTGACGTAGCGCTTCTCAAGGAAGTGAAGGAAGTAAAACGCGCAAGGCTTACGGAGTATGCGGCGGCAAGGCCCGGCGCACAGTATCATGAGGGCAGAGGCGTGTGGAGCATCAAGTGCGACGTGGCGCTTCCCTGCGCAACGCAGAACGAGCTTCTTCTCGATGATGCGAAACAGCTTGTGGCTAACGGATGTATCGCGGTGGCAGAGGGCGCAAACATGCCTACCACTATCGAGGCAACCGAGTATCTGCAGGCAAACGGCGTGCTCTTCGCACCGGGTAAGGCGGCGAATGCGGGCGGCGTAGCTACCTCCGCACTGGAGATGAGCCAGAACTCCGAGCGCCTTAGCTGGACCTTCGAGGAGGTTGACAGCAAGCTGCAGAGCATCATGGTTAATATTTTCCATAATCTCGATGATGCGGCAAAGAAGTACGGCATGGAAGGCAACTATGTGGCAGGAGCGAATATCGCCGGTTTCCTCAAGGTTGCGGACGCCATGACGGCACAGGGAATTGTGTAGAGCTCGTTTTACAATCGTATCCTGTTTATAGTGTGCAGAAGTCCCGGGAGAGGCGGTCCTTTTCCGGGATTTTTTATGTGCGGGCCGCACGGAGCGGGTGAAACATTTCCCCTGCTCGATTGTTGCGGCAGGCACCATTTACAGAAAGGGGAAATATTGTTATAATATTTGCAGGAAACGCCAAACGGTTTTGTCACTTTTTACAAGAGAACGAGAGAGGTAGGTATGAGGGAAGTAAGGATTTTGGAAATTAAACAGAGCGTCTTTGCGGACAATGACAGGCAGGCGCAGTCTCTGCGAAAGGAGCTGAAGGAGAAGGGGGTATTTCTTTTGAATCTGATGTCGTCCCCGGGATCCGGCAAGACCACCACGCTGATGCGCACGATTGAGAGGCTTAAGGACAGCCTGAGAATCGGCGTCATGGAGGCGGACATTGATTCGGATGTGGATGCGAGGACGATCTCTGAATCCGGGGCAAAGGTGATTCAGCTCCACACAGGAGGCATGTGCCATCTGGATGCGCAGATGACAAGGCAGGGGCTCGAGGGCCTGGAAACAGATGACGTGGAGCTTGTAATTCTCGAGAACGTGGGGAATCTGGTCTGCCCGGCGGAGTTCGACACGGGAGCGGTTAAGAACGCCATGATTCTTTCGGTTCCCGAGGGAGACGACAAACCTCTGAAATATCCTCTGATGTTTTCCGTCTGTGATGTGGTGCTGATCAATAAGATCGACGTGCTGCCGTATTTTGATTTTGATATGGAGAAGTGCAGGGAATATATCCATATGCGCAATCCGAAGACAAAGATCATTCCCCTGTGTGCAAAAACCGGGGAGGGGATCGAAGAATGGGCGGACTGGCTTTTGGAGGAAGCGGAAAACTGGAAAAAATAAATTTTACTTATAAGGGAGAAGAATATGGAGAGACAATTAGACAGGGAACTGTATCCGGAGTACAAATATCCGGAACACAAGGCGGATCACAGCGAGCCGCCCAGAGAGAGCATTATCAGGCTGGCAAAGATGATAACGGACCGGATTCCGCAGAAGCTTGGAATCAAAAAGATCACGCAGGACGATCCGGAGTACTGGGGACTTGCCGGGGTGCTCACCGACGAGGAGGCGGAAATCGCCTTGAAAATGGGAGTGCGAAAGCCAAAGACCCTTGCGGAGATGGTAAAGCTGACCGGGCTTCCGGAAAAGGTACTGGAGACAAAGCTGCAGAAAATGTCCGTGAAAGGCATTCTGGAATATAACTGGGAGAACCCCCGGCATGAGAAGCAGTATCTTTTTCCCATGTTTGTGCCGGGGTCAGCGGAATTTTTTAATATGAACAGTAAGGTCATGGAGAAGAATCCCGAGGTCACGCTGTTTTTTGAACACATGTCAAGGCTGCCCTTGGAGCATGTGACTCCCTTTGTGGGGGAGGGCGGAAACGGAATCGGTATGCATGTGATTCCCGTGGAGAAAGCCATCGAGATGGAAAGCGAATCCATTGATCTGGAACATATTTCCTACTGGCTGACCAAGTATGAGGGGAAATATGCGGCAAGTCCCTGCTCCTGCAGGCGTTCGAGGCTGTATCATGACGAGGGCTGCGGCGACGATCCGGAGGGCTGGTGCGTGGCAGTGGGCGATATGGCGGATTACGTGGTGGAAACCCAGAAGGACGGGAGGTACATAACCAGGGAGGAAGCCCTGGAGATCTTCAAACAGGCCGAGGACAACGGCTTTGTCCATCAGATTACGAACATAGACGGGGCCAACAAGATTTTCGCCATCTGCAACTGCAATGTGAACGTATGCTACGCCCTGCGCACGTCACAGCTCTTCAACACGCCCAACATGTCACGCTCCGCCTATGTGGCGAAGGTGGACAAAACAAAGTGCGTTGCCTGCGGAAAGTGCGTGGAGTCCTGCCCGGCGGGTGCCGTGAAGCTGGGGCAGAAGCTCTGCAGGAAGGATGGCAGCGAGATTACTTATCCAAAGATGCCGCTTCCTCAGGAACAGAAGTGGGGCGAGCATATGTGGACCCACAACTACCGGGATGTGAACCGGATCAACTGCTACGATACCGGAACCTCTCCCTGCAAGACGGCCTGTCCGGCCCACATTGCCATTCAGGGATATCTGCAGCTGGCAAAGGAGGGGCGCTATGAGGAGGCTCTTGCGCTGATCAAGAAGGACAATCCCCTTCCGGCGATCTGCGGACGGATCTGTAACCGCCGCTGCGAGGACGCCTGCACAAGGGGAACTATTGACGAGGCGGTTGCCATTGATGCGGTGAAGCGCTTTGTGGCGGAGCGGGATTTAAATGCGGCGACACGCTATATCCCCAAGCCAACGGTTCCTTCCCTGAAAGGGCATTTTGATGAGAAGATCGCCATTATCGGCTCAGGGCCGGCAGGCCTTTCCTGTGCCTATTTCCTGGCGGAAAAGGGCTATAAGCCGACGATCTTTGAAAAGAGCGAGATCCCGGGGGGCATGCTGACCTATGGAATTCCCTCTTACAAGCTGGAAAAGGATTTAATCCAGGCGGAGATCGAGGTGATTCAGGCCATGGGTGTCGAGATCCGCTGCGGCGTTGAGGTTGGAAAGGATCTTACCATCGGGCAGCTGCGGGAGCAGGGCTATAAGGGTTTTTATGTCGCTATCGGCTGCCAGGGCGGCAGGAAGGCGGGGATCCCTGGCGAGGATGCGCAGGGCGTCTATACGGCGGTGGATTTCCTGCGGGAAGCCGGTGCAAAGGAGGCCTTTGCTCTCGGAGGAGACGTGGTGGTGATCGGCGGAGGAAACGTTGCCATGGATGCGGCGAGAATGGCGGGCCGCTGCAGCCAGGGAAGGGTTTCCCTGTTCTGCCTGGAAAGCCGGGACGGGATGCCCGCAAGCCGGGAGGAGATTCTGGAGGCATCCGAGGAAAATATTTCCATTCACAATGGCTGGGGGCCGAAGGAGATTCTCACTGAGAATGGCAGGGCCGTGGCCGTGGTCTTTAAGAAATGCACCCGGGTTTATGATGAGAATCGTCGGTTTGCGCCTGCGTATGACGAGAACGACATCAGGACCGTGCCCTGCTCGGATGTGATATTCAGCGTGGGACAGGGAATTATCTGGGGAGACCTGTTAAAGGGGACAAAGGTGGAGCTTCGTCCGAACGGCGGTGCAATTGCCGACCGGCTGACCTATCAGACGGCGGAGCCGGATATTTTTGTGGGCGGGGACGTTTACACCGGGCCGAAATTTGCCATTGACGCCATTGCGGCGGGACGGGAGGGTGCAATTTCCCTTCACCGCTTTGTCCATGAGCATTGTACGCTGACCATCGGAAGAAACCGGAGGGATTTTGTCGAGCTTGACAAGGAAGACATTTTTATTGCCAGCTATGACAACACGGACCGGCAGCGGCCGGAAAAGGCCGAGGAGGCACAGCTTCGCTCCTTCCGAGACCTGTCCCATACCCTGACCGAGGAGCAGGTGAAGGCGGAGACCTCAAGATGCCTGGGCTGCGGGGCCTCCGTGGTGGATCCCAACAAGTGTATCGGCTGCGGAATCTGTACCACCAAGTGCGCCTTTGATGCGATTACGCTCCACAGAGAGCTTCCCGGATGCTCCACCATGATAAAATCCGAGGATAAGCTGAAATATGTGCTGCCCAACATGATCAGGCAGTCAGTCAAGGTGAAATTCGCACCGAAGAAAGGATGAGGCCATGCACGAATTAGGGGTGGTATTTCACATTATGGACAGTGTGGAAAAGATCGCAAGGGAGAATCAGGCGGATGGTATTAACAAGGTGGTTCTGGAGCTTGGCGAGGTATCCGCAGTGATCGAATCCTATCTGCAGAATTGCTGGAGCTGGGCCTCAAAGAAGCGGGAGCTCTTTGACGGCACGGAGCTTGTGGTGGATATCCTTCCCGCAGTCACTTATTGCGAGGGCTGCAGGCAGACTTATTCCACGGTGGATTACGGAAAGATTTGTCCCTTCTGCAACAGTACGGATACCTGGCTTTTACAGGGGAATGAATTTAATATTAAGGAAATAGAAGTATACTGAGAAAAGAGAGAGGGAGAGCGTATGATTTTTCAAATTTATGACGGAAGAACAATTTGGCAGATCCTTGGCTGGGTCATGGTTTTTGCGGGGCTGATCCTCATGAACGAGCTTGCACGCCGCACGAAGGCGGGAGGGAGCATCTGCTTTTTTGCGATTCCTGCGGCGCTGACCGTCTATTTTATCGCCATCTATGTGGGAGCGGCAAAGGGGGCGCAGTGGGCTCTGAATAACCAGACCTATGTGCATATGAACAGCTGGTTCCACTATGCCAAGCTCTATGCGGCCCTGGCCGGGTGTATCGGGTTCATGATCCTCAAATACCACTGGGGAAGCCTGGGAAAGTCCCATGGCTTCAAGGTGTTTCCCTTCGTGATTGTGGCGATTAATATCATGATTGCGGTGGTGTCCGATTTTGAATCCGTGATCCGGGCGGGAAGCGTTATGGGCGGCTGGTGGAAATCCTCCGAGGGTGTGTGGCTCTACGGCGGCTGGTGGAACATTTTAAACGGTATTGCGGGGATTTTGAATATCCTGTGCATGACCGGCTGGTGGGGGATCTACTCCTCCAGGGACAAAAAGGATATGCTTTGGCCGGATATGACCTGGTGCTTTATTCTGGCTTACGATATCTGGAATTTCCAGTATACCTATCTGAACCTTCCCACCCACTCCTGGTACTGCGGGTTTGCCCTGCTGCTGGCGCCGACTGTTGCCAATGCGCTGTGGAACAAGGGCGGATGGATTCAGAACCGGGCGAACACGCTGGCGCTTTGGTGCATGTTCGCACAGGTATTCCCGCTGTTTCAGGATGGAAGCCGTTTTACCACCGTATCCAGCGTTTACGGTGCGGGCGGTGCGGCTGCGGCTTTCGGGGAGGCAATGCCGACAACGGCAAATCCTGCCGCACAGGGCGTGATTTCCATTCTGTCGATTGCCGTGAATCTTGCGGTGTTTGGCGTGATCCTGCGGCGCGCGAAGGCGCAGAAGAAAAATCCGTATACCAACGAGATTTTTACGGATCAGAAGGACTTCAAACAGGCAATGGCAAGAGCGCAGTAGGAAGCGGAGCATGGATTTTTATTTTGCCCCTTTGGAGGGGATAACGGGTTATCTTTACAGGAATGCGTTTCATGAGATGTTTGACTGCGGGATCGGCAAATACTTTACGCCGTTTCTCGCAGTGAATCAGAACGGCATCACCAAAAGCAGGGAGAAGGGAGAGATTGACCCGCACAATAACAGCGGGATGACGGTGATCCCCCAGCTTCTTGGCAGCAAGGGCGGGGAGGCTGCGGACTATATCCGCCATCTTGGCAAAATGGGATATCGGGAAGTGAATCTGAACCTTGGCTGCCCTTATCAGACTGTGGTCTCCAAGAAAAAGGGGGCGGGCCTTCTGGCGGATACGGAATATCTGCTGCGGTTTCTGGATGAGGTCTTTGAAGCCGGTGCCGACGGGGTGCGGATCTCGGTCAAGACAAGAATCGGGATGGAGAGCGGAGAAGAGTTTGAAAAGCTTCTTGCGGTGTATAACCAGTATCCGCTCTCGGAGCTGATCGTGCATCCAAGGGTACGGAAGGATTTTTATGGCGGCCGCCCGGATCTTGCGGCCTTTGCCCATGCCCTGTCGCAGAGCCGTGCACCGGTCTGTTATAACGGCGATATTTTTACGGAAAAAGATTACAGGATGTTTGCGGAGCGATTCCCGGAGGCGGACAGGATCATGCTGGGAAGAGGCCTTATTGCCAATCCGGGACTGCTTTCCCTGATCCTTACGGGAAAGGCGTTGGAGAAGGAAGCGCTGCAGACGTTTCATGACAGAATCTACCGGGATTACCGGGAAGTGATGTCAGGAGATGTCAACGTCCTGTTTAAAATGAAGGAGCTCTGGAACTACATGCAGTTTCTGTTTGATGACAGCCAAAAGCATATCAAAAGGATACGCAAGGCAAAATCCGGTGCGGAGTATGAGGATGCGGTGCGGACATTATTCCGGTGCTGTGTGTTTGTACCGGATGCCGGGTTTCGGGCGGAGAATTAAGAAAACCAGGCAGATCAGGCCCAAAATCATCATGACGATTCCCGAACGCATGAAGGGTGTGTGATAAATGAACGCAATCTCATGGTCTCCCTGCGGAAGAAACAGGCCCATTCCAAAGCCGTTTGTTTTTATTATTTTGGCGGGCTTACCGTCCACAAAGGCTTTCCAGCCTTCGCTGAAGGGGATTGCTATATACAGGAGAGAAGCCTTTGAGGCATTTGCCTGCACGGATATGCTGTCTTCCCCAAAGGTGTATGCCACAGCTGCCTCTTTTAGCGCCGCCACCTGTTCTTTCAGGTTCTCCATGGGCTGATTAAGAATCTGGAGGGAATCAGCAGCATTGCCTGCCATTTTTGCGTTAACGAAAGCTTTGAGGATTCCTCCTCCCCGATAACGGCATCATACAGAAACGCCATTGGAAGCGAATTTTCAGTCTCATACATGGCATATCCATCAGCTTCCCGCACCTTGGTATCATAGCCGTATGGCAGGAAGGCTTCCTCACCGGTTCTCACAATATTATATTTTACGCCCAGGTATCTTTTATGCCTGTCCTTTTGCTTCCCAGGATGGCGGCTGCTGACGGCAGGAAGATTGGTGCTGCCATCATAATGGCAACGATATAATATCCTGTAAATTTACCCGCTTCGCATATCATTGCAGGAAAACGAAAATTTGCCCGATGATACTGTACGTAACGAAGGATACCATAAATAAACATGAGAATGGTCATCATATAAAACAGATAGAAGTTGCATATTGCAGACAACGCACAGGAAAGAATAAAAAGAAACGGCTTTTTTTCTTTCAATATCTTATCGATACCCAACAAAATCAGGGGAAAACTGATTAATGGATTCAAAAAGTGAGGATGCAGTACGGAAATCGAAATCGTGTAAAAAGAAAACACATAAATCAACACACCGGGTAAAATTTGTCTGCTTTCGTAAGAATGATATAAGCAATATACATAAAATGCGATTCCGGCCAGATACAGTCTGACGATTACAAGCACATGATACAAAATCTCAGTGTAACGGATTGGAACGAAAAAAGAAAGGAGGTTTAATGGGTCTCCCAGAATATAGAAATTCAAGGTCGTGATTACATCGGCCCCTAAGCCGATACTCAGGTCAAATTCGGGAATCGAAAGGGAATGAGTTACAAAGAAATTATTCCATATGCTCCTCAACCAATTCCCCAAATAAGCAAGCGAAAGATAGTTCTGTATTAATCCGTCTCCATTTAAGCCTTCGGTTGAATATACAAGGATTTTCCGTAATAAATATGGAGAGAATAGACGATCAGACATAATAATCCAAAAATCAGGGTGTATTTCATAAGCCACGGCTTTGTTTGTTTCTTCACTTCGGACAGCTCCTTCCGGTTTTTTAGCTTAGCCACTTGATAAATGCGGTTTTGTCTGTGCTGTTATAGCCTGCGTTTTTGTAGAAGTCCAGGGTCTTTGGTGTCTTGCTCCCGGTAAGAAGCATCATTTTATAGCAGTTATTATCCCGGGCTATTTTTTCCGCATGGCACAGACACTGGGAAGCGAGGCCCTGGCCCCGAAAGTCGATGTGAGTGACCACGTTTTCAACAAAGGCATAGGGGCGCACATTTCTTGTGAGGTTTGGGATAATGACGCACACACAGGAGGAAACGATCCGCCCATCCACCTCATTCAGGATTAAATGGTGGTTCGGATCCCGAATAATCTGGCCCCAGGTTTGCGACAGATGGTCGGAGGGCTCCGGAACGGACTCCTCATGCAGGCACAGATATAATTCCAGTATTTCCTTCAGATCTTCTCTTTTCGCTTCTCTTATCATAATAATACCCCTTTCCCGTCCATCATATCACAGGCCGGAGGGCTGTACAAGCTTACAAAACATAAGGGCGAATTTTGCACAGGCCTTGAACAACCGTGATCTCTGATATATGATATTATTAGGATAGAGGCGGCAGGAAGGGACGCATATTCTGAAAGGGGCAGTCAGATGACAGGACACATTGGTTTTTCTTATACGGGGACACTATTTCTGGTATTATTGTCTTTACCGAATATCGTTTGGGCCAAAAATAAGCCCATGGGATATACGTCTGAGGGCGAAAACAAGACGTTGCTGTTTTTGGAGAGAATAGGGGAAGCGCTGACCTGCTGCTGTGCGCTGATCTTTTCTGATTTTAATTTTCACAGATGGTCCTCATGGTCCTTTTGGCTGGTGGGCGCATTTATCCTGATGGCAATGTATGAGGTGTGGTGGATCCGCTATTTCAGAAGTGAGAGAAAGCTGACGGATTTTTACAGCAGCCTTTGCGGGATTCCGCTTGCAGGAGCCACACTGCCGGTCGCCGCCTTTTTTCTGCTTGGCATATACGGAAGAGTGATATGGATGATAATTGCGACAGTTATCTTGGGGATCGGACATGTAGGTATACATGCACAGCACAGAAAGGAAGCGGGGCAAAGCTATGGGAATCTATCTGAATCCGGGAAATAAAGGGTTTTGGGAATCAATCCGTTCGGAAATTTATGTGGATAAGACGGGATTGATCGCATGCGTTAATAAGCTGATCAATACCGAACAGAAATATATCTGTGTCAGCAGGCCCAGGCGCTTTGGCAAGTCCATGGCGCTCAAGATGCTTGCCGCCTACTACAGCTGCGGCTGCGATTCTGCAGACCTGTTCAGAGGGTTTAAGATCGAAGAGGAGGAGTCTTTCCGGGAGCATTTGAATCAGTATGAGGTTATCTTTCTGAATATGCAGCAGTTTTTGATCCGGTCGAAGGGACAGGGAGTGATTGAATATCTGGAGAGGACTGTCATTGCCGAAATCCGTAAGGAATATGGGGAATTGTTTTCGGAGCGGGAGCTGAGGCTTGCCGCCGTGCTGGAGCAGATTTATGCGGAAACAGACAAGCAGTTTATCTTTCTGATCGACGAGTGGGACTGTGTGATGCGTGAGAGACAGGAGCAGGAGGCTCTGCAGAGGGAGTACCTTGACTTTTTGCGGGATCTCTTGAAGGATCAGCCCTATGTGGCGCTTGCCTATATGACGGGGATTCTGCCGGTGAAAAAATATGGGCAGCATTCTGCGCTGAATATGTTTTCTGAGTATTCTATGACAGACCAGAGTGTTTTTGAAGAGTATACGGGTTTTACGGAAGATGAGGTGGAGGCGCTTTGCATGCGGTTCGGGATGGATTTCACCAGGATGAGAAGCTGGTATGACGGTTACGTATTATCAGAATGCCGGCATATCTATAATCCTAAGTCCGCGGTGGAGGCCATGCGCCGTCATAAGTTTTCCAATTACTGGACGTCGACGGAAACCTACGAGGCATTGAAAATCTATATGGACATGGATTTTGACGGACTGCGTGCGGACGTGGTGCGGATGCTTGGCGGTGGGTGCGTCAGAGTGAATACCCGGAGCTTCCAGAATGACATGCGCAATTTTAAGTCAAAGGATGACGTCCTCACTCTGCTGATCCATCTGGGCTATCTTGGATATGATTTCGAGAAAGAGGAGGCGTTTATCCCGAACAGGGAGATCGTGGAGGAGTTTGAGAACGCTATGAGCGTGGGCGGCTGGCCGGAGGTCATGCGGGTGCTGAAGGAATCGGAGGAGCTTCTTGCGGCCACGCTCTCGGGGGACGGGGAGCGGGTTGCCAGGGGGCTTGACAGGGCGCACACAGAGGTGGCATCCATCCTGACCTACAACGACGAGAACTCGCTGGGATCCGCCATCGGTCTGGTCTACTACAGCGCAAGGAAGGATTACCGCCTCATCCGGGAGCTTCCCACGGGGAAAGGCTTTGCGGACGTTGTCTTCCTTCCCCTTCCGTCGACAGGAAAGCCTGCGCTTGTGGTGGAGCTGAAATACAATAAGACCGTGGATACGGCGCTGCGGCAGATCAGGAACAGGCATTACACCCGGGCCCTGGAGGGCTATGCGGGGGAGATTCTGCTGGTTGGGATAAACTATGACCGGGAGAATCGTGAGAAACTTCACAGCTGCGTGATCGAGAGAGTGGAGAAGGCAGGAGAATCGCAAGCTGAGGAGATTTCCCTATGGAATTGATTAAACAGCCCACTTCAACAACCTGTGGAACAGGTCATGAAAGACATGAAAACGGACAGTCCTACGAGTATCGGCCAGCTGATGGAGATCCTTGATTTTTATGGGATCAGGCATGCGGAAAGGAATAAGAGGATTTCAAAGAAGAATCCGGTTCCCTATGAATATTCGATTTTGACGGTTCATACGAATGCGGGATATACGCACTGGACGCTGCTGTATGACGGAAAATACTATGATCCGGAATTTGGTTTGATCAAAGGCGAATATACATTTGGAAAAAT
This sequence comes from uncultured Lachnospiraceae bacterium, assembly GCA_910579685.1. Classification (GTDB taxonomy): domain Bacteria; phylum Bacillota; class Clostridia; order Lachnospirales; family Lachnospiraceae; genus Suilimivivens. Next base: position 1,931 of record CAJTVN010000048.1, on the reverse strand, counting down.
CACGTCATTCTTGGAGATTTATGGGATTAGAAAAGTGCTGATTAATTTTTCAGTTCCAACTTCCCGCATAAAACAATCTGAGCTAAATGGTCAGTGTTTAATTCGCTGTGATCAGGAGTGGTTTAACGAGGTAGAATTGCAGGTCAATCAATATCTGGCTGCAAATAAGTCCCGTATCATCGAAGATATTTTTGGGACACCGATATCAGCCCAGGAGATCAAAGTAGCATTGGAGGGTAGCGAAACTGCGTATTTTGTGAGTAGTGTTTCATGGCACCGAAATCGAGATGACGGAGAGCAAAAGACGAGTATCAGTGTTGATATCCGTCAGTACGAAAATGGGCAGAATATAAAATCTTTTGAAAGCCAGATTCCCAATTGCGATTCTGTGGAGGATGCGATAAAGGAGGCATTGCAAAGCGTCTGGAGGATTATTGTGTCGGAAAAACAACGTTGGATTCAGGACAGCTCTTTTTACCGGCATCGCATTCAGGACTGCAGTTATTATACAAACACTATTTTATCGGAGTAACAGAAGGAAATCTGGTGTTGCCAATGAAAGACTTTCTGCACTTTCTCCAGATTTACACTGATTACGAATTGGCACCTTTTATAAAGGCCTTGAGTTCGGTGCGGCGGATTGACTGGCTTTATTGTGATGAGGTGGAGAACAGTCTTCATCCTCTGATGCAGGGAGAGATGGCACGATGGCTGATTCGTATGGTGAATGCGGGAATGCATTTGATTATAAGCTCGCACGGTGATACCATGACAAGCCGGTCAAATATGCTCATGTACGGTAAAGAAGTAAGAAACCGAAAACAAGAGATAGACCGCCAGTACCACACTATTCCGAACCAAAGAAGCTAAAGACCAAAGGACAAGCATTATGGAAATGTGCATAACAGGCTATTCCGTCATGGATAACTCCATTAGATAGCCAGTCATACACATTCCTTTTTTTCTTTCATAAATAATTTTATTATTTGACAAAATAGAACAATTTACCGCTTTACCTTTTTTCGGAAAAGTGAAATTTGAGTAAAAGTTTAGCAGGAGGGATTGAAAGAAAAATTGCCTTGATTTATAATTTTGATTATGTATAATTAAAGTTATATATAATATAGATTATAAATGGAGGTGCAAATATGCCAGCAATCGCGAAAGTCACAAAAGAAATGATTATAGACGCAGCTTTTGAAACTGTAAAAGAAATGGGAGCAGAAAACATAAACGCCCGGACAGTTTCACAAAAACTCGGCTGTTCCACGCAGCCCGTTTTATATCATTTTAAAACGATTGAAGATGTCCGAATTGCAACATATAAAAAAGCAAGTGAGTTTCATATTAACTATGTAACAAATTTAAGCGGCAAATACGAACGCCCTATGTTGGAAGTGGGTATGAGATATATTCAATTTGCCGTAGAAGAAAAAAATCTTTTTCGCTTTTTGTATCATTCAAACTATTGTATAGGCATTTCCCTTTCTGATTGGCTTACCGGGAAAAATTTTGATTTTTTATTCCCTATCCTAAGGAAACAAGCAAAGGTAGACGAGCAACAGGCATATAGCATATTTTCGCAAATTTTTTTAGTAACACATGGAATAGCCAGTCTGCTTGCCAACAATGCAATGGTTTATGATGAAGCATATTGTATAAATACATTGTCAAATGCCTATTTTGGAGCAATGCATCTGATAGAAGAAGGAAGCTTATTATGAAAAAGCAACACAAATACTTTTTCGGTAAGGAAGCAAGGAATGAGAATAAGCAAAAATGAAAATTGGATATTGTGTCCTGTATGTGGAAATAAAACAAGATTACAGATACGGATAGATACAGAGCTGAAAAACTTTCCGCTTTACTGCCCGAAGTGTAGACAGGAAAGTTTGATTGACGCAAAGGCTTTACATGTAACAGTGATTAAA
>CAJTVN010000047.1 GCA_910579685.1 uncultured Lachnospiraceae bacterium | reverse complement strand
ACGTAAAAAGGCTTTCGGAGAAATCCCCGAAAGCCTTGATTTTACTGAATAAATTATAATTACTCGATGATAGTAGCAACCCTGCCAGAACCAACAGTTCTACCACCCTCACGGATAGCGAACGTAAGTCCCTGCTCCATAGCGATAGGATGAATCAGCTCGATCGTCATCTCTACGTTATCGCCAGGCATGCACATCTCTGTACCGGCGGGAAGATTGCAGACACCAGTCACGTCAGTTGTTCTGAAATAGAACTGAGGTCTGTAGTTGTTGAAGAAAGGAGTGTGACGTCCTCCCTCATCCTTGGTCAGAACGTATACCTGAGCGGTAAACTTCTTGTGGCACTTAACGGAACCGGGTTTGGAAAGAACCTGTCCTCTTTCGATCTCCGTTCTCTGCACACCACGAAGCAGTGCGCCGATGTTGTCACCAGCCTGAGCCTCGTCAAGCAGCTTACGGAACATCTCGATACCGGTTACAACGGTCTTACGTGTCTCTTCCTTAATACCAACGATCTCAACTTCCTCATTCAGATGAAGCGTACCGCGCTCTACTCTACCGGTAGCAACCGTACCACGTCCGGTAATGGTGAACACATCCTCAACAGGCATAAGGAAAGGCTTGTCTGTAGCTCTCTCGGGATCAGGAATATAAGAATCAACCGTATCCATGAGCTCCATGATCTTGTCGCCCCACTCGCTGTTGGGATCTTCCAGAGCCTTAAGAGCGGAACCCTTGATGATCGGGCAGTCATTGAAACCATACTCCTCGAGCTGCTCGGTAACTTCCATCTCAACCAGCTCGATCAGCTCCTCGTCGTCTACCATATCGCACTTGTTCAGGAATACGATGATATAAGGAACGCCTACCTGACGGGACAGAAGGATATGCTCCTTTGTCTGAGCCATAACGCCGTCCGTTGCAGCAACAACAAGGATAGCGCCGTCCATCTGAGCCGCACCTGTGATCATGTTCTTTACATAGTCAGCATGGCCAGGGCAGTCAACGTGTGCATAATGCCTGTTCTCCGTTGAATACTCAACGTGTGCGGTAGAGATGGTGATACCTCTTTCTCTCTCCTCGGGAGCCTTGTCAATGTTCTCGAAATCAGTAGCCGTGTTACCAGCAACCCTTGCAGCAAGTACCTTTGTGATAGCTGCTGTCAAAGTAGTCTTACCATGGTCAACATGACCAATGGTACCAATATTACAATGGGTTTTGGTTCTGTCAAATTTAGCTTTAGCCATTTCTAAAGTCCTCCTTAAAAAATAAATGGTTTCGTTACCAAAATAAATAATCAACTATCTTTGATTATATTAGAAATTACCGATATTTTCAAGCACTATTTGCTGTAATCGGGCGGGATATCCTGCTATTTCGCCTTTGCCGCCAAGACTTTTTCCGCAGGATAAAGTCTCGCTGCCTTTATTTCGCCTTTGCTGCCAAGACTTTTTCCGCAGGATAAAGTCTCGCTGCCTTTATTTCGCCTTTGCTGCCAAGACTTTTTCCTGTACGTTCTTGGGAACCTGCTCATATTTTTCAAAGAACATGGAATAGTTTCCTCTTCCCTGTGTCCTGGAACGAAGATCCGTGGAATAACCGAACATCTCGGCAAGGGGTACGAATGCTCTTACCATCTTGCCTCCTCCGATATCGTCCATGCCCTCAATACGGCCCCTGCGGGAATTGATATCTCCAATGACATCTCCCATATATTCCTCGGGCATTGTCACCTCCACCTTCATGATGGGCTCAAGGAGCACAGGATTTGCCTTGTTCATAGCATCCTTGAACGCCATAGAACCAGCAATATGGAATGCCATTTCTGAGGAATCGACCTCATGATAGGAACCGTCATATACCGTTGCATGCACGCCAAGTACCGGGAATCCTCCCAGAATACCGCACTTGGAAGCTTCCTCAATACCTTCACCGACTGCAGGAATGTATTCCTTAGGAATCGCACCACCCACAACCTCGGAATCGAACTTGAACAGCTCTTCTCCGTTGGCGTCCATAGGCTCGAAACGTACCTTACAGTGACCATACTGGCCGCGTCCGCCGGACTGCTTCGCATATTTGGAATCCACTTCCACTGTCTTGGTAAAGGTCTCCTTGTAGGCAACCTGAGGAGCGCCCACGTTTGCCTCCACCTTAAACTCGCGCAGAAGACGATCCACGATGATCTCCAGATGGAGCTCACCCATACCTGCGATAATGGTCTGGCCTGTTTCCTGATCCGTATGAGCGCGGAAAGTAGGATCTTCCTCTGCAAGCTTTGCAAGAGCCTCTCCCATCTTGCCCTGTCCGGCTTTCGTTTTAGGCTCGATTGCCAGCTCGATAACGGGTTCAGGGAATTCCATGGATTCCAGGATAACCGGATGACGGTCATCGCAGATCGTATCTCCGGTGGTGGTGAACTTGAAGCCCACTGCCGCTGCAATATCGCCGGAATAAACCTTGTCGAGCTCCGCTCTCTTGTTTGCGTGCATCTGAAGGATACGTCCAACACGTTCCTTTTTATCTTTGGTAGCATTCAGTACATAGGAACCGGAGTTCATAGTACCGGAATAAACTCTGAAGAAAGCAAGCTTTCCCACAAAAGGATCCGCCATAATCTTGAATGCCAAGGCAGCGAAAGGCTCTTCATCCGATGAATGCCTCTCGATCTCATTGCCGTCCAGATCCGTACCCTTGATTGCCGGGATATCTATAGGAGCGGGCATATACTCAAGAATTGCATCGAGAAGCTTCTGTACGCCCTTGTTCCTGTAAGCGGAACCACAGCACACAGGTACGGCCGTGCATTCACAGGTGGCTTTTCTCAGAACCTTCTTCATCTCCTCAACAGAGGGTTCTTCACCTTCCAGATACATCATTGTCAAATCATCGTCCAATTCACAGATCTTCTCAATGAGCTCTGAACGGTAAAGCTCGGCATCATCCTGCATGTCCTCAGGGATATCGGTGATTGAAATATCCTCTCCCTTGTCGTCATTGTAGATGTATGCCTTCATTTCGAATAAATCAATAATACCTTTAAACTCATCTTCCTTGCCGATCGGCAGCTGGAGGATGATTGCGTTTTTACCAAGTCTGGTCTTAATCTGCTCTACGGCTCCGTAGAAGTTTGCACCTAAAATGTCCATTTTGTTAATAAAGGCCATTCTGGGTACATTGTAAGTGTCTGCCTGGCGCCACACGTTTTCCGACTGAGGCTCAACACCGCCCTTTGCGCAGAATACACCGACAGCGCCGTCAAGAACACGCAGGGAACGTTCCACTTCCACTGTGAAGTCAACGTGCCCGGGAGTATCAATAATATTGATACGATGTTCAAGAGCACCCGGCTTAGGCTTACAGTTTTCTTCCAGAGTCCAATGACATGTCGTTGCAGCCGACGTTATGGTGATACCTCTCTCCTGCTCCTGTTCCATCCAGTCCATGGTAGCAGTACCTTCGTGCGTATCGCCAATCTTATAATTCACACCAGTGTAATATAAGATACGTTCTGTAAGAGTTGTCTTACCTGCATCGATATGAGCCATAATACCAATATTTCTGGTTCTATCTAATGGATATTCTCTTCCAGCCAAAGGTCTTTCCTCCTTATATTAGTCCGGGCAGAACCCGAAAGCACCACATCGCCTTCCGGCTATTAGAAGCGGTAATGTGAAAATGCCTTGTTTGCTTCTGCCATTTTGTGCATGTCTTCTTTTCTCTTAACAGCTGCACCGGTATTGTTCGCTGCATCGAGGATCTCATTCGCAAGTCTGTCGCGCATGGTTTTCTCGCCTCTCTTGCGGGCAAACATCGTGAGCCAGCGAAGCCCCAGCGCCTGACGCCTGTCAGGTCTCACCTCGATAGGCACCTGATAGGTAGCGCCACCGATACGTCTTGCTTTGCATTCCAGAACAGGCATGATGTTATTCATAGCCTCCTCAAAAACTTCAAGAGCCGGCTTACCGGATTTCTCTTCTACTTTGGCAAATGCACCGTATACAATCTGCTGTGCGACACCCTTCTTACCATCCAACATGATATTGTTGATAAGCTTGGTAACCACTTTGTTATTGTATAAAGGATCTGCCAATACATCTCTTTTCTGAACATGTCCTTTACGTGGCACGGTTCTTCCCTCCTTAATTATTCGCTTACATTAAATCATCGGTACTCACAGTGTGTCATTCTAATTCAGATAACAGCTATCCTTTCTGTCATCACACAGTTTGTGTTCGTGCGGGTATCTCTTACTACTAACTAATCAAATTTACCGGGATGCCGCCCTTGGGCCTGCCGTCCGGACAGATCTATCGTAACAGAATTCCAACACTAAATTAGCTTACGTTTGTGGGTCCAATCTGTTCCAAAAACTATTTGCCAGCCTTAGGCCTCTTGGCGCCATATTTGGAACGGGCCTGCCTTCTGTTTGCAACACCTGCCGTATCAAGGGTACCTCTGATTACATGGTATCTTGTACCGGGCAAATCCTTTACTCTTCCGCCTCTGATCAGAACAACACTGTGCTCCTGCAGATTGTGTCCTTCACCGGGAATGTAGCTTGTCACTTCGATTCCGTTGGAAAGACGAACTCTCGCGATCTTTCTCAGCGCTGAGTTAGGCTTTTTAGGGGTTGCTGTCTTGACAGCTGTACAAACACCTCTCTTTTGAGGAGCAGAAGTATCGGTAGCTTTCTTGTGAAGGGAGTTCCATCCTTTCTGCAAAGCGGGAGCCGTTGACTTCTTTACGGATGTCTGACGTCCTTTTCTGACTAACTGGTTAAATGTTGGCATTCTGTTTCACCTCCTGCATATAAAATCGCTCTGCCTCTGGCAAAGCATGATTGGTTTTCGTGCATCAAAAAGATACATGCCCTTTCTATGCACACTAGTTTAGTATAATTGCTGGCTTTTTTCTTGTCAATATACTTCCTGGCAAATTTTATTTGAAAATAAAGAATTTTACATACATTTTCACCAAGAAACCCCGCATATACCGTTATCGTATATGCGGGGTCGTGTCAACTATCCTGGATCAACTTATTCCTGCGTGATCAGCTCTTCCATTTCCTCTTCCTCTGACATACCGAGCCGCTCCGAAGCTTCATTGATGATAAAACCGCCTTCCTCGTCTACTTCCTCGTCAAAATCAATCATCTCTTCCGAATCAATATCCTCAAACAGCTTATCATCCGTGCTAAGCCTCGTGTTGCGATAACGCTTCATGCCGGTACCGGCAGGGATCAGCTTACCGATAATCACGTTCTCCTTCAGACCGATCAGCGGATCCACCTTACCCTTAATGGCTGCTTCCGTCAAAACCTTGGTGGTCTCCTGGAAGGATGCCGCTGAAAGGAAAGAATTCGTGGCAAGGGCTGCCTTGGTAATTCCCAGCATCACCTGCTTACCGTCCGCAGGTTCTTTTCCCTCTGCGATCAGCTGCCCGTTGATATCCTCATACTCCAGCACGTCAACCAGCGTACCCGGAAGGAATTCCGTATCTCCGTTATTCTCAATCCTTACCTTCTTAAGCATCTGACGGACAATCACCTCGATGTGCTTGTCGCTGATATCCACACCCTGCAGACGGTACACTCTCTGAACTTCACGGAGCATATAATCCTGCACGGCGCGGATGCCCTTGATCTTCAAAAGATCGTGGGGGTTCACACTACCCTCTGTCAGCTCGTCGCCGGCCTCGAGAACAGCGCCATCGAGAACCTTGATGCGGGAGCCGTAGGGAATCAGATATGCCTTGGACTCACCCGTCTCATCATTGGTGATCACCACCTCGCGCTTTTTCTTAGTATCCTTGATGGAGGCAACGCCGCCGAACTCTGCAATAATCGCAAGTCCCTTGGGCTTTCTCGCCTCAAAAAGCTCCTCCACGCGGGGAAGACCCTGGGTAATGTCATCACCGGCGACACCGCCCGTGTGGAAGGTACGCATGGTGAGCTGAGTACCCGGTTCGCCGATAGACTGGGCAGCGATAATTCCAACCGCTTCCCCCACCTGAACGGCCTCGCCGGTGGCCATGTTCGCACCGTAGCATTTTGCGCAGATACCGTTGCGGGAGCGACAGTTTAAGATCGTGCGGATCTTAACGCTCTCGATGGGCTCTCCCTTTCCGTCCACGCCCACGCTTAAAATTCTGGCGGCACGGCTCGGCGTGATCATATGGTTGCGCTTGACGATCACATTGCCATCCCCGTCCTTAATATCTTCGCAGGAATACCTTCCTGTGATTCTGTCTTTTAGACCTTCGATCACTTCCTTGCCGTCCGTGAAAGCCCTCACGGTCATTCCGGGAATGATGTCCGTTCCCTCCATACAGTCGATCTCTCGGATAATCAGCTCCTGGGACACATCCACCATTCGCCTTGTGAGATATCCGGAGTCGGCGGTTCGAAGAGCGGTATCCGACAAACCTTTTCTCGCTCCGTGAGCGGACATGAAATACTCCAGCACATCCAGCCCTTCACGGAAATTGGACTTGATTGGCAGTTCGATGGTTCTTCCCGTCGTATCCGCCATCAGTCCCCGCATGCCTGCCAGCTGCTTGATCTGCTGATTGGAGCCTCTCGCTCCAGAGTCCGCCATCATATAAATATTGTTGTATTTATCAAGTCCCGCCAGCAGGACGTCGGTCAGCTGCTTATCCGTATCGTTCCAGGTCTCCACCACCGCGCGGTATCTCTCTTCCTCGGTGATGAGGCCTCTGCGGAAATTCTGTGAAATCTTATCCACCGTGGCCTGGGCCTGGGCGAGCATTTCCGGCTTGCTTGCGGGTACGGTCATATCCGAGATGGAAACCGTCATGGCCGCCCTCGTGGAATATTTATATCCGGTGGATTTTATTAAATCCAGCACCTCCGCCGTTTTGGAAGCGCCATGGGTGTTAATTACCTTTTCAAGGATCTGCTTGAGCTGCTTTTTACCCACATGAAAATCAATCTCCGGCAAAAGGACATTTTCCGGCTTGCTGCGGTCAACAAATCCCAGATCCTGAGGCAGGATCTCATTGAACAGGAAGCGTCCCAGCGTGGACTCCACGATTCCGCTTACCTCTTCCCCCTCGGAATTTGTCTTTGTCATCCTCACCCTGATCCGTGAATGGAGCGTGCAGGCCCCGTTTTCATACGCAAGGATGGCTTCGTTTACGTTCTTGTAAAATTTTCCCTCGCCAACCGCTCCGGCTCTTTCCTGAGTCAGGTAATAAATCCCTAGCACCATATCCTGTGAAGGAACCGCAACCGGCCCGCCGTCCGAGGGCTTGAGCAGATTGTTGGGCGAGAGCAGAAGGAATCTGCACTCAGCCTGGGCCTCCACGGAAAGCGGAAGATGCACCGCCATCTGGTCGCCGTCAAAGTCAGCGTTAAAAGCCGTACAAACAAGAGGATGCAGCTTAATCGCCTTGCCTTCCACCAGAATCGGTTCAAACGCCTGAATCCCCAGCCTGTGCAGCGTGGGCGCACGGTTCAGCATCACGGGATGCTCCTTGATTACCTCCTCAAGCACATCCCATACCTGCGTGTCCAGCCGCTCCACCAGCTTTTTGGCGTTCTTTATATTCTGGGAACCCCCCCTTGTCACAAGTTCCTTCATCACAAAGGGCTTGAAAAGCTCGATAGCCATTTCCTTCGGGAGACCGCACTGATAAATTTTCAGCTCAGGCCCCACCACGATAACGGAACGTCCGGAATAATCCACACGTTTTCCCAGCAGGTTCTGGCGGAAGCGTCCCGACTTACCCTTAAGCATATCGGACAGTGATTTCAGCGCCCTGTTGCCGGGTCCCGTCACCGGCCTGCCCCTTCTTCCGTTGTCAATCAGGGCATCCACCGCCTCCTGAAGCATTCTCTTCTCGTTGCGGACGATAATATCCGGTGCACCGAGCTCAAGAAGCCTCTTAAGACGGTTATTCCTGTTGATAATTCTTCTATATAAATCATTCAGATCCGAGGTGGCAAAACGTCCGCCGTCCAGCTGAACCATGGGACGCAGATCGGGCGGTATCACCGGGATCGCATCCATAACCATCCATTCCGGCTGATTTCCGGACTCCCTGAAAGCCTCCACCACCTCAAGACGCTTGATAATCCTGGCTCTTTTCTGCCCTGTGGATTCCTTTAAACCGGTTTTCAGCTCCACGGACTCGGTTTCCAGGTCAATGGCCTGGAGCAGCTCCTTAATCGCTTCCGCTCCCATGCCTACACGGAACTTACTGCCCCATGTTTCTCTTGCATCCTGATATTCTTTCTCGGAGAGAACCTGCTTGTATTCCAGATCCGTTCCTCCCGCATCCAGCACAATATAGGAGGCGAAATACAAAACCTTCTCAAGGACTCTGGGCGACAGGTCAAGAATCAATCCCATCCGGCTGGGAATTCCCTTAAAGTACCAGATATGGGATACGGGAGCCGCAAGCTCGATATGTCCCATACGCTCCCTGCGGACGCTGGATTTGGTCACTTCCACTCCGCATCTGTCACAGACAACGCCTTTATATCTTATCTTTTTATATTTCCCGCAATGACATTCCCAGTCCTTGCTCGGCCCGAAAATTCTTTCACAGTACAGGCCGTCCTTCTCGGGCTTCAACGTTCTGTAATTGATGGTTTCGGGCTTGGTAACCTCACCCCTTGACCACTCTCTGATTTTTTCAGGTGATGCCAAACCAATCTTAATGGCATCAAACGTCATCGGCTGGTACACCTCTTGCTTTGTTTCTGACATTTTACAACCCTGCTCCTTTCCAGACTATGTCATGAATTACAGATCCTGTTCCTCATAGGCATCCTCTTCCAGCATCTCGTCAAAGTCATCGCTGAATTCCTCTTCCGGATCCTCGTCATCTGCATTGATCAGCTCGCCGCTCTCCTCATCGAACTCCTGCTGCTGATAACCCATGGAGGACAGAGAACTCTTGTCATAATCATAATTCTTGTCGTCTCCCTCGATCTCATAGCGATAATCCGTATCGCCATAATCAATGGATTCCGTAATTTCAACCTCCGTATTGTCCTCCCTGAGCACTCTGACATCCAGTCCGAGAGACTGAAGCTCCTTAAGGAGAACCTTGAAGGATTCCGGTATTCCGGGTGCCGGTATGTTATCGCCCTTGATAATGGCTTCGTAAGTCTTAACACGTCCGACCACGTCGTCCGATTTCACGGTCAGGATTTCCTGCAAGGTGTAGGATGCGCCGTAAGCCTCCAGCGCCCATACCTCCATCTCACCAAAACGCTGGCCGCCAAACTGTGCTTTACCGCCGAGAGGCTGCTGCGTCACCAGGGAATAAGGACCAGTGGAACGCGCATGGATCTTGTCATCTACCAGATGATGGAGCTTAAGATAATGCATGTGGCCGATGGTTACCGGGCTGTCAAAATACTCTCCGGACCTTCCGTCCCGCAGCCTCACTTTACCATCCCTCGAAATGGGCACTCCCTTCCACACTTCCCTGTGATCCCTGTGCTCTGACAGATATTCGAGCACTTCCGGTAAAAGCTCTTCCCTGTGTTTTGCCTCAAACTCTTCCCAGCTCAGATTCACGTAATCATTGGCCAGGTCGAGCGTATCCATAATATCTTCCTCGTTCGCACCGTCAAATACGGGTGTCGCCACATTAAAACCAAGAGCTCTGGCCGCAAGGGAAAGGTGGATCTCAAGTACCTGTCCGATATTCATACGGGAAGGCACGCCGAGGGGATTCAGCACGATATCAAGAGGCCGTCCGTTGGGAAGATAAGGCATATCCTCCACCGGAAGCACCCTGGAAACCACACCCTTGTTTCCGTGACGTCCCGCCATCTTGTCGCCCACGGAAATCTTTCTCTTCTGCGCAATATATATTCTAACCGCCTGATTCACGCCGGGAGAGAGCTCATCGCCGTTTTCCCTGGTAAAAATTTTAGCGTCCACCACAATTCCATATTCGCCGTGAGGCACCTTTAAGGAAGTGTCCCTCACCTCTCTCGCTTTTTCACCAAATATGGCGCGAAGCAGTCTCTCCTCAGCCGTCAGCTCCGTTTCGCCCTTAGGCGTAACCTTTCCGACCAGAATGTCACCTGCCCGGACCTCCGCACCGATCCGGATAATTCCTCTCTCATCCAGATCCTTCAGCGCATCATCGCCGACACCGGGAACATCCCTGGTAATTTCCTCAGGTCCCAGCTTGGTATCCCGTGCCTCCGCCTCATATTCCTCAATGTGTACCGACGTATAAACATCGTCCTGCACCAGTCTTTCGCTCAAAAGGACAGCGTCCTCATAGTTATAGCCTTCCCATGTCATAAACCCGATCAGCGGATTTTTCCCCAGAGCCAGCTCGCCCAGGGATGTGGAAGGGCCGTCTGCGATTACCTGTCCTGCCTGCACATGGTCTCCCTTTGTCACAATAGGCTTCTGGTTATAGCAGTTGGACTGGTTGCTCCTTGCGAACTTGGTAAGACGGTGTTCCGCCTTTTCCCCGTCGTCGTATGAGATCCGGATCAGATTGGAAGAAACGTAATCTATGGTTCCTGACTTCTTTGCCACCAGGCACACGCCCGAGTCCACGGCGGTTTTCGGCTCCATTCCGGTTCCCACCACGGGAGCATCCGTGGTGAGAAGAGGCACCGCCTGACGCTGCATGTTGGAACCCATCAGTGCGCGGTTCGCATCATCATTCTCCAGGAAGGGAATCAATGCCGTTGCAACGGAAAATACCATCTTGGGGGACACGTCCATGTAGTCGAACATTGCCTTGGGATACTCGGAGGTCTCCTCCCTGTAACGGCCGGAAACCGTGTTTCTCACAAAATAGCCGTCCTTATCCAGAAGCTCATTCGCCTGAGCCACATGGTAATTATCTTCCTCATCCGCCGTCATGTATTCCACTTCATCCGTAACCCTTGGATTTGCCGGGTCGGATTTGTCTATTTTACGGTAAGGTGCTTCCACGAAACCGTATTCATTTATCCTCGCATAGGATGCGAGCGAGTTGATCAGACCAATGTTGGGACCCTCGGGCGTCTCAATGGGGCACATTCTTCCATAATGGGAATAATGTACGTCACGAACCTCGAATCCGGCGCGGTCTCTGGAGAGTCCTCCCGGTCCCAATGCGGAAAGACGCCTCTTGTGCGTCAGCTCGCCCAGCGGGTTGTTCTGATCCATAAACTGTGACAGCTGGGAGGAACCGAAGAACTCTTTCACTGCCGCCTGCACCGGCTTGATATTAATAAGTACCTGAGGGGAAATCTCTTCCGCATCATGAGTGGTCATTCTTTCGCGAACCACTCTCTCCAGCCTGGAAAGACCGATCCTGTACTGATTCTGCAAAAGCTCTCCCACGGCCCTGATACGTCTGTTTCCCAGATGATCGATATCATCATCATTGCCGATTCCATACTCAAGATGTATATTATAATTGATGGAGGCAATAATATCCTCCTTGGTGATATGCTTGGGGATCAGTTCATGCACATTCTTCCGGATCGCCTCCGCAAGAGCTGCCGCATCCTCACCGAATTCCTCAATAATCTGGGCAAGCACCGGATAGTAAACATGCTCGGTAATGCCAAGCTCCCTGGGATTGCAGTCCACAAAGTTCGTGATATCCACCATCATATTGGAGAGAATCTTGACATTTTTCTCTTCCGTCTGAACGTATACAAAAGGGACAGCCGCATTCTGAATCCCGTCTGCCAGCTCCCTGCTGACCTTGACGCCTGCCTCGGCAAGCACCTCTCCGGTGAAAGGATCCACCACATCCTCCGCAAGGACATGATTGCGGATTCTGTTTCGGAAAGACAGCTTTTTGTTGAATTTATATCTTCCGACTTTTGCCAGGTCGTATCTTCTGGGGTCGAAGAACATGGCGTTGATCAGGCTTTCCGCACTTTCAACGCTAAGCGGCTCGCCGGGACGTATTTTTTTGTACAGCTCCAAAAGACCATCCTGATAATTGTCAGAAACGTCCTTGGAAAAGCTTGCTTCTATCTTGGGCTCATCGCCGAACAGCTCGCGGATCTCATCATTGGTACCCACGCCGAGAGCCCTGATCAAAACGGTAATGGGAACCTTCCTTGTCCGATCCACTCGGACATAGAAAATGTCGTTGGAATCCGTCTCATATTCCAGCCATGCACCGCGGTTCGGGATTACAGTGGAGGAAAACAGCCTTTTACCAATCTTATCGTGGCCAATCGCATAATAGATACCCGGGGAACGAACAAGCTGGCTGACGATAACACGCTCCGCACCGTTGATCACGAAGGTGCCGGTCTGAGTCATAATCGGAAGATCGCCCATGAAAATCTCATGCTCGCTGATTTCTTCCTTTTCTTTATTATAAAGACGTACCCTCACCTTTAGAGGAGCAGCATAAGTGGCATCTCTTTCCTTGCACTTTTCAATAGAATACTTTACGTCGTCCTCACACAACTCAAAGTCCACGAACTCCAGGCTCAAATGGCCGCTGTAATCTTCAATCGGAGAAATATCCTCAAAAACTTCCTTGAGGCCCTCATTCAGAAACCAGTTATAGGAATCCTTCTGGACTTCAATAAGATCCGGCATCTCCAAAACTTCTTCCTGTCGTGAATAACTCATACGTATGTTCTTGCCTGCAGCAATAGGACGTATTCTGTTCTTTTCCATTGACATTTCACCCCGTTCTTTATAATGATGTTACTCTTCCACTTCAAATGTGCATAACACACCACAATAGTGCACTTTCCATCCTACTACAAATTGGCAAATAAGTCAACCAGAAAATTTATTATCTGGAAAATATTAACGCAAACAAAAGACTTCTCTCTTCGCAGCAATTCCATTGTCACAAATTTCAGAAACCCCGGTCTTTGCACGGAGCAAACAGACCGGGGTCTTCAAACACAGTTTATTCAATATACACGGCTCATTTCACAGCTGACCGAATTACTTAAGAGTAACTTTAGCGCCTTCGCCTTCCAGCTTAGCCTTGATTTCCTCAGCTTCTTCCTTGGTAGCAGCCTCTTTCAGTACCTTCGGAGCGGAATCAACAAGATCCTTGGCTTCCTTCAGTCCAAGGCCGGTAGCCTCACGAACAACCTTGATAACCTTAACCTTGTTCGGTCCAACTTCTGTGAGCTCAACATCAAACTCTGTCTTCTCTTCCTCTGCGGGGCCTTCAGTCGCTGCAGCTGCAACCACGACACCTGCCGCTGCAGATACGCCGAACTCTTCCTCACATGCCTTTACCAGATCGTTTAATTCCAGTACTGTCAACTCTTTGATAGCGTCAATAAATTCCTGAGTGGATAATTTTGCCATTTTTATTTCCTCCATTAATTAGAATACTGTGATTTCCGCCTGAATACGGAAAGGTTTCCTGTTTGTGCCGTCCGCACCGATTACTCTGCAGGAGTCTCAGCCGCCTCTTCTGCTGCGGGAGCTTCCTCAGCGGAAGATTCCGCTGCCGCTGCAGCGGCAGCCGCACCGCCTTTTTCTGCCAGCTGGTTCAGCACGCGTGCCATATTGGTGATCGGTGACTGCAGGCTTCCAAGCAGCTTGGAGAGCAGCTCTTCCCTTGAAGGGATCTTTGCGATCTCGCCGATACCCTTAGCATCATATGCAATCCCTTCCACCACACCGCCCTTGATTTCGAGCTTGTTTGCTTCCTTCGCAAAATTGCAGAGCACTCTTGCCGGAGCCGTCGCATCCTCATTGGAAATAGCTACCGCACTGGGGCCTTCCAGATAAGGAGTGAGCGCTTCAAAGTCCGTTCCTTTAAATGCGAAGTTCATCATGGTGTTCTTGTAAACCTTGTAGGTGATTCCCGCCTCGCGAAGCTGTCTGCGGAGCCTTGTATCCTGCTCCACCGTGAGTCCGCGGTAGTCAACAAGAACGACAGACTGTGCATCTTTAATGTTCGCCGAAATTTCCTCAATGACAGGCTGTTTCAATTCAACTTTTGCCATCTTTCTACCTCCTTTTAGATTTTGTGCCGAAAGGAGCTTATCCTATAAACCAAGCAGGGAAAAGACACTCCCTCCCCGCCCGCCGCGCAGGATCCGGACGGCAGCGCCGCCAGCTTCCTTACTCCCCTGCGAAGCAAAAAACTCCCGGTCAATGCCGGGAGGATAAAGTTTGATATTATAAACTCAGTTCCTCGGTAGGCGGCATCGCTTACGCCCTCTGTTTCACCTTCGGGCACCTACTGTCTTCGGCATGGTTATAGAATAACCTTACTTAAAATATCACAGGACAGGGGTATTGTCAACTCAAAAATGATTTTACGGGGAAATATTTCCCTGGGAAATGTTTCCCTGGGAATCAATTGTCACGCCATAGGAGATGCTCTGCAAATAGGAGAGAATCCGCTCCTTCTCCCCATCACAGGCCAGATCCGTCCTGCAGTCCGACTGGATTGCGGGAATAAACCTCAGATTCTGAATTCCTTCCCTGGAAATATCCGCCTGGATTATTCCCGTGTCCAAGGTTTTGGAGTTAAACCAGAAATTTCCAAGGCTATAGACAACCGGCACCTCCCCATAATATTGAATCCCCTGAAGGCAATGCGGGTGGGCTCCAATAATCAGATCCGCTCCCGCTTCGGCAAGCTTGGGCGCCTGATCCAGCTGCGCCCAGTCGGGCTGCGTCACATTCTCCGTTCCCCAGTGAATAAATACCACCACAAAATCGCTGTTCTGCTTTGCCTGGGACACCATCTCGCAGAGCCTCTGGGGATTCAGGCAGCGGAACACGCCGGGGCTGCTCTCCGTGGCCCCCTTTGTATCCGGATTTTCCAGGCGCTCGATCTGTGTTGCGGAAACAATGGCAATCTTAATATCCCCTGCTATAAAATACACAGGCCTGGAGGCCTCTTCCAGGTTTCTGCCCGCCCCCACATAGGGCATTCCCGCCTCCCGCAGCGTATCCAGACTGTCCAGAAGACCTACTTCCCCAAAATCATAGGAATGATTATTGGCAAGAGAAACGACATCCACGCCCATATCACTCAGATAACTTACCGTGGAAGTATCCGCCCGGAACGTAAAGGTCTTCCCTTCCGTTGCCGTTCCTCTGTCTGTGTACGGGAATTCATTGTTGAGCATCATAATATCCATATCCCGCATGCAGGAAAGAAGCGGCTGTGAAATCGCATTCTCTATGGCAGCCCCCCGTTTTTTCAGATTTGCCATCATCGCATACTCATCATCAAAAAGAATGTCTCCGGCAAAGCCCACAGTCACAATCCCGTCTGTCTTATTCGCCACGGAATAAATGTTGTTTGCTGCCATATATTCCGGATCCGCAAGCACGTCCGCATAAATACCCGTATCCGTATCCGTTTCCTGTGAAATATGCTGCATGGCCTCCCTGACATCCTCTTTCTGGGGAATGATTTCCCAAAAGGAAGCAAGGCCTTCCCGGCTTTCCTCCTCCCGCACTCCCCCCAATTCTCCGGATCCCTGCGGGCGGCTTCCCGACCGGAAGACATAGCTGTAAATCAGGATTCCACACAATCCCACTCCCAGCACGCCAAAAAAAGTCCTCAGAAAGATCCCAAGAGGAGTCAGCTTCTTCGCTCTCTTCTGTTTTACTTTTTTCCTGTTATCTCTCTTCTTCCTGCTCATATTTTCAGCATACCACATTTTTCAGTCAATTTGAATAACAGAATCCATACTTCACACGAATTGCGCTGCCATGAAATCGCACTGAGGCAGGTGTGCACGTAGCACTTTCCTTTCTGCCTCTTTTGCACAAAAAAGCCGCTCCCACCCGAAGACAGAAACAGCTTTTGTATATTAGTCCGGTTTTAATTAGAATTTAGCAACGCTTACCTTCACACCAGGTCCCATGGTCGAAGAAACCGTAATGCTTCTCAGGAACTGACCTTTTAATGCCGATGGTCTTGCCTTCACAATTGCCTCCATAAGAGTGTTGAAGTTCTCCTGCAGCTTCTCTTCCTCAAAGGAAGCCTTGCCGATAGGCGCATGAATGATGTTCGACTTGTCAAGTCTGTACTCGATCTTACCAGCCTTAATATCATTGATCGCTTTTGTCACGTCCATGGTCACGGTTCCCGCTTTCGGGTTAGGCATCAGGCCTTTGGGTCCGAGAACCTTACCAAGGCGGCCTACAACGCCCATCATATCCGGCGTAGCCACAACCACGTCAAAATCAAGCCATCCGTCATTCTGGATCCTGGGAATCAGCTCATCGCCTCCCACATAATCCGCTCCGGCCGCTTCCGCCTCGTTAACCTTGTCACCTTTTGCAAAAACAAGCACCTTAACCGTCTTACCGGTTCCGTTAGGAAGGACTACGGCGCCACGGATCTGCTGCTCCGCATGACGTCCATCGCAGCCTGTTCTGATATGAACTTCAATTGTCTCGTCAAACTTGGCAACCGCTGTTTTCTTTGCCAGAGCCACGGCCTCCGCAGGCTCGTACGTCACTGTACGGTCTACCTGTTTTGCAGCCTCTTTATATTTCTTTCCACGTTTCATTATGAATCCTCCTATGGTTCAAACGACATGGCTGCCGCCTTGCAGCCCCTGTCTCCCACTCTCTACAAATTTGTTATTAGTCTTCTACCGTGATACCCATGCTTCTCGCTGTTCCGGCAATCATACTCATAGCCGCTTCCAGGCTTGCAGCATTTAAATCAGGCATCTTCATCTCAGCGATCTCCTGAAGCTTGGCTTTGGAAATTGTGGCAACCTTCGTCTTGTTCGGCGCTGCTGAACCGGACTTCAGATTGCATGCTTTCTTCAGAAGTACTGCAGCAGGGGGAGTTTTTGTAATAAAACTGAAGCTTCTGTCCGCATATACCGTGATGACAACGGGAATGATCACGTCTCCCTTGTCAGCCGTTCTCGCGTTGAACTGCTTTGTAAATTCAACAATGTTCACACCGTGCTGTCCAAGTGCAGGACCAACCGGGGGAGCTGGTGTAGCTTTACCAGCAGGGATCTGCAATTTAATGTATCCTTCTACTTTCTTTGCCATTGTGGCACCTCCTATAATAATGCAACAAATGCATTGTGGTATGGCGCATCCTTCCCTTTTCCGGATACAGATCTCTATCCGGAAGCCGGAGTTCTGCTCCCACAGCCCGCAGAGCGCATCCGCAGACTCTTTACTAAGTTTCCTCTATATTTACACGGAAGCTCCTGTTCCGGCACGCTTCCCATATAAATATCCAAATATACCTGACTATATCATTTTTCTTACTTCCGCAAAGCTGATCTCCACCGGAGTTTCCCTTCCGAACAGCTCCACATTGATCGTGGCCGTCTGTTTTCCGAAGTCCATTCTCTGAACAACACCGACGGTATCCTTCCAGACGCCGGACACGACTGCGATCATATCCCCTTCCGCAAAGTCGACAGAAACATTTTCAGTCTTGATTCCGAGAGGTTTCATTTCGGCTTCGGTGAGAGGAACCGGCTTGCTTCCCGGACCCACAAAACCCGTAACTCCCCTGGTATTACGAACCACATACCATGTGTCATCATTCATTATCATATTGATAAGCACATAACCAGGGAACAGCTTTTTCTGAACCGTCTTCTTCGCACCGTTTTTTACTTCCACCACATCCTGCATCGGCACCCTGACTTCCAGGATCTCCTCTTCCAGATGTCTGTTCTCAATGGTCTTCTCAATATTGGCCTTAACCTTATTCTCATACCCTGAATAGGTATGCACTACATACCAGTTTGCTTCTGCCGCCATATTAATCCTCCACCCTCACTTTACAGACTGGTCAGGAAATCCACACCATACTGCATTGCAAAATCAAGTATTGCAATGACCGCTCCAAGTACAATAGAAATACAGACAACTGCAATAGACTGCTTTAAAAGGGAATCCTTATCAGGCCACACGATTTTCTTAAATTCCACTTTCAGGCCTTTAAAGAAACTGGGCTTAGATGTCTTTTCTTTCTTAACGGAATCCGCCATCCTCTACTCCTTTCAACCGCCTTACAGTTATTTGGTTTCTTTGTGCAATGTGTGAGTTCTGCAGAATCTACAATACTTCTTGATCTCCATCCTGTCCGGATGAGTCTTCTTATCTTTAGTCGTATTGTAGTTACGCTGCTTGCATTCTGTACATGCCAATGTAATTCTTGTACGCATCTTAAATTCCTCCAATTCTTCTACCGGATTTTGAGCATAAAAAAAAGACCTGTATCTTATCTCGTTTGTTAACTATAACATATCCTTTTTCCTGCGTCAACTCATTTTCCGCTTTATTTTGATTTTGTAAGGATTTTCACTTGTATTCACAGATTCAACATGATAAAATTTAATTAGTAATTCATGGAAGAGGGGAGGAGTTATTATGGCTTACAGTGCAGCGCTCAATACCGTATACAATCATTATCTGTCAAGCTATGCTCCAATGAGCACCAGCCGGTATGATACGCACAAGCGTGGCGAACTGAAAAGCATTTATAATTCCATCGTCAAAATGAGCAAGGATTCACCCCTGTATCTGATCGATACCAGCAGGGCATCCCAGGGATTTGCGGTGAATCTGAAAGAAAACGCCAGGCAGCTTCGCAATACCATCGCTTCCTTAGGCGGCCTCAACGAAGATGAAATGCTGAACAAAAAAGTGGCTTACTCCAGCAACAGCGACCTTGCGGAAGCTGTTTTCATTGGTGAGCTTTCTGATGAGGAGATTCCTTCTTTTCATATAGAAATAACCGCTCTGGCATCAGGCCAGACAAATGTGGGACGGTTTCTTCCTTCGTCCCTGCCGATCGCCCTGTCCGAAGGCTCCTATTCTTTTGACGTAATCGTAAATGATTTAAGCTATGAGTTTCAGTACAACATACATGAAGGCGAGACCAACCGCGATATCCAGCAGAGGCTTTGCCGGTTAATCAACAATTCCGATATCGGGCTTCGCTCGGACGTGATTGAGGACGGCAATGGGAATTCCGCTTTGCGCCTTACCTCAGCCGCTACCGGCCTCAAAAATAACCGGGACGTAATTTTTCATGCGTCCGATGCAGGAAATACCGGCCGCCAGAAGGGAAGCGTATCGTATCTCGGCCTCGATTCCATTGCCGCAGCGCCTTCCAATGCGGAGTTTACCGTAAACGGTGAGGCCAGGAGCGCTTCCTCCAATCATTTCACATTAGATAATCTGTTTGAAATCCATTTAAAGGGCGTCAGCGCCTCGCCGCAGGATACGGCAGAAATCGGACTTATGGCTGATGTGGATTCACTGGCCGAAAACATAAACAACCTGATTACCGGATACAATTCCTTTCTTCACAGTGTGAATCATTATGCGGAAGCGTATCCCCTGAGCAACCGGCTGATCAAGGAAATGAATCACATGTCTCTCTATTATCAGGAGGATTTCGAAAAAATCGGAATTTCCCGCGGGGAAGAGGGTATGCTGTCCATGGATAAGGATACCCTTCGCAGCTCAACGCTTGCCGGCAAAGGAACCGAAAGCCTGAATGCCATCAAGGGTTTTACAAGCTCGATTCTTCAGAAAACGCGCCAGGTTTCTCTTGATCCCATGCAATATGTCAAGAGGACTCTGGTGGCTTATAAAAATCCCGGCCACAGCTATGCCGCCCCATACGAAACCAGTACATACAGCGGCATGATGTTTAACAGCTACTGCTAAATTGATTCCGCCGCTTTCGCAAAGCAGCACTGCTTCTTTTGCCGCTTCAAAAACTCTGTTGACAAAAGCCTGGTCAACAACCCAGCTGCAAGCAACGGGTCATCAAGCTTGCAGCGCTGCAGAGCAGCGGGGTATGTGACCCCTGCGGCATTCGCCAAATGTCTGCTTCGCAGCCGCTTGGCTCATTGCTCGCAGGAATCAAAAATTTTCTTCTTAATGTCGAACCCTTATGAGAAAAAACCGAACCACACCGTCCGGTTTCTACATGCAAGCAACCGCGTCTCTTTTCAGGGGCGCCTCCTACTCTCTGTACTTCTCAAGCTGAATATAATCATCCATCATTTCAAGGATCTTCTTACGTCCCTTTTTGTTTAACTGAACGTAATACTGCATAACTCTGTTTTCAAGAATCTTCTCACCGAGAGATTCGCCTTTTTCAAGTGAAGAAAAGTCAACCGGGTTCAGGCTCAATCTGTCGCACATCCGAATCACCGTACCATATGCCATACCTTCAATCCCTCTGTCAAGCGCCGTAACAAGAGTGCTGTAAGGAATCCCCATTTCAATCGCAAACTGTCTTACACTCTTGTACTGCTTTAAAATTTCTGCTTTCAAAATTTCTGCTTTAGTCATTTTGAGACCTCCCATTAGCTTATCTAGTAATTAATTTCAGCAGTTACTTATAAAAGAAGTATAGCACATTCTCGAAATTCCGTCACTTAAAAAATTCTAAATTTTTTACAAATAATACTAAAGTACTATAAGATTATTCTATATCCTTCAGACCATCAAACTCGAAGGAATCGAAAAACTCCTTTATTGTAATTCCAAATCCGTCACACAGCTTTTCAAGTGTTATGATCCCCGGATTTAACGTGGATTTATCCATGATGTGCATCAACGTTGTGAGCGGCACCGTGGAGCGATACGACAAAGTGTAATAGCTCATATTCTTCTCTTTACAGAGATTATTAATTCTGTCCACCAGCATATCCTGTGTTTTCATCTTTTGTCCTCCCATAAGTGATACCTTTATTTTTACTTCATTTATTTTAGCACCAAATATGGAAGTATCCGCATTTCTATACTGAACTGTGTGTTTTTTGAACTGAACTGAAGCTTTTCGGTCTGTTTACGCTGTTTGAAGTCCCCGAACCGATAACAGTAATTCTATGTTTTTCTTATTCTGCGTGATAAGTCCCAGCAAAGCCTCGTGGGAATCATCAATCTTTTCACTCAGAGATCGCTCTATCCCGGACAGCGAATGCTGGGTCTTTCGCAGAGAATTCTGAGTTTTTTGCAAAGAATTCCGGGTCTCTTTCAGGGATTTTTCCAGTTGATCCATCCGTTCATTCAGTGTTCTCTCCACCTGGTCAATCCGTTCATTCAGTATTCTCTCCACCTGGTCAATCCGTTCATTCAGTATTCTCTCCAGCTGATCCATCCGCCCATTCAGTGATTCCTCCACACGATCGATCCGCTCATTTAACGATTCCTCCACACGGTCGATCCGCTCATTTAACGATTCCTCCACACGGTCGATCTGTTTCATAATGTCCATTAACAGTTCCAGTATTCTTTCCTCATTGTTCATATCCTTCTCCTCTTCCTATATTGCGTCACCAGTTTCGTCATACCCCCATATCACTAAACCAGCCCCTGTGCAACCATGCTAACGCAGGCCCGCTGCAATGTCAATATACGAAAAGGCGGGCCCAAAAAGTTGCACAATACAATATATTGCCTCAATTATCGGGTCATACCACCATATATAGATTTAAAGCCGCAAATAAACCGAATCGCTCCCGTTGAGAAACAGAAATTTCGGCATATTTACTGTCCTTTTTCTTACAACGGAATGTTCTTGTGGGAATTCTTTTTCCTGTGGGGGAGAATCTCCCAATAATTGGAAAGCACTCTGAGTACATGGGCTCTGGTGCGGGAAGGTTCTATCACCTCGTCCACATATCCCATATGAGCCGCCTCATAAGGATTCAGAAACTGATCCTGATATTCCTTATAATACCGTTCCTTCTCTTCCCGGTCCGCATTCCTGTACAGAACATCCACTGCCGCATGCGCACTCATGACAGCCATCTCGGCCCCAGGCCAGGCATACACCATATCCGCTCCCAGCTCCTTGCTGCACATGGCAAGATAGGCGCCGCCGTAAGCCTTCCTTATGATCACTGTGATTTTGAGCACCTCCGCCTCGCTGTAGGCAAAGAGCATTTTGGCTCCGTGGCGGATGATTCCGCGCTGCTCCTGCTCCTTTCCCGGATAAAACCCGGAGACATCCACAAGATTCAAAAGAGGGATATTGAAATTGTCGCAAATCCGGACAAACCTTGCCGCCTTGTCCGCCGCATCTATGTCAATGCATCCGGCCTTCTGCGCCGACTGGTTTGCCACGATTCCCACGGGGCAGCCCCCGATCCTGGCAAACAGAGTGATAATATTCATGGCATACTTTGGCTTGATCTCCACCGCACTGCCGTCATCGATCAGGCATTCAATAATCCTGTGCATGTCATAGGCATGCCTTGCCGATTCCGGTATGATATCCGAAATCTCCTCCAGCTTCCGCTGCGTGTACGCAAAGTTCTTTTGACGGCCCGGCATCATCTGGCAGTTGGAAGGCAGGTATTCCAGCAGCTGCCTGATAAAAGAAACGCACTCGCCATCGCCGCCCGCCACATGATCCGCCATCCCGCTCAGTTCAGAGTGAACCAGGGTTCCCCCGAGCTCATCCATGGTAACCTCCTGCCCGATCGCCGCCTTTACCACCTTGGGACCGGTAATGAACATATTGCTGGTATTATCCACCATCACCACAAAATCCGTAAGGGCCGGGGAATACGAGGCTCCCCCTGCGCAGGTTCCCATAATTGCCGATATCTGCGGTATCTTTCCGGAGGACTGCACATTCTGGTAAAAAATATGGCCATGACCGGAAAGGCTCTGGATTCCCTCCTGCACTCTGGCCCCGCCCGAATCAAAAAGAGCCACAATGGGCACCATCATCTCCAGCGCCTTCTTCTGGATTGCCGCTATCTTCCTGGCGTTCATTTCACTGATGGAGCCGCCGAACACGGTAAAATCCTGAGCATAAACACACACAGGCCGTCCGTTTATCTTCCCGTAGCCCGTGATGACCCCGTCCCCCTCCTGCTTTTTGCGGTCCATCCCAAAATACGTGCATCTGTGTTCCAAAAACATGTCGGTTTCCACAAAGGTATCCTCGTCGATCAGAAGGCGAATCCTCTCCCACGCCGTAAGCTTCCCCGAATCATGCTGTTTCCCGCTTCTGCCCTCTCCATGTATAACCTGTTTCTTTTGTTCCAGCTCCCTGCGCTTTTCCTCGTTCATGACAAATCCTCTCCTTCCAGACTGTGCAGATACGCTTCGATCTTTTTAATATGCGGCTTCTCATACCAGCTTCCGTCGATCTCCACCAGCCCCTCGCCGCTCTCCCGGAACACCTCCACGACATGGTGCAGGCGCTTTCTCTCCTCCGCACCGCAATACCTGTGGACCGCCTGCGCCTGTGCGGGATGAATCAGAAGCTTTCCGGAAAATCCCATTCTTCTTGTTTTCTCATAGGAAAGCAGAAACTTTTCCATGTCACGGATCTCAAAACTCACCGTATCCAGGGAGGTTTTGCCATAATAAGCCGCATACAGCACCAGCTTGCCTTTTGCAAAGAGCGCCGCCTCCTCCCCCGTCCCGTATCCCAGCTCCCGGCAAAAGTCCTCGCCGCCAAAGGCAAGAACATTCACCAGCGGATGTGCCGCGGTCTCTTCCAGACGTACAATCCCCCGGACACTCTCCACCAGGGCGATCACCTGCTTTCCGTCAAGACTTTCCCGCAGCCTCTCCAGCACGGACACATCCTCAAATTTGGGCAGCATAAAACCGGAAACAGGACAGGCGGACAGACGGTTCAGCTCCTGTTCCATCCTCTCTTCGGAATTCACCCGGACATAAATGGACCTTTGCCCGCCATACTTTCTGCAGGCTTCATATACAAGCTCAAGTCCCGGTCCCTTCTGCTCCCCGGTCAGGGAATCCTCCAGATCCAGAATCAGATGATCCGCCCTGATGGACGGAAGCTTGCACATATATTTTTCCTTTGCAGGAATGAACAGCCAGGTTTTATCGATCTCCATGATTTTTCGCTTCCTTTTCCTCCAATTTCCGTTTCAGCTCCAGAATCTTGTGCGCCCTCTTTATCATAGGGGGCCCTATCATTCTGCCTTCCAGCATGGCAACACTCTCCCCTGCGGCTCTCATTCCCTCCACGGCGTCCAGCACCTTCTGCGCCTGCCTCATCTCCTCGCAGGACGGCTGAAAGCATTCATTGGCCCAGGGAATCTGAACCGGATTTACCAGAAGCGCGCCCGCAAAGCCAAGACAGCAGGCCTTTCCCTCCTCCTCCATAAATCCCTCCCTGTTTTTCAGATCCAGATAAGGGGTGTCGATTGGCAGGATACCATACATCCTTGCCGCCATCACGATCATTGCCCGGGGCACGTCAAAAGCCCGGGGCGGATCCGTATGCTTTCCCCAGACACTGTCCAGATAATCCTCACCGCCAAACAGAAGCGCTATGATCCGCTTGCTGCACCCGGCTATTTCCTGCACATTCATCACCGCCTGCGCATTCTCAATCAGCGGAAGAAGCTTCAGGCTGCCGTCCTTAAGCCCTTCCCTTCTCTCACACGCTTCAAGCAGCTTTGCAAATTCCCGGATATCCTCCGCACCGCTGATCTTTGGGATCACGATTCCGGCAATCCGCCCCCCATAAATCAGCTTCAAATCCTCCAAAAGGTCTTCGCCTCCCAGCTTATTCACCCGGATGAAAAGCTGCCGCCCGTCAAAGATTCCCTTTTTCAGACATCCCTCCAACACCTGCCTGGCCTGCCCGCGCTTTCCCTCCGGGACAGAATCCTCCAGGTCAAAAATAATGGCATCCGCATCGCAGGAGGCCGCCTTTTCCAGAAATTTTTCCTTGTAGGCGGGAACGAATAACATGCTTCTCAATAAGTAATTCATAATAATCTCCTTGTCTTTTTCCTATCTTAAAGTGTAAATGCTGCCGTGCGAAAATGCAATGGCCCCGAGTCAAAATAATCCGGCGGATTCCCTAAAGATTTCCTGTCAATTGGACGAAATATTATAAAATATATCTTTCCGAGAAATTATCCACTGGCTACCGCATTAACCGGGCGGCAGATGATGCGGCAGGCCTGGCTATCTCAGAAAAATGAGAAGGCCAAGTTAGCACAGGCGAACCAGATAAATCAGAGCGCACAGCAGTTGATCCAGGGCGGTTAGAAAATATAATAGGCGATTGCGAAACAAGTTCGCAATATTAATTCCAACAGGGAAAAATTCGGTCATGTCGGATTTTAAGGAGGTGGATATGAGTAATCGGATTTTAAGACATGAAAATAAAGCAGATAGGGACATCTGCCTGCGAAATGGCATGTGGTATGTGAGGTTATGCAATCAGAGGTTTTAGACTGCGGATATATTGATGCTTGTGCAGTTTGTCAGCCGCTATTACAGTGATAAGCTGGGTAATCCCAGCGAGAAGCAGGTCGGCATGAAGCGTCTTCTCATTTTGGGTTTTACGGCCGGCAACACAAAAACTGTCTTTGAAGTGGTTGATGGATTTCTCAACATTCACTCTGATTTTGTAGGTGGAATCCCATTCTTGGGTGCCACGGATTGTTCCGGGATAAGCGCGAAGGTTCTGTTCCGGATAAATGTAGATCATCCTTCCACAGGAAGATGCTGTACACGGAGTATCACAATGGCATACACGTTTTGTTTTCTTTGTGATGCTGTCCCATTCCCATTTCATTTTGGGACAGACAAATTTCATGGTTGGAAGGCCGCAGCGCAAATGAGATTTGCTCCCTTCCCGTTTCATTGGAAGGGAAGCGTCATGCGGACAGCAGGGAATGCCGTCATCATTTACGGTGTAATCGATTCCTTTGAGTTTGAGTTTATTTTTCAGAGGAATATACGCTTTTTCAAAGGACGTTTCCAGCAGCAGATATTTATAGATCTCGATGGAA
>CAJTVN010000046.1 GCA_910579685.1 uncultured Lachnospiraceae bacterium | reverse complement strand
ATTTTTCCACCGCCTCAAGACCGTACTCTGAGCAGGTAGGAAAATATGGACATTTTGTTCGCTTCATTGGAGAAATGTATTTTCTATAGAATTTAATTAAAAAAATAAATAATTTCTTCATCTGATTTCTAAATGCTCCACCATTCTTCTTATGATTCATAAAAAAATATTTTTATTATATGATGAAGCTTTGCAAGATGTAATAATGCGCTCTCCATCTCCTGATATGAAACAGAGGCTGCGCTCTTTCTGGCTATGACTACTATATCTAAACCACTATTAAATATATTTTCATGTAGTCTGTAACTTTCTCTTATCAATCTTGTGATTCTGTGCCGTACAACACTGTTTCCCACTTTTTTGCTTACGCAGATTCCCAGCCTGTTTTTCTCTGAGTTATTTTCCACAAGATACATAACCATATATTTATTTGCATAGGATTTGCCTTCCCTGTACACATGCTGGAACTGGTAATTTTTTTTCAGCGATTCGGAAAACTGCATTAAGATAGACCTCCGTTGAAAAAAGGCCACATAATGCGGCCTATGCTGATAATCTCTTTCTTCCTTTTGCTCTTCTTGCTGCCAAAACCTTTCTTCCGGAAGCAGTGCTCATTCTCTTTCTAAATCCATGAACCTTGGATCTCTTCCTCGTATTAGGCTGGAAAGTCATCTTCATATTCTAAACACCTCCTTTACTGAACCTTAATCTATTATAAGGCAGGCAAATATTAAAATACCCTTTTGTGGAAAATACCATTAAAATTATATAGGATTAATGTGGTTCCGTCAAGGAAAAGTACTTATTTTCTGGACAAACTTTTAAATAAATTACTGTTGTCAACAGTTATCCACAATATGTGTATAATTTGTGGATAAATTTGAGGATAAGATCCGCTCTGTATTCAAAATAATACATTTGAAATTTTACCTCGTTTATATTAAAATATAATCGAGATATTTTGTTTGTCAAATGTTATTGGGGGTCCTATAATGGATTTTATTAAAGAAAGCTGGGATTTGATCAAGGAAACTCTGAGAAATGAATATTCCCTTTCCGACATTTCCTATAATACATGGGTAAAACCGCTTAATTATTATAAAGTAGAAAATGATGTGGTGACCATCGTCATTCCATCGGATCAGGCTCATGCCCTTAAATATATCACCACCAAATTTAAAAGCTATTTCCAGGTAACCATTTCCGAGATGATGGATCACACTTATGATATATCCTTTATCCTTGAATCCGACATAAGAAGTGATGAAACGTCAAATCACGCAGTGCCAAACAGCATAACTCATGAAAGGGCAAATCTGAATTCCAAATACAGATTTGATACTTTTGTTGTCGGCAACAACAACAAGTTTGCACACTCCGCTTCCCTTGCGGTAGCGGAAGCTCCGGGAGAAACCTACAATCCTCTCTATTTATACGGAGGAGCCGGTCTTGGCAAAACCCATCTGATGCATTCCATCGGTCATTTTATCCTGAATCAAAATCCGGATAAAAAGGTTCTCTATGCAACCTCGGAGCAGTTTACCAACGAGGTTATCGAATCCATACGAAGCGGTAATGCGGCCAATATGAATAAATTCAGGGAAAAATACCGGACTGTGGACGTTCTTCTCATTGACGACGTACAGTTTATAATAGGAAAGGAAAGTACGCAGGAAGAGTTTTTCCACACCTTCAACGTACTTCATTCGGCCGGAAAGCAGATCATCCTCTCCTCAGACAAGCCGCCAAAGGAAATGGAAACCCTGGAGGAGCGTTTCCGCTCTCGGTTTGAGTGGGGCCTGATTGCGGACATACAGCCGCCGGATTATGAGACAAGGATGGCGATTCTCAAAAAAAATGCGGAAAATTATTCGAGAGAAATCAACGAGGATATCTTTAAATACATAGCGACAAACATCAAATCGAATATAAGGGAGCTTGAGGGCGCCTACAATAAAGTAATCGCTTTTTCAAAATTAAATAATGTGGAAATCACCCTGGATAATGTGGAGGAAGCTCTCAAGGATATTATTTCTCCAAATGCAAAGAGACAGATCACTCCCAAAATCATTATCGATATCGTTGCGGATCATTTTGGAATCACCTATGAAGACATTATATCAAAGCGCCGAAATTCCGAACTGGTGCAGCCAAGGCAGATCTGTATGTATCTCTGCCGCAAGCTGACAGACGAATCGCTGCAAAGTATAGGAAAAGCTCTCGGAAAAAAGGATCATACCACGGTTATCCACGGAATTGACAAAATTACCGAAGAAATTCAGACAAACAATGAAATAAAGAACAGGATTGACATTATAATGAAAAAAATTAATCCTTCTTAAAAAGGGACTTTAAAAAAAAATGTGAATAAATGAAAGGTTGTCCTCATTATAATTTTTTTTATCCCCATGCTTTTCATTCCATTTTTTATTGAAAAATAGTATAATATAGAGGTTATACACATATCAACACCTATTACTATATTTATTACTTATTATCTTATATATAAATATAAGGGCGTATCCGTCTCAGTTTGTCCGCACAAAGAATAAAGAAAGGAAGTTATCAGCAGATGAAATTAGTATGCAGCAAATTAAATTTGTTAAACGGAGTCAATATCGTATCAAAAGCGGTTCCAAGCAAAACCACAATGTCCATCCTTCAGTGCATCATGATTGATGCCACAAATAATAAAATAAAGCTGATCGCAAATGACATGGAGCTTGGGATCGAGACATTGATAGAAGGAGATATTGTTGAAAAAGGACAGATTGCCCTGGATGCTAAAATTTTTCTGGAAATCGTAAGAAAGCTTCCTGACAATGATGTTACGATACTGACAGACAATTCCCTTAAAACGGTTATATCCTGTGAGAAGGCAAAGTTTACGATCATAGGAAAATCAGGGGAGGATTTCTCCTATCTTCCGTCAATTGAAAGAATTGATTCCGTAATCATGTCTCAGTTTACGCTGAAGGAAGTGATCAGACAGACTATTTTTTCAATTGCTGACAATGACAACAACAAGCTGATGACGGGCGAACTTTTTGAAATAAACGGCGATACGCTGAAGGTGGTTTCCCTGGACGGCCACAGAATTTCCATCCGAAAGATTGATCTCAAAAATATTTATCCTTCCAGAAAAGTGGTTGTTCCTGGAAAAACACTGAACGAGATCAGCAAAATCCTTCCCGGTGACGCGGACGAGGATGTTTCCATCTTCTTCACGGGAAAGCATGTGGTATTTGAATTTGATAAGACGACAGTGGTATCAAGGCTCATCGAAGGAGAGTATTTTCGGATTGATCAGATGCTTTCAAGCGATTATGAAACAAAGGTAACGGTCAATAAGAGGGAACTTCTCGAATGTATCGACAGAGCCACGCTGCTTATCAAGGAAGGGGATAAAAAACCCATTATCATTAACATAATGGATGATGTGATGGAACTAAAAATTAACTCCACCATTGGAAGCATGAACGAGGATATCGATATTTCCAAGCAGGGAAAGGATTTGATGATCGGATTCAATCCGAAATTTATGATTGACGCTCTTAAGGTGATCGACGACGAGGAGATTGATATTTATCTTGTTAACCCGAAGGCTCCCTGCTTTATCAGAAATATTCAGGAAAAATATATTTATCTGATTCTTCCGGTAAATTTTACAACCGTTTCCTAGTGCATTTGCATGGTGATATATGGTATATTGGAGGAAAAAAATGGAAATAATAAATTTGAAGGACGATTTTATTAAGCTTGGGCAGGCGCTCAAAGCAGCCGGCCTTTCCGATTCCGGCCTGGACGCCAAAATTGCGATTCAGAACGGTCTTGTAACGGTAAACGGCGAGACAGTGCTTCAGAGAGGGAAAAAGCTGGTAAACGGTGATATGGTTGCGTATAACGGGGAGACCATAAAAATCACAAAAGGTATGAATATCAATGATTATTAAATCACTTGAACTGGCTGACTTCAGAAATTACCAAAATGCGAAGATCAGTTTTGACAAAGGGACGAATATCCTTTATGGGGATAACGCCCAGGGCAAGACAAATATCCTGGAAGCCATCTATGTTTCGGCAACTACAAAGTCCCATAAAGGAAGCAAGGACAGGGAAATTATAAATTTTGAGAAAGAGGAAGCGCATATCAGAACTTATCTTCTGAAGGAGGAAGTGGAGATTAAGGTAGATATGCATCTCCGCAAAAACAAGTCAAAGGGGATTGCTATTGACGGTCAGAAAATTAAAAAGGCGGCCGATCTGATGGGTCTTTTGAATGTTGTTTTTTTCTCCCCGGAGGATTTAAGCATTATCAAAAACGGTCCGGCTGAGAGACGGCATTTTGCCGATATGGAATTGTGTCAGCTTGACAGTTTTTATCTTTACAATCTGAATCATTACAACAAGATTATAAACCAGCGCAATAAACTGCTCAAGGACATGTATTTCAGGCCGGAATTAAAAGAGACGTTGAATATATGGGATTCCCAGCTTGTTTCCTTTGGAAGCAAGGTGATTGAGCGAAGGCAGGTATTTGCGACTCAGATCTGCGAAATTATTTATGATATACATAAAAGGCTGTCCGGAGGAAAGGAAGAGCTGGTTGTAAAATATGAACCTGATGTCTCGGTTGAGGATTTTGAAAAAACCATAAGTTTAAATCAGGAAAGGGATATCAAACTCAAACAGAGCACGACAGGCCCGCACAGGGATGATTTTTCTTTTCTTGTAAACGGAATCGATATCCGTAAATACGGTTCCCAGGGTCAGCAGAGAACGGCGGCCCTTTCTCTTAAATTATCGGAGATCGAGCTGGTGAAAAAGATAAGCAGGGATGTTCCGGTTCTTTTGCTTGATGATGTTTTGTCAGAGCTTGACAGCAACAGGCAGAACTATCTTTTAAACAGTATCGGGAATATACAGACGATTATAACCTGTACGGGTCTGGACGAATTTATAAATAACAGATTTGAAATTAATAAAATTTTTAAAATCATAAATGGAAATATTATTTGTGAGAATTAGTCATCTTGGAGCAGCATAAGTTTGCAGGCTGAGAGAAAGGCATGGTTAGCGGCATGAACAACGAATTTGAATATGGAGCAGATCAGATCCAGATATTGGAAGGACTCGAGGCGGTACGTAAAAGGCCTGGAATGTATATAGGAACCACGTCAAGCAGAGGGCTTCACCATCTTGTTTACGAGATTGTGGACAATTCTGTGGACGAGGCTCTTGCAGGCTTTTGCGATACTATACAGGTTTTTATCAACGAGGATAATTCGATTACGGTAATCGATAATGGAAGAGGAATTCCCGTGGGGATCAATCACAAGGCAGGACTTCCTGCAGTTGAAGTTGTTTTTACCATTCTTCATGCAGGCGGCAAGTTTGGCGGCGGGGGATATAAGGTTTCAGGAGGCCTCCACGGAGTGGGAGCTTCGGTTGTAAACGCTCTTTCACAATGGCTTGAAGTTGAAATTTATCAGGATGGCAAGATTCATAAGCAGAGATATGAGAAAGGCCAGGTATGTTATCCTCTCAAGGTGATCGGAGAATGCGAGAAGGAAAAAACCGGAACGAAGATTACCTTTATTCCGGATAAAACGATTTTTCAGGAAACCACGGTATTTGAATTTGACGTGTTAAAGCAGCGCCTTCGGGAAATGGCTTTTCTCACCAAGGGTCTTAAGATCGTCCTGACGGATCTGCGGGTGGAGCCGGACAGCAAGCCTGTCGTGCGGGAATTCCACTACGAAGGCGGTATCAAGGAGTTTGTTACGTACCTGAACAGGAGCAAAACCCCTCTTTACAATGAGATCATGTATTTTGAGGGAAGCAAAAACAATGTCTATGTGGAAGTTGCCATGCAGCACAATGATTCCTACACGGAGAGCTCCTACAGCTTTGTCAATAATATCAATACGCCGGAGGGCGGAACTCATCTGGTAGGTTTTCGCAATGCCCTTACCAAGACCTTTAACGATTATGCAAGAAGCAATAAGCTTCTTAAGGAAAGCGAGGCCAATCTGACCGGAGAGGACATCAGGGAGGGGCTTACCGCAATTGTGAGTGTGAAAATAGAGGATCCACAGTTTGAAGGTCAGACGAAACAGAAGCTTGGAACCTCGGAGGCAAGGAGCGCGGTGGACGGAATTGTCAGTGAGCAGCTTACTTATTTTCTGGAACAGAATCCAACTGTGGCAAAGCTGATCTGTGAGAAATCCATTCTCGCCCAGAGAGCGAGGGACGCCGCAAGAAAGGCGAGAGACCTGACAAGAAGGAAGACGGCTCTCGAGGGAATGAGCCTTCCAGGAAAGCTTGCGGACTGCTCCGACAAGGATCCCGCAAACTGTGAGATTTATATTGTGGAGGGCGATTCCGCAGGGGGAAGCGCCAAGACGGCACGAAGCCGGGCCACCCAGGCAATCCTTCCGCTGCGTGGAAAGATTCTCAATGTGGAGAAGGCAAGGCTGGACAAGATTTACGGCAATGCGGAGATCAAGGCCATGATTACAGCGTTCGGAACGGGAATTCATGAGGATTTCGATATCAGCAAGCTGCGGTATCACAAGATTATTCTTATGACGGATGCGGATGTGGACGGCGCCCATATCGCCACTTTGCTCCTTACGTTTATTTACCGTTTTATGCCGGATCTGATCAAAGAGGGATATGTGTATATGGCGCAGCCTCCTCTTTATAAGCTGGAAAAGAATAAAAAAGTGTGGTATGCCTACAGTGACGAAGAACTGAACAAAATTCTGGCCGAGGTTGGACGCGACCAGAACAATAAGATTCAGAGATATAAGGGGCTTGGCGAAATGGATCCAGAACAGCTCTGGGAGACCACCATGGATCCGGAGAGAAGAGTCCTTCTTCGCGTTACCATGAACGAGGAGGCGGAATCGGAGATCGACCTGACCTTTACCACTCTGATGGGGGATAAGGTGGAGCCAAGGCGTGAATTTATAGAAGAAAACGCAAGATTTGTAAAGAATCTTGATATTTAAGTATGGGAGTAAAGATGGAAGATAATATTTTTGATAAAATTCATGACGTGGATTTGAAAAAAACCATGGAAACCTCTTATATCGATTATGCAATGAGCGTGATTGCATCCCGTGCGCTTCCTGATGTGAGAGACGGGCTGAAGCCGGTGCAGAGAAGAGTTCTCTATTCCATGATTGAGCTGAATAACGGACCGGATAAACCTCACAGAAAAAGCGCCCGTATCGTCGGTGATACCATGGGTAAATATCATCCGCATGGAGACAGTTCCATTTACGGGTCTCTGGTAAATATGGCCCAGCCCTGGTCCATGCGCCATGTTCTGGTGGACGGCCATGGAAACTTCGGTTCCGTGGACGGAGACGGAGCGGCGGCCATGCGTTACACGGAAGCGCGTCTGAGCAAGATTTCCATGGAGCTTCTTGCGGACATCAATAAGGATACGGTTGACTTTGTTCCCAACTTTGACGAGACAGAAAAGGAGCCCAGTGTTCTTCCAAGCCGTTTTCCAAATCTTCTTGTAAACGGAACCACGGGGATTGCCGTTGGCATGGCCACCAATATTCCTCCCCATAATCTTCGGGAGGTGATAGAGGCTGTCATTAAAATTATTGACAACCGGATCACGGAGAACAGGGATACGGAGATTGACGAGATATTGCCGATCGTGAAAGCGCCTGACTTTCCCACCGGGGGAATTATACTGGGAACAAGGGGAAGCGAGCAGGCTTACCGAACCGGAAGGGGAAAGGTAAGAGTAAGGGCTGTCACCAATATTGAGACCATGGCAAACGGTAAGTCCCGTATTATCGTGACGGAGCTTCCGTATATGGTAAACAAGGCGAACATGATATTGAAGATCGCCGAGCTTGTCAAGACAAAAAAGATCGACGGTATCACGGATCTGAGGGATGAATCGGACAGAGAAGGCATGCGTGTGGTGATCGAGCTGAGGCGCGATGCCAATGCAAACGTGATCATGAACCAGCTTTACAAGCATACGCAGATGCAGGATACCTTCGGTATCATCATGCTTGCCCTTGTGAATAACGAACCGAAGGTCATGAATCTTCTTGAAATGCTGAGGTATTACATAAAGCATCAGGAGGAGGTTGTTACCAGGCGAACCAGGTATGATCTCAACAAGGCGGAGGAGAGAGACCATATTTTACAGGGACTGCTCATAGCGCTTGATCATATCGACGAGGTCATTCAGATTATAAGAAGCAGCCAGAACACGCAGATTGCAAAGGAAAGGCTGATGGAGCGCTTCGGCCTCTCCGAAGCGCAGTCCCAGGCGATCGTTGATATGCGTCTTCGGGCTCTCACCGGTCTGGAAAGAGAAAAGATTGAGAACGAGCATAAAGAGCTTCTTGTGAAAATTGCAGAGCTTAAGGCGATCCTTGCAGACGAGAAGCTGCTTCTTGGCGTGATACGGACCGAGATCAAGGAGATTTCCGATAAATACGGAGACGACAGGAGAAGCGTAATAGGTTTTGACGAATATGATATTTCCATGGAGGATATGATCCCCAAGGATAATACCATCATAGCCATGACAAATCTCGGATATGTGAAACGCATGACCATAGACAATTTTAAATCCCAGAACAGAGGCGGCAAGGGGATCAAGGGTATGCAGACTCTCGAGGAGGACTTTATCGAGGATCTTCTCATGACGACTACCCACCATTATCTGATGTTTTTTACCAATTACGGAAGAGTTTACAGGTTAAAGGCCTACGAGATCCCGGAGGCTTCCAGGACCTCGAGGGGAACGGCTATCATCAATCTTCTCCAGCTCAATCCGGGCGAAAAGATAACGGCTATAATGCCCGTAAAGGATTTTGAGGAAAACAAAAATTTCTTTATGATTACCAAAAAGGGCATTGCCAAGAAGACCCATATTATGGAGTACAGCAATGTGCGCAAAAACGGTCTCGCCGCAATTAACTTAAAGGATGACGACGAGCTGATCGAGGTTAAGATCACGGATGAGAATACAGAGATCTTCCTTGTGACAAAGCAGGGAATGTGCATTCGTTTCAGGGAAACAGACGTGAGGGCTACCGGAAGAAATTCCATGGGAGTAATCGGAATGAATCTTTCGGATGATGATGAAATAGTTGGAATGCAGCTGGATCATCAGGGCGATTCTCTTCTTATCGTTTCGGAAAACGGTATGGGAAAGAGAACCTATCTGGAAGAGTTCACTGTGCAAAAGAGAGGCGGCAAGGGGGTAAAGTGTTATAAAATCACGGAAAAAACAGGATTCGTGGTAGGAGTTAAGGCTGTAGTTGACAGCAATGAAATTATGATGATCACCACGGGCGGCGTGATTATACAGCTTCGCATGGACGATATCTCCACTCTTGGAAGAATTACTTCCGGCGTCAAGATGATTAATCTGGACGAGGGTGTGAAGGTGGCCCAGATCGCAAAAGTGAGGGAAAAGGTTTCCAATGGGGACCAGGAATTTGAAAATCTGGATGACGCCATGGAGACGATTCCCGATGAGGAGATCACTCTTCCAAAGGAAGAAGAGGATGAATAAATGAGTGAGGAGATGGAAAATTTATCATGGAAACTTATGTGGTTTTGAAGGATCTGGCAATTATTATTATTGCCGCGAAGCTTTGTGGAATTCTGGCGAGGAAGCTGAAGGCTCCCCAAGTCGTTGGCGAGATTATTGCGGGCCTGATCATAGGGCCTAGTATACTGGGATGGGTCAGTCAATCGGATTTTCTGCTTCAGATGGCGGAAATCGGAGTAATCCTCCTAATGTTTTCCGCAGGACTTGAGACAGACCTGAAGGATTTGGTAAAAACCGGTCCCATAGCCGCCCTGATCGCCTGTGCGGGCGTGTTTATCCCCCTGATTATTGGCGCTTTGTATTACATGCTGTACTATGGAATGTCTCCCTGGGGATCGGAAGAATTTTACAAGGCGGTTTTTGTGGGAACCATTCTCACCGCCACTTCCGTAAGCATCACGGTGGAGGCGCTTAAGGAAATGGGAAAAATCAAGGGAAAGGTCGGAACCACGATTCTAAGCGCCGCCATTATCGATGACGTAATCGGAATCATTGTCCTTACCTTTGTGATTGGATTTAAAAATCCGGAATCAAAACCGATTACCGTTATCATCAACACGGTTTTGTTTTTCCTTTTTGCATTTCTGGTGGGCTATATTTCCTACCGGGTTTTTAAGGTTGTGGATAATAAATACCCCCATACCAGGAGGATTCCGATTGCCGCCATGGCTTTCTGCTTTCTCATGGCCTTTGCGGCGGAACGCTTTTTCGGAATTGCGGATATCACGGGCGCTTATGTGGCCGGCATTATTCTGTGCTCAATTCGGGATTCCAGTTACATAGAAAGAAAAGTGGATATTAATTCCTATATGCTTTTTGGTCCTGTTTTCTTTGCCAGCATTGGTCTGAAAACCAGTCTGGACAGCGTGACGGGAAGCATCATTCTGTTTTCCATTGGTTTTGTGCTGGTAGGTCTGATCAGCAAGATCATTGGCTGCGGATTGATGGCAAAGCTTTGTAAGTTCAATGGGAATGATTCCCTGAAAATCGGAGTGGGAATGATGACAAGAGGAGAGGTTGCCCTGATTGTGTCTCAGAAGGGACTTTCCGTAGGATTGCTGGAATCGGTATATTTCACGTCCGTAATTTTGCTGATTATTGTTTCATCCATCGCCACACCGATTATTCTAAAGCTTTTGTATTCGAAGGATAAACAAACCACCTGATATTGTTGAAAGAAATCCCGAAGGCTCCATCCGGAAAGTCTTCGGGATTTTTATAAGGATGATACTATGCTGGACGATAAGATAGAGCAAAGAGAATTGAAATATTACAGGCTGATGGAGGACTTAAAGGAAAAGATCCTGACAAGTGAGCTTAAGGCCGGGGATAAGCTTCCATCTGAAAATCAATTATCCCTGGAGTATCAGGTGAGCCGGCAGACGGTGCGAAAAGCTCTCTCCATTTTGGAAAACATGGGTTATATTTATGCTCAGCATGGAAAGGGAACTTTCTGTTCCGAACTGGTTCACAGAAGCAGAAATTCCAGAAATATTGCGGTGGTGATCACATACCCGTCCGATTACATTTTTCCCAGGGTGATTCAGGGGATTGATGCGGCCCTTGCCAAAAAGGGCTACAGCATTCTTCTAAAGAATACCAATAATTCACGGAGTCAGGAGGCAAGATATCTGGAAGAATTTCTACAGAAGGATATTGATGGCATTATCATAGAACCCAGCAAAAGCCAGATATACTGCAGGCATATGAACCTGTACCAGAAGCTGGAGGAATATAATATTCCCTATGTGTTTATTCAGGGATGCTTCGAGAAGATGAAGGGAAAACCGCAGGTTCTGATGGATGATTATAAGGGAAGTTATCTGATTACCAGATATCTGATTGAGAACGGGCACAGAAAAATTGCAGGCGTATTTAAGTCGGATGATATGCAGGGACAGAACAGACATAAGGGTTATGTGGCGGCACTGCAGGAGGCGGGAATTTTGTATGATCCTGAGAAAGTAGTATGGTTTTATACAGAAGACAGGAGAGTACACCCTTACGAGGGGATCAGGAATTTGATCAGCAAAGGTATTTTAATGGATGGGGTGGTCTGTTATAATGACCAGATTGCAGGAAAAGTGATACAGGCCCTTGAGGATGAAGGTCTTAAGGTTCCGGAGGATGTATCGGTGACCGGATATGATAACTCCTATATAGCCAGCAGCGGAGGAATCAGCCTGACCACCATCGTACACCCCCAGGAAAAGCTGGGGGAGATTGCGGCACAGCTTCTTCTTGATCTGATCCAGAACGGAGGGGAGACGGACAGAAAAAAAAGAATTTTGATTGAGCCTGAAATAATTATTGGAAATTCCTGCAGACAAAGATAATAATGTTTGAATATTCTGAAAAAACAACTTGTAAGGTGAAGCATACAAGTTATATCATTAAAGGTAATAACAGAAAGTTTCCCATTATTTTCAAGGAGGTATTTTGACATGCTGCAGAAAAAAAATTACAAGTTCTGGTTTTGTACGGGATCACAGGACTTGTATGGTGACGAGTGTTTAAGAAAAGTGGCGGAGCACTCGGTAAAGATTGTGGAATATTTGAACGGATCGGGCATCCTTCCCTATGAAGTTGTATGGAAACCCACTATGATCACAAATGAAATTATCCGCAGGACGTTTAACGAGGCGAATCTGGATGAGGAATGTGCGGGAGTGATCACCTGGATGCATACCTTTTCTCCGGCAAAGTCATGGATTCTGGGATTACAGGAATTCAGAAAGCCTCTTCTCCAGCTGCACACGCAGTTTAACGAAGAAATTCCCTACGATTCCATTGATATGGATTTTATGAATGAAAATCAATCCGCCCATGGCGACAGGGAATACGGTCATATCGTGAGCAGGATGCGTATTGAGAGAAAGATCGTGGCTGGACATTTCACGGATCCCGCAGTGATCGGAAGGATTGCGTCCTGGATGAGAACGGCCGTAGGCATCACGGAGAGCAGCCATATCCGCGTCATGCGGGTTGCGGACAATATGCGCAACGTGGCGGTTACGGAAGGAGACAAGGTGGAGGCGCAGATCAAGTTTGGCTGGGAGGTTGACGCTTACCCGGTAAATGAGATCGCAGAGAGTGTGGATGCGGTTTCCGCTTCTGATGTAAACGCCCTGGTGGACGAGTATTATGACAAGTATGAGATTCTTCTGGAGGGAAGGGATCCCGGGGAATTTAAAAAGCATGTCGCAGTTCAGGCGCAGATTGAGATCGGATTTGAGAGATTCCTGGAAGAAAAGAATTATCAGGCTATCGTTACTCATTTCGGAGATCTGGGCGGTTTGAAGCAGCTTCCCGGACTGGCTATCCAGAGATTGATGGAGAAAGGTTACGGATTCGGCGCCGAAGGCGACTGGAAAGTTGCCGCCATGGTGCGTCTGATGAAGATTATGACAGGTGATCTGAAGAATCCAAAGGGTACATCCATGCTGGAGGATTACACTTATAACCTTGTAAAGGGTAAGGAAGGAATTCTGGAGGCTCATATGCTTGAGATCTGTCCGTCTATTTCCGAGGGCCCTGTCAGCATCAAGTGCCAGCCTCTTACCATGGGCAACAGGGAGGATCCTGCCAGACTGGTATTTTCCTCCAAGGAAGGACCCGGAGTCGCCGTCTCCCTGATCGATCTTGGAAACCGGTTCCGGCTGATTATCAATGATGTGAACTGTAAGAAGGTGGAAAAGAACATGCCGAATCTTCCGGTTGCAAACTGCTTCTGGACTCCGGAGCCTGACATGTACACGGGATCGGAGGCATGGATTCTTGCAGGCGGCGCCCACCACACGGCATTTTCCTATGATCTTACTTCCGAGCAGATGGGTGACTGGGCAAACGCTATGGGAATTGAGGCCGTTTATATTGATAAGGATACAAAGATCCGCAGCTTTAAGAGGGATCTGATGCTGGGAGAATTATTTTACAGATAAATCTAAAATAAATGGAGGTATGGTATGGAAACAAAACAGGTAATTATGGAGGGGAAGACAGTTCTTGGTATTGAGTTTGGCTCGACCAGGATCAAGGCAGTGCTGATTGACGAGACAGGGGCGCCTCTGGCATCCGGAAGCTATGAATGGGAAAACCAGCTGGTAAACGGAATCTGGACCTATGACCTTGCGGATGTGTGGAAGGGTCTTGGCGAGTGTTATCAGGATCTGGTAAGGGATGTGAAAAAGCAGTATGACGCGGAGATCACAAAGATCGGTTCCATCGGATTTTCCGCCATGATGCATGGCTATCTTGCCTTTGATAAGGATGATAATCTCCTCGTTCCCTTCCGGACATGGAGAAATACCATCACGGAGGAAGCCGCATCCAGACTGACGGCGGAATTCAACTACAATATTCCTCAGAGATGGAGCATTGCGCACCTGTATCAGGCGATCCTGAACAAGGAAGAGCATGTGAAGGACGTTGCCTTCATCACCACTCTGGCAGGATATGTCCACTATAAGCTGACAGGGGAGAAGGTTCTCGGAGTGGGAGACGCTTCCGGAATGTTCCCCATTGATATCAAGACCTGCGATCTGGATCAGACCATGGTTGACAAATTCGATCAGCTGGTAAGCGGCGAGGGCTTTTCCTGGAAGCTTCGGGAGATTATGCCAAAGGTTCTGACGGCTGGCGAGGCTGCCGGTGTTCTCACGAAAGAGGGAGCGGCTCTTCTTGATACCAGCGGAAAGCTGGAAGCCGGAATTCCCCTGTGTCCTCCCGAGGGTGATGCGGGAACCGGAATGGCTGCAACCAACAGCGTGGCAGTCAGGACGGGAAATGTCTCTGCGGGAACCAGCGTGTTCGCCATGATCGTTCTGGAAAAGGAGCTTTCCAAGGTTTATCCTGAGATCGACCTTGTCACCACGCCGGACGGCGCATTGGTTGGTATGGTTCACTGCAATAACTGTACCTCGGATCTCAACGCATGGGTGAATCTTTTTGATGAGTTTGCAAAGAGCATCGGAACGGAAATTGATAAGAACAGACTGTTTTCCGTTCTCTACAATAAGGCTCTGGAAGGGGATGCGGACTGCGGCGGCCTGATCTCCTACAATTATTTCTCAGGCGAGCCTGTGACGGGGTTTGATGCGGGCGCTCCTCTGTTTGTGAGAAAGGCTGACGATAAATTTAATCTGGCTAACTTTATGAGAACACATCTCTATTCTTCCCTGGCAGCCTTAAAGGCAGGGCTGGATCTCCTGTTCAAGGAGGAGGACGTGAAGGTGGATAAGATGTTCGGCCACGGCGGTTTGTTCAAGACAAAGGGCGTGGGACAGAGAGTTGCGGCAGCGGCTATGAACACCTCTGTTTCCGTCATGGAGACTGCTGGCGAAGGAGGCGCATGGGGAATCGCCCTTCTCGCGGCATATATGAAGGATAAGAAGGATGGAGAGGCTCTGGGCGAATATCTGGAGCAGAAGATCTTTAACGGGCAGACCGGAAGCAGCATGGATCCGATTTCTGAGGATGTGGAAGGCTTTAATAAGTTTATGGAGCGCTATATGGCAGGTCTTGCCGTTGAACATGCGGCTGTGAAAGCACGAAGTGCGGAACAATCCGCAGGCATCACAACATCATAATATATAATTTTTGGAAAGGGGCGGTGTTTACATGTTAGAGGAACTGAAAAAAATCGTTTATAAAGCGAATATGGAGCTTCCCAGGTATGGTCTTGTGACCTTTACCTGGGGAAATGTAAGCGGGATCGATAAGGAAAGCGGATTGTTCGTGATCAAGCCAAGCGGCGTGGATTACGACAAGCTGACGCCGGAGGATATGGTGGTCATGGATCTGCAAGGGAATAAGATCGAGGGAAGGTTTAAGCCCTCCTCTGACACGCCCACACATCTGGAGCTTTACAAGGCGTTTCCGGAGATCGGCGGCATCGTACATACCCATTCTTCCTACGCCACGAGCTGGGCCCAGGCGGGAAGGGGAATCCCCTGCTATGGAACCACTCATGCAGATTATATTTACGGGGAAGTTCCCTGCCTGCGGTGTCTGAGCAAAGAAGAGATTGAGGAAGCCTATGAGGAGAATACGGGCCATCTGATCGTCAACGAGTTTAACCGTATGGGAAAAGATCCCATGGCAGTGCCTGCGGTGCTGTGCAAGAATCACGGCCCTTTTGCCTGGGGCAAGGACGCCATGGAGGCGGTTCACAATGCGGTGGTTCTCGAGGAGGTTGCCAAGATGGCGTACCGCACGGAGACCATCAATCCCAAGGTGCTCCCGGCTCCCACGGAGCTTCAGGACAAGCATTATTTCCGTAAGCACGGGGCGAATGCCTACTACGGACAGAATTAAATACGGGAGGTCACGGCAATGAGCGCTTTGAATGAAACATTGCAGTATAACAAGCCCTGGATCCTGCAGAGGGCTGACCCCTATGTGTACAAAGCTCCGGATGGCCTGTACTATTTTACGGCCTCCGTTCCCGCCTATGACGGGATTGTGCTTCGCTGCTCCCACACGCTCGCAGGCCTTGCAGACGCACCGGAAA
The DNA here is from genome assembly GCA_910579685.1 of uncultured Lachnospiraceae bacterium. GTDB lineage: Bacteria > Bacillota > Clostridia > Lachnospirales > Lachnospiraceae > Suilimivivens. Next base: position 10,091 of record CAJTVN010000046.1, on the reverse strand, counting down.
AGGAAGTGTGGCACAAACACGATTCCGGAATCATGAGCTGTCATGTGTGGGCTCCGGAGCTTCACTTCCTTGACGGAGCCTGGTATATCTATTTTGCGGCGGGAGATAAGGACGACATATGGGCCATCAGGCCTTACGTGCTCACCTGCAAGGATCCGGATCCCATGACGGGCGAATGGGCCGAGCTCGGAAAGATGGGACGGGCGGATGAGGACGAGTTTTCTTTTGAGGCTTTCTCTCTGGACGCCACCGTGTTTGAGAACGGCGGGAAGCATTATTATGTATGGGCTGAGAAGGTGGGAGTCGGAAAGCAGATTTCCAATCTTTATATCGGGGAGCTGGAAACCCCGAACAAGCTGAGGACCGTGCAGGTATTGCTTACCACGCCGGACTATGACTGGGAGAGAGTGGGCTTCTGGGTCAATGAGGGCCCTTCGGTGATCAAGAGAAACGGAAGGATATTCCTCACTTACTCCGCCTCCGAGACCGGAATCGCCTACTGCATGGGAATGCTGACAGCTGACGAGAATTCAGATCTGCTGGACCCTCTTTCCTGGAAAAAGGAAAGACATCCCGTGCTTTGCTCCGACGAAGCAAGAGGAATTTATGGTCCGGGGCACAATTCGTTTACTCAGGATGAGGAAGGAAACGATATTCTGGTTTATCATGCCAGAACGGAAAAGGAAATCACAGGCGATCCGCTCTACAATCCAAACCGTCATGCCATGCTCATGAAGGTGAGATGGGATGAGAAGGGCGTACCTGTATTCAGATATGATTAATATTTATTAATAATAAATCTTAAGGAGAATTCTAAATGGCGAAACTAATCATCAACGAGAAGAACAAAAAGGGTCACATCAACGCCGAAATCTACGGCCATTTTTCAGAGCATCTGGGACGATGCATCTATGAGGGACTGTATGTTGGAGAAAACTCTGACATTCCCAATGTAAACGGAATGCGCAAGGATGTTGTGGATGCCCTGAAGGAAATGAAGATCCCCGTGCTGCGCTGGCCGGGCGGATGCTTTGCGGACGAGTATCACTGGAAAGACGGAATCGGTCCGAAAGAGAGCCGCAAAAAGATGATCAATACCCACTGGGGCGGTGTTGTGGAGGACAACAGCTTCGGTACGCATGAATTTTTTGAGCTGTGCGAGCAGCTGGGATGCAAGACCTATGTGAACGGAAACGTGGGAAGCGGCACCGTGCAGGAGATGAGCGAGTGGGTGGAGTATATCACCTTTGAGGGAGTTTCCCCTATGGCTGACCTGCGCAAGGAAAACGGACACGAGAAGCCCTGGAAGATTGACTATTTTGGGGTTGGAAACGAGAACTGGGGCTGCGGCGGAAACATGACGCCGGAGTACTACGGAAATCTCTACAGGCGTTTCCAGACTTATGTGAGACAGTACAGCAAGGAAAACAAGGTTCAGAAAATCTGCTGCGGCGCAAATGTGGCTGATTATTTCTGGACAGACGGCGTTTTGAAGACCTGTTATGCACAGCCTTCCAATCCGGCGTCTCATGGAAATATGGACGGCCTGTCCCTTCACTATTATGTACATCCGGGCGGATGGGATAAGAAGGGAAGCGCTACGGAGTTTGACACCGAAACCTGGTACAAGACTCTGGAGAGAGCAAATTATATGGATGAGCTGATCACACGCCACGGAGCGATCATGGATCAGTATGATCCCGATAAGAAGATCGGTATGATGGTGGACGAGTGGGGCTGCTGGTTTGACGTTGAACCTGGCACCAATCCCGGATTTTTGTATCAGCAGAACACCATGAGAGACGCTCTGGTGGCAGGACTTACCCTGAATATCTTTAACAGGCACTGTGACAGGGTTAAGATGGCATGTATCGCCCAGATGGTGAACGTGCTGCAGTCCGTGATCCTGACAGAGGGGCCGAAGATGATTTTGACACCCACCTATCATGTGTTCCGTATGTATAAGCATCATCAGGATGCGGAGCTTGTTGACAGCTTTATTGAAGGAAACAAACTTGTGGGCGAGGGAGAATGCCAGGTTCCTCACGTGAGCGAGTCGGTTTCAACAGACGCAGACGGCTATGTGAATGTAACTCTGAGCAACCTTTCCGTTTCCGAGGATATGCCTATGGAGATCAGCTTCCAAGAGCTGAATCCTTCCAGCGTGGAGGCTTCCATCCTTACCGGTGCGATGAATGCGCACAATACCTTTGAGGATCCGGAGTGCGTGAAGGAGTGCCGGTTCACCGAGTTTAAGGCGCAGGACGGAAAGATCGTCTTCACAATTCCCGCCTGCAGCGTGATCAGTTTAAGGGTGAAATAGAATACAGGTTCAATGATTTGAAGGTTAAGAAAAGAGCCGAGATGCCGGGTGGCGTTAAGGCTCTTTTTCAAAATCACAGGAGGAAGGGTATGAAAAGAATTATTTTAGACACGGACATTGGAATCGACTGTGATGATGCGGCGGCTATTGGTATGCTGCTGCAGCTGGAAGAGGAAGGAAAATGTTTTGTGGAGGGGATCACCACAAGCACGACCAGAGAAGGGGCGGTGGAGGCTGTCAGGGCAATTGCGCAGTATTATGGGAAAGATAAGGAAATCGGATCCATGAGAGAGCCCGGGATTTTCTGCGATAAGGAGAATGTGTATGCGAAGGCTTTGAAGGAACATTACGGCTGTAGTGGAGATGCTCAGGATGCGGTGGAAATGCTGCGGCGCAAACTGGCCCAGGCCAAAGAAAAGCTGACTTTGATCGCAATCGGTCCTCTGACAAATATAGCGAGATTGATTAAGTCTGAAGGGGACATCTATTCGGATCTCAACGGGGCGGAGCTTTTGCGCAAAAAGGCGGACTGCCTGTATATCATGGGAGGAAGCTTTAAAGAAAATTATGCTCCGCAAGGTATTGCGGAAGAGAAAGAGATAATCAGAGAATGGAATATTCTTCAGGATATTGAATCCGCCCGATATGTGATGGAAAAGTGCACATGTCCCATGGTATTATGCCCCTTTGAAGCCGGTAACTATGTAAAGACAGAAATGAGAGCCGGGGAGAATCCGGTATGGTATGCCATGAAAACCTTTGCGGATTATGAAAAATGCGAATGCGGGAATGGATTTACAAGAGAGAGCTGGGATCCTGTCACCTGCCTGGCGGCGCTGGAGGACTGCAGTGCGTACTTTGATCTCTCTGATGAAGGGAGAATTACGGTTTCAGAGGATGGAGAGACCGTATTTCACCCGGAGGAGAAAGGAACTGCCAGATTTTTGATTGTGAAAGGAAATTATGACGGGCTTGCGGAGAGAATTAATTCTCTGGTCAGAGATTGAAACGAATTCTTTACTTATTCTGAGGAAACGACTACAATAGGTTTATTAGTTTACAATTGGAGAAAGGTTTCTGAGGAAGAAAAATGTTACAGAAAAATTATAAGGATAAAGGCCTGCGCCTTTTAAAAAAGGGACAAAAGGGCGTGATCCATGCCATATTCAGCCGGTTTGGGCTGATTTTACTGTTGTTTGTCGTGCAGGTTCTGATCCTGTTTGGTATTTTTATCCGGTTTGAGGAATTTTTGCCCCATATATTCGGTGGTTCCGTACTGCTCTCCGTGGGGATGGTGATTTATCTTCTGAACAGCGGGATTAACCCAACGGCAAAAATAACGTGGCTGATCGTGATCATGCTCCTGCCCGTGTTCGGCGTGCTTCTGTTTATCTACACGCAGAGCGATATCGGGCACAGGGCGCTCAAGGTACGCGTGGATGAGATCATAAAGGAAACAAAGGGATGTATTGCCCAGTCTCCCGAGGTATATGAAAGGTTTTCCGGGGAAAACGAAGGAGCTGCGAGACTGGCCCACTATATGCAGAGAAGCGGATGCCATCCGGTGTACGACAAAACACTGGTGACTTATTTTCCGCTTGGGGAAGATAAGTTTGAGGAAATGCTTCGGCAGCTCGAGGCGGCGGAACACTTTATTTTTATGGAGTACTTTATAGTGGACGAGGGTCTCATGTGGGGAAGGGTGCTGGAAATCCTTGCGGATAAGGCGGCGGCAGGCGTTGATGTGCGAGTGATGTATGACGGAGCCTGTGAGTTTGCCCTTCTGCCCCACGATTATCCCCGGCGTCTCGGGGCGCTTGGAATCAAATGCAAAATGTTCGCCCCGCTGTCCCCTTTTATCTCCACGCACTACAACTACCGGGATCACAGGAAAATTCTGGTGATCGACGGACATACGGCCTTTAACGGAGGGGTAAATCTTGCGGATGAATACATCAATGAGATAACAAGATTCGGTCACTGGAAGGATACGGCCGTCATGCTCAAGGGCGAGGCGGTAAGGAGCTTTACCCTGATGTTCCTTCAGATGTGGGGGATTGACGAGAAAGAGATTAACCCGGCTGTGGTTCTCTCCTATCCGGCTTTTCCCGTGGAAGAGGCAAAAGGCTATGTGATCCCTTACGGGGACTGCCCCCTTGACAATGACAAGCTGGGCGAGCGAGTTTACATGGATATCCTCAACCGTTCCCTTCGATACGTCCATATTATGACTCCCTATCTGATTCTGGACGGGGAGATGGAGACGGCGCTGAAATTCGCAGCGGAGAGAGGCGTGGAGGTGGCGGTGATCCTGCCGGGAATTCCCGACAAGAAGATACCGTACGCCCTGGCAAAGACCCATTATGCGTCTCTGCTGGAATCCGGCGTGAAAATCTATGAGTACACGCCAGGCTTTGTACATGCCAAGGTGTTTGTCAGCGATTCGAGGGAGGCGGTGGTGGGAACCATCAACCTGGATTACCGCAGCCTGTATCATCATTTTGAGTGTGCCACCTATATGTATGGTACGGACTGCATTGCGAACATCGAGGAGGATTTCCAGGATACGCTCGCAAAATGCAGGCAGGTGACAATGGACACGGTTCGGAGGGAAAAATGGCCGGTGAAGCTCACCGGACTTCTGATGAAGGCGATTGCTCCGCTGATGTAAGACAAGGTATAAAGAGAACTGCCAAGGACAAGACGATCAATTTATGGTGACGTTAATTTAAACGGAAAGTGGGAGGTGAATGAGATGCTCTGTCATTTGATAATTGACTTAAGCTGCAAACTCTGTACAAAGTCTGATGAGAGGACGAATTTTGTACAGAGGTAATAAATGGTCGTCCCGCATTGGATTTTGTACTTATTTATCGGGCACTGGAAAATAAGATAGATAGGAGAAAATTCAATGGAAAACAGGAAAAATTTTAAAAAGTATATTATTTTATGGCTGAGCCAGAGCATATCGGGGCTTGGAAGCTCCATGACCGGCTTTGCCCTGATTTTATGGGCCTATCGGCAGAGCCATTCCGCCCTGTCCGTGTCTCTGATGTCCTTTTGTAATTATGTGCCGTATCTGCTGCTGAGCATGTTTGTGGGCGGTTTGATTGACCGTCACAAAAAGAAGACGATCATGCTGGTCTCTGACAGTATAGCGGCAGCAGGCTCTCTGACGGTCCTGTTTCTTCTGATCAGCGGCCGATTGGCGATCTGGAATATTTATGTGGTGAATGCGGTGATCGGAATTACAAACGCATTTCAACAGCCCGCGTCGGCGGTTGCCACGGGAAGGCTTGTGCCGGAGGATAAAATATCCAATGTCAGCGGAATGAATTCCTTTTCCGGTAATCTGACAGTGGTATTCAGCCCCATGCTGGCATCGGCTCTTTTTACAGCTGGGGGTCTTCCGCTTATTTTGCTGGTGGATCTGACAAGCTTTGCGATTGCTTTTTTCGTTTTGCTGATTTTGATCCGGATTCCGGAGACTTTTGAGGACAGAAAACACGGCTCGTTGTTTGCAGGGGCGGCTGAGGGTCTTGGCTTTCTCAAAAAAGAAAAGGGCATTTTTCATATTATGCTTACCATGGCGCTTATCAATTTCTTTTCCAGGCTGACCTATGAGAACATCCTGTCTCCCATGATCCTGGCAAGGAGCGGGGATAACAGTCTTTCTCTCGGTATTGTGAATGCCTGTATGGGAATGGGCGGAATTGCGGGAGGTATCATAGTATCTTTCAGAAAGGAAAGCAGAAATAAGGCGGCCCTGATCTATGTTTGCGCCGCATTGTCGTTTTTGTTCGGGGATCTTGTCATGGCCGTTGGAAGAAACACCTTCTGGTGGGCGCTGGCCGCCGTCTCGGCAAGCCTGCCCATACCTTTTATCATGGCGGGGCAGAACACGATCCTTTACAGAAGAATTCCGGTTGCTATGCAGGGCAGAGTGTTTGCCGTAAGGAATGCGATTCAGTACAGCACCCTACCGCCCGGAATTCTTCTGGGAGGCTTTCTGGCGGACCATGTATTCGAGCCGTTTATGAATTCCGAAAGCGATATGGCAGTGCTGCTTGGCAGGATCGTTGGCAGCGGGGAAGGAAGCGGTATGGCGGTTATGTTCCTCTGTACCGGCATATGCGGTTTTCTGGTCAGTGCTGCCAGTTGTTTTGATCAGGAGATCAGGGGATTGGACAGGCAGGCTTAGAATTCCATCCGTTCCAAGATATCCGCCCATGCCTCGTCGTCAATCTCTTCGTCCCGGAACAGCTTCCTCTTGTCGTCATCCGTGATTTTCCGGATGACCTTACAGGGATTTCCTGCGGCGATACACCAGTCAGGGATGTCCTTTGTCACCACGCTGCCGGCTCCTATGACTACGTTATTTCCGATGTGGACTCCGGGGCAGACCACGGTATTACCCCCGAACCACACGTTGTCCCCCACGGTCACTTCTTTGCCGTATTCATAGGCGGAGTTGCGGCTGACGGGGTGGACAGGGTGACCTGCGGTATAGATGGCCACGTTGGGGGCCATCTGGCAGTTATCCCCTATCTTGATTTTGGCCACATCCAGGAGCGTGCAGTTGTAGTTTGCGAAAAAATTCTTTCCTACCTCGATATGCTTTCCGTAGTCGCAGTAAAAGGGCGGATTGACAAAGGCTCCCTCTGATTTTCCAAAAAGCTCCTTCACCACCTCGCCGATCCCCTTGAAGTCGGAACGATCCATGAAATTTAATTTCTGCAGCAGCTTCCTGCATACCAGCTGTTCCTCAAAAATGCCATCGTCCGAAATATAGGCTAACTGTGCGTCTCTGCGTTCTCTGTTTGTCATAATGTCCTCCTCAATATTCAACAGACTTTCTTTAACAATAACATATTTAGTCTTGAAATAATTTCAAGATATCATATAATTTTATAACAATCCCGGGATCATGGTAAACAGCAGGCAGCTGCACTTTGGATTTTCTGCAAGGTACGAGGAATGTGAGTTTATCTGTATTCTGCTCTCAACAGAGCTGCTCTGCGCAAACAAGTGGTTTCTGCATAATTATGTGGAGCATATTACTGCAAATCCATGTCTGCCCTATCTCTATCTAAATGGCAGTGGATGGCAGAAAGAAATTCTATGCAGGCTCGACCAGATGCATCGCTGCTTTAATACGGATTCGATCGAAGCTCTGTCCTATTTTGAGATTATTGAGAATTTTATTTCGATTATGAAGCTCTTCTATCAAAATCTGAATATTGAGAAGCAGGGATCGGGGGAGGAGCCTTCCGAGCTTTCCTCCCTGAGAGATATGATCACATATATTGAGAAGAATTATGCACTAAGGCTCCGGCTGTCGGATATTGCCCTGGCCGGAGCCTGCTGTAAGAGCCGGTGTTGCGCACTCTTCAAAAAATATCTCCGGGATACTCCCATTACCTATGTCACAAAGCTGCGTCTTCGCAAAAGCCTTGCCGCCTTGTTGGATTCGGATAAAAGTATTACGGATATTGCATACGAATATGGTTTTTGCGGGGCAAGCTATTACTGCGAGAGCTTTCAGAAATATTATGGGATGTCTCCGTTGCAGTATAAGAAGAGGACGAATACTTTTAATCCACCCGGTTGATTTTCGGATAATACTTCCTTCCGCCCCGCTCATCCGGCTGATCAAAGCCGAGATCAAAGCCCGTATGCTTTACGACTCCCATTTCCTCTATGGTGTTATTGAATCCGTTGTACCAGCCCATATAGCCGTCCTCAACCTCAATGACAGTCAGCTTGCAGATGCCCTGGCAGTCCCATTTTCCTTCCGTTCCCGCAACAATGGGATTGCTGGGATGCCTTTCCCAGTTGGTGATTCCGTCCCTGGAACGGGCCAGGCCGTTCTGGGCTCTCATATCGGAATCGCTTCCCAGATAAGTCATATAGTACCAGCCGTCACGCTTCCACACATAGCTTGCGGACACCTTGTACATCTCCCACTGACAGTCGTTATTCGCCTCGAAAATGGGATTGCGCAGATCTCTTTGCCAGTGGATCCCGTCGCTGCTTGTGGCGTAGCCAATGGCCTGGCACTCGATGCTGCCTGGCTGTGCGCCTCCGGAATACCACATTTTATAAACCTTTTCCTCAGGTTCATAAATCACATGAGGACACCAGATCATCCTTTTTTCCCAGGGAATTTCTCCCTTCATTACGGGATTGGGATAAGGTCTCTCCCAGTGAATCCCGTCGCTGCTTACGGCATAGCCGATGGATGTGGTGGGTATCCCATTTTCTAATCCATGCCCGGTGTACCACATATGATAGATTCCATCCTTTTTGACCAGGGTGGGGCGGCTTACCTCCTCGCACTGCCAGTCCGAGTTTAGATCCCGAAGCAGCGCTACGGTTGGCAGCTCCCAGGTAAGGCCGTCCGGGCTGGTGGTGTACATGATCGCTTGTGCGGGCCGCCAGGAAAACCACATTTTGAAAATTCCCTCTTCCCGGATGACATAGCAGTCAAAAATAGTGCCCATTGCGCCGCCTATGACGGGCGCCTCATCCGCCAGCCGCTCCCAGCCTCCGGTGGTTCCGGTGGGGATCGGTTTGTATCCGTTTATATCATATACCATAGTTATTCTCCCTCTGTTGCTTTGCGTGATTTGATGGTGTCATGAAGAATGATTGCTTTGTGAGAGCATTGACCCTTGTGATCTCAATATCTGGCGATACAGTCTCTCACGTAATAGTTGACGCCGCCAAGGCCTGTGCCATCTCCCCGCTCGTCAACGCCTTCTTCCCCTTCTTTTGGAAAGCCGAGATCAAACCCGTCATGCACTGCCAGTCCGATTTCTTCAAATCTTCTGTTACATCCGTTGTACCAGAGCATATACCCGTTTTCCGTCTCGAGGACGCTTGCCTTACAGATTCCGGACCAGTCCCAGCTTCCGTCAAAGCCTGCGATAATGGGGTTGCTCGGGTGTCTTTGCCAGTCTGTTTTGCCGTCCCTGCTTCTGGCAAGGCCCACGCAGGCAATCAGATCGCCGTCCATGCCGAGATAGAACATATGGTACCAGCCGTTGCGCTTGGGACAGACAAAGCAGGCCTCCACCTTGCCGATCTCCCAGTATTTTTCCGGGTTGGGAGTAAAGATGGGATTGTCCGCATCCTTTTCCCAGGTGATTCCGTCTTTGCTCACTGCGATTCCAATGGCGTCCGCTTCATGCATTCTTCCTGCGGAGTACCACATACGGTAGCACTGCAGCTCGTCCTCCCAGAGTACGTGAGGGCACATCACCGTTATTTTCTCCCAGGCAAGGTGCGGCTCCATCACGGGTTTTTCTCTGCGCTTCCAGTGAATCCCATCCTCGCTGACCGCATAGCCGATACAGCTTCTTGCGGGATTGGTTTCCTTCGCAAACATCTGTCCGGTGTACCACATGTGATAAAGGCCGTCCTTCTTTACAATGGTAGGGCGGTTTACCTCGTGCCCCTCCCAATCGGAACCGGTCACGGCGGTCAGGACGACTCTCGGATTGTCCCAGTGAATTCCGTCCGGGCTTTCCGCATAGGCGATGCACCGGGCGGGCCGCCAGGAAAACCAGATCTTGTAAATTCCGTCCTCCCTCATCACGTGACAGTCAAAGCAGGTGCCAAGGGGCCCTCCGAGTACCGGCTGATCTCCCACCGGCTTCCAGCCGCCTGTCATTCCTCTGGGTTTTAATTTGTAACCGCTGATTGACATTTTTCCTCCTCCTTATAGATATATTTAAGATATTCCACCTGTGCGTTTGGCACCGCA
>CAJTVN010000045.1 GCA_910579685.1 uncultured Lachnospiraceae bacterium | reverse complement strand
CCAGCTCAATCACGTCCATAATGCCACAATCCAGCGTTTCACAAATACGGGCAAGTGTGTCCATGCTGATATGTTTCCCTTCTTTGCCCATGTTGGCAATCATATTTGTGGTCAGGCAAGCGGCAAGCCTTAAATCCTCTTTCCTCTTTTGATTACCTCTAATTAGCCGTGACCTGGTTCATTCCAAGATCAGAGATTCCGAGCTCCCTGATCTTATTCATGGCAAGCAAAGTCTTTCCATACTCCGCCCTCTCTTCTTCTCCAATGACCGCAATCACCCTTTCGTCACAGGAAAGCTCGCAGTCTCTCCTGACAACGCCCGGTGCCAGGTAAACAGCTCTTCCCAGCAGAAACGGCGAAGCAATCCCGTCCAGCAGATAGACCCTCAGTCCTGTTTCCCGATCCTTTTTATAAAATATCCGCATCTTCCTGCAGGCGTCCACAAACCGTATATTATAAGCAGCCAGCACAGCCGCCAGGAAAATGCTCCCGATTATCCTTATGTCTCTCCAGTCAGGCCATCTGTAAAGAGAGATTCCCGTCCGCAGAAGAGGACGGGATTACCGCCGGTTCCTCTATGGGAAATTCTGCGGATTGACTGTCTGATTCTGCGGACGGGGTAAAGTCCTGTTTCAGGAGCCGCTCCGTATTAAATCCGCTCTCATAGGAGAGAAAAGGCGAGAGCAGCAAATAGACGGCAGGAAACAGCCAGAGAGCGTAGTGATACTTAGAAGAAATCCTGTTCCCCGTAAACTTCCTCATCAGGAGGATGCCCAGCCAAAATACGATGGAATCGTATTTTGGCCGAAATCCCTATAAAGTCTCTATGCTTCGTTCAGAAAAACCTCCGCTATCACCTCCGCCGCCAGCCGGGATCCAATTTCAGACGCATGCTGGCCGTCCCCGGCATACAGCTCCTCCTGCGGGTGCGCCCTGTGATACTCCCACCACCTCTCCCCAACAGGAGCCAGCTCACATCCCGTCTCCTCATGAAGCCTTCTGTAGGCGGCGCTCATGGCTTCCTGAGCCGCCTCACCATCCGCTTTTGTGGTCCAGGTCATGTACAGGATCGGTCTTGCGCCCGCCTCCTTCACCCAATGAATCAGCTGTCTGCCGCACCGGTCCATGACCGTCAGATCGCCCATGGGATGAGCCGTGTGCTGAAGAACCACCGCATCATACCCTCCATAGAGAATATTAAACCGGATCTCCGGCTCCTCCACGTGAAAATCCCATCCCTTTCCGCCGTGGGAAAGCATGGTGACCTCCACTTCCCTCTGCCTGCTTTTGCAGATCTGCGCAAACAGATGCGGCATATCATTGTAATAGGTGTGACTGTTTCCGATAAATAATACTCTCATAGTATGCTCCTTATGTTTTCAATAATCTGTCCAATATTACAGCTAATCTTTCCTCTACAATCATGAATATCCTGATTCAGTATCTTTTCCTGCTCAATTGCAATATCTACCTTTTCATTTCCAGAAGACGTATATCGATCTGCGGATGAATATTCAAATACCTTCTCATATCAATCAGCTTTCTAAAATACCATGTCTCCGTATTAGCACCCTCACAGATAATATAGCTCCTGACAGGCGGCATTGTCATTACTCCTCCCGATCTGCTTTCGGTTCAAACTCAAAGGAAGAAAAAACCGGAACAGCTCCATATCTTCCCTCAAGATAAGCCTTACTCAAAACTTTATCGTACCTCTCTTTAAAGCGATCCAATGAATAAATCGTACTTTCATTATCCACCCCCCGTTCAATGAACCAAATTTCATCTCTACGGAAAATAGACTGATCCATAATAGAAGATTCATGTGTGGTAAACAACAGCTGCATTCGGTGATCCTTATGCATTTTCATAAAAAGCTCCAAAAAATGTGCTGTCAGTTTTGGATGAAGGCTTCTTTCTAATTCATCCACAATATAAACAACATCCTCCCTGCAATTTAGCAGCATATCAATTAAATCAAATAAACGACGAGTACCATCTGATTCTTCCTCAAACCCAAGATCATAGAATGATCTGTTGTGTTTAAGCCTGATTGTTGTTATTTTAGGTTCGTTATGTCCCTGCACCTCAACATTAAAAAAGCTCTCACTTGAACGCATGGTAAGACGGAAAAGCTGATTATCCCTCCCTTCCATTCTACTTTTTATATGCTGCATCATTTTGTCAAAGACTGTTTCCGGTAAAGAATGGGCCAACTCATCCAGACTTATTTCCTCTATCCGTACCTGTCTGATCCCTGTATCAAAGGTTGTAATAAGCTGATCAATACACCGCAGCGACTCATCATCATAATAATATTCCAGGTCTATTAATGGTGTATTTGGAGAAATAATCAATATATGGTTCTCAATCTGGTCATATACCTCCCGGAAAAACCAAAGCTTCGAGTCGGCATCATATTTTTTGCCCTTATTCATTTCCTTCAGGAAAAGAGCTGTCTCATTTCCTTCAAAATCACCCGCATATATCTCAAACTTATTGTTCTCTGCATCATCCAAAACAACTGCGTCGCCCAGAATCGGGCGTTTTTTTCCCTCTCTCTCAAAAAGACATCTTGCCGTACCATTCTGATATAACTCATAAAGCCATTCCTCCATAATCTTTCTCCTGCTAAGCACGGCAGAAAATCCATAAGCATAAAATCTTTTTCCAACGGCCAGCTGAACTTCAAAACGGCTCTCTCTGAACTTGTTTTCTTTCCTGTTTTTACAAAACATCTGAACAGCATCCATTGGCATACCTGTCTGGACACATTCCTTAAAGAAACGGAAAAACTCTATCAGATTTCCAGATGCGTTCGCTCCATATACGACACCATATTTCAAAATCTGAGTACTCTTAATTTTTATTTTGTGACTGGCATTACTGCGGATCTTATTCGAAGAAATCATCGTCAGCTCTGCCGCTTTATCAAATGATTTAAAATTCTCTACGTTTATTTTCACCAGCATAACAAAATACCTCCGTACCTATTATAGGCGGTTTCTACTCACCAGTCAATAAAAGATGTGCTATTTAGAGAAAAATTCTCTAAATAGCACATCTCATTTACAACAACACAATTCCGGCATACGTGAATTCTATTGTTCGTAATTTAGGTTCAGATACACCCAACCCACTCCTCATGTCTTCCATCCCGTAAAAATACCGGGATCTGGCTGATATCAGCCGACACCTTCACGGTCCTTCCTCCTTCATATTTCGTCCCGTCGCTGATCAGGGTCCACTGTGCGCCCTGGGGCAGATAAACCTCTCGCTCATACGTGTCCTCATAGACAATGGGCGCCACCAGCACATCGCCGCCGAACATATACTGGTCCTGAAGCTCCCAGCACTTCTTTTCCTGCGGAAATTCGTAGAACATAGGCCGGATCACCGGGCGGCCTTCCTCGTGAGCCTCCTTCATCAGCTCCCTGATATAGGGCCTCATAGTCTCCCTGAAACGGATATACTTTTCCAGAATCGGCGTATGGTCATCCCCAAAGCTCCAGATCTCGTTGTCCGCTCCGGTCGGCATGGTGGGCGAACCGTCCGCGTGCTTAAGCGGTGTCTGCGGAACACGGTCGCCGTGCAGTCGCATTACCGGGCAGAAAGCGCCCCACTGGAACCACCTCACCAGCAGCTGCTGGAAAGCGGGATCCTTCGGATTTCCCCCGGAAAAGCCTCCGATATCCGTAGTCCACCAGGGAATGCCGGCTATTCCCATGTTAAGGCCTGCGCAGAGCTGTCTGCGGAAGGTCTCCCAGTCGCTGTGGATATCGCCCGACCACACAAGAGCCCCGTACCTCTGGCTTCCCGCCCAGGCGCAGCGAAGAAGGTTCACCGCCGTTTCCATCCCGGCTGCGATCTGGCCGTCGTAAAAGGTCTTCGCATAAAGCTGAGGATAGATATTTCCCACTTTGGTCACCGGCCCCATGAAATACCGGTAATTGTCGTAGTCATAGGTGGAGAACTCCGGCTCCGCCTCATCCAGCCAGAATACCTTGATTCCATAATCGTAGTAGTTTTTCTTGCAGAGTTTCCACACGTAATCCCTGGCTTTCGGATTGGTGGCGTCATAGAAGGTGTTCTCCCCCTCAAACCGCATGGCGATCTCCACGCCCCGCTCGTTCTTGATCAGGAGACCTTTTTGGCGCATCTCCTCATAATTCTCACTGGTCAGATTGATCTGCGGCCAGATGGAAACCATGAGCTCCATCCCGTATTCCTTGAGCTCGTCCACCATGGCTTTCGGATCCGGGAAATCCGCCGGGTCAAACCGGAAATCGCCGCATTTTGGCCAGTGATAAAAGTCCACCACGATCACATTCACCGGAATTCCTCTCCTGTGGTATTCCCTCGCCACCGTAAGGAGCTGCTCCTGGTTCCAGTAGCGAAGCTTGCACTGCCAGAAACCTAAGCCATACTCCGGCATCATGGGAACCGTGCCCGTGGCCTTTCCGTAGGCTCTCTCGATCTCGTCCGGCGTGTCCCCTGCCGTAATCCAGTAATCCATCTGGTCCGTACTCTCCGCATACCACTGGGTGAGATTCTTTCCAAACACCGCCTTGCCCACTGCGGGATTATGCCACAAAAAGCCGTAACCCTTGTCGGAGAGCACAAAGGGAACGGATGCCTGGGAATTGCGGTGCGCAAGCTCAAGCACGCAGTTCTTCACGTCAAGCAGCTCCTGCTGATACTGTCCCATTCCGAACAATTTTTCCTCCGGATCCCCGTGGAAAGTCACGGTCAGCTCATAGTCACCCCCGAGCCTTGCCTTAAAATGCCGGGAATGGTTGTTGAGGGCTCCTCCGTGCCCCTCCTCTGCGAGAAGCAGCTCTCCCTTCTGATTGTAAAAGCGGATCTGGCAGCGCTTTTTCCATGGGCAAACCTCCAGGCGGGCCGTGATCTTGCCGTTCGTGATGCTGCCCTTAAATTCATCCTCAATCCGGATCTGCGCCTGCGTCTGCACAGGCGCAAGCAATGCATAATCCGTATCCTGAATCTCCCGCATCATGGCGGCCCGAACCCGCAGGGAATTTTCTCCCCAGGGCTCCACCCGAAGCTGTTCGCCTGCGTTTTCAAACACGATTGCGTTTTGTTCTGCTGTTAAATAGTTCATAGGACTCCTTTCTTGTCAGTTATCTGATTTCTTTTCTTAATTTTACAATTTTATGGTCCTGTTTTCAATATGGATACTTATAGATTGCGCCTTACTTTTATTTCCCGTTCATGCGCCGCCTGGCAGTGCCCTGCCGCAGGTGAAACTCAGCCGATCCACTCAGAGCATCTCCCATCCCGCAGAAAGACGGGAATCTGGTCGATCTGCGCCGGTACCGTCACAGTTCTTCCCCCCTGGTACACGGTCCCGTCATAGAGCAGCGTCCACGATGCCCCCTTGGGAAGGTACACCTGACGCTCATACGTATCCTCATAAACAATGGGCGCCGCCAGGACATCTCCTCCAAACATATACTGATCTTTCAGCTCCCAGCATACGCTCTCATCCGGGAACTCATAAAACATGGGCCGGATCACAGGGGTTCCCTCTTCATGGGCTTGCCGCATCAGCTCTCTGACATAAGGCCGCATTTTTTCGCGCAGACGAATATAGCGCACAAAAATATCTTCCAATTCAGGCCCATAGCTCCAAACCTCATTGGGCGCACCCTCGTTCAGGATCGCCTCGCCCCGGCTGTTCACATGGTCGATATGCGGATTTCTGGCCCCATGCAGACGCATGACAGGACAGAACGTTCCCCACTCAAACCAACGGACCAGCAGCTCTCTGAATTTGGGGTCACGGACATCTCCACTGTGAAATCCGCCAATATCCGTGGTCCACCAGGCAATTCCCGCCATCCCCATATTAATGCCCGCACAGATCTGCCTGCGGAAGGCTGTCCAGGTACTGGCCACGTCTCCCGACCAGACGAGAGCCCCATACCTCTGAGAACCGGCCCAGGCGCAGCGCACGAGATTCACTATATCCGAATGCCCCGCATTCATGAGTCCCTCATAAAAAAGCCTTGTATACATCTGCGGATAGATATTTCCGACCTCCAGGGAAGGCCCCAGATAATGCCTGTAATTTCCATAGTCATACTTGGTATACCCCGGCTCCGCCTCATCCAGCCAGAAAAGGTGTATTCCTTTTTCCAGATAATTCTTTCTCAGTTTATCCCATACATAGCTGCGCGCCTCCGGGTTGGTCATATCCACGTACAGTGTTTCCCCGTCAAAAAAGCGCATCGTGATATCTACACCCTGCTCCACGTGCACCAGAAGATTCTGATCCATCATCTCCTCAAAATTCTCGCTCCGATAATCTACCGGTGTCCACACGGACACCATAGGCTCAATCCCCATGGAACGCAGCTCCTGCACCATCTTCTCCGGATCCGGGAAAAATTCCGCATCGAACCGGAAATCCCCCATCCTGGGCCAGTGGAAAAAGTCTATAACCAGCACATCCAGAGGAATGCTCCTCTCTTTATATCCCCTTGCCACCTCCAGAACCTGCTCCTGATTCCAGTAGCGAGCCTTGGACTGCCAGAAACCCAGTCCGTATTCCGGCATCATGGGCGGCAGCCCGGTCGCCCTCACGTAGGCCTGCTGGATCTCGGCGGGAGTATCCCCGGCCACCACCCAGTAATCGCACTGCCTTGCGCTTTCCGCCTTCCACACCGTCTTATTTTCCCCAAAGGTCACCTGTCCGATAGCCGGATTGTGCCAGAAAAAGCCGTATCCCCGGGAAGAGATCACAAAGGGAACAGATGCCTGGGTATTCTGCTGAGCCAGCTCCAGAATACTTCCTTTCAGATCCAGCCTTTCCATCTGATACTGTCCCATACCGTAAAACCTTTCACCTTCATAGGCCTTAAAACTGCAGGTCAGGCTCTGAGCCCCTCCGCCCCTTGACAGAAACCTTCTCGGGTGCGGACTGGGAGAATCCTCATGGTCAATATCGCCAAATAATACTCTCCCATCCTGTCTGTAAAACGTGATACGGCCATGATCCTTACGCCAGCCGCTGGCGGCCAGGACGATCTGCGCCGTGAGTTTTCCGTTGGTAATGCTTGCCTGATCCTTTCCCGCCTTTATCACACAGTCCGGATTTCTTTGAGGCAGAAGGGCATAATCCGTTTCCAGGATATCGCCCATCATAACACTCCGTATACGCAGGGCGTTTTCGCCCCAGGGCTCTATAACTACCGTCTCCCCGCTGGTTTTCCAGACCAGCCTGTTATTTTCTATATTTATCATAAAAATTCTCCCCTCTTAACCCTTCACTGCCCCGATCATAACGCCCTTCTCAAAGTATTTCTGGATGAAAGGATACACGCACAGCACCGGGACGGTCGAAACAATGATAACGCCGAACTTGATCTGGTCAGCGAACTGCTGGGCATAGGCACCTGCGCCCGCTCCTGCGCTTGCCCCCGTAGTGCCCGCCATCGCCTGGTTCAGCAGCAGGATATTGCGCAACACGATCTGCAGCGGCTGATATTTGTCACTGTTCAGATAAAGCAGCGCACTGAAGAAATCGTTCCAGTGGCCCACCAGATAATACAGCATGATTACCGCGATCACCGCCTTGGAGAGAGGCAGAACCACCGTGCTGAAATACCGGAAGTGGGAACAGCCGTCGAGAGCCGCCGCCTCATAGAGCTCATCCGGAATGGAAGTCTCAAAGAAGGTTCTCGTAATGATCAGATTATAGACATTCACCGCCCCAAAAATAATCATGACCAGAGGGGAATCCAGAAGCCCCACATCCTTGATCAGCATATAGGTCGGTATCATACCGCCGTTGAAGTACATGGTAATCACGAAAAGCTTCATGACAATACCCCTGGCCGCAAAATCCTTTCTGGAAAGCACATACGCAGCCGGAAGGGTAACCGTAAGATTAAAAATCGTGCCGAAAAAGGAATAAATGATAGTATTTTTATATCCTACCCAGATCTCAGGCTTCTTAAAAATCTGGCTGTAGCCATACAGGCTGACACCCTTGGGATAGAGAATCACCTGTCCCTGGTTTACCAGCGTGGAATCGCTGAAGGATGCTATCACCACAAAATAGATGGGATACAGCACAAAAAGAAACGCCGATACCGTGATAACCGTGACCACAATACGGAATGACAGATCCGGCCAGTTCCGCAAAAACTTTTTTCTATTAAACATATCCTTTTCCCCCTTACATCAGACTGATATCGGCAGATCGCTTGGACACCTGGTTCGCTATCACGAGAAATATGAAATTAACAATCGTGTTAAACAGTCCCACCGCAGAGCCAAAGCTGAACTGGCTGGATTTAAGACCCACATTATAGACATAAGTGGAGATAACCTCCGACACGGATTTGTTTAAGGCGTTCTGCATCAAAAAGGTTTTTTCAAATCCCACGCTCAGGATTCCTCCCATATTCATAATCAGTAAAATAATAATTGTGGGAAGGATTGCGGGAAGCTCCACATGCCAGACCTGCTGCCAGCGGTTTGCACCGTCAACCTTTGACGCATCATAAAGCTGTCCGTCCACAGCTGCCAGTGCCGCTATGAATATGATACTGTTCCATCCGGCGCTCTGCCAGATTCCGGAGATCACGTACACCGGCACAAAGGCGGACGGGTCTCCCAGAAGGTTCGCCTTTTCTCCCACAATGCCGACGGCTCTCAGCGCATGGCTCAGAATTCCCGTGCTGGGTGAGAGGAGGATCTGCAAAATGGCCACCATCACCACGGTAGAGATAAAGTAGGGAAGGTACACCGCAGTCTGAACGCTTCTCTTCCACTTCTGTCCTTTGATTGAATTGATGGCAATTGCCAGAATAATAGGTACAGGAAAACCGCAGATCAGAGAGAAAAACGCAATGACAAACGTATTTTTTATGGTGGGCAGGAACATGGGGCTCTGAAAGTACTGCATAAAGTATTTGAACCCGGCCCAATTGCCGCCCGTGATTCCCTTGCTGAAATCATAATCCCGAAACGCAAGCTGTAAACCATACATAGGCCCGTAACAGAAAATTGCAATGTACAGGACAGCGGGAAAAATCATGATCCACAGCTGCCAGTCCCTGCGAATGGCTTTTCCCGGAGAAATCTTTTTTTTCTGTTTCATGAAAGCTCCTTTCTAAACAAACGCCGACACGCTTTAAAAATCGGCCTTTTATTTAAGAAAAATGGGATACTTTTCCGGTATCCCATTTCCCCTTACATGTCAGTTAGTTCACTGAATTCTGATACACGTCATAAGCCTTCTGGTAAATCTCAAGATTCTGCGTAAGGCCGGCGCTCTTTACGGATTCCACGTAAGCATCCCATTCCGCATCAATATCGCGGGAGGAATCGGTCATCCATGCCGCCCAGGTCTGATCCACGATGTTATCGATATTGGCCTGGTTCATGGCAAGCGCATTGGTATCCTCCTGGGAATGCTTCATGAAAAGTTTGGGGAATACGTCCTTTTCCGGATCTACGGCAGTCAGGCAGCTGTCATAGGCTGACTTTTCTTCCGTTACTCTCTGCATATCCGTGCCGAGCGCCAATGCCAGTCCGTCACGGATGTAGAACGCTCCGTTGTCCGCAAAAGAACTCGTCCACTTCCAGGTACCGGGATCCAGGTCGGGGTCTGCAGGCGGAAGCACCTCATAGGTTCCGTCTCCATTGTCCTTGATGCATTGATCCACGTCATTCATACCGCCGAAGAGCACCTGCATGCTGACTTCCTTGTCATAAAAACCGTTCACAAACCGCATGGCCGCTTCCTTATTCTGACATTTCGCACTCATGGCAACACGGTTGGCCACATAATTCTGCCCGTAGAAATCATAAGCGTAGCAGGCATCGGTATCTGCAGTTTCCTTTATAGGCGGAACGGAAATATACTGTCCCTGCAGCTCATTTCCAAAACGGTCTCCGCTCTCCCAGCCCCAGGTAAAGCCCACCTTTCCCGTGGAGCCTTCTCCTCTGGCAAGCGACTGATACTTGGAATAATCCTGTGTCACGGCCTCCTCATTGATGAGCCCCTGGCTCCAGAGCCTCTGCACGAATTTCATGACTCTCTTAAACCGCTCATCGATATAATAATTCTGTACCTTTCCATCCTGCAGAAAATATCCGTCCTGATCGGCCGAAATCTGCATTCCGGTACCGCTCAGCAGATGCATGGCGCTGAAACCGCCCTCAAATCCGCCGTTAAAGTCCATGGGGATCTCGTCATTCGGATCTCCGTTGCCGTTGGCATCCTGCTCCCTAAAAGCCCTGAGAACCGCTTCCAGCTCATCCCACGTGGTTGGAACATCCATATTCACCGCATCCAGCCATTCCTTGTTGATAAAAGTGGTGCCTACGGTCATGGGCCATACTCCCTTATAAGAGGGAATTCCAAATATCTTGCCCTCCAGAGTGGTTGCCATCACCTCTGTGGCCGGAACCTCGTTGAACATGTCCTTCACATTGGGCGCATACTCGTCAATCAAAGGCTTCAGATCTTCAAATAAACCATTATATTGTACATAGTCGGAATCTGCGGTAGCGCCAAACAACAGGTCCGGAATTTCACCGCTTGCAAACATGGCGCTCTTCTTCTGATCCCAGTCTGCGGAAATCTGCTGCCACTCCACTTCCACATTGCATTCCTCTTCCAGGTCCGCAAGCCACTGCATTTCATTCAAATCCTTCGTAAGACTATGTTTCACAAAAAGCGCCGTCAGCTTTACCTTTTCCCCGCTGCCGCCCGAAGCATCTACCGCCTCAGACGAGCTTTCACTGCCTGTGTTTTCTCCATTTGAACTCTCCGATGCGTCTCCTTTTTTATTGCCGCATCCGATAAACGATAACGTAATCATTGCGCAGGATAAAAGCAAAGCCAGAATCCTTTTTCTGTTTTTCATATGATTCTCCCTTCTTTTTGTTACCAATCATTAATTTTTGTCGAAATAGGAATATATGCCGGCGTTCCTATTCGTCAACATGTACATGCTTCTCGATAAACAGAATTATAATATTTGTACAATTTTTATACAACAAAGAGTATTTGAAAATTACATCGGATTCTTGAAAGAATTTCCGCCATTTTGATTCCAAAATCATCCCTTCAAAAATCCGATGTAACTGAGGGCATACAAAAAGACCCTTTTCCCATCACGGGAAAAGAGCCTTCGCCCTTTGGCTTTATGATTCGGTATTGCCTATTTTCTGATATTGGCTGCGAAAGGAGCTTGGCGTAACGCCCCTGATCCGTTTGTAGGTCTCAGTGAACACCGGAGTCGTGCTGTAGCCCAGCTCCTTGGCAATCACTCCGATTTTTTCCCCGCCGGCCAGCATCTCCTCAGCCTTTGCTATGCGCAATTCATCAATGAATTTTGACAGTGTCTTTCCCGTGAGCTTCTTGAACTGATGGCTCAGATTCGAAGGAGAGGTTCCAAATTCTGCCGCCATGCATTTAATGGAAAATCCCGGACTGGTATAATTTTCCTCAATATAATGCATAATCGCATGAAGATTCCGGGGAAGCGCTTTCCTCTTTGAGACGATCTCTCCGTTCCCGTCCGCAAACCGGGCGATCCATACGTCCAAAATCCGGCGGCATTCCTCTTCATCCGCCGCCTCGCAAATACCCTCCAATACCGGATCGCCCCGCACCTGTCTCTGGCAGAGTACGTCATACGCCTTTTGCAAAACGACTTTCCTGGTATCCTGGGTATATACGCTGATATCGTTCTTTATCATCTGCAGCGCAAATCCGATCTTATCCGTGTTATCCGTTTCCACCGCTTCCTGAAGAAGCTGAAATTCAATCACAGGGATATCGCCGTGTGATTCCGCCTCCTCTTTTCCCTGTTCGGGCCAGCATACGCTGGCATACGCTTTCCGCACATTCTCTACTCCCTCGATCACCCCGCTCCTTTTTACCAGCCTTGAGTCTTCTCCTGAAAGGCAGGAGAGGTACTTTTCAAACTCCGTCCCGGGCATATCCGACGCCAGCAAAAACAGATATTTATTCTCCGTTATGTAAAGAGAATACCGGTCGGCCTTCTTCCCGCCGTCCTTTTCCCTGCTGATCAGCGTCTCAAAAAGATCGTCGCTTTTTGCGGCATCCTCTATCAGGATACATGCAAAATATTTCCGGTCAACCCGGATCCCCTCCGCAAGGCACTGCTCATACAGCGCCTTTTGAGGCTCCACCTGGTTGTTTAATATGTAGAAAAGGAATTTCTCCCTCCGCAGCTCCTGAACCGATTCCTGATAAAAGCGCTTGGAATATATCAGGTCGTCCACCACGAAATTTATATACTTAAACTCATCAAAAAGCGGCTCCGTATCACAGCAGGGCTGCAGCTTATCCAAAAGATTCCGCACGGGCTCATAATTTTTCCGGGATATGCAGATCAGCAGCATCAGTCCCACCGCCATCACGACAAAAGTCACCGCCGCCTCTAAAAGCACCACGGGGACAAGCCTCTGCATCAGAAACTCCCTGCTGATATTCCAGCTGATCTGTACCCCGTCCCTCTCAAACAGAAGCGTATCCCTGGAGAAAAAATTTTGCGGGATCTCCTGCCCTTCATAAAGCATCTGGCATATTTCAGAATCGGAAGAATAGATGGGAACCCCATTGTAATGCAGGATGCAGTCCGTACCCTCTCCGGCATTAACCATATTGGCAAGCATGTCATCGGACATGACAAACAGCATATAGGATAAGGGCGGAGAATCTGAGCGTATCTCCAGCGGCACAGCCATCAGCACGCCGTCATAGAATTGATTTGCATTTTTTATCCTCATGATACGGACATGATTCCCCGTCTGCCTCAGTGATTCCTCATCCCAGGGCTGAATCTTCAGGATATTATTCTCATAATAAACGGGCTTGTCACTTTTCTCCCCGAAATACTCCCTGGAGGAACTGGCGCTGTTCATCCGGTAGACCATCTCGCTCTCCATACTGTAATAGCCCACATCCGCAAAAAAGGGAACCCACATCGCATCCTTCCTGAGCTTTTTCACAATCGGAAAATATACGGTTCCTATTTTATTCTGGGCCTCAGCGGAAAAGCTCTTTTCCATCCGGTTCTGGCTGACGATCTTTGACATGGAGCCAAACTGCGCATTCAGCATTCCCAGCGTGCTCTCCGAGCTGATCCGCAAGTCGTTCCGAATTGCATTCAGATTATTTGTGTATAAAATAAAGAAATTTACCACGGAGACGATCAGCACCGGAATCAGCACCAGCATGGACAGATACAGATTATTTCGGGAATAGGAAGTGGGTAAATATCTTTTGGTTATCTTATTTTTCATAGGCCGCGCCCTCCAGAGACTCAGGATCCTGTCCGCATACAGGCATTGATCTTTGAACCGCTACTGATATGATGATAGCAAATTCGGAAGAAATCATCAAGTAAGAGAAGGAAGCCATTGAGCAGAAGGACAAAATACAGTATAATTGTAGAAACACCTTATGACACGAAGGAGGATATCCCGCCATGGAAAAAAGTATAAAAATGTGTGCTCTGACAGTCTGCCGCAATGTCGGCCAGTATGTCCGCTGGCTGCTCCTTGGAGCTCTCACCGGAATCGTGGTGGGAAGCGTCTCCTCCCTCTTTTCCTGGTGCCTGGTATACGCCGCAAATTTCCGGACCTCCCATCGTTACACCTTTTTACTGCTTCCCCTTGGCGGCCTTATCATTATTTTTCTGTACAAAAAGCTGAAATATGAGGAGAATAAGGGCACGGATTCGGTGATAGAAAGCATTCACAGCGATATCTCCCTCTCCCCGCGGATGGCTTTTCTGATTTTTGTCTCCACCGTGATCACCATCTTCTGCGGCGGCTCCGTCGGGCGGGAAGGCGCTGCCCTGCAGATCGGAGGAAGCCTTGGAAAGACCCTGGGCGATATCCTGCGCTTTAACGATAAGGACAAAAGGATCATTATCATGAGCGGTATTGCCGCCGCCTTCTCCACGCTCTTCGGCACTCCCATGACCGCCGCTTTCTTTGCCATAGAGGTGGCCAGTATCGGAACTATGTACTATGCGGCTCTGGTTCCCTGCATCTGTGCCGCTCTCATTGCCAAGCAGATGGCTGTTCTCATGGGCGTGAAAGAAGATATCTTCCACGTTGCCGACGACCTTCCCCTTTCCGTTCCCTCCGGGTTAAAGGTGGTGTTTCTCGCAGCCTGCTGCGCCGCAGTGAGTATCCTGTTCTGTCTCACTCTCCAGCTGGCTCACAAACTGCTCTGCCACTTTTTCAAGAACTCCTATCTGCGCATCATGGCGGGCGGCTGTCTCCTCATACTGCTGACCTTCCTGTGCGGAACCCAGGATTATCTGGGCACCGGAATTTCCATCATCGAACAGGCACTTGACGGCCATGCCGTCCCCTACGCCTTCTTGCTGAAAATTCTCTTTACCTCCCTGACCATCGCCGCAGGCTACCGGGGCGGCGAGATCGTGCCCTCCCTGTTTATCGGTGCGACCTTCGGCTGCTTTCTGGGCGGTCTGATCGGCCTGCCTCTTTCTCTGAGTGCGGCGATAGGCATGGTCTCCGTGTTCTGCGGAGTGACCAACTGTCTGCTTGCCTCCCTGCTCATCTCCTTTGAGCTGTTCGGCTTTGCGGATGCCTACTATTATCTCATAGCCATTGCCACCAGCCACATGCTCTCCGGCTATTTCGGACTGTACCACACCCAGCGTATCACCTATTCCAAATATGAGAACAGTCCGATTGACCGGCTTACCATCCACTGGTTTAAGTAAAAAGCGTGGATTCTATGGTTCCTGCTCCTCCTGTGCCCTGCTCAGGATTTTCTTCTCCAGAATATCCACCGCCCGTTCGTTCTCCTGCTGGCAGTAGGCGATCATCTGCTCTTCGCCCTGCTCCTCGAATTGGGTGATATCCGCTCCAAGCTGCACATAGCATACATAATTCTGTATGGTTTCGATTCTGGAAGCAAAAATCTTGGCCCTGTTCTGGGGCTGATTGTCATAAATCTTAAGGAGAAGCTCCCGGTACTCGTTGAGATACCGTTCCACGTCGCCGATGGAATCTTCCCTGGCCTCCACAAGAATCATCATGTCGATTCCGGCCTCCGAATGCTGATACTCCGCCATGAAATTCTCATACATGTTGCTGGAAATACCGGTGCGCTCCGCCAGCTCTTCCTCTGAAAACAAAGCGTCCGGCCAGTAGTTGTCGCCGAGAATATCCACCACCGCTTCCTTCAGCTCCATCATAGGCGTGACAATCCGGTACTTACCGCCGACCTGGAGCGTGTTGACCGCATCATCCGCACCTTCCCCCTCGTCCGCATAAGCTCTCCCGCCGATCCCGCCGCTGTCTGAACTCGCACCTGCGCACCCCGCAAGCATCTCTGCCATTCCTAAAAGCATGACCCATAAAACTATCCCATACCTTTTTCCCGAACTTCCCATTTTCTTCCTCCTGCATACCTCTTACTTCAAAACCTGTTCCTGTATTTCAAAGTATTTCCATGCATTAGACAAATTATGCCTATACATGCTATACTTATAGGCAGGAATCCGGATTCCTGAATCTAATAGTTACGAGGAACGATCATGCTGTTTAATTCCTATATATTTATATTCCTTTTTTTACCCCTTGTCCTGCTCGGCTGGTATCTGCTGAACGGCAAAAAGCTTTACCGGACGGCGAAGTATTTCCTGGCCGGGATGTCACTGTGGTTCTACGGTTACTTTAACGTGTATTATCTCGCCATTATTGTCGCCAGCATTCTTGGCAATTATCTGCTGAGCCGTCTTGCGGAATTTGCCAGGACAAAGGCCGCCCGCCGCATCATGCTCATCCTCGGCCTTGCCTTTAACCTTGGGTTTCTCTTTTACTTTAAATATTACGATTTCTTCTTCGAGAACGTAAACGCCCTGTTCGGAACCGGCTTTACCCTGCGGCACATTCTCCTTCCTCTGGGAATCAGCTTTTTTACCTTCCAGCAGGTCTCCTTTATCGTGGACAGATGCCTTGGGCGGGCGCCGCATTATTCCTTTGAAAACTACATCACCTTTGTGACCTTTTTCCCCCAGCTCATCGCCGGGCCCATTGTCCTGTACAAGGAAATGATGCCGCAGTTTGAGGATGCCGCAGGCCGAAGGTTTCAGCCGGAAAACTTTGCAAAGGGGATCGTGCTTTTCACTCTGGGCCTCTCCAAAAAGGTACTGCTTGCGGATGTGCTGGCCCTTCCCGTAAACTTTGGCTTTGATCAGACGCCCTTTCTGGATACGCCCTCCACGCTGCTGGTGATCCTGGCCTACACCTTTGAAATTTACTTTGATTTCAGCGGTTACAGCGACATGGCCCTTGGCCTTGGAAAAATGTTCAACATCGAGCTGCCCGCAAACTTTAATTCTCCCTACAAGGCCTGTTCGGTCAAGGAGCTGTGGCAGAGATGGCATATGACTCTGTCCCGTTTCTTTATCCAGTATGTGTACATCCCTCTTGGGGGAAGCCGCAGGGGAAGGGTAAGAACTCTCTTGAACACCTTCCTGGTCTTTTTCCTGAGCGGCCTGTGGCACGGGGCCAACTGGACCTATGTGGCGTGGGGAACCATGCAGGGGCTTCTCGTGATCTGGGACAACCTGGGGATTGTTGGCGTAAAGGGCAGCAATGACAAGGTTCCCGCCAGAATCTATATCCCCAGATGGCTGGGGTGGATTTTTACCTTCGGGTTTTTTAATCTGTCCCTGTTCTTTTTCCGGAGCAGCAGCATGGCGGATGCCTTTCAGATGTTTCAAAACATCTTTGCCTTCAAAAACACGGGTTATGTCTTTAAGATAGCCGCCCGGCTGGATATTCCCGAATTCTATGTTGTAAAGCAGGCGGTCAATCTCATCCGCCCCCAGCTTCTGGAATATGCCTACCTGGCGCTGTTCCTCCTGCTCCTTGCCATCAGCGCCTTTCTCATCAGCCGGAAAAACGCTTTAGAGATTGTGGAACATGCCTTCCGGCCTGCAGAGCCCGAGCCGGGAAAAAAGCTCTGGCTCCCCATCACGCTCCTGCTTGTCTGGTGCATCATCTCCTTCTCCCAGGTGAGCACCTTTATCTACTTTAATTTTTAACTGTAAGGAAGAACGCCCTATGATTCAGAAATTCCTGAGAAACTTTTTTATCGGAAGCGCACTGCTGCTCTTGCTGTGTATGGCGACGGTGGTTCTGTTCGACCCGTTTTTTCAATATCACAAGCCCCTGCCCGGCCTGAAGGCCGTGCTCACGGACAAGGAATACCAGTGCGTGGGTTCCCTGAAAAACTTTGATTATGACAGCGTGATCGCAGGCTCCTCGGTCTCCGAGAACTACAACAACCGCTGGTTTGACGAGCGCTTTGGCTGTACCTCTATCAAGGCCATCCGCTCCTACGGCGCAACGGCCGATCTGTGCTATCTTCTGGACGTGGCCTTTCAGGATCACGATCTGAAATATGTGTTTTATAATCTGGATCCCTCCGCTCTGTCCGCCGAGCCCGTGACCACCTTTGAGAGCACCGGGTGCCCCATGTATCTGTACGACGACAATTATCTCAATGACGTGGAATATCTGCTGAATAAGGACGTGCTTTTTGAAAAAATCCCTTACCTCATCGCCCAGTCCCTGACCGGCGATTACGACGAGGGCAATTCCTACAACTGGGCCCAGTGGAAGTCCTTTAACTCGGACATGATTCTGGGCCTCTATATACGAAAGAAGACTATCAATGAGATGAAGAGTGCGGATTTTTACCGTGTGCAGCTGGAAGGAAATCTGGCCCTTCTGGAAAAAGAGATCGCCTCTCACCCGGAAACGGTTTTTAAGATATCCGTTCCCCCCTACTCCATGCTCTGGTGGGACAATATCTACCGCTATGGCGACACGCAGAGCTATCTCTACAATCTGGAGACTGCCATGGAACGCCTTCTTTCCTTTGAGAATGTGGAGTTGTACTTTTTCCTGAATGACCGTAAAATCGTCACCAATCTTGAAAACTATATGGATCTCCTCCATTTTTCGCCGGAGATCAACGAATATATCTGCAATGCCATGGCCCAGGGAAGCCATAAAGTAACGCTTGAAAATTGCAGGCAGATTATGGAAGATACCGGAAACTTTGCCCGGGAGGTGGTGGATGAGCTGGTAAAGCCCTACGAGGAGAGGATTAAGGTGGATATTTATGATTAATACAAACCATTAGAAGTCTACCGGATCGACATGAAATACATTAGAAATTTGCATTACGTTAGATTCTAAAGATAAGAAAACTTTAAATTAGGTTATAAAGGAAAACATAAAATTCCAAAACCCGGAAAGGCAGGCCGCTGAAGTAATAAATGTTATCACAGGATCCCAGCGAACAGGTAAAACAATATTGGTAAAAAGGACTGGGATGCGTGCCTAAGTGGAAACGTATCCCATTTTTGATGTGGGAAGTTTGGGTCACTAAATTTATAATAGACATTTCCAATATCGTTTGCCATACCAACGCCACAGCGCTCTGGCTTGACAGCATCCATTTGGGTTCTGGTTTATTCGTTGTTTTCTTCAATGCTGGCAACGAGGCGATCAAAGTCACTCTGATATGTTCTATCCTGCAAAACACGAAATTTTTCAAATTCACTCTCTGCAAAGGCTTTAGCAATAGCTACGGTCACTTTGCCCCTGTCTTGCAAAATATCTTCTTCATTGAACTGAAGGAACGCATCCAAACGGCTAACCCAATCCTGCATATACATGATATTTCCACGCCGTGCCTGTCTCTCGGCATAGTCCAAATACATCGTTACAATCTCGTTTAGATTGATCATCTCTGCTTCATTTAAATAGTTTTTAGCAATCGAAACATCCGACTTGCGAATACGTCCTTGCGGAGCGTTTTTCCAAGTAGTCAAGCCCATATTTGGCTTGGTACTGTCGGCACGTCCATAAACAATTTCCGCTGCCGTATGATGGGTAACGGCATAATGGAGCTTGTTTTGTACTGTTGCAAAAAACTCTTTCGTAATAGGGCTGTTCACATCATAGTCAGCACTACACTGAGAGTAAATGTCTGTAATCTTCTGATAAAAACGACGCTCGCTGGAACGAATATCACGAATACGCTCCAACTGCTCCTCGAAATAGTCTTTTCCGAAGAAGTTTTCCGGCTCCCGCAACCGTGTATCATCCATCACATAACCCTTGATAATGAATTCTTTCAATACCCGATTTGCCCAAATACGAAACATTGTGGCTTTTCTAGAATTAACACGGTATCCGACAGCAATAATGGCATCCAGATTATAGTAGTTGGTATTGTATCGCTTACCATCTGCCGCAGTTGTTTCCATTTTGGAAACAACTGATTCTTCCATGAGTTCGCCGGATTCAAAGATATTTTTTAAGTGCTTTGAAACGGCAGCCTTATGAACGTCAAACAATTCAGCCATTTTTGCTTGCGTCAACCACAGATTTTCTTGATACAAAAAAATCTCTATACGTACATCGCCATTGTCCGTTTTATAAAACAGAATTTCCCTCGTTTCATAGGGAGTACGTCCATGCTCTTCATCCATAATAGTTTCCTTTCCTACTCATCTTCATGTTTATTCTTCGCTCGACTTTTATAAACATTGTGCCTGTTGCACTGCGGGCTGCAAAATATGGCACTCGGTCTGTTTGCGACAAATTTATGCTAGACTTTTTGTTTGTAGACTGTCTTTAGTTTATCTCATTAGCCACTCCTGTTACATTTTATTATAGCACTTCACTTTGGACGTCTGTCAAGGGTAGCGGAAACCGCCGCAATCCTGGTAATAAAATAAATATTTTTTAGCCACAAGTATTACAAAAATGCTTGACCACTACAACTTCCCGGAACCAGACCTAATCGAAATAAATCACCAATCCATTTGGAATCTTTTGTATCATCCTTATTGCCTTTACCCATTTGGGGTTGGCAATGGTGACATTGATATCGCCCTCCAAAAGGTTAAATACAGGAAGTGGTTTTGATGATTGTGGCAACGAGGCGGCGGAATGGATATTTATATGTTCCGCAAGCCAAACAGGAGGATATTCGATCTCGCTTTGGAAAAAGCCGGGTTAAACCCGGAGGAAGTCTGGTATATCGGGGATGATTACGAATGTGATGTAAAAGGGGATTTAAATGCGGGACTGTTTCTGGTATGATACACAGTGGCGATTGATTTACCTTGTGCAGAGGATAAGAGTATTCTGACCGTGGCCGCTTGGGAAGAATTGCTGAAACGGATGGGAGGTCACTATTTTGAAGGTGTTGTTAGCTGTTCCTAAACAGAATAATTGCATACAGGAATTAAATTATTTTCTTTCAGGATATAAAGCGGATCTTTATATTTTTCCTGAAGGCTTTCTGAATAGCGATGTCTTAGAAGAAGCAATTGCAATTATTAAGAAA
Source organism: uncultured Lachnospiraceae bacterium (assembly GCA_910579685.1). Classification (GTDB taxonomy): domain Bacteria; phylum Bacillota; class Clostridia; order Lachnospirales; family Lachnospiraceae; genus Suilimivivens. The sequence continues at coordinate 8,284 of CAJTVN010000045.1, read as the reverse complement.
AACGAAAAATATGTTATTACCGGATTTAAGGATTTAAGCGAGAACGGACAGCAAAAGGCTCTGGCCATAGATGGCGGTCAAATTATCGGCGAGTATACGGAATGTATCCTGACAAAAGGAGAAAAACAAAAAGGCAAAAAGCGCGGAGAAATTCCATTGGCATTTGCTTTTGACCCATCAGGAAAATGTATTTTGCTTAAGCAAAAGGAATATGGCGGATTTCTTGTTGAAATCAGCCCGGAGAAAAGCGGGGAAAAAGTTATTTGCTATTGTGATGACCAAATTCCTTCATTGTTCTTTCGTCTTGCAGAAGAACAATGAAGGCGGTGCAGACCACACAGATACAAAATTACCTATTCCTGCTTTTTCCGGCATTTCCAGACATAAGCCAGAATATCCTTCAAAACCAGAAAGGCATCGAGCTCATTATAGCCATATTTCTTCTCCAAATCCTGCAGCATCCGTTTCAGCTGCGCCGCATATCCCTGGATCTCCACCTCATTCTGATAAGTGGCAAGAATCGGATACTTTTTGCTCCACGCCTTTGTCCAGTCAATCTTTTCCGTAACCTCGTCACTTGTCCTGTCAATAACTTCCTGAATCTCCTTCACATCAATGTCAAATTCAATCAGCTCGTCTAATGACAGGCCGTACAAATTGGCAAGCCTCTTGGACTGACAGATATCGGGCAGCGTCTCATCCAGCTCCCATTTCGAGATCGTCTGTCTGCTCACCCCCAGCCTTCCGGCGACCTCCTCCTGCGAGAGGCCGCTCTTCTTGCGGGCATTAAAAAGGTTGTTTCCCAGGCTCATACTCATTACCTCCGTTCAATTTAAATAGATTATAAAAAATTGCCGGATAAAAATCTACCAGCCCCGGTTTCCTTTTCCGCCCGTTTTATTGACATTGCCCAGTACATTGTACACACCCGGAGATTCGCTTTGAAACAGATCATATAACCATGAACAATGTCCCTGCGCCAATCAGTACGCATCCGATCAGCGACTTTACCGTAAATTGTTCATGAAGGAAAACGAACGCAAGCAAAAGAGTGATTACAACGCTGAGCTTGTCAATGGGAACCACCTTGGAGGCCTCTCCCGTCTGCAATGCCCGGTAATAACAGAGCCATGACGCACCGGTTGCCAGTCCGGAAAGAATCAGGAAAATCCAGCTTTTTTTACTGATCTGCGTTATACCGCTCTGCGTATTTGTCAAAAACACCATTCCCCATGACATAACCACAACCACCACTGTCCGTATTGCCGTTGCAAGATTTGAATTAACGCCCTCTATGCCAATTTTAGCCAATATGGACGTTAACGCCGCAAACAGTGCGGACAATATCGCAAACAAAATCCACATATATATTACCCCCTATCTCACATACCGTTTTCTTATGCTAAGCCTTATTATAGATGCCAGGGTCAAAATACCTTTTGACCCCCAACAACTATTATAGTATTTCTACATACTCTTATCAAGACTTTACGGCCTCTCTCATCCTGACAGCGGCCTTCCTGATATCCGGCTGCCCCAGCACGGCTGAGATCACCGCAAGACCGTCGATCCCCATAGATCGAAACAGTCCCGCATTCTCCCGGTTGATTCCTCCGATGACCACGATGGGCAAATCACTCATTCGGCGGATCCTGGCAAGCTCCTCCAGGGACACCCTTTCAGCGTCCGCTTTGCTCTTTGTGGGGAACATGGCGCCAACGCCCAGATAATCGGCCCCGTCTCTTACCGCCTGCTGCGCCTGTTTCAGGGAAGAGACGGAGACGCCAAGAATCCTGTTTTCTCCGATCAGCCTGCGGACGGCCCGGGCCGGAAGATCGCTCTGTCCAATATGCACGCCGTCCGCCCCCACGGCCAGGGCAATGTCTGCCCGGTCGTTCAGAATCAAAGGCACCTGGTATTTTTCCGTGATCCGCTTTACACAGAGCGCCTGTCTGTAAAAATCCAGGGCGGAACACTCCTTTTCCCGAAGCTGTACCATGGAACAGCCGCCAAGAAGCGCCTGCTCCACCGCTTCCGCCAATGTCCTCTCTCCAATAGATTTCCGGTCCGTCACCAGATATAAGGAATAATCAATTTTCACGGTTCCACCTCGCTTTCCTCTTTTGGAAGTCCATTCCTGTAGAGCTCGTAAAAATGGTGGGTGGGCCCGCAGCCTTTACCGATTGGAAGAGCGTGTGCAATAGCCATGGTAACATAATCCTTTGCCCTCTTAACTGCCTCGCAAAGATCCGCCCCCTTTGCCAGCTGTGAGGCAATGGCGGAGGAAAAGGTACAGCCCGTGCCATGCGTATTCTTCGTACGGATGCGCTCTGTCTCAAAATATTGCACTCTTTTTCCGTCAAACAATACATCCAGAGCATTCCCGCAGCTGTGTCCGCCCTTCACCACCACGGCTTTGCAGCCCATGGAATGAATCTTTCTGGCCGCAGCTTCCATATCGTCCACAGAGCGGATCTGCATATCGGCGATCCGCTCCGCCTCCGGGATGTTCGGCGTCAGTACATGGGCAAGGGGAAGAATCTGGCGGATCAGCGTCTCTGCGGCCTTTGGATCCATGAGAGGACAGCCGTTCTTGGCAACCATGACCGGATCCACAACAACATGCTCCGGCCCGTACTGCACAAGCCTCCCTGCCACCGCCCTCATGCAGCCCGCCGATGAGAGCATTCCCACCTTCACCGCATGCACCTCAATGTCCTCAAACACCGCATCCATCTGCTTTTCAATCATCTTTGGCGCAATATCCTGGATACCGATCACCCGGCTGGTATTCTCCGCAACCACGGAGACAATCACGCTCATTCCAAATACGCCCTGCGCCGAAAAGGTTTTCAGATCCGCCTGAATGCCTGCGCCGCCGCTGCAGTCCGATCCCGCAATTGTGAGTACTGTTTTCATTCTGAATTTCCTCCTTCCTGTATGCCCGGGAAGCCGGATTCGTTTGATTGGGCAGGAAGGGTTTATCTTTCCTACTCGTCGCACGGGGCGTAAGCGACAATTTCATCTGTGCGCCCCTGCACATAAAAATAAGAGCCTCATAAAAAAGAAGCTCTTTCAGGCGCACTGCGGCGTAAGAAATTGCTTCCCTACGCCGGTATTAGCCGACAGGTCCAGAGGTCAGGTCTTACCTTTTTCAACTTGTCCAGTTCCCTCGCAAACATGTGTCATTTCTATTGAATTGTTTTTCTCATAATAGCATTCTTATCCGGATCTGTCAAATTTCGCCTGCTATTCCAAAACTGACCCGTCTTTAATCATGATTCAAAATTCGTTTCGCATACAGGGTCCTGTATTCAGAAGGAGTCATGGCCGTAATATTTTTGTAGGTGCGCGCAAAATTGTGATAATCCGAAAATCCCAGCGAATCCGAGATTGCGCTGATGCTCATGTTCGAGTCACTGAGCAGAAAATTGGCCCGCTCCATTTTCTGATTCAGGATATACTGTTTCAGACTCATTCCGGAAACTCCCTTAAAATACTGGGAAAGATACTTTTCGTTGTAACCAAAATGACTGGCAATCGTGGAAACCCTGATATTATCCGTAATGAAATAATTGATATAATCTATGATATCGCTGTAAAGCTGCTTTTGTGCAGACTGCTTCTGGAACGGCTCATTCTTTTCCAGCAGGGAATTGGTACTCTGATTTGCAATCTCACAGAGAATCAGCGTACACATATAATCCGCATAGTGCGTGTCATAGCCGGAACGGATACAATTTTGAAGCTGACGCATCAGAAGTAAAACACGATCCGGATAGAGAAGCTGTTTCTGCAGCGGCACCAGGATGTCGCTTCGGCCATGATCAATGGGATAAGTACTCATATTCTGTGTCAGAGTTACCTTGGAACAGGAAAAATGAAGCCAGTAAAAATTGCATTCCGACTCCCGAAATCCTTTCCGTATCTTTCGGTAATTCTCTGACTTTTCCACAGGCGCCTGCATTAAAAGATATTCCCCCGGCGTCAGGGTATATTTCTCATTCAGATACTGCAGATACAGGTTTCCCTTTGTCTCCACGATCAGTTCATAATCATCCAGGGGCATGGCATGATGCATCCATTTTGAGGAAAGCGCTTCGAACTTCCCCGTCCGGATGTAAGTAACCGGTGAAGCGACATTAAACCGATAGGCAACCGTCTGACTCATAAGGCACCTCCGCTAATACAGATTTCATACAATTTATAACTTTTTGATACAGAAAAGAAGAAAGATCCGGCAAATATTTTCTTTGTCAAAATGTTTTATTCTTCTCAAATTTTATTATAATCCCCAAAAATAAATAGTTCAATGGTACTTTCTTTCCTGATATCGAAAACTGCTGGGAAGATTTCTTCCTTAATTCGGAAATTACTTTTTGATACAAAATACATCTTATGAACATATCATAATTAATACAAAAATTGTATAATAAGTATAGTTTAATCAGTATTTGTCGACTAAATACATGTAAAATGCACAAATATATTTCAAATGATTCCATACTACCCGAAGAAAAAAGGAGGATTTTTATGAAACAAAGGAGATTTTTATCCATTCTTTTGACAGGCGGCCTCATCCTCGGCACTCTGGCCGGGTGCGTACCGGGTTCCGGCTCCGGCACGTCCAAAAACGAGACGCAGGAAGCCCCGAAGGAAGAAGCCGCACAGGAACCTGTTCAGGAACAGGAAACGGAAACCGCCGGGGCCTCTGCAGCTGAAGAAAACACTACATCGGGCGAGACGCAGGAAAGCTCTTATCTGCCCCTGTGCGATCCCGGAAGCGAGACTCTCTCCATCTTAACCTACCAGAACTGGCATGCATCCGCCTACTATGATTCCGAGGAAGGCCTTGCGATTGAAAATGAGATTGAGAAGATCACGGGTGTTAACATTGACTGGGAATGCGTTGGCAGCGGAGATTACAACACAGTGGCACAGACAAGACTGGCCTCGGGAAGCGAGCTTCCTGATATTATCCGCATTCCAAACGGAACCACCGGGCTTGCCGACTACAGCTCACAGGGCCTTCTTGTAAATATAAAGGATTATATCAATGAGACGGACACCCCAAACCTGTACCGGCTCTTTAACGAACAGCCTGTTTATGAGGCGCAGGCCACATCCCCGGACGGAAATATTTACGGTCTTCCTCATGCGGAGTTTGATATCAACAACTATGTGCTTATGTGGAATATTATCCGCCAGGACTGGCTGGATAAGCTGGGACTGGACATGCCCACTACCATTGACGAATACCATGACGTACTGGTGGCGTTCCGGGATCAGGATCCCAACGGAAACGGAAAGAAGGACGAGATCCCTCTGGGATATCAGAATGACCAGATGTTCGGTCTCTACACATTCAAAGAGGCTTTTGGCTTTAACAACACGGACGTATGGTCTGTGTCCGACGATGGCATGGTTGCCTTTGACCTGATGGACGACAAATTTTTAGACTGCCTGACCACCCTCAACCAGTGGTATGCGGAAGGGCTCCTCAGCACGACCACGGACGGCTCCGATTCGGATTCCCTGATTTCGCAGGACAGGCTGGGAGGACAGACCGTTTCCTCCACGGACAACGTGATTGGAAAGGACGATCTGGTTGAGGCCACAAATCCGGACGGACATTATGTGTTTATCCCTGCGCTGACAAATGAAAATTATCCGGACAACAAGCCCACTATCAGCAAAAGGCAGTCTTTCCACGATTATTATGCCGTGACCGTGGACTGCACGAATCCCAAGCTGGCCGTGCAGTGGCTCGACTGGGTATACGCTTCCGAGGAATCCGCAACTCTGCGTTACTGGGGCTTTGAGGGTGATACCTTCACGGAAGAAAACGGACAGAGGGCTTTTACGGACAAAGTGGTGAACAGCGGTACCAGCGCAATTGATGTGATGCGGGGTCTCGGCGGGTGGCCGAATTTCGTTGGAAACGAGAGCGGCGAGCCTTTCCGGGCAATGTATGTGGGCTCTTACTTTGACGAAGCCTACAACCAATTTAAGGATATCATGTCCGACCGGGTTCCCATTGCCATCGGAACAGAGGAAGAGAATAAAATTTATACGGAAAAATGGCCTGACATCGACACTTATGTAAGGGAAAACGTAGTGAAATTTATCACAGGCAACCGGCCTCTTTCCGAATGGAGCGCCTATGTGGACACCTTAAAGAGTATGGGGATCGAGGATGTGGTTGCCGTAAAGCAGGCCTGGTATGACCGATCCCAGGAAGTAATGCAGTAACATGAGATAATTATTTGAAGAACCACTGTCAGGGCCGTCGGTTTTTCGATGGCCCTGACTTTCATAAGATAAAACTATTTTCTCATGATCTCAGGGTATCACCCGGGATGACAGACAGGAGGAGACATGCAGAAAACCAAAAACACAAAAAAGGAACCTCTCAGGAAACTGTTAAAAAGAGACCGCCTTCTGATACTGATGGTGCTCCCGTGCATTTTATATTTTCTTATCTTTCACTATGTTCCCATGCTGTGGAACGTGGTGGCGTTTCAGGATTACAATGTCCGGAAAGGGATTACGGGAAGCAGCTGGGTTGGTTTGACCCATTTTATCCGTTTTTTTGAGAGCCCCTATGCGTTCCGGCTGATCCGCAACACTTTTTTGCTGAGCTTTATGGATCTGATCATGGGATTTCCGGTACCGATTCTCTTCGCCCTGCTGCTCAACGAAATTAAAACAAACTGGGTAAAGAGAGCCGTACAGACTTTTTCTTACCTTCCCCACTTTATCTCCGTGGTAGTAGTGGTTGGTATGATGAAGATTTTCCTTTCTCCCACGGACGGCATTGTGAACCTAGCCATTGCAGCCCTTGGCGGAACGCCTGTGAATTTCTTTTCTTCCGCAGGCCTGTTCCGATGGCTCTATGTATTTTCGAATATCTGGCAGAACTTTGGCTGGGATTCCATTATCTATTTTGCAGCTATATCCGGCGTGAATCCGGAGCTTTACGAGGCGGCAATCGTGGACGGGGCGGGCAGATGGAAAAAAATGTTTTATGTCACTCTTCCCTGCATTTCGCCTACCATTATCGTGCTTCTGATCATGAGAATCGGATGGCTCTTAAGCGTGGGATTTGAAAAAATCATACTGATGTATAACGAGGCGACCTACGAGACGGCGGATGTGATTTCCACCTACGTATACCGGGTGGGCCTGCTGAATTCAGACTTTTCCTATGGAACCGCAATCGGCCTGTTTAACTGTATGGTCAGTCTGGTCCTGATTCTGGCTGCAAACGCATTCAGCCGGAAATTCAGCGATACATCTTTATTTTAGGAGGCGGCAGTATGCGAAGGAAAAAAAGTCTGAGAGAAAGCGGCCGGATCGGCACGATTGTTATCTATATTATAGTTTTGTTTGCGGCGTTTATCACGTTATATCCTTTTTTGTATGTGATCGCCAATTCCTTAAGCAACCCCTTAAATGTGATCAGGCGCGACGTGATTCTGTGGCCGGTTAATTTTTCGCTGCAGTCCTATGAAACGCTGTTAAATCAGAAGGACGTGTTTGTGGCCTATTACAATACGGTCTGGTATACTGTAGTTGGAACGCTGGTGAACATGGTTTTGACCATCATGGCGGCCTATGCCCTGTCCATCCGCAAATTCTTTCTGCGCAATCAGATTTCCGTCTTTATAACAGTTACCATGTTTGTCTCCGGCGGTATCATCCCTTCCTACATTGTGGTGAACCGGCTTGGATTATACGACACGCCCTGGGCGCTGATCGTTCCGACTGCTGTCAGCGCATACAATCTGATTGTTGCCAGGAGCTTTTTTGAGGCTCTGCCGGAGGAATTGTCGGAATCGGCACATTTGGACGGCGCCAATGATTTCACCATTCTCTGGAAAATCATTATACCCATATCAAAGCCCATCCTTTCCGTGCTGATCATTTTTTATGCGGTGGGGCACTGGAATGAATATTTCAACCCCATGATCTATCTGAAAAGCAGGGAATTGAAGCCGATTCAGCTGTACCTTCGCGATATTCTTGTGGCAAACCAGCAGGCGACCACAAGCACCGGAGGAAGCACCGGAGCAGAGCGCCAATACTTATTCGAGGCTCTGAAATTTTCCACCATCGTGATCACCGTGCTGCCGATTACGGTCATTTACCCCTTTTTCCAGAAGCATTTCGTGCAGGGCGTGATGATCGGCGCCGTGAAGAGCTGAGTTCATTTATTTGAACATTTTTCCACCTGTGCGTTTGGCACCGCAGCCCTGCCAGCCGGAGCCGGCGAATGGCAGGG
>CAJTVN010000044.1 GCA_910579685.1 uncultured Lachnospiraceae bacterium | reverse complement strand
GGAATTCGGCTTGCCGGACCGGGCAGCATCATTCATTGTATACTCAAGGCCTGCGGCTATATATTTATTGACGAAGTTAGCCACTGTGTTAGGATGGACACCGATTGTCTGCGCAATTTCAGAGTTGGACATTCCATCTGTGCTATACAGGATAATTTTTGCGCACTGTACCTTACGGTATTCCGCAGTCTGGGATCGGGCAATTTTTTCCAGAATCTCGCGGTCACCGTCTTTCAATATGATGTTCCCATATTTTTTGTTTCTGCCCATGGTTTTGTCCTCCAAATAGGTTGATATAACCATTATAGCAGATGTGTAAATTTACACAAGAACTTTTAATACGTTATACTAGTTCGCATAAGTCCAGTTCTACATCAATATAATCGTCTGGCTTTAGTTGGGACAAAAGAACAACCGTCTCGACATTCACCGTAAACGGAAACATATCCACGCCCACGGCCTTTTCCACCTTCCATCCCCGGCCGCAGAGATATTTCAGATCCCTGACCAGCGTTTCCGGATTGCAGGAAATATAGACCACTCTCTTGGGGCGAAGCCTTGTGAGGCTGTCGAGAAACCGCTCGTCGCTTCCACCCCTTGGCGGATCCATAAACACCACGTCCACCGGATCGCCGCTCTGCGCCAGCTGAACCATGAATTCGCCGGCATCCTTCTGATAGAATCGGATGTTGGTTATGCCGTTGTTCCTTGCCCCTGCGACCGCATCCCGCACTGCAGCCTGGCCAAGCTCCACACCGATCACCTTCCCGGCCCTTTTTGCGGCAATCATCCCAATCGTCCCGGTTCCGCAATAGGCGTCCAGAACCGTCTCTTTCCCGGTCAGGCAGGCGTATTCCATGGCCTTCCCATACAGCTTTTCCGTTTGTGACGGGTTCACCTGATAGAAGGATCCGGGGGAAATCTTGAACCGAAGCCCGCACAGCTCGTCCTCAATATAACCCGGGCCGTAAATCACCTGCTGCTTTTCTCCCAGCACCATGCTTGTTTTCTTGTCATTTACATTGACCACCACCGTGGCAATCTCCGGATGCTCCCCTCTGAGGGCTTTCACGAAATTATTCTTGGAGGGAAGGATGGGGGATGAGAGGACAAGCACCACCATCACCTGGCCTGTGGCATATGCGGTACGTATCTGCACATAACGCAGCAGCCCGTACCCCGAATCTTCGTCATAGGTTTTGATCTTGAAGGATTTCAAAAGGCCCCGTATGGTTGCCATGATTGCGTCCGCCTTCTGGTTCTCCAAAAGGCAGGATTCCACGGGCACCACGATATGCGTACCCTCCTGGAAAACCCCGGAAATCACATTGCCCTTCCTGTCCCTGTCAAAGGCGGCCGTCACCTTGTGCCGGTAATACCGGGGATCCTCCATGGGAATAAAGGCCTGCGTCTTACAGTAGGGCTTAAGGAGCTTTCGAAGCTGCTCCTGCTTTCTTTCAATCTGTTTTTTATAGGGCTCGAGAAGGAGCTGGCAGCCGCCGCATTTCTTAAAGACCGGACAGGGACTCTTCTGAGGCTTTATCCCTTCCCGGCCCGCACCTGCGCTCCTGCATTTTCCTGCCTTTCTGTTCTGATCCCCGGCTCCGTTCTTCCTTCCGCCTGCGCTCCGATCCCCGGCTCCGTTCTTCTTTCCGCCTGCGCTCCGATCCCCGGCTCTGCCCTTGGCTCTTCCGGTATCCTTACTCTCCATATTTTTCTCCCTGTTCATTGTACCTCCTGACCGCTTTGCCCGCACGCTCCGGCAAACAGGCGCCTGACCTAATATACCCCAGGCATTGCACAAATGGCATTGCCCAGGGCACTCATCTATTCACCGTGATCCATTTTATGAATTTTTACCGATTCGATGCCCTGAACCAGCTCCCTGGCCTTTGGCACATCCGCCTCATTGATCCGAATGGTAAAAAAACTCTTTTCCTTATTGTTATTCTTTGCAAACATTCTCTGCAAGAGAGGCTTGTCCTGCCATTCAATAAAGTAGGAAATTCTGTTTTTGAGAAAAAGCTTTTCCAGCTTTTCCTTACTCTCAAGACTGTACACTCTGCAGAACGCCACTTCCCTGTGGTACATATTTCCGTCAAACGCATCTGCTGACATCGAACCATCTCCCCGTCTTTTCTCTCATAAAATATCGCCACAATCGTGACGACCGCATATCTATTATAAGTCATGACAAGGAGTAATTTCAAGATAAAAATCAAATTCTTACAATTTACTGGACAATTCCCACAAAGGCTTCTGTTCCTGATACTGTCCGTTCAGCCAGTCGGCCGCCTCTTCCACTCCCGCTGCGGAAAATTCAAATTCCATGCGCTGTTTTTTTTCCTCCGGCGTCTTTGCATAGCAGCAGGGCTCAGGCCAGATAACGGCCTCCAGAACCGCTCCGCCCTCTCCATCCTTTTTCCGCAGCATATAGCGCATGCCGTCCATGCTGGCGCAGTATTCTTCCTTTTTTATATAATTGAACACATGAAATTTCTCTTTGTCGATCATATTCCGCCTCTCAAACGCTTCTGCGGCAGACGGATCAGCTTTGTGCCATATCCTCCCCCGCATAGCTTTTTCTGCTGGACTGAAAATAGCTGATCAGCCCGTCCACGGACTTTGCCAGAAACTCGGCTTCCTCCCGGTTAAACTGTGACACCATGGCGTGGATCATCTCCTCATGGAACTTCTGGTGATGGTAATAAGCCCTCTTCCCCTTTTCCTTGAGGGAGAGAAGGACAAGTCTTTTGTCCTCCTCGCTGCGCTCCCGCAGCACATAATCGTTTTTCGTCAGCCTGTCTATCGCCTTGGTGAGGGTTCCCATGGTAACCGAAAGCTTCTTTGCAATGGTGGAGCTGGTCTTTGGCTCCCCGGTGCCGATGGCTTCAATCACATGCATGTCATTCAAGGTAATATCCCGAAATTCTCCGGTAATCAACGCTTTCTGTTCGATATCCATCAGATCCTGAAAGATCGTGACAAGCAGTGTGTTTAATTTTTTTTCAAGATCCATATCTTCTCTCCCTATCCGGCCGCTTCCTACCAGGTAAGAACTGCCGTCCCGCATGTGAGCCCTGCGCCGAAGCCTGCCAGTACGATTTTGTCTCCTCTCTGCAGCTTCCCGGCCCGGTTGATCTCATCCAGAAGCACGGGAACACTCCCTGCTGAAATATTACCACATTTTTGGAGGTTTGTGGGAAATTTTTCGAAAGGCTGGCCAAGCCTTTTGGCAACGGCCTCCAAAATACGGATATTGGCCTGGTGAAGAACAAAATATTTAATCTCGTCCGCACCTACCCCTGCCTCGTCCAATGCCTTTTCAATGGACTGGGGAACGGTCCTTACGGCGAACCGATAGACCTCTTGGCCATTCATCTTTGTATAATCCAGCTCGTTGGAATTTTCCCTGTACGGGTTATTGACCCTTCGGTTTTCACAGATAAGCGCATCTCCCTTTTGCCCGTCTGATGCCTGAAGGATACTCAGGATCCCCTGCTCCTCCTCTCTCAGCACGGCAGCTCCCGCTCCGTCTCCGAACAGGACGCAGGTGCTCCTGTCCTTCCAGTCCATCATCTTCGAGAGAGTCTCCGCACCGATCACAAGGGCAGTCCGGATCCTGCCCGCTTTCATATAGGCATCCACAATCCCCAGGCCGAACAAAAAGCCCGCACAGGCCGCACTGATATCAAAGGCCACGGCTCTCTCCGCTCCCAGGGCGCTCTGTACCTGACAGGCCGTGGCGGGAAAGACACAGTCCCCCGATATGGTTCCCACCAAAATCAGATCCAGCTGTCCGGCGCTTATGCCCGCATCTTCAAGGGCTGCCTGCGCCGCCGCAATTGCCATGGATGTGGTGGTCTCCTCCACCGCTATATGACGGCTCTCGATTCCGGTTCGGCTCCGGATCCATTCATCCGTCGTATCCACAATCTCCTCCAGCTTTCGATTGTCCACCACAAGAGATGGCAGACAGCTCCCTGTTCCTATTATTCTTGCCGACATGACAGTTCCTCCTCAAATTCTTTCATGATATCCGACACGTGCTCCAGCTTCTGCGCCCTGTATGCGTTCGCTCCGCAGAACAAAAGCCCCTTCTGCGTATTTCCCCTGGCCGCCTGCACAAGGGCATCCGTAATACAGTAAGGAATCTCCTGTCTGTTGCACTTTGCAAGACACTGATGGCATTTCTCCACAGGAAGCCTTCTTTCCCTGACCTCATCCAAAAAGGAGTTGTGAATGGCTCTGCCCGGCATTCCCACAGGGCTTTCCACAATCTCAATGTCCTCCTTCTTCGCCCGGATATAAGATTCCTTATAACGGACATCCGCATCGCACTCATAGGTGGTCACGAAACGGGTCGCCACCTGCACGGCGTCCGCACCCAGAGCAAAATAGGGCAGGGCGTCCGCACCACTGTAAATCCCCCCGGCAACGGCTACAGGAATGTGTGTGTCCGTCTCCATTTCCCGGACACAGCCGATAATCCTTTCAACTTCTTTCTCATAGCAAAGGGCCTCTATATCTGTAAGCTCCTCCTTTTTAAATCCCAGATGCCCTCCGGCCAGCGGGCCTTCGATCACCACGAGATCCGGATTCCGGTTGTATTTCTTCTTCCAGTATCCGGAGATCACTTGAAAGGATTTCAGGGTAGAGACAATGGGAGCGATCTTCGCACTCCCCGCAAGGGCCGGAAGCTCCACGGGAAGCCCCGCGCCCGAGATAATCAGATCCGCTCCCGCTTCCACCGCCGCCCTCACGTATCTCTCATAAAACCGGGTGGCCACCATGATGTTAACGCCGATCACGCCGCCCTCTGCAATATCCTTCGCTTTCCCGATCTCCTCCCTCAGGACCCTCAGGTTGGTTTCCACCGGATCCCTTTCCCAGCCGGGATCCCGAAAGCCGATCTGGGCTGCGGAGAGAATTCCCACGCCTCCGCATTGGGCCACGCTGCCCGCTAAAGCGGACAGGCTTATCCCGACTCCCATTCCGCCCTGAATTACGGGAATCCGCACCGCAAGGTTTCCAATGAATAACGTTCTGTTTTCTTTCATTGCCTTCTCCTGTCAATATTTTCGGAAACGCTCATACCGCATTGCGGCAATGGTCTCCCCGTCAAGTCCGTCGAATTTCTCAAGGAAATGCACCATATTTTCCTTCATCACACCGGCAATATCCGAAACCGTGGAGGCGTTTGCCCCTCCGAATTCCGGAATGACACGCTCAATCACATCAAGGCTCTTCAAATCGTCCGCCGTGATTTTCATCACGTCAGCCGCCTCCATCGCCCGCTTGCCGTCCTTCCAGAGAATGGATGCAAAGCCCTCCGGCGAGAGAACGGAATAGGTGGAATTCTCCAGCATCCACACCTCGTTTCCAACCGCAAGCCCGAGTGCGCCTCCGCTTCCCCCCTCTCCTATAATAACGGAAAGAATGGGTACTTTGACTGCGGACATCTCAAAGAGATTTCGGGCAATCGCCTCTCCCTGTCCTCTCTCCTCCGCCTCCATTCCCGGATAGGCCCCCGAGGTATTGACAAAGCAGATAATAGGCCTTTTGAACTTCTCCGCCTGTTTCATCAGGCGCAGCGCTTTCCGGTAGCCTTCCGGGGAGGTCATCCCGTAATTGCGGAAGGCGCATTCTTTTGCGTCATTTCCCTTCTGCACTCCGATCACGGTGACCGGCTGGCCCAAAAGGCTTGCGATTCCGCCCACCACCGCCTTGTCGTCCCCAAAGCAGCGGTCTCCGTGCAGTTCCAGAAAGTCCTCAAAAATCAGATCAATATAAGTGAGTGCGCAGGGCCTCTCCAGGCTTCTTGCCTCCTTCACCCTCTGCCATGCCGTCTTTGTCTCGGACTTGACCATGCGCTCCCTGGAGATCTCGGAGGGGTAAAAGGGTTCGATATTCTCATTAAAGCAGCAAAAGCCTTTATTCTGCATGGAAATCCTGTGGCTTTTCAAAATCTGGTAAAGCTTTCTTCTCAGATCGTCCCGCTCCACAATGTGATCCAGCATACCGTGCTCCAAGAGGAACTCCGCCCTCTGGAAGCCCTTGGGAAGCTTTTGTCCGATGGTCTGCTCAATCACTCTCGGGCCTGCAAATCCGATCAGAGCTCCCGGCTCTCCCAGAATCAGATCGCCCAGCATGGCAAAGCTTGCCGTCACGCCCCCCGTGGTCGGGTCCGTGAGGACGGGAACATAGAGAAGCCCCGCATCCGAATGGCGCTTTAATGCGGCGGAAGTCTTGGCCATCTGCATCAGGGAAATAATCCCCTCCTGCATCCTCGCCCCTCCGGAGCAGCAGAATATCACGATCGGAAGCCTCTCCTTCGTCGCCCGCTCAGTCATGAGAGCCAGCTTTTCACCCACGATATGTCCCATGCTTCCCATGAGGAACCGGGCGTCGCAGACTCCGATACAGAGCTCCTCGCCGTAAATTCTGGCCTTTCCCACAGTCACCGCCTCGTGGAGCCCGGTCTTTTCCTTAAGCTGGGCGAGCTTCTCCTCATATCCCGGAAAATCCAGGGGATTGCTGATCTCCATCTCTTCAAACCAGGGTTCAAAGCTGTCCCTGTCGCAGACCATGCGGATCCGGTTTTTGGTACGGATGCGAAAGAGGGTTCCGCAGGCGGTACAGGTATACCCGTTTAAGACGGCGTCTCTCTTATCGATCTCTTTGCCGCATTCCGGACAGACAAACACCTGCTTCTGCTTCTCTTCCTCCTTGCGCCGCTTCTGCTCTTTTGCGTTTTCCCGCTCCAGCCTCTTCTGCTCCCGAAGCTCGCTTCTTTCCAGCTTTTTCTGCGTTCTTTCCCGTTTTCTTTCTTCTCTTTTGCTATCCGATACGGATTCTTCTTCTCTTCCCTTTATATGAATATACATCTTCTCAGTCCTCTTTAAGAAATGGCGAAGGTGAGCTGTGCCGTAACCGCAAGCTTTCCGTCCACTGTCGCCGTGGCTTTTCCGATTCCCATCGGCCCTTTTGACTTGATAATTTCCGTCTCCAGAATCAAAATGTCTCCGGGAATCACCTTTTTCTTGAATTTTGCGGAATCAATCGCCGCAAAGTAGACGGTTTTCCCTCTGTTTTCCTCTTTGCTTAAAATAGCGACCGCCCCTGCCTGCGCAAGCGCCTCTATGATCAGGACGCCGGGCATGACGGGCTCCCCCGGGAAATGTCCCTGGAAAAAGGGCTCATTGTAGGTGACGCACTTTTTCGCAACGGCCCTCTGTCCCGGAATCAGCTCCTCCACCGTATCCAGCAGCAGAAAGGGCTGCCTGTGCGGAATAATCTCCATAATCTCCTTTACAGTCAGTAATGACATGGCCTATCCTCCCTCTTCTTTTCCGCCGCCTTAATATTTTTTGATCAGAAGGCTTGCATTGTGACCACCAAAGCCCAGCGAATTGCTCAGGGCATAGGGGATCTCCTCCTCATAAGCCTCTGCGCAGTAATCAAGATCCAGTTCCGGATCCGGTGTCTTATACCCGGCTGTTTTATGGATCAGGCCGGCCTCCATCTCCTTGACGCAGGTAATCAGCTCCACCGCTCCCGCGGCTCCTAAGAGATGGCCGACCATGGACTTGGTGGAATTGACACGGATTTTATCCGCATGAGCTCCAAACGCCTGCCGGATGGCCCTTGTCTCAAAAAGATCGTTGTGGTGGGTTCCGGTTCCGTGGGCGTTGATATAAGTAATATCCTCAGGACGCACACCGCCGTCCGACAGGGCCGCAAGCATGGCCTTCGCCGCCCCCATTCCGTCCTCGGCAGGGGAAGTAATATGGTAGGCGTCGCTGGTGGCGCCATAGCCCGCAATCTCGGCATAAATATGCGCACCTCTTGAAAGGGCATGAGACAGCTCCTCCAAAACAAGGATTCCCGCTCCCTCGCCCATCACGAATCCGCTCCGGTTCCTGTCAAAGGGCAGAGAACAACGATCCGGATCGTCCACGCCGGAGAGGGCCGTGAGGGCGCAAAAACCCGCAACGCCGATGGGCGTGACGGAGCTTTCCGTACCTCCCGCCACCATCACATCCGCTTCTCCATACTGGATGCTGCGGAAAGCTTCTCCTATGGAATGGGTCCCCGTTGCACAGGCCGTGACCACATTCAGGCTCTTTCCCTTCAACCCGAAATAAATGGACACGTTTCCCGCCGCCATATTGGAAATCATGAGCGGTACCAGCAGGGGATTTACCCGGGAAGGCCCTTTGTTCACCAGCTTGTCGTATTCTCTCTCCACGGCCTGCAGGCTTCCAATACCGGAGCCAACGCTGCAGCCCATGCGATAAGGATCCTCCTCTTCCATCAAAAGCCCGGAGTCCTCCAGCGCTTCCTTTGCTGCAGCCACCGCATACTGACAGAAAAGCTCCATCCTTCTGGCCGCCTTCGCATCCATATAATTTTTGGGATCAAACCCCTTTACCTCCGCCGCCACATGGCATTTATAATCCGTGCTGTCAAATTTTGTGATAGGGCCAAAACCGTGCCGTCCCTCCTTCACCGCATCAAAAAAATCCTTAACATTTAACCCCGTAGGAGTGATCGCTCCCATACCGGTTATTACTACTCTCCTGCTCATACCTGACCTCTCCTTTTCCTACAGCGCCATTCCGCCGTCCACACTTATCACCTGGCCTGTAATATAGCCCGCACCCTCAGACGCCAGAAACGCAACCGCACTGGCCACTTCTTGCGCACTCCCGCTCCTTTTCAGCAGCGTCTGCTGCGTCATAGATTCCTTAAGGTTATCCGGAAGATTCTGCGTCATCTCGGTTTCTATGAATCCCGGGGCAACGGCATTGACAGTGATCCCACGGCTTCCCAGCTCTCTGGCAACGCTTTTGGTCAGACCAATCACGCCTGCCTTGGAGGCGCAGTAATTGGCCTGACCGGCATTACCCATCACCCCGCTCACCGAGGATATGTTAATAATCCTGCCGCTTCTCTGCTTCAGGAAATGTCTGGACAGATGGCGGATGGTGTTAAAACATCCCTTAAGGTTAACCCGGATCACCTGGTCAAAATCTTCCTCGCTCATGCGCATCAGGAGATTATCCCTGGTGATTCCCGCATTGTTGACCAGAATGTCGATCTTTCCATATTCCCTGATAAGATTCTGGATCATCTCTCCGCAGGCCGCAAAATCCGACACATCACATCCTGCCGTAACGCCGCTTCCTCCGGCGTCTGTTATCTCCTTTAGCGTTTCCTCCGCCCTCTGTCTGGAACCGTTGTAATTTATGATGACAAAGGCTCCCTGACTCGCCAGCGCAAGGGCGATCTGCTTTCCGATGCCTCTCCCCGCACCGGTTACCAGGGCCGCCTTTCCCTCAAGCTCACGCATCTGCGGCCACCTCCCCTTTCAGCTCGTCAAGAGCCTTTTCCAGATCCTCGTACTTGTCTATGTTCAGCACCTTTACCTCTTTGTTTATCTTTTTCATAAAACCGCAGAGCGTGCGGCCAGGCCCGATTTCCACAAAGGTGTCCACACCCTCCTCAATCATTTTCTCCACGGACTGCTGCCACTTTACCGGGGAGGAAATCTGCATCTTCAAAAGGAATTTGATTTCCTTTGTATCCCTCACGTAATCCCCCATCAGATTGGACACATAGGGAATGGTAAAATCGGAAAGTTCCACATCCTCCAGGACTCTCTCCAGCTTTTCTCCTGCCGGAATCAGCATTTTGGAGTGAAAAGGCCCGCTGACCTTTAAGGGCACCACCCTTTTTGCGCCAAGCTCCTTTAAGGCCGCCCCCGCCTTTTCCACCGCCGCCGCTTCCCCGCTGATCACAAGCTGGCCCGGACAGTTATAATTTGCCACGGTAACGGTTCCCTCCGTCTCTTCGCAAACCCTCTCCACCACATCCGCCGCAAGTCCCAGCACGGCTGACATGGCTCCTCCCACAGGAACCGCCTCCTGCATGTAGATTCCCCTTTCCCTGACCACCCGGAAGGCATCCTCCATGCGCATAATACCGGAAGCGACGATTGCGCCGTATTCGCCAAGGCTTAAGCCTGCCGTCACGGCCGGACGGATCCCGTGCTCCTTCAAGACACTTAGTATTGCCAGCTCGTCAGTGAGCATGGCGATCTGCGTGTACTGCGTCTGGTTCAAATCCCCGTTCTCCTCAAAGCACAGTGCGGGAAGATTCAGACCGGTCACTTTCGATGCCGTATCAAACACTCCGGCGGCCGTTTTCTCCTTCTCATAAAATTCCTTACCCATCCCCGTGTACTGCGCTCCCTGTCCGGGAAACAGAAATGCTATCTTGCCCATCTCTCACACTCCTTTTTCAAAACTCCCTGCGCCTCATCCATGATCTCCTCAATCATCTCCCGGCAGCTCTGCTTCTTTTTCACAAGTCCGGCAATCTGTCCGGCCATCAGGGTTCCACTCACCACATCTCCGTCCATGACGGCTCTGCGCAGGGAGCCAAGCGTAAGCTTCTCCAGCTCCTCCAGGCCTGCGCCTTCCTTCTCAAGCCTCAGATATTCCCGGCTCATCTGGTTGCGTATCTGACGGATAGGATGGCCCGTGCTGGTTCCGGTAATCTCGGAATCAATGTCCTTAGCCTTAAGTACCTTTTCCTTATAATTGGTATGTACAATGGATTCCTGTGCCACCACAAACCGGGTTCCCATCTGTACAGCCTCCGCTCCCAGCATAAACGCCGCAGCGAGGCCTCTTCCGTCCCCGATGCCGCCTGCCGCGATCACCGGTATCTTTACCGCATCCACTACCTGGGGCAGCAGTGCCATGGTGGTTATGGAACCTATATGGCCTCCGGATTCCATTCCCTCGGCAATCACCGCGTCGGCTCCGCCTCTCTCCATCATTCTGGCCATGGCAACGCTCGCCACCACGGGTATCACCTTGACCCCCGCTTCCTTAAACTCTTTCATGAATTTGACCGGATTCCCGGCGCCGGTCGTCACCACCTTGACGCCTTCCTCGATCACCACGCGGGCCACCTCAGGGGCATTGGGATTCATCAGCATGATATTGACTCCCACCGGCTTATCCGTCAGCTCTCTGGCCTTTCGTATCTCTTCCCGGACAACCTGCGCCGGCGCACTTGCCGCTCCTATAATCCCAAGGCCTCCCGCCTCGGAAACTGCGGCGGCCAGATGATGCTCCGCCACCCAGGCCATTCCGCCCTGAAACACAGGATATTCAATTCCCAAAAGTTCCGTTATTCTGCTTTTCACTCTTCTACCCCTTTATTTTTCAGATATTCCGCCACGTCTCCCACCGTGTTCATCGTCTCAAGATCCTCAGGCGGAATCTCGACTCCAAATTCATCCTCCAGCGCCATTACCAGTTCAAACAAGTCAAGCGAATCCACTCCCAGATCTTCCTTGAAAGAAGAATCCGGCCTGATCTCCACTGTTTCCAAATCCAACTGTTCCTTTAAAAGCTCCGCTACCTTTTCAAACATTTCTCTTCTCCTTACTCATTTGATTTCTTTTTAATGGTTATAATTGTTTGACGATCAAATAGTTTGATTTTGAAACATTTTGATCACGAAATAGTTTGATCATCAAATCATTTGACCATCAAACTATATACCCGTTTTTTTATCTTGTCAATACAATTTTAAAAAAAATGTTGACAAATCATGAATTATATAGTAAATTAATCATTGTGATTTGATTCAGACAATCAAAAAGCAAATTCGGGGTGTGGCTCAGGTGGTAGAGCGCTACTTTAGGGAAGTAGAGGCCGCAAGTTCAAGTCTTGTCACTCCGATGAAAAGGAGCAGATTCTGTTTTACCAGATTCTGCTCTTTTTATGTGCACGGACACCCGGACGAAATCTATCAGCAGAGCTGACGGATGCCCGGTGCGGCGGGCAGGGGGAAAAGCCCCTGCCCGTTTGACAAAGCTTCTATTCCTCCTGGTCAGGCGCCCTGGCCGCATCTCTCCCGCCGCACAGGCCCCCGGAATTTCTGCTATTGCGAAGGTTTACATTCTCCCGAAGCAGCGCATAGACCGTGGAGAGAAGCGGAATAAAGACCAGCATGCCCACCACTCCCATCAGGCTGCCGCCAACGGTCACCGCAGCAAGCACCCATATGGAGGGAAGCCCCACGGAATTTCCCACTACGTGGGGATAAATCAGGTTGCCCTCCACCTGCTGCAGGATCAGGAACAAAATCACAAATCCCACCGCCTTTGCAGGGTTGTCCACCAAAATCAGGAAAGCGCCGATGAAGCAGCCGATAAAAGCTCCCACAATGGGAATCAGCGCCGTGAACGCAATGAGCACACCGATCATAATGGCAAAGGGAAAACGCAGGATAGCCATGGTCACCACAAACATGGCTCCCAGAATCACCGCCTCCGTGCACTGTCCCGTGATAAACCGGCCGAAATTCTGGCTCAAAAGCCGCGCCACCTTCATAACCCATTCATACACAGAGGGTCTGGCATAGGCCCGGATCGTCCGCTTTGCCTGATCTGCAAGCTTTTCCTTCTGGGCCAGGATATAGAAGGAAAAAATCAGGGCGATAAAGAAATTGACGGTCCCGCTCACAATGTTGCCGGCAAAGGAAACCGTGGTGGTCACCATGCTTCCCATTCCGTTTCTCATAAAATTCACGACATTCTCCAGCATCTCCTTCCAGTCGATCTCGGGTATTTTGACAGACTCCAGGGCTTTCTGTATTTCCGGATTTTCAACCGCCAGCCGGTCCAGCTCGTTTAGCGCGCTCTGCGCAAAAATGGGAATTTCCCTTGCGAGCACCCTGACCGTGGACACGATCTGCGGGATCACGGTCACGATCACAAGCGTGATGACAAGCGCCACAAGAAGCAGGGCTAAAACAAGGCTCACCGGGCGCTTTGCTTTTGCCAGAAAGGCTGCCCTCTTCCCTTCGGCCTTTTTCCCCTCGAACAGTGTCCTCTCAATAAACCGCATGGGAAGGTTGATGACAAAGGCCATGGCCGCCCCCATGAGAAAGGGCCTTATAATTTTCACCACAAACAAAGCGATCTGACACAGCCAGTCGAATTTGATAACGGCAAGACAGACAAGGGCCGCAAAGCAGATAAGGCTCCTTATCCTGGAAAGATTCTTTCTGTTCAGGTTCATTACATCTCCTCCAAAAGTTTAATCAGAAATCTCCACATCCGCTCCGTGGACGAAATACACAGCTCCTCCTCGGTGGTATGGATATTCTTCATGGCAGGCCCGATGGATACGCAGTCAAGATCCGGTATCTTGTGGGCAAAAAGACCGCACTCAAGGCCTGCATGGATGGCCTGTATCTGCGGTGTCCGGCGGAACATCTCCTCATAGAGGGCCGCCATTTTCTCCCTAAGAGGCGATTGGCTCCGGTAAGCCCATCCCGGATAATCCCCCGTAACCTGCACCCCGGCGCCGGACAAAAGCGCCAGATCCTTAAGCCGCCCGATCAGGGCATACTTTGCGCTCTCCAGAGAGCTGCGCACCGAGATTCCCATCTTCAGCTTTCCCTCGGCACATTCCAGAATCCCGAGGTTTAGGGATGTCTCCACCAGACCTTCCATGGCGCCGCTCATGGCCTGTACGCCGCCCGGAACCGTATTCACAAAGGCCGCAATGCGGCGGGCATCGGCCTCTCCCATACAGCTTTCCATACCCGCATCTTGAAAAGAATGCTCGATTTTCACACCGGGATCCTTCTGTGCAAGCTCAAAGGCAAGATCCTTCTCCATTTTGGCAAGAGCTTCCCCTACAAGCCTTCTGCAGGTTTCCGCCTCAAAGCCCTCCGTTCCATACCGGTATCCGTTTCCGCCATCCCTATATCCTGTAACCATGATATGCGCCTCGGCCTGTCTTGGAATGGCGTTGTCCGCAAGGCCTCCTGCGAGTGTGCGGATTCCAAAATCCACGGCAGTGCCCAGCTCTGTCAGGATCCTGCCAAGCAGGCCGTTGGCATTTCCCCTTCCCTTTTGGATTTCCGCACCGGAATGTCCCCCCTTAAGCCCGGCAATCTCTATGCTGCAGGGCAGGCCGGAAAGAGGGCTCTGTTCATATTCCAGGCTGTAGTTCACCCTTGCGCCTCCCGCACAGCCGGCCAGGAAAATTCCCTCATCCTCGGAGTCCAGATTAATCAGCGTCTTCGCCCTGCAAGGGGAAAGGTCGATCGCTCTTGCCCCGTCCATACCGACTTCCTCATCCACGGTGATTACCAGCTCAATCCGGGGATGCCTGTACTGGCCGTCCAATAGGGCAAGGCCGTAAGCCACGGCAATCCCGTCGTCTCCTCCCAGGCTGGTGCCTTCGGCCCAGACGGCATCCCCCTCGGTCTTTAACCGCAGGCCCTCGGTTCGCATGTCAATGTCACAGTCCGGCTTTTTCACCGCCACCATGTCCATATGGCCCTGCAGCATCACCGGAGGATGATTTTCATAGCCCTCGGACGCCTCCTTGATGATGATCACGTTCCCCACGGAATCCTGATAATGCGCAAGCCCTCTCTTTGCTGCAAATTCCACCAGATAATCGCTTATCTTTCCGGTATTTCCCGATCCGTGGGGAATCCGGCAAATGTCCTCGAAATAGTAAAAAACCTTTTCAGGCGAAAGCCCTTCCAAAACTCTCATATTCCTTTCCACCTTTCCTGCTGCTGTTTGATTCAGATTTCATTGGAACATTGTACCATACTTTGCGGGAATGGAAAAGACCTTACCGTTTCCGGTAAGGCCCCTTTTCGTCAAAGTATAATCTTGGCTGCGCTCAGGCAATGTTCTTCTTCGCAAGCTCTGCCAGCGTCTTAAATCCTTCCGCATCATTTACCGCCATCTCAGCAAGCATTTTTCTGTTGATGTCAACGCCTGCCGTTTTGAGTCCGTACATAAACTTGCTGTAGGAAAGGCCGTTCAGTCTTGCGGCCGCATTGATACGCGCGATCCAGAGCTGTCTGAACTGACGCTTTCTCTCCTTACGTCCCGCATAGGAAGAAGCAAGGGCTCTCATCACAGACTGCTTTGCAACTCTGTACTGCTTACTTCTGGCTCCTCTGTATCCCTTTGCAAGTTTCAATACTCTATTATGCTTTTTCCTGGCGTTTAAGCCTCCTTTAATTCTTGCCATCTCTTTTTCTCCTCCTTATGATTATCTGACTGCTATCTGCCGTTTGACTTACAGATAAGGCAGAATCTTCTTCATATTCTTAACATTGGTCGAGTCTGTCATTGCAGGCTTCCTCAGATTTCTCTTTCTCTTGGTCGTCTTTTTGGTCAAGATATGGCTCTTGTAGGCTTTGCTTCTCTTCAATTTACCTGTTCCTGTAGCTTTAAAACGCTTTGCAGCTGATTTGCTGGTTTTCATTTTGGGCATAACTCATTCCTCCTGTATATTCCTTTTTTTTACCGATAGCAGGTATCCCTTCTATCATCTATTTTAACTGACACTTAACGTTTCTCAGTTAAAAACATTGTCATACTTCTGCCTTCCACCTTAGGCGCCTTTTCCACTGTGCTTATATCCGAAAGAGCCTGCGCAAAATCATCCAGAATATGCTTACTGCTTGCCATATGCGCCATTTCCCGTCCGCGGAAACGAAGCGTGATCTTTACCCGGTCTCCCTTGGTCAAAAATTTCCTGGCCGCATTGATCTTCGTATTCAGGTCATTGCTGTCAATGTTGGGCGATAAGCGGATCTCCTTGATCTCAATTACCCTCTGCTTTTTCTTCGCTTCTTTTTCTTTGCGGGTCTGCTCGTACTTGAATTTGCCATAATCGACGATCTTACATACGGGCGGTTTGGCCGTGGGGGCGATCTTAACAAGGTCTACTCCGGCCTCCTCCGCAAGCTGCATCGCTTCCCTGATGGACATGATACCGAGCTGCTCTCCGTTTTCCCCGATCACACGCACTTCCTTGTCTCTAATCTGTTCGTTGATGAATAATTCGCTAATGGTTTTTCCCTCCTGCATAAAAAAAGTGGATAGCATAACTATCCACCTAAACTACAATCCACAGCATCCCGCCCACGCAATCCGCACTGCAGCATCCCTGCACGGATCAGACAACTTACGTAAGCTTCGGATATTGATACTATGAACGCCTGCCAGCCCCATCGCCGCAGGGTGAGAGTGGATACTCTGCTTGCTTTGTTACGTGTTTTCCACACACTTAATAACTATAGCATTCCATACTCTGAAAGTCAATACCCAAATTGAAAATCATCGTTTTTTGAATCATTCCTTTACCAGCCGGATCTCCCCTTCCGAAATCTCAAAATCCGCCATCAGCTCATCATCCCGTGACTGGCTGTAGGTAATGGTGTAGGTATTGTCAGCCAGGACAAGATAAGTAAGCTGCTGAATGCTGTTTCCCTCCGTCTCATATTCACTGCGGATCTTGTAGGCCGGTATTCCCTCCATATCAAGCTCCTCAAAGGAGGAAATTCGAAGGGAAACTTCCTGTCCTCTCTTTTGGAACGCCTCCTCAATGCTTTTTTTGTATTCCTCGCCGGTCAGAGTATCGGAAACTTTTCCACGATCAGCCCCCGGCACGCAGGAATAATAAATATTGGAGGAGTCAAGAGGCGCTTTCTCGTGAAGATACATGCCGGGTATTTCTTCCGACCGGCAATACCCCTGCGGAATCCGCACGACACAATGCCGGATCGCCACCCTCCCGTTATCCTCTTCTGTCTCTTTCAATTCGAATTCCTGCATTTCTATGTATTGCCTGTCCTCACCGTCTTCGCTTTGAATATCCGCAACAGTGATCACTTCCTCCTTACAGCCGCAAAGCCCTGCAACCCCCGCAACGGCAAGCCCAGCAAGGAGAGCCTTCCATTTCTTCATCTTTTTCCTTCCTCTTTTTCCCGTACGGGCAGCGGACCGTCTGTGCGATCCGCCGTCCCTCTGCCGGGTATTCCGATTTTATTTTTCAGAAAATGTGGCGCATGCGGTTTCCCTGCAGTTATCCGCGCCGCATCCCTTGATGTCCACATGATCCGCCACACACTTGTAATTGCTGTTGTAGACGCATCTTACCGCCTCGCAGTCAATGCTGATGGTCCGGCAGGGATGTTCCAGAGCGCTGGTAAACGTGTCTCTCTTCTCATCCGCAAAGCTTTCACAGCATGTCTCATCATCACAGCAGGCATGCTTTCCCCCTACCATAATATCTCCCTTACAGCAGCAGTTGCTTTTATTATAGGCGCAGTTTTCCACTGCGCAATCCAATTGAGCCATCCTTTCACCCTCCTGTATTTGTTTTGTTTTCAGGTATTAATAGTATGGCTCCTTTTTTGCGGTTTATTCGCAGGAGAGCAGATAAAAATTGATCCAGTATCTTTCAATCATAACGCTGGCCTTCTCCTGCGAATGGATTCCCTCTTTTTCCCACTTCTGCCGGATCTCTTCCCTGGCGTTTCCGGTGCCCAGAAACCAGACTCTCTCTCCGGATTTTAAAAATTTTTTTATCGCTTCCATTCCGGCTTCGTCCGAAAACTCTCCGTCCACAAGGCTTTTGTTTTGGGGATACATCCGGACGACCAGATCTTCCGGTTTTCCGTACCAGAGGTACGTGTCATTGGGAAGGTAACAGCCTGTCACCGCCTGGGCCTGGTCAAAATTAAAAATAACGATATCCCCTTCCCCAATCTGTGAAAGTTCGGAAAGCGCCGCCTGCATCTGCAGGCTTTTCCAGGTCTCCTCCCCGTAGAAGGAACGGAAATTGCCAAGCCCGGTTATCAGCACAAAACCAAGCAAAAAGCCTTTGAGCTTCCAGCCGTTAAGCCCTGCGGCCAGAACGGCGAAGGCAAGCCAGAACACCCCCATGGCGGGAAGCATATAGCGGTACACAAACACCGGCTTTACGGCTATGGACGCTCCCATGCCAAACAGCACGATCCCGGCGAGAACCGCTGCGCAGCCTGTGGCAAATACAAGGATTTCTTTCTCATGCTTTCCTTTTTCCCTCCGGTATCTTACAAAGGCCGCACCGAAGACCAGAAGGTAGATTCCCAAAAACACCACGGCCCAGACCGCATTTCCCTTTTCACCAAAAAGGGAGGGCTGAAACAAAAACTTCACGCAGCCGCCAAGAGTCCTTAGGGAAACCGGCTGAATCCAGTAATTCTCCTTCACCTTACCCAGCTGATTCGAAACCACGCCGGCCAGCCAGGGCAGGTATCCCGCCGCACAGACAAAACCACTGATCAGATATTTCCCAAGCTTTTTCAAAAGCCTGCCCTGCATCCCGAAGCATACCAGCAGATAAACGTAAATCATGCAGGCCGCCACACAGGCAAAATAGTGGGTATAGCAGGCCGCTAGGCTGCACAGCGTAAAGAAAATCCAGTTTTTCCCCGCATCGATCTCCTGCGACGTCAGTTCGTAGGCGATGGACATTCCCGCCGTAAGAAAGAAAACGGAAAGGCCGTACATCCGCATCTCCACCATATAGCCGGAAAGCTGAGGCATGGAAACCAGAAGGAAGGCAAAAAGCCCTGCTGCCAGCAGGCCGAAATTTCTCCGGATTTTTACAGCCGCCAGAACAATGCACAGTCCGAAAAAGCTGCAGGACGCCAGCTTGGCCAAAGCCACCTGCGTCCCGATGCCGCCTCCCGCCCCAAAGGCGAAAAACAATTTCACAATCATATAGTACAGGGGCGGATGCACATCCCCGGCGGTGAGGGAGATCAGCTCTCCCAAAGGCTGGTTTGCAAGTCCTAAGGTAAACACCTCGTCGTACCAGATATCGCTGCCTCTGCACAGAAAGAGACAAGAGGCGCAGAGCATGCCTGTGCTGAGAAGAAAAAACAGGATCCCCGCCGCATCATCCATTTTCCGTTTTGGTTCCATTTGCACCTCTTTCTCTTTTTGCATTTACCGTACCTCTCCCATCATCACGCACACGCTTACTGCTTATCCTTCTGCGGTTCCTCTTTCCGGATTTCTTTGGTACGGATCTCCTGGCAGATCTGATTGATAAAATCTCCAAGGGGCTTTACGCCCTCATCCCCTGCAAAACGGCTCCGCACCGATACGGTCTTGTCAGCCTCCTCCTGCTGTCCCACCACAAGCATGTAGGGCACCTTGGCCAGTCTCGCCTCGCGGATCTTGAAGCCGATTTTTTCGGAACGGATGTCTGTCTGTGCAAGGACGCCGTTGTTCTTAAGCTCCTTACGTACCTTTTCCGCATATTCCTCGTACTTCTCCGAAATGGGAAGGATTCGCACCTGCTCCGGGCACAGCCAGGTAGGGAACTTGCCCTCGTACTTCTCGATCAGCCATGCCAGGGTTCTCTCGTAGCAGCCCATTGAGGTACGGTGAATGATGTAAGGCCGTACCTTATCCCCGTTCTGGTCAATGTAATACATGTCAAACTGCGCCGCCAGCAGGGCGTCCCACTGAATGGTGATCATGGTGTCTTCCTTACCGTACACGTTCTTTGCGTTGATATCCACCTTGGGGCCGTAAAAAGCCGCTTCTCCCACGTCCTCCGTGAAAGGAATTCCAAGTTCCACGAGAATATCACGGATATGTCCCTCCGTCTCCTCCCAGACCTCGGGCTCTCCGATATATTTTTCCTGGTTAGACGGATCCCATTTTGACAGATGATATGTCACCTCGTCCTGCAGGCCCAGAACCGTCAGGCAATGCTTTGCCAGAGCAAGGCACCCTTTGAACTCCTCCACCATCTGGTCAGGCCTTACAATCAGATGTCCCTCGGAAATCGTGAACTGGCGCACCCTGGTAAGGCCGTGCATCTCGCCGGAATCCTCGTTTCGAAACAGTGTGGAGGTCTCGCCGTAGCGAAGGGGCAGATCCCGGTAGGAATGCTGGGTCGCCTTGTACACATAATACTGGAAAGGACAGGTCATGGGACGCAGGGCAAATACCTCCTTATCCACCTTCTCGTCTCCCAGCACGAACATGCCGTCCGTATAATGATCCCAGTGTCCGGAGATCTTGTACAGATCGCTCTTTGCCATGAGCGGAGTCTTGGTGCGGATATAGCCCCACTCATTGTCCTCCAGGTCCTCGATCCAGCGCTGCATGGTCTGTACGATCTTTGCGCCCTTTGGCATCAGCAGGGGAAGCCCCTGGCCGATCACGTCCACCGTGGTAAACAGCTCCATCTCCCGTCCCAGCTTATTGTGATCCCGCAGCCTGATATTTTCCAGATACTCCAGATACTCTGCGAGCTCCTCCTTTTTCTGGAAGGCCGTGCCGTAAATTCTCTGCAGCATGGCGTTCTCTGACTTTCCTCTCCAGTAAGCGCCCGAGGATGAGGTCAGTTTAAAGGCCTTGATCCCCTTCGTGCTCATAAGGTGCGGCCCTGCGCACAGATCCGTAAAACCACCCTGGTCATAGAAAGATATTTCCGCATCCTCCGGCAGATCCCGGATCAGCTCCACCTTGTAGGGCTCGTTCTTTTCCTCCATGAACTGAATCGCCTCTTCTCTCGGAAGGGTAAAGCGCTCCAGTTTATGGCCCTCCTTGATGATTTTTTTCATCTCCGCCTCAATCTGATCCAGATCCTCCCTGGAAAAAGGTGCATGCTCAAAGTCATAATAATAGCCGGTGTCGATGCTGGGCCCGATGGCAAGCTTTGCCTCCGGGAAAAGCCGTTTCACCGCTTCCGCCATCACGTGGGAGCAGGTGTGGCGAACCACCCGGAGCCCCTCCGGATCGTTTGCCGTGAGGATATTCAGGGCACAGTCCTTATCGATCACGGTCCGAAGATCCACAACCTCTCCATCCACCTCGCCCGCACAGGCCGCCCTTGCAAGGCCTTCGCTTAAGTCTGCCGCAATCTCGTAGACGCTTTTTGCACTTTCATACTCTTTTACGGATCCGTCTTTTAGTGTAATTTTCATATTGGTTCCTCTCCTTATTTCCTGTTATTACTCGTCTTTGCCCAGTTCATTCTTCTCGATTTCATCCCAGTCTGCAAGTTCATCCACCTCGCCCGGCCTGCTGTTTCCGCAGTTATTCCCGTTGTGGCTTCCAATCACACTTGTCTTTTTGGGAGAAAACAGAATTCCCAGCACAATTCCGCCAAGAAAGCAGACCATCAGGGACAGTACAAATTCTTTCTTACTCATCTGTGTAGTTTCCGTCAGGGTTACTTTTAATTCATTCCACTTTTCTTTCATTTTCTTATCCCTTTCCTTTCTGTTATTCGTTTACCGGTTCCGGTTCCGTGCAATGGAGCAGGGAAGATTCATCTTCCCCTGCTCGAGCGCAGGGGCCTGCTGTGTCAGCAGCATTTTTCTTTCTGCCCCCCGTGCATGAAAAAATCCCATGCACTGCATTAGTGCATGGGACGTACACAATACTATAGAATACGCGGTTCCACCCTGCTTGCTTCCGAATTTCTCTCAATCGGAAACCTCTCATTTTTGACCGCCTTTAACGCAGGCTCTACGGACCGGATTAGGGCCACTCGGAGTTGGTTTTCAGCTGCCTTGCGCAAGGATATTTTCAGAACAGGCTTCGCCCGACATCCCTCTCTGGTGCGTTTCGCATCCTACTCTTCTCGTCAACGTGTTGTTCTTATTCCATGCCCCTATCATAGGACACTTTTCAAAATTTGTAAAGAGGAAATTTATTCTGTCTCCTCCAGCAGCATTTCTTCGATAATCTCTCCCGCCGTTGCCACCAGCCTGCTGCAGGGACGGCTGGCATAATACTCTTTCGTCCTTGCCGAAGGCCTTGCGCTCTCTTCCATGTCCTTAATCCCTAAAAGCTCACGGCAGATGATGGTTCCATGCTTTTCCTTAAACCGCTGGGCCAGCTGTCTGGTCAGAAGATAGATGCTCTCTTTTCCCTCCTCATTGGAGGGATCAATATTTCCCTGTTTCAGCCCTGCAAGCAGCGCCATGCTGGAAACCGCACCGCACACTTCCCGCATTCTTCCGATTCCGCCGCCCATGGGGCTTGAGAGCTTGAGGGCCGTCTCCCGGTCCAGTCCAAACAAATCCGCATAGGTTGCAAATACGGACTGCGCACAGGTATAGCCCGACTCAAAGGTTTTGACGACTTCTTCCACCCGGCTTTTCATTATGCGTTCTTCCCGCAGCATTTTTTGTACTTTTTGCCACTTCCGCAGGGGCAGGGATCATTTGGATAAATCTTGTCCGGCTTTACGATCGTGGTCGAGGACTTCTGTTCCTTATAGAGAGCCTTTCTGGTCTCCTCGTCAAAAATATCCTCCCACTGCGGCAGATCGTAGAGCCAGTCGGCCCCCGCCGCAACCATATTTTTATACAAAAGCGCCTTGTCAAAACCAAGACTAACCTGCGTGTCCTCCTCCATCTCTTCAATCGGGTTCGCACTCTTTAAACTGTCATTGATCCCGTCAAGGAAGCCTGTCATTGTCATAAGATCTACGGAATATTTCTCGGCCAGTTCCTTTACGCTGCCTCTCACTTCCTCATCCGGATTCGTTAAAAGCTCTGCGTAAATTTCTTTTTCCTTCTGGAAGTAATCCGCCCAGAGCCTCTGCAGATCCCCTTTATTTGCCGTTTCCGAATAGGCCATATCGCGCCATTTTTGAAGTAATGCCATAATTCTCATCCTCCTTATCCGTCTTGACGGATATTTCTGTTAGTTCTGATAAAAATAAGATCCGGGCATCCCCGGATGCCGTACATCTTTTGTTATTATATATTAGTTTTCCCAAAAAGTAAATTTTTTTATAAGTATTGGATTGGCACAAGTGAAAATTTTTTACAGAAAGTGTATAAGCTGAATTTTTCCGGGCAATAATATGATTAGTCAACGGAACCCCCTCCTTTGACAAAAATGTGGGTAGCACCACTGATACCAAAAGATAAATGAAATACTTATCCTCCCCTAAGGAAGCCTTCAGGACTGCAATAGATGCGGTTTTGGGGGCTTCCGCTATGTATGACAACAGAAAGTACTCTTTCTGTTGTATTTGAAGGGCTTCAAAATGGGGATTTAGGGGTGTTGCCAAGTGTTGCCACACCCCTGCTTCGCAAAGGGTGCGCAAAACGTCAGTGTTTATCAGGGTTTCAAGGTTTTCCTTTACTCCGTATGATACTTGCTTCCATTGATTCGACAAAAAGTCCACGTTTAACTTGTACTTTTTCTTGACATAGTACCAGTTGCAAGTTCTGTCAAAAATCTGTCCGATAAGGAACTCGGGTATTTCTTGATAAATAATGCCTTGGCGAACCGCTTTTCGTCCTGCATACAGGTAGGATAAAACTTCAACATGCTGTTGCAGATATCATCTTTATAATCTCTTCCTGCCCTTACCGCCTCTTCAAAATCGAAGGAGAAATATTCCTCTTCCCCCATACGGTAAAAGTCATGGAGAACCCGGAGACGCTCCACACCGTTTAAAGCGGCAAGGCTGCTGCCCAATTCCCCAAAGCCTTTCTGCAGTACCGCCTCAAGGCTGGCAAAAGCCGCTTTCGCTTCCTCGTAATTCTTCCTGATGATGGAGACGGTAAGGTAACGCTCCTGCTCTATGCCCTGTTTCCCTTCCACGATTTTCTTCTCCATGATCTGGTTGTAACAGTCACGCTCCCTGTCATTCCTGTCGCCCTTTTTCTGGAATAAGACCTTCTCCCGGAGGGCTTTCATGTTCCGGTTCTTATTGTTGATGGTCACTTTAAATTCCACATCCATTGCGTTTAAGAACTTACAGTAGCTTTCAAATATCCCCACCTGCTCCCTCTCGCTGGTGGTGTTATAGTTCACATCTGAAAACAGGTAGCTCTTACTGTAACGGTTGCCCGCCACTTCAAAGATGCCATCCTGTGCAATCTTGAGAAGCTCTATGCATTCCTGTACACTTTTCGGCGTTTTGTATAAAGGCTCCCCTGCCTTTTTGTAGATAGAAAATTTGTCCTGAAATAACTTCAATCTGTCTGCTCCTTCCTTTTGTGCCGGAAGGGGATGGGTAACTGCTTTTATAAAACAGCTCCCCATACATGCAGAAAATCCCGGCAAGGGGGCTTTCCGCACTCCCTTCCGGGTTTGATGGTTAATTGTTCCTATTTTAATTTCTTTGAAATATTTATACCTTTGTACTTCTCTTTATCAATGGTGTGTCAGGGCTGATTTTCTGCATGAAAAAACACACCTAAAAGCTTGATTTTAAGTGTGCTTCCAATTCCTGTATTTCATTATCTTTCCCGCTCCGGCTCTTCCCTTTCTTTTTGTCTCAGCAACTGCCTGATCTCTTCCGCATCATGGATTCTTCTTTCTTTCCTGTCCCAGAAGATGACCTTACGGACCTGCTGCTCCCCTGCCGGATATCCGGCGGCGGTTATCCTTTGCACCGCATCCTCTTCCACCGCCTTTCCCCGCTCCAGTGCATCCCCTACAATCCTGTAAAGGTATTCGGGCTTGCGCCTGTCGCCAAGGTCTGAAAAAACAGCACTCGCCGCTACCAGCGCATCCCTCATATACTTTGCATTATCCTTAAAAAGCCTGCTGTCAATGTAAATGCCCTGTGCCTCTATGAACATGGCACAAAAGGTAACGATTGTCCTCGTGTTCCCTTCGCGGAAGGGATGCGCTTTCCAGAGCTTCGCCATACAGTCTGAAAAGTTCCTGACCGTTTCATCAAAGGATGCCTTTTTCCATCCGTAAAGATTCATATCCTTAAGGACTGCCTTGGCATCCCTCTCTATGTCAAAAACATCTGAATACTCTATGGAGATACCGTTAAGGGCGTTCTCTGCCTTTTCAATGTTTATGATGCGCGGCTTTCCTGCCCATTCAAATATATCCTGAAAAATCCGGTAATGCATCCGGCACAGGCATCCAAAGTCAAATATCCTGACAGAATCATCCCTTGCAAGTTCCGCAAGCCTTAAGGAAACATAGTCTGCCTCCGCTGCTTTCAGCCCTGCATCGTCCATAATGTCCAGCCGGTTTTTCAGGATTTCCGTATCCGGGTAAAAATATGGATCACGCATAAGCCATCCTCCTACCGTTTCATCTTATATCTCTGATCCAAAGCCTCCCTCACCTGTTCCATTGTAATCTCGCCGCGCTTTTCCCTCTCTATCAGCTCCCTCATTTCCGGCGTAGGCTCAAGACCGTCAACCTTTATCATGCCTACTGCATAATCCCATGCCTCATCTTCCCTTACAAGCATTTGAACTCTCTCCTTTCCTTACGTTGGTTATAGTATAGCACAAATGGGGAAAAATAGCCATAAAATCAGTAAATCTGTTCCTTTTTACCCCTGCCTTTTCTGTTCGTTTTCCGTATGCATTTCTTTATTATTTCATTTATCCTGCATCTGTTTTTCTGCTTCCGCTCCTCTTTCGCTTTCCTCACTGCCGCCCTCTTTTGTGCCTCTTCCTTTGCATGGATTTCCGCCCGCATCTCCCTGTAGCCGCCGGATTGAAACACCAGCGCCTTATTCTTAAAAATACTCTTCATATACCGGGTGAACACCTCCCTGAACCCCATGCCATTATAGGAATAAAAACCGCACAGGGCAATGGGTGCAACAATGGGAACTGCCACATAGCAGCTAAAGGTCAGCCCGATCTTCCCATACAGTAAAAATACAATCAGGCATCCGCTTAAAAGGGCAAGGATAGAATACACAAGCTGCTTTGCACTGAGCCCCATTGCCACGCTCTCCTGATACTTTTCTATGTCCTTGTTTATCTCAATAATCAATCTTCTCTCCTTCCTGCCGGGATGCGGCTTAAGTTTAAAGGTTTTACCGCCCCGGTCTTTTTTGTTTTCCTGTTTCATTTACAGCAGGAGCATCATGCCCTGCCATACTTCCTGCTTTCCGGTTACAGCCCCAGCGCCCTGCCTGTCAGCGACTGCGCCCCCTTACATGCCCCCACCGTTAAGGCTATGGTAAAAGTGATCTCACAAAGGTAAATCAGCACCTGCGCCCAATCCGCATAACCTCCCGTGAAGGACGGAAGCCCTGCGCTGATAAATGCGTTGCAGATAAGGATTGCCAGCGCCATAGTGACTGCTTCCATCACTGCGGACAGAAAATACTTAAAATACCTGACACAGGTAACGCTCACCGTCCGGTTGCCTGCAAGGGTGGAAAAAGCGACTGCCGCAAGCGGCACAATCACCATGATTTTCAGGAACCGGAAATATACGGTGTAAATGATAAAAAAACCGCATATCAGGATGATAAGGGATAGGATCACCGACAGGATCAGGAACACAAGGCTGGTTGCAAAGCCCAGATTCTCTATAACCTCCGCTTCCCCTGCCCCGATCTGCGCCTGTGCCATGTCCGTATTTCCAAGGTGGCTCACCATAGCCCCGATACTGCCAAAAAACGCTTTCAGAATCGTCAGGTTATTCGCCACAAGCCACTGTGCTATCCCAAGGCGTATCAGCATACGGAGCATTGCTTCCAGACGGAACTCACTTTTGATATCCACGCTCTCCGCACAGAACCCGACCACAAAAAACAGCACCACAAGCCCGCTCCCCACACCTACAAACAGGGGCTGTAAACTTTCCACCACCGCCCAGGGACCGCCGCCCTTAAAGGAAACCGGCGACTGCCCAAGCAGGGAGAACACAAGGTTTATCTGGTTATTCCAGAAACCAAGCACGGTTTCCAGCAGGGCAAGGATGTTTTCGCCAAGCTTAAAAACTTCCATAATCTTTTCCCCCTTTAGAATCCAAGGAAGGTCATCACTGCGGAAATGCCTGCCATGATAAGCCCTGCCACGATCCCCTTAAGGGCGGAATTCATGGAAGAGGAATCCTGCTGCTGGTACGCCTGTGCAAACTCCATCACGTTCTTTGCAAGGATGATCACGCCCACTGCGCCGATAATGGCAAGCACCAGCGTCTTTAAGTTGTTGATAGGGTTAAGGACTTCCGATACCCCGGAGGCATGGACGGGCAGGGCATACATGGATGCGCCGGCAGCGATCCCTGCCACAGCGGGCACTATCTTCCTTTTTAACCTGCTTTTCCTGCTGAATGTAGTCACGGTCATAGTTTTTCTTTTCATAATGGTTGAATCCTTTCTTTTCATAATAATAAAATCTGGTTAATGGCTGCTATGTTTCCATGTTCATCATGGGCTGGCTGAATTTTAATTGCTTTTGTTTCCACTGTTTCTTTGGGCTGGTTTTCTTTTTATTCTGAAATAGAATCATTTCTTATTTCTCCTGTAAACCCGGCATCCCGGCTGGCGTACTCCCAAGCCTTACCAGTTCTTCCGCATTTATGGTAGTGATGATGATATTCCCGCCTTCCCCCGCTTCCTTTTTCAGCCGGTCTGCGGTTTCCTTGTCTATGATATCCAGCTTCTTTTTATCCTGCGGGTTATGGACGTACCACTTTCCTTTCCCGTCACCGCTTCTTTTGAACATGGGATGCTTAAAAGTATTAAACTTAAAATCCATCACAGGATCACAGCCCCGGATCAGTACAATGCATTTCCTATTGTCCAGCTTCCTGACTTCGTCAGGCGTCATAAGCTCACGCCCAAGGACGTCGTAATTCCTGCTGGAACTGCCCCGCTTTCCCAAGGTCTCCCCGCTGCTCCTTTTATCTATGGTGCCCTTCCCCAACAATTCACTGATATATTTATGGCTGGACTGCTCGTTTCCCCCAAGGTACACAAGGGTGTCCGCATTGCCGGGGATGGTCTCCCAACCGTCCTTAAATAATTCCTTTATCTGTGCGATATTCTGCACTACGACCACGTTTGAGATCTCCCTGCTCCGCATGGTGCTTAAAAAATTCAAATAGGAATCCGGCAGGGGCGTGTTGTAAAACTCGTCAAGGTACATGGTCACATGGATTGGGAGCCTGCCCCCGTATTTTGTGTCCGCCTGAAAATAAAGCTCCTGCATCAACTGCTCATAGAGCATCCCGATAAGGAATGCATAGGATTTGTCCGAATCCGGCGTGACGATAAACAGGGCAGTCTTGGTCTTTTTATCCCCGTTCCTGCCTGTGCCCAGCTCCCCGAAATGTAGCTCATCCCTTTCAAGGAGCTCCTTTATGGCTTTGTTTTCAAGGAAGGCAAGCCTTGCATTTACGCTGATGATGATGCTCTTTATGGTATTGTCCGCCCCGTCCATGACCTTCCTGTACTGGCGCACCGCCGGGTGCTCCTCCCCTAAAGGGCTGCTCCGTGCAAGCAGCTCAAAGCGGCAGTCAAGCCTGCTCGGCTCTCCCTTTTCCCTTTTTGCTTCCGCCAGAAGCTCCAGCACGGAAACGATATTTTTCCTGCCCGGCGGCATTTCCATCCACACATAGTAAAACAGCGCCTGAAGGAAAAGGTTCTCCGCCTTCTCCCAGAAAGGATCATTGCTGCTGCTTTTCTTTGGCGTGGTATTTTTCATTAAATTTGTGATCAGCTTGATCACATCCGTCTCTGTCCTTAAATAGGAAAAGGGATTGTATTTATTGCTCTCCCCCGGATTTACCAGATTGAAAACCTTTATCTGATACCCATTTGCTTTTAAATATTCCCCCGCGCTCCCAAGCAGCTCCCCTTTGGGATCAGTGGCGGCAAAACTCCCCTGCATCTCCATAAGGTTGCATTTGATCAGGAACATGCTCTTGCCCGCGCCGGAGCCGCCGATGCAGAAGACGTTGTTGTTCCGCATGGTCTTTCTGGTATTCATGGAAAGGCGTAAATTTTGTGAAAGGATGCGGTGGTAATCATCCTTATCCCCTAACTCCTTTGTCAGTTCCGCCGCCTCCGCCCACCTTGCAGAGCCATGCTCTTTCCCGAAACGGTAATTCTTCTGGTTTGTTTTCTGCACCATAAGGTATAAAAGCGCTGTGAGAAATACTGCCGCTGTGGTGCAGGGAGTATAGGCTGTCATCTTTAAACCAAACGGATGTGCCATCTGCTCCTTAAGCGCCGGAACAAACGTATACAGCGTCATGCCCGGAGAAACCACACTGCCAAGGAAAACCCCTAAATAAAAACATCCGGCTATGGCAGTTCCATAAAAAAGACAGGCAAACACTTTTAAATTTTTCAAATGCTCACCTGCCCTTCACCGGCTGTTTTAATTCTTTTATCTCTTTTCGGGGATTCCCTGTTTTATCGGCTGTGTGTCTTACCGTTTTTTCTGCCATATCCTTTGGCGCTTTCCCATCTTCCGGCGGGCTGGTCTTCTCTGCCCTTCCATCCTCTTTCGTGCTTTCCCGGCTTCCCTGTTCCATCTGCCTTTCATCCGCCTTATGCTCCATAGCAGTGCGGATGTTTTTATTGACGGAATCAAAGTAATTGCGGTAAACGTCATTCCCTTTCATGGCAGACATTACGCTCCCAAGCTCCGCATCCGCATACACCTTCATTTCCTCCTTCTTCTTAAGGAACGCCAGCGCGGTCCTGCTCCCGTCAGGGAAATAAAAATCCTCCACAGGAATACGGATAAATTTGCCGGACTGCCTTGGGAGCCTCACTACCGCATGATCCTTCTCTCTATGGACAATCAGCTTGCCTGTGATGGTGATGGGATCATATTCCCCGGACTGGTAATGGTTCAAAATGTTCAGCCGCTGGTCTAAGGGGATCGCTTCAATATCCTTCATCTTAAGGTAGCCGGTCTCCATCCATTCAGGCTTTGCCTCCCTCCCCATGCTGTTTATGGAATACCCTTTATTTCCCATATCTTTCTGCATCCCTCCCGCTTCCTTTCCTGAAATTTCTCTTTCCGCCGCCCTGCCCTTTGGCATTTCCCCATAAAATTTGTCAATCTCCCTGTCGGGAGTGTTCTGTCCTAAAATCCCGTATCAATTATACATAGGTCAGCCGATGTTTAGCCCAAAGAGT
>CAJTVN010000043.1 GCA_910579685.1 uncultured Lachnospiraceae bacterium | reverse complement strand
TCGACGCCGCAGGCTGCAAATTTTCGGAATTCAAAATCGTGATTGTGGTACATCAACGTTTTTCCCGCATCCGCAATGAGCCTTGCGGGCTTTCTGAAATCCTCCCTGAAATATCTGAGCCATTCCGGCGTCCGGTACTTGTCCGGCATGGAGCCAAGTCCGATATACCGGCATCCCAAAATATCATGCTCCTCGATCAGCCGCTCCGTGTCATGCAGGATCCGGTTCACGTCGCTGTGTGTAAGCACGATCTCAAGCCCGGCCCCGTCGCAGATCCTCCGTACTCGCTCGGGCTTTAACTCCCGGCCAATGGCCGAGATCTGTACCGTTCGATACCCGATCTGCGCAATCTTCTCCATACTGCGCTGAAAATCCTCCTCGCTTTGCGTGTAAGCTCTCACCGTGTAAAGCTGCGCTCCTGTCTTCATTGTCATTCCATCCTTTCTTTATCCATATGTTATGATGCCAGGGTCAAAAGGTCATGCATGATATGCTTGCATATCTGTGCATGACTTTGGGATCCGTAAAACATGAAAAAGCAGCCAGACAGGGCGGATTTTGAATGTTTTCAGGATTGTGAGAGCACAAAGTGCGAAACGATCCGCAGGCATCAGGGGGCAAAAATAAGGGAAAGAAAAACCTGTAACATATAAGAAAAACTTGCACACAAGTTTTCTTCTAAAAATTATAACACTATATGAGCATGACATGAAGAACTAATTGAAATGCTTTCTAAAATATCTCCGAAACTTTCATTCTATCTCACCTCTCTTTACCAAATTGACCACTTGTTCAAGACCCATTTCTCCCATGTCCTGTTTATCAAACTCTGCGTCTCTTTGTCTTACGGATACAGACATATTCTTTTTCTCGTTTTCGCCTACGATAACCATATATGGCACCTTATCCAAGCGTGCTTCACGAATTTTATATCCAAGTTTCTCACTTCTAGCATCCACTTCTGCCCGGATATCATTTCCTTCCAAAAATCCCTCAACTTTCTTAGCATAATCATTATATTTATCTGAAACCGGAAGAACCTTAACCTGAACAGGTGCAATCCACGCAGGAAATTTTCCCGCATAATGTTCTAATAAAATGCCAATAAAACGTTCGATCGATCCAAATACAACTCTATGCAACATAATCGGGCGATGTTTCTCTCCATCCGCCCCAATATAGTCAATATCAAATCTTTGCGGAAGCTGGAAATCAAGCTGTATTGTTCCGCATTGCCACGTTCTGCCTATGGAATCTTTTAGATGAAAATCAAGTTTCGGTCCATAGAACGCACCGTCTCCTTCATTTACCACATAAGATTTACCCATTTCCTGCACTGCTTTTTCTAAAGCTTCCGTAGCAAGCTGCCAATCCTCATCACTTCCTATGGAATGCTCCGGTCTCGTTGACAATTCAATCTCATATGAAAAACCAAACTTCCGGTAAACTTCATCAATAAGACGCATAACACCTTGTATCTCATCGATCACCTGATCTTCTCTCATAAGAATGTGGGCGTCATCCTGTGTAAATGAACGTACTCTCATGAGGCCGTGTAAAGTTCCGGACTTTTCATTCCGATGCACAAGTCCTAATTCTCCCATTCGCATAGGGAGCTCCTTATATGACCTTGGTTCCAGTTTATACATCAACATTCCACCTGGACAACTCATTGGTTTGATTGCATAATCATCATCTTCAACCTTAAGAGAGTACATGGTATCTCTATAATAATCCCAATGACCAGATATCTCCCAAAGACTTCTCTCCAACATAATAGGCGTAGAAATTTCAACATATCCTTCTCTGCGATGGATTTTCCTCCAATAATCAATCAGCAGGTTCTTCAATATCATTCCTTTTGGCAGGAATACCGGTAATCCTGGTCCCTCATCAAAAATAGTAAATATTCCAAGTTCCTTTCCCAATTTTCTGTGGTCTCTTGCTTTTGCTTCTTCAACCATATGCAGATATTCATCTAATTGCGCCGCTTTTGGAAAAGATATACCATAGATTCTCGTAAGCATTTGATTTTTTTCGCTGCCCCTCCAATAGGCTCCGGCCACTGACAATAGTTTGATTGCTTTAATCTGACACACATTAGAAATATGCGGTCCTGCACAAAACTCCTCATATTCTCCCTGCTTATAGAAGCTAATTTGCTCTGTATCATTCAGTTCCTGAATCAGTTCAATTTTATACTTTTCATCCGCATTCTCCATAAAGCTAAGAGCTTCTTCTTTTGACTTCTCATAGACTTGCAAGGATAGAGACTCCCTTACGATCTTTCGCATTTCTGCTTCGATTGTCTTTAAATGATCTTCTGAAAATGAAAATTCAAACTGAAAATCATAATAAAATCCATTTTCGATTGCCGGACCAATGGCACACTTTGTTTCCGGATATAAACGTTTTACAGCCTGTGCAAGCACATGTGCACTCGTATGCCAAAACGCCTTTTTGCCCTCCTGTTCTTCAAAGTTTACTTCTACAATTTCTCCATTTTTTCGTAGAACCTTCATAATTTGTTGCTCCTTTCTCTTTCAGCTTAACAGGTAATTGCGAAACTTGTAAATTTGTAGAATATTCAGACAATATTTTCTGCGAAAAGCCTTATTCGCCATGAAATCAAGACCATAGAAGGCAGGAGAGCCTTTGCTCGACTGACTTATTCTTTACTGGGCTTGATGGAATGCCTGGCGAAACAGGATTTGAGGAGAAATATTGTCTGAATATTTCAACAACTTACTGTTTCGCAATCACCTATCAGCTTTAACTATTTGGCAACAACATAAGAAAAGCACCCATAAGACCATAATCACATAGTCTTAAGGGTGCACTTAGCACGGTTCCACCTTAACTTTTCACTTCAGATTCTATCAAATCCTATCCTTTAACGCAGGCATACGGTAACACTTACTCATTTCAGCATTACGGCTCTGGAATGGTTTTCGTCTAATTTCCACATAAATAGCTTCCACCAAGCACTATTCTCTCTGGATGTTTCCAACTAAACTACTTTTTTCCGTCTTCGCTTTTCTTATGTTATTGAGGGTACATTATCACAACTTCTTTATTTTGTCAATGCTCATGTTGACCCAAACGGCACGATTGAAATTTATGGAAATAAAACAAACACTTGATTAGGATATCCAAATTCTTCCGTAAGTTCGGCTTCTTCGAATCCAAATTTCTTATACAGCGCTCTGGGCGCAATTCCTTTTCCGTCATTTTTGCGAAAAGTAGAAACTGTTATTTTTTTGTGTCTGTCCAACTCTGACAGCGCTCTTTCTAAAAGAAGGGAAGCAATGCCTTGTTTTCTATACGCAGGGTGAACAGCCAGACAGCAAATCATATTCCTTTTGCGTGAAAACAGAAGAACACCAATAATTTCTTCTTTATTTTTGACACACAGAGCCTGTTTCTTGTCCATAAATTTAAGCACGGTATCTCTGTGTTCATCTATGTTTTCTGTTGTTTCCAACCCCGGGAAATTCCAGCTGACCTGTTTTACCAAATTCATCCAGGAGTCAATATCCGTTGTCTCACCCATTAATAGCTCCATATATAACCTCGCAGCCGCTTGGCTCATTGCTCACGGAAATAAAGGGGCGCCTATCTCGTCCCTCTCAGCCCTTTCTCCATAATCTCATAAACCAGCTTTCCCTCATTTTCCAGTTCATAAATTCCATGCCCCACGGTCCGGTATCCCCGCTTTTCATAGAGACATACCGCCGGAAGGGACGCATCCAGGACAGCCGTATCATACCTTTTTGCAATTTCCGCTTCCAGATGATCCATGATCTGCGACCCGCAGCCCCGCTTCTGGTATGCGGGCAGCACATACACTCCCGTGATATGGTTCCTGTCAAAGCAGCCGGTTCCCACAATGACATGGTTCTCCATAAGCACTCCCATATTTCCGGACGCTATCCCCTCCAGGACATGTTCCCTGCTGTGATGCCTGCAAAAGAACTCCGTTGCCTCCTTCGGGTAATACCTGGGATAAATCGTTTCAATGGTTGTGTGCAAAACCCTGTAAATCGCATCTGCCATATCCGCATCCGCTGTCACATATTTCTTGTCCATACCGTTTCCTCCCGAACCAAAACCTGATCCTTTTTTATCTCCCAATACCCGGTTTTGGGAAAACCATGACGGATTAAAATACCCTTTTCTTTCAGTTTTTTGATATTCGCCTCAACATTCCTGCTTGCCATGCCAAGCTGTTTGGCCATTTTGGCGGCTGAAAGATATGCATCCACAGACAAAAGCTCCAAAATCCTTATCTGCGTATCATTCAAATCCGTATTGTACTGCTTCCGATGCTTCTCCGATGTTTCTCCGATGCTTCTCCGATGCTTCTCCGATGCTTCTCCGATGCTTTGTTCATTTTTATAAAATACCTTATCATAATCCTTCTGCCCTTCTGCCATTGGGCTGCGGTAGAGATTCACTCGAAACATATTATCAAAAACCAATATTTCCGGACTTGGAAGACCGTAACTTTTTGCCGCTTCTTTTATCCTTCGAATTCCGGTTCCCCACGCTTCAACAAGCCCCATTTGATTAAAAACATTAGCGATCGCCCTATTCCTGAGCTTCGAATGTCCGCTCATAATCTCTTCAAAAGTAAGCCCGTTATAAAGTCCTCCCGGTGATGTGACCTCCAAACGGTCATCATACACTGCCACTTGCACGCAGGAAGTATCTGTCATATTTCGATGACAGTGCGCATTGACAAGCATTTCACGAATTGCTTCTACTGGAAGCTCATAAGATTCTTTTCTGACCAACCCCTCAATTACTGCCCCTAACCGGATATTGCGTAGAACAAATGATATTGCCTCCTCAATTTGTTTATAGACAGGACCGGTAAATTCCCTTTTATCAAGAAAAACCGTTCTCTCTTTTCCCTTAAACACTGCACACTGTGTTTTAGAATAAGGGAAAAAATCCGATACCAACAGGACAAAGGCATTTGATGCAAGGAATGATGTTCCTGTATTTCGCAAAAGTTTCCAATTGATAAGCTGGGTGTCTGTCACATTTCTTTTAGGCATTCCTGCCTCTTCCCGGTATTGCATAATATCCCTGCAAAGTTCTTTTATCTCCTTATCCGTGACCTCATACCCTATACATGTCAATTCATCCCATGAAATATGAGCGCCTTCCATTTCCAGTTCTTTGATTTTTTCGTAAGATGCCGGTCTGGATGTGCCCGCAAGCCGAATATATGTTCCAAGCTCTTTCCCTTTTGATTTTAAATAGTATGGCCTGTTTGGTTCCGGTGCGACTGTGACCACAATGACCGTATGTTTGTCAATCGTCTGTAGTTCTATATTCGGGACAATCTGCGGTACGCACGAATCAGCGACAGCATTTGCAATGCTATCCATGATTTGAAAAGCAGAATCGTCGTCAACCCCTATCACTTTCTGCGACATGTCATCTACTCCGACGACCAGACAACCGCCCTGTGTGTTTGCAAAGGCAATAATGGTTTTGATATATTTGGCAGAGTCCTGCGGCAGTTTCGCTTTGAACTCAACATTCTTTGATTCGCCACGTACAATTTCCTCAATCGTCAAATCTTTTTCCTCCCATATCAAAATCGCAAACGTCAGCTCCGCCTTCCGCTTTTATGTCAAAAGGTATTTTGACCCATGATGCCTGCGGATTGTTTCGCACCCCGTACTTTCACCCTGGCATCATGTCAATCTGGTATTCCTTATCAATCAAGATATAATTTACCCTGTATCTCTCACATAGCTCCAGAACCGCCTTATTATCCCTAAGCACGCTCTCCATGGTACAGTACTCGTCGTCCATCCGCTCTTCAATGACGCTGGCATATTTTTTTATGTCAGAAAAATGATTCCTGATATAATTCTCACTCATCACAAGACAATAATATTTTATATGGTC
This sequence comes from uncultured Lachnospiraceae bacterium, assembly GCA_910579685.1. GTDB lineage: Bacteria > Bacillota > Clostridia > Lachnospirales > Lachnospiraceae > Suilimivivens. Next base: position 24,627 of record CAJTVN010000043.1, on the reverse strand, counting down.
CAGATACTCCTTTTCAAAGTGCCTTTCCCAGTCAAACGGAATATAACACCCCTCCACAATGAGATTCTGACGGTTCTCTACAGCGGTTTTTACCATCTCACGGACAATCGGCCACAGATATTTTGTCAGCTCCTCATCACTGCTCATGGGCGTGAGGGACGTGTGTCCGCTGCGGATCAGTCCCATCTTTAAATGGTCAATGGACAAATAGGGATACTGATACTGTTTGAGAAGCCTCTGCGCAAGGGCGGTCTTTCCCGTATGGGAAGCGCCGGCAATGAAAAGAATCATGTCTGATTTCCTCCGGATTTTCAATATTTTCAGGATTGTTTCCCTTTGCGGCTCATGTTAATATAAATTGTAAATCATACCCACTTATTTTACAAGCTGTGATTGGAGGTAACGAAAATGTCTGTCAAAATTCTGAAGATGGAAAAAGAGAGCGCTCCCGCCGTGCGTTTTATCGGGAAAAGATATGAGAACGGCGGTAACTGGGAGGAATGGTGGGCGAATCGTTGGTTTGAAAATCTGGAAGCCATCGATGGCCTTCCCATCAATGACCACGGCTATATCGGTGCGGTCCGTGTAACCGGCGGTAAGCCGGAATACTGGATCGGAATGTTTTTTCCGGCAGGCACCAAGGTTCCGGAAGGCTTTGAGGCCGTGGACATGGAGCCTTTGGATTATGCCGTTTTTTACCTCTATGGCGGTGAAAAAGACGGAGAATTCTACTCCATAGACACCCATAACAGGTGTCTGGAGGAATTAAAGGCGCATGGCCTGAAACGAAAAGAGGACGACTGGTGCTTTGAGCGGTACAATTGTCCCAGATACACCACGCCGGACGAGAAGGGAAATGTGATTCTGGATTATGGAATTTCCATTGTTACCGAATGATCCAGCTCCTATTTTCCTTCATCCGTGACGGGCAGCAGCAGCCTGTAAGCCGCATAGACAACGGCCGTCACCGCGGCGCAGATATAAAACATCTGATCCATACCGATCCGGTCAACGACGATTCCCCAGAAACCGGCGCCGAATCCCACGCCGATATCCATGCCGGTCAGAAAAGTCGCCATGGCGGTACCCCGCCTCTCCGGCGCCGCACGCATGACCGCCATGGCATTCAGCTGCGGATAGATGGTGCCATACCCAAACCCATGCAGAGCTGCCGCTATCCAAAGCCCTGCGGCGGATGTGGAGACGGGAATCAGCACAAATGCGGTCATACAAAGTCCCGCCGCCGCAAACATCCCTCTCTTCGCCCCTGTCAACCGCATCATGCTGCTTCCGAACAGGCGCGCCAGTGCCGTGGCGATCGCATTGACCGTAAAATAAACACTCACATGCACCGGGGAAAACCCTTTATCCAGCGCATAAATAGCCAGGAAGGTGGAAAGCCCCGCATAGCAGGCTCCCAGGATCAGCATGATGAGCGCGGGCTTTAACGCCTGTTTTTCCCAAAAGCGCTCCAGCCCCTGAATCTGACGGTCTCCGGCAGGCGAAGCCTTCGCCCTGCCTTTTACGTTTTTAACCGCCAGAAGGCAGACCACCGCCAGCGTCCCTACCAGGAACGCGCCGTTAAATCCCCTCCGGTATCGTTCTTTGTCGATCAGGGCCAGGGCGAATGCGGGGGCGAGGGCAAGGGAAACCGATCCGGTCAGCCCCATATAGCCGATCCCTTCCGCCATACGCTCCTCCGGCAGAACATCCGTCGCCATGGTGTTAACAGCCGTCGTGTGGGCCGCAAAGCCAAATCCCTGCATGGCCCGCAGCAGAAGCAGCACGGCAAAACTGCCGGACAGGCCGCACAGCCATGTGGCCAGCACGAACAGTCCCGTCCCGCACAGCACGATAACACGGCGGCCATATCGGTCCAGCCAGATCCCCAGAACGGGCCGGAGCATGAGGGAGGCAATCGTGCAGACCGTGGTTGAGGTCCCTACCATCGCCGCCGTAAAACCAAGCGCATTCCCGTAAAGAGGCATGACGGTTCCCTGCATCTGGTAGCAGATGCGGATTGCCCCGCCGGCCAGGAAGATTAACAAAAAATCCCGGGTGAATACAGCTTTCGATTGGTTTTGTCCCTTTCCCATGGTTTCAGATCCTTTCCGCGGGCGTCCGCCCTTGTGTTTCCATACATGCGGCCAGCTGCGTCAATGCGGCTTCCCACGATTTTCCGGCGTCCGCCTCGCAATGCAGCTTCTTCCAGTGTGATAACCCCAGCGTTCTCTCTGCGTCGTCCAGCGCTTTTTTGCTGCCGGCCATCACCCCCTGCACCGCCTGCCAACGGGACGGCTGCCAGTCCGCCTCCCGCCCCTTTAGCGCACCGCACCACTGCGCCTTGTTCGGCCAGTACCGGCTGCCGCAGGTAAGCGCATCCGATATCCCCGGCTCTGCCAGAGCGCAGGGTATCCCCTTTTTCGCCAGCTCCAGGGCTCCCAGCGCCCCGGCCCTGGCTCCGAGTACGCCTGTTTTTTTGCGGTCCAGCGCAAACGTATGGCACAGCTGTGCGGGAAGCTCCTGCCCGAGATAATCGTTCCAGCGAGGTCCGTGGGCCATATTCAGAAAGCAGGAATAACGGCCTTCCGGGAGCACAAGCGCTATGCCAAGCCTCTCCACAAGCCCCTGTGCATCCATTTCCCGCATACACTGCCAGCGGTCCTGCCCCAGGTCATGCAGGCACAAAACGAACGGCATACGTTCCCCTTTCCCTGCACGCTCCGGCAAAAGAAGCGTGTAAGCATTGGGAAATTTCAGATAGTTTGTCCGGGCTCTTCCGTCCACAACGATCATTCGCCCACCTCCTTCTCCTCCAGCCAGTCCAGAAATAACGGCAGCTCCGGATCCCAGCAGTCATAAGAATGAATCCCGCCGCACTCCCGCCAGCGCACGTCGGCGCCCGAAAGGCGCAGGTCATCCCTGGCAATCAGATTCAGCGCATAGCCGAAATCCTCCCTGCCGCATACCAGATATACCTGCGGCATCCTCCTATCCCGCACGCACTGCCTTGCCATATAGATCACGTCATTGGAATTATTGACCAGATTTTCATAGGTTCCGAAGGCCCATTCGAAATCCTCGCCCCCGGGCTGAATCCCCCGCTGATAGCGCTCCACTATGGTCGGCATCTCGATGGAGCCCGCAAAGGAACCCACCTTGCTAAACAGATCGGGGCGGTTGACCGCCAGGCGCATCGCTCCAAAACCGCCCATGGACGCACCTGCCAGAAAGTTCTTTTCCCGTTCGGATGGCAGGCAGGGAAATAACCTGCGCACCGAAGCAATCCACTCCTGCTCCAGATAATCCGCATAGGCTGCTCCATACTGCATATTCACATAAAAACCGTTAAAAACCGAAACCGTTATCGCAGCCAGCCTGCGCCGTTCCAGATACCTCTGAAGCGGAGTCTGGGTAAACCACTCCGTACAATCGCTGTTTGCGCCATGCAGCAGCCACAACACCCTCATATTTCCTTCCCCCTCCGGCAGATGGGCGCACATATCCACCGGAAAACCTAACCGCTCTGAGGGAAGTGCAAATTGATAAAAAGCCATATCTTCACTCCTCTTTCTGGTTGCCGGCCGCCCTGACGCAGTCAACGGCAGCTCTCAAAACCCTATCTGTCCCCGGGAATAACCGGCAAAATCAGCGCCGACGGGTGATCTGCGTCATGGTACAGCGTTTGATGCGCCGTCACACCCTGGGCCTCGTAGCCCACACGGCCAAAGGTGTTCAGGTTTCTGTCCGCATCCGGGAACAGGGCGCTGGTCACGTCCAGCCGGACCGCCTCCCCGGGTTCCAGGACAATGCTGGTATTGGCCGCCTCGATACGGAACTTGTAAACCTCTCCCGGCACCATCTCCTGTGCCTGTTTTCCATTGCGGTAACGGCCCCTTACCAGCTTCGCTCCCAGACGGTGTACCGTGCCATCCCTGCGCACGATACTGACCCTTGCCACAAAATCCGTGTCCCGCACACTGGTGGATGCATACAGCTCCGCATAGATCGGGCCTGTCAGTTCTGTTTCCCTCGTCACCGCAGGCGCCGTGTACACCAGTACATCCTCCCGCTTCTGCAGGGGACGCTGATCCTGGAGCATATTGCGAAACGGCTCCCCGGTATTGGAGGGACACGGGTCCATGGGATCATACACATAGCCATCCGGCGTCTCTTCTTCCGGAAGTTCCGGTGTCAGTACGCCGTCTCCCAGCAGCGTGTTCGCCCTGCCTGCGGAATGCAAATAGAAGGGGGTAAACTGGGTGCGCGCAAGAGGCCATTCATACTCGTCCCGCCATATATTCTTTCCCATCACAAACAGCTTCACGGGAGATCCGCTGGTGAAATCGGTCTCTTTGTCCTTCAGCCAGTGGTCAAACCACTGCGCCAGCTTTTCGGTCATGCCAAAACCGTCTCCCGAGCCCTCCGGCCCATAGTCGGTCCCTTCGATCACGCCCTCCAGACGGTCAGAATGAAGCCATGGCCCGACGATCAGCATGGATCCCTTACGGCAGGCCTCGTTTCCGCCTCTCTCACGGAACTGCGTAAAATTATAAATGGTTTTGTCCCGCAGGAAATCATTCCATCCCGTCACGTTCAGCGTGGGCACCATGGTCTGTTCAAAGCCCTCGACCCGCCCGATGGAGCGCAGATACTCATCATTATCGATATTTTCCAGAAGATCCCTGTGGAACTGCAGCTCCGGCACGCCCTCCACATTTCCGGCGGGCATATCCTTCATGGGAAGCCAGGCCACCTGCTGATCCATATGGGAGGCGTATTCCTTCATCTGTCTCACGGCTTTTGGCGGATACTGCCCCGGATAATACCGCTCCCTCTCCAGCGCCCGTCCCGTGATCCATCCAAACAGCACCGGTGAAAAAATACCGTAGTCATAAATTGCGGGGAATTTCGTCCATGAAGTCATAAACGGGCAGATTGCCTGTAAGTGCGGCGGATTCGACCGCGCGCAGGCCAGCTGCGAAAATCCGTGATAGCTCTCCCCCATCATACCCACGCGGCCGTCACACCAGGGCATTGCCGCAATGGCTTCTATCGTATCATAGCCGTCTTCATCCTGATGGCCCGCCGGATCGCATATTCCCTCCGAATGACCGGTTCCCCGCACATCCTGAATCACCACATTGAAGCCGCAGGCTGCCAGAAGATGCGAGCGGAAATATCCGGCAACCGGCGAGACCCCATCCTTCAGATAGGGGGTACGATTAACGATGGCGGGGTAGGGCGTTTCATTATCCGGCCGGTAAACATCCGCATAAAGCGTGACGCCGTCACGCAGGGTAACAGGTACATTAAACAGGATCTTCACATCCATCCGATCCCGGCCGTTCAGTTTTTTTGGCATTTTCTTATCCTCCTTTGTTCTTTTCTACACCCAGAGGGCGCGCGCCGTCTCATCCGGCACATCAAATCCTCCCACGGGTATCCGTGACGTGGTGATATCGGCTCCTTCCTCATCAAAAGAAAATGTCAGATGATGGATCCGGCAGCTTTCCAGCCAGCGCACCTCCAGCTGCATTCTGTCATCTTCCAGGAACCTGCCTGTCACACAGGCCATGCAGGCCGGATTTTCGCTGACAGGTTTCAGATTGCTCACCGTGCGGTATCCTTTCCATGCGACGGGACAGACCACGGTACCGCCTGCGGCCGTTACGCACAGCAGCAGATCTCCGTTATCCTCCTCGAATCCGAAGCATCGCACAGGCGCTTCATAGGCTTTGTTAAAAATCGTCAAATCATCCGCAAAGAAACGGGCGGTTCCCTGTACAATGCGCAGCCTTTTTCCGGAAAGCGAACGCAAAAGCTTTCGATTTTCCCCATAGGCGGGAGCGGGGATGCACAGGGTACGCATACGCACTTCCAAAGCCCTGATCTCTTCATCCGTCCACAAAACGGGGCTCTCCTGTGCGTCCCGTACCAGATCGCAGATCGCACTGCGCACCGCCTCGTCCGCCTGCGGCGACGCAATGGTCTGCTGGACCGACACCACCATATCCTTCTGCGGAAAAAGCATGGCCCACTGGCCCATTGCGCCGTCCGCCATAAAGCATCCGTCACGCACCCAGAGCAGTCCTCCGTAGGCGGCTTTGCCAGGACACGCATTGTTTTGTACCTGCAGGGCGAAATCCACCCACTCTTCACTGAGCAGGCGCTCCCCCTCCCATATCCCGCGGCATCGGTACAATTCCATCAGAAGCGCATTGTCGCGCACCGTGGATACAAATCCGCCGCTCCCGTTTTCCAGTCCGTCCGCATGCTTATGCCAGAGCAGCCTTTGCGGGTCAATCCCCAGCTTTTGGAAGATGCGCCCGGACAAAAACTCCATAAGTCCGCTTCCCGTGCGCTTACGGATACAGGCGCCCACCATGGAACAGGCGATACTGTTGTAAAAATAAGCGGTTCCCGGCTCATGCACAATCTCCTCCCGGAAAAAACCCTCGATCCAGTCAGGAGCCGTCACCTGCGGCTGGCTGTCCATTCCGGCGGACATGGTGGCTATATGGCGTACCCGCAGCTCCTCCCACCATGGCCGGCCCGCTGTGTGAATCCTGTATTCCGGAAACAGATCGATCAGACGATCGTCCAGTCCCAGAATCCCTTCCTGCATTGCCGCCCCCAGCGCAATCCCCGTTACGGTCTTGGTCAGCGACTGACAGCCATGGACGACTCCTTTTCCGTAGGGAGCCCAATATCCCTCCAGAAACGTCTGCCCATGCCGGGCCGCCAAAAAAGCGTGGGGTTCGGTATCCAGCCGCTCAAGCGTATCCAGGAAGCGACTGGCAGCCCCAAAGGAAATGCCAGCCGCACCGGGAGATACGCCGCACATCGCATGCGTCATTGTTCCATATACGCTGCCAGCTGTTTTCGATAATCCTCGCAGACATCGTCAATACCGACAGCTTTACATTGGGCAATAAATTCATCCAGCTTCTCCTGCGTCTGATCCCCAAAGAGGCCAAAGCAGAAGGAGAAGCGATACTCATTCGCCAGGGCGGTGGCGGCGGACAGCTCCGCTTCATACTCTGCCGAGTTATAATTGAAACCGTTTACCGGAAAGATCTCGCTGGGCACCAGGGCAGCCTCATACATATCCTGATATGCCTGCATCTCATCATCCATCTTAAGCTTCGGATCCGAATCGTTGTTGAGCGCCCCGTTGTTACTCCAGTTCCCCCAGGGATATTTAAGCGCATCCGGTCCGGGTTCATAGGTATTGTTCTCCTCATCCAGGGTATAATGGCGTCCTTCCACGCCGCCAAGCAGCAGACTGTGCACCTGCGGATCAAACTTCATGCAGTCCAGGGCAACGGCCGCGCGCTCGCTGTTTTCCGCAGTCGCCGGGAAGCAGGTGGCATAGATGAAATAGTTGCCCCGGCGGGTCACGCATTCGTCATCCCAATAGCAGTTGAGAAACACCGGCGTTTCATTCGGCATATTCACCGTCAGATTGTTCAGGTTCGAAGGGCCGGCGTTTACGATTGCCGAAGTCCCGTTGATAAAGTTGTCGTCCAGAAGGGTACTGTTGGAGATCACGCTGGCCGGGAAATATCCTTTCTTGTAGAAATCGGCCATCTGCAGGCAGAACTGACGGTACTCATCCGTCTCCGCAAACCACTTGAGATCCTCCACCGCAAATTCCTTTCCCGTATTGTAGGGCCATACCATCCAGTTGGCAGCGCCCGCATTCACATCCATCAGATGGTAACGGGTCGTAAACCAGTGGAAGGCGTCCATCGGATAGTCGCCCTGCGGATTGATGGGATAAACGCCCGTGGAAGGCGCATCAGCCGCCACCTGATCCAGATACTCGATCAGCTTCTCATAGCTGTCGATCTCCTCCGCCTTGTAACCATATTTGTCCAAAAGGGCCTGCGTGGTCCATGCGCCGTTCCATCCCACATCACAGCGGTTGTTGGTAATCCCGTAGTAAAGACCGTCAAACTCCACTTCCTTCCAGGAGCTTTGCGCCTGGTTTTTGGCCGACAACGGCATATAGGTCTGTACGAAATCCCAGTCAAAGCTCTTGTAAGCGCCGCTCTTGACATAATCCGCATAACCAAGCCAGGAAGCGCCGTAAATCAGATCCACGTCCTCATCCCCCGCCAAAAACAGCGACAGCTTATTGGCATATTCCCCATATGACACGATGGTAAAGTTTACCTTTGTGTTAATCTTTTCCAGCATCAGTTCATTGGCCATGGCTGCCACCTCGTCAAAATCCTCCGGCTTATTTCCCGGGAAGAAAAAATTGACTTCCGCATACTCGGAAAGATCCAGATGGCTCCAGGGATTTTCATCCGTTTTTTCCGCATCCTCACCGGCCGTGTCTGCCGCATCCGCCCCGGAGGACTCCCCGCCCTTCGTTGTCTCCTGTTTCTGCTCCGTCTTTTGCCCGTTGTCCGCAGTATCCTGCGCTTGTTTCGTGCCGCAGGCCGAAGCGGAGCCAAGCAGCACCATCACCAGAAGCAGACTAATTACTTTTTTCATGAAAAACCTCCTATTCTTTTGTAAAAACCAGGATCCCGTGGATCACATTCCCATTACATCCATTCCGCCGTCCCGCATCCCTGTACGGATTCATCCCTTGACCGCCCCAATGGTAAGCCCTTTGATAAAATAGCGCTGTACAACCGGATACAGGAAAATAATCGGCCCTGTCACCACGCAGGTCATCGCCATGCGCATGCTGGTGGTCGGCAGGTTCGCCTTCTGCGCCACCTCCAGATTTCCCTCCGCAATCAGCTGTTTGAGCGCCTGGATCGTGCTGAGCATATCCTGAAGAAAATACTGCAGCGACTGCATCTCTTCTTTTGTATTAAAGAGCATGGAGTTGTACCAGTCATTCCAATAGGCCAGTGCCGCAAACAGGCCGAGCGTGGCCAGAAGCGGCTTTGAAATAGGCAGATACAGCTTAAAATAGATTGTCAGCTCCCCCGCTCCGTCCATCTTTGCCGATTCCGAGATTTCATAGGGAACTCCCCTCATGAAATTCTTGGCAATAATCATATTCCATATCGGGAACGCCATTGGAAGGATCAGCGCATAATAGGTATTTTTAAAGTGCAGCGCCTGCGTACATAAAATGTACCAGGGAATCAGGCCCCCGCTAAACAGCGTGGTAAAGAAAAAGAAAAACGAGAACCCGTTGCGCCACTTAAAGTCCCTGCGGGAAAGCACATAGCCCGTCAGGGTAGTCAAAAACAGCGAAAGAACCGTGCCCGCCAGCGTCACGAAAATCGTGTTGAGATAAGCGCGGCCGATCCGCGCCGGGTTCGTAAACACCAGACGGTAAGCGTCCAGAGAGAACTCTTCGGGGATCATACGAAACCCGTTTCGTATGAGCGACGGCTCACTGGCCAGCGAAGAGATTCCGATCAGGTAAAACGGCGTTACGCACAGCATCCCAAAGCTAAAGAGAAGCACATAGCCAAGAATGCGGAACAGAAGTTCACTGGCCGAACAGGGGTATCTACGCTTGGACATTCTTTCCACCTCCCTCAAAACAGCGTATAATCCGGCTGTACCTTTTTGACAATATAATTTGCCAGCAGGATGGTAACAAAACAAAGCACGGACTGATACAGGCCCGCCGCCGCACCGTAGCCCAGATTGGCATTGCCCGCCATGGCCCTGTAGATATACAGATCCAGGATATCGCCCACCTCCAGCAGCACGCCGTTATTGCCGATCAGCTGATAGAACATTCCGAAATCTCCCCGGAAGATCTGACCGCAGGCCAGCAGAAACATAATCACCATCGTAGGCATCAGGCTTGGAATCGTGATCTTGAACACCTTCTGCCAGCTGTTTGCGCCGTCCACCTCGGCGGCCTCGTACATTTCCGTATCGATATTGGCGATTGCGCTCAGGTACACGATGCTTCCATACCCGACGCCCTTCCACATGCGGAGCATGACCAGCAGAAACGGCCAGGGGGCCGCATTCGTATACACATTGACCATGTCAATCCCGCAGCTTTTCACCAGACGCGCGATCATACCGGTATCATAGTCCAGCATGGTCTGAACCACGGCCGATGCGATGACCCATGAAATAAAATAGGGCAGAAAAATGAACGACTGAAATATTTTCTTGAACCATTTGCAGCGCATCTCATTGATAATAATGGCAAATCCCACTTCCATCACCATGCCCACCGTGATAAATGCGAAGTTATACAGGAGCGTGTTGCGCGTCAGCGGCCAAAGCTTACCGGATACCATCAGAAAGTCAAAATTTTTCATTCCTACCCATGGACTGGCAAACAATCCCTTGGTATAGTTGTAGCTTTTGAAGGCCATGATGACCCCGCCCATGGGAATATAGGAAAAAATGATCACATAAACCACCGCAGGCAGTAACAGAAGCAGATAGATTCCGTTTTTGCGCAAATCATTTCTAAAAGTGTGCCGGCCCTTCTTTGCGTGCGCCGGCCGCATCCCTCGTTTCATAACGATCCCTCCTCCACTGCCAGCGGATCCACATAGATGCAGCGCACGCCCGCAAGTGTATAATTTTCCCTTCTGTGCTTTGTCATGCCGGTGAAAAAAATCCCCGCATGATCCAGGGCCCTGTATGCGCCGCCGCTAAGCGGAAGTCTCTCTCCCTGGGTGTTCACCCACCGCCAGTCCGTGGTTTTCGCGTTCCCGCCCTCCGGAGGGAAAAGGCCCAGAAGCCTCAAAGCGTCCGGAACCTCCAGACCGCTTTCGGCCCTGATATCCCAAAAGGCGCAATTACCGACTCCGTCCCGCTCCGCACGCTTCCCCAGCCGGATGCCGCCCCCGGCAGCCGCATAGCAAAGCGCATGGTCATCACCGGCAGGCAGCCTCTCTCCCCGCACCCCGAAGGCATGCCAGAGTGCGGATTTTGAGGAAAGATCCCCATCCGGAACCAGCAGATCTTCCATTTCGATTATCTGAATCTCCCCGTTCATCAGCCGCAGCCCCACATCCCATTCATTGAGATTTCCGTTCAGATCCCAGATTCCCTCACGGCGGCCGTTATGGCTCCATTTTAGCGGCCCGCTGCCGGTAAGCGTCAAACCATCCTCCGAAGAAGTCCCGCATTCCTCCGGATGCAGGAAGTCATGGCCGCCATGATTGTTCCCCCCGGGCCAAAATCCCTGCCTGCGGCACCACAGCGCAATGGCCATACGCAGCTGGAACGGCATCGGCAGCCAGTTGTCTCCTTTCGCCCGGCAGAGGGAAACCGCTTCCTCATGGGTACTCACCCTTTGGGGAAAGCGCATGGGCAGCGAGGCCGCCCTTCCATCCACCACGCAGTTAATATACTTTGAGACCCACACTTCGCGTATCACGCCATTCTTTCCGCAAAAGGCAGGATGAAAACCGCTCCCCCGGCCCTCCAGCAGTTCGCTGCAGCGCAGTGCGGGGATTCGGACCATCACGGACGGCACGCCTGCCTCGTCATATATGACCTTATTTTCACCCCGGGAAAGCCGCTCCACAGTCTCCGACAACAGACAACGCGCTTCATCCTTCCTGCCCTCCGTCTCCAGGCTGCGTATCCGTTCCGTGATCCCGCCCGCTTTCTGCATCTGATCCAGCACATGACACTCATCCGCCAGTATTTCATGCAGCTTGATCTGGCCGCCATTCATTTATCGCACACCTCCTCTGCCAATTTATACAATATTTACCATTTTTTACCCGTTCTATTTGTCTATTTTCTGCTCTTATTATAATTGACATTTTCAAAAGATGTGCAATATAATGAAATCATTCTGACTGGAATGGAACATATCGTCCACTTATTTGACAAACAAAAAAAGGAGGCCCTCTATGCCTTACCCTTACATAAAAAATCTCCCCTTATGGCCGTCCCACTGTGGAATCATGACCATTCGGGAAGATTATTGCCTGAAAACATCAAATACGGAAAACTGTTTCCTGCAGATCATATCCGGCAGGATGGTGATACAGCATAAAAGCAGACGCCATACGCTGGCCGCCCGCTCCGTGGTGGCTCTCGGGCGCAACACTTCCGTCCTGCTGGAACCCCAGGCACAGCAGAGCTGCCAGCTGATCCTGCTTTTCCTTCATCACGCCCCCGCTGCACCCAATATCAACTTAAACTTCCTGTGCCTGCACGTTTCCCTGGTGGATGTGTTTTTCGGGCGCAAGACACGTTTTTGCATCCTGACGGACCAGGAGCATATCTATGTCACTTTTCATGCGATCTTATATGAATGGGAACACGATCAGCCGGAACGCGACACCATGCTTACCTCTCTGCTGCAGGAGTTTTTTATCCGGCTGGCACGCTCCTTCCACGCCCATAACCGTCCTACCGGCATCCAATACCTGACCAGCGCCTGCGACTATATCAAGCAGAATTTCCAGGAGCCCCTTACCCTGGAAAAGATCGCCGCCCATGTGGGGATCAGCCGCTCCTACTTGGCACAGTTATTTTCCACACAGCTCAATCGCAGCGTGGTGGAATACATACAGACGGTCCGCTGCGACCACGCCGCCTATCTGCTGAACACCACGAGCCTTCCCATTATAGACATTGCCATGGAGACCGGCTTTAACAACCGCCAGCATTTTACCCGCACTTTCGGGAAGCTGTACGGCATGCCCCCGCACGAATACCGCCACGTTAACCATGTCTCCTATGTAAAGACTCCGGGGCTCAGGAACGGCCCTTCCTCCGGATCCGGTGAATCTGGGGTTTCAACGTAATGTCCGTCACCGCGAGCCCCTCCCTCTGGCCGAGAGCATACTCCACCGCAGCCGCCACCTCCCCGGGAAGAAGGTAAGATTCCTCCTCTTCCCCCTCCCGAAAGTCCGCATTCCGGTAGAGGTTTGTCCTAGTCATATCCGGGGAGATTGTCACCACCCTGACCCCGTATTTTCTCGCCTCGTCAAACAGGCTGCGGGAAAAGCTGGCAATCCCCGCCTTGGTGGCGCCGTAGGCGCATCCGTGGGGATTGGAGCCGGATGCCGTGACGGAGGAGATATTGATCACAAATCCCGCATTTTTCTTCAGCTCCCGCAGAAGCTGGCAGGTGAGAATCATAGGGATCTCCAGATTGGTCCTCACCATCTGCTGTATTTTTTTCGCATTCAGCTCCTCGTGCGGTCCATAGTACGCCACGCCTGCATTGTTAACCAGTACAGTCACTCTGTTTTCCGATACAATTTCTTTGACAATCCCGCACAGCCTGTCCGCATCCAGCAAGTCGCAGACGATCCTGTGAAAGCCGTCCGGCATCGTTTCCTGCCCCGCAAAATTTCTTCCGATCCCGAACACCTCATAGCCAAGCCTGCAGAGCGTTTCCGCAATCGCAAGCCCGATCCCGGATGACGCTCCTGTTACAATCGCCGCATTCTTCATTTTAACTTACATTCCTTTCTCATCCTGCGCCTCATTTCCCCACCGGAATATTTTTTCTTCCGGCAGCTTCTCCCTGAGCCCGCTTACCAGAAACCGCTCCATTTTCTCCGTCAGCTCTGCGTAATAATGATACACACCGCCGTCGTTCTCGTAAGGGTACTGCGCCACCGCACTGTAAGGCTCGCGCCTTCGCATTTCTTTCAGATAATCCTGAGAGATGCGGAACGTGCCCACACTCACGTCCGCAAGCTTTTGCATGTCGATTTCCGCAAATACCTGTCTCAGCATCTCGCCATAATGCCGCTGCCAATCCGCAAGACAGATCATGGGATCAAAGCACAGTCTCACCGAAAAACCTCTTGCAAGCGCCTCCCCGGCACTGGCAAGCCGCTGCCTTAAAGACGGCGTTTTATGTTCGTATGTGTCAATGACCGCCTGAGGAGACAAGGTAATTCCATAAATCACTCCCGGGACAGGATCCTTCTGCCGCCAGAACCTCCCGTCCGCAGATTTTGTGCGTATTTCCACCTTCAGCTTTTTCCCCTGACACACCTGCTCCTGCACAAACCGGATCCATTCCCCCACATACCCGGTGATCCGCTCCATTGCCATCATGTCCGTGTCATAGGACAGACAAAGGTACAGGGAGCGCTTTTTCAGCGCTTGCCGTATTTCGTCAAAAATATCCTCCAGATTGACAAACAGAACCATGTTTCCGGAAGGGTACATGCCTTTCAGATAGCAGTACTCGCAGTCATAAACGCAGTTCATCATACAGGAGCTGTAATAAAAGTTTTCGTTGCCAAAGCTCTGGCAGACCGCCGCCCCCTTATAGAGCAGCGTCCCCCGGTTTGCCGCAAGAATCAGCTTCTGAGACCTTTGCTGCAGGATAAAGTCCTGCCCTCTGCGGCAGAAGACATCCTTATAATGATCAATCACAATCACACGGGCGTCCGGAAACCTTTTCAGAATCCGCTCCGTCCTTGGATGGCCGCACACCGCCTTTTCAACATAAATGTGTGAAAAAAAGGGATTATAATAATCGTTTTCCAAGTTCCTCAAGACACTTTTTTCCCTCTCTCTTATCTTTACAGGGAAGCCGACCTTCCCGGTACATTTCTTCCAGGACGGATTCAAAATCCGTTCCTGACAAAACAAAGTAGCGCATGTGCTGGCGGAGGGCTTCCGACATCACCCTGGAACAATGCAGATCCGCACACAATCTCTCAAACAGCGCCTCCGTCTCCTGCGTAAATACCGCTTCCCTGCGCTGTCCGCAGGCTGCGGCCTGCAGAACCTTTATATAGTCCGCAATGCCTTCCCGGTTTTCTTCCATCAGACGCCCAATCAGATCCAGTGTCAGGTGCCGCGCATTTCCGTCATCTGATACCACCTTCAAAAAGCTCATCTGGTGCGGTCCCAGATAATAAGCGCCCGCCTGATAGACTGCGGCCGCCTCCATGTCATAGAGGCAAAATCCTTCTTCCAGCGGCTCCTTCTGTTCCGTTCCGTCACAGGGCCTCGCTCCCGTGATGATCTGCGCCTCCCGGAATTCATGACGGTAGAGAAGATCCGGATAAAAGGTTCTGCCGCTGGCCAGCTCCCTGATCTTGCTGCACAGAAAAATATCTCCCTGTCGGAATCTCCCCTGTATGCAGGCGCAGATTCCCGCATTGACCAGAAAATCCTCCCGGCCCGTCCGGGACTGTGCAAGGACGCTCGATACGGCCACTGCCGCCGCAATGGGGCCGCTCCCGCTTATAAGCAGGCAGATCTCCGCTTCCCGGCTGCGAAACACCTGGAAGCGGGTCTGGGAAATATCCTTTTTTAATCCGAAGCTCTCTATGAACGGACGTGCTTCGGCGTACATTGCCGTTACGATATATATCATGTGTTCTCCCTGTGGCGCTTCGCCATGCTCGAAAGTCAGCCGCTGTCCGATACTTTCAGCGAAAAATCCCTAATCATTTTCAAAAGCCACGTCCATAATCACTTCGTGGCGAAACGCTTCAATATGATTAACCTCGTCATACGCCACAAGATAATACTTTTTGCCTTTGTCATACTTTTTGTTCTTAAATGTAAAGCGCATGCGGAACAAACGCCTGCCCACATCCTCATCCCGTATGTCTGCAAGATAGATGTTCTCATTGGAAATCCTCTCATTGTCCTCTGACAGGAAATAAAGCTTATATCTCGTTCCCTTTACCACATCGCTTACAGGCTCTGACTGAATAAAATCAAGGGTCGTGATCAGATTCGTGATTTTCTGTACCAGGCTATACTGCTTTGTAATAGGCTAATATATAATGGTATTTTTCCGTTAACGCAATGATATCGCCACTCTTTCTATTGAATTATTTATCCAAACCATTTCTATCGTTCTGTAAAATTTCTATGTCTGTTATAAAAAGCTGTTCCATCAAAGACCTCCATCCAAATATTTAATACGTAGTCATCTAAACTTGCACAAAGTATTTATCAATCATCATTTTATATTTCTCTGTCATTGTATTATCCCAATATCCATGGTAGCAATTGTCATGATGCCTGCGAAATGAATAATATCTCCCGCCTTTTTCGGCAATCAGACGATTATATGTATGGTCTGTCGGTATGGCTTTCATTAGAAGCTCCTGAGCCTCCTGATCCGTGAGATCCATCTCGGTTCCCCACCCGACATCTATCTTATGCTTTGGATTAAATTCATACCTTCGTATCTGCAATTGCTCCTCATGCGTTTTTATATGTTCCATTACGGCAATATTACTAATCTCAACGTTTTGACGCTCATCTCCGCTTTTTAAAATACCTGCCAATTTA
Organism: uncultured Lachnospiraceae bacterium; assembly: GCA_910579685.1. Lineage (GTDB taxonomy): Bacteria > Bacillota > Clostridia > Lachnospirales > Lachnospiraceae > Suilimivivens. The sequence continues at coordinate 8,424 of CAJTVN010000043.1, read as the reverse complement.
GCCGATTCCCACTTTTCATTTACCGGAACGCTGAATAAAATTGACTGATTAAGATATGCCCAGGCACATTGTGCAGATTCTTTCTCTCCAAACCGGAATAGTTTCTCAGGTATTTTTATTTTATTAAAGTTAACGAACATCGACTTTATTAAGGTTTTCTCGTTTCGGCTCAGCAAGGCATTGTCTTCACTGAATAACTGCTCAAAATAATAATCGGGAGCCAGCTCCCACTGCCGGAAAATATTTCTTTCAGCAAATAATTTCTCAAAATCCGCATGTTTCTTTAATTCCAGCAAAACTCTTATACTTTTCCTGATTTCCTGAATCGCAATATATTTATCCCGAAACTGATCCTGAACCATCATATCATTTGTGACAATTTTCAAACATACCCCTCCCCTAGAATAATTCTGTAAGCGCTTTATCCCATTCGTCAAAAAAACCATCCGGCCAGATATCAATATTGCCGTCCTCGTCGATCTCAGGAGCATATACATTCACATGGTAACCAATTCCGATATTTTCTCTCATGAAAAAGAAGTTTTTAACTTTTTCCGGTTCATTCAGGATCCCCTTCCTGACCCCTACACGAATTCCGTTTAAAATGTGATCACTGTGCGTCTCCAAAACTATCTGCGCTCCCACAGACGCTGCCCGCAGAATAATTTCACCCATCACTCTCTGTGCCTTTGGATGTAAATGCGCCTCTGGATTTTCAATGATAATAAAATCATCCTTTTTAGCCTTCAATAAGGATACCAGAACGGGAAGTACATATGTTATTCCAAATCCTACATTAATTGCCCTATGAGGTGTGCTCATATGTTTTTCACCCTGCTCCTGATATCGCAGACTCACTGCATCGGCCTCAGTCACTGTTGATATGTTTAATTTAAATCCGTCAAAAAGTAAATTCAGCCAGGCATTGACCTGATAAAGTAAGTATCTTTGTTCCGTACCCTCCACGCATAGTCTAGAATCCACTTGTATTTTCAACCCTTGCCCTTCCAGAAAGCTTATCGTATTCTGTCCTTGCTTCCCCAAAGTTTCATCAAAGCTGATTGCGGAAAAAATATTCTTTGGCGTTATTCTCTCTGCTGAAATATATTCAAATGAAGGGGAAAAAATATTAAACCGCTCCAATTTAGAAATTCCACTATAGTCCGATTTTTCTGCCCGCAAGACATATTGATCCGCCTCATATTCAGGGGCAAACACTAAACAATCCGCCTTATCATTTTCGATACTGATTATAATTTCATCTTCCTGCGCATCCTCGTAAAGCACTTCCTTGGCAGTTCCCAGATCTACGTATTTCCCATACAAGTACAAATCGCCCAATTGAGTGCCCTGTTCCACAGACTGTTTTAACAGCAATAATGCATGAATTAGTGACGACTTCCCACATCCGTTTGACCCAGCCAAAAGATTAACATTTCCCAATTCAAACTCAATATCCGAAAAGCATTTAAAATTTTTTATTTTAATTTTTTTTATCATCCTTCAATATCTCCTCAATCATTTCTTCAATCGTACGGTTTCTCCTTACAAAGGAACGATACTTTCCCGAACTGATATCCGCATTAAAGGTACTCCTTTTATCCAATTCTTCTATATATCTTTCCCTCAATTTATCCTTTCTATCTGTCAGCGATTGTCTTTGACAATCAGTCAGCTTTGAAACGCCATTCATCCATGCCTCAAATAAAGCCGAATTGATTGGTTTCTTGTCAAACGGTTTTGATTGGGAAATTCTTCGGAATGCCTGCTTTCCAAAAATTTTGTAACAGCACTCTAACGTGTTTAAAAAAAGCGCTCTGTTTTCTTCAAAAAAGTTATCCTTCTGCTGATTCAGAAATTCCATGGCCTCACAGAGATAGCCATCCAATGTCTGATCTTTGTATTTATCCTCTCCCAGATATCTTACCGCAAAATATCTCAATATCATCTCGCGATCCTGCATACGTTCCGATGGTACATCACCATCCGTAACAATACCGAACATTTTATTTTCAGAAAGTTCCTGTAAAAACTTGGTTGCCCGGCCCTGATACAGCGCATGTCTGATTTCCTGCGGCTCTAAACGCAGTCCCGGCGTATTAATCCGCTTAAACAGGCTATACTTTACATCCGACGGTGTTCCCGGCAGGATGAGATAAAACGCAATCTGTGCCTCCTCAACTCTGCGCTGATATATTCTTGGCAAATCATCAAATTTACAGCCATTATAATCGGACAGATATTCCAATTCAGATAGCACTAATTTCTTATCCAGTATAAACTCTTTGAGCGTACAAAGACGCTGCAGACCATCTATGACCAGCCAGCTGTCCTCCCTTTTTCCATCAAAATACATGGGAGGAATCGGCAGTTGTACCATAAACGATTCGATTAACTGGCTTTTTACATCATCTTTCCACAGGCTCCTCTTCCTCTGGAATTCTGTGTCCAAATTTATTTCTCCATACTTTATCTTTTTTACAATCGCTTCCACGCTCAATGTTCTGGGGGTAATTGAGATTTTACTGGAATCCAGAAATGGTTTTCTCTCCGAATCATCCACTTCCAAACCAATCCCTCTGCTTTCCAAATAGTCAATCGCTCCCTCGTATTCATCCTGCGTATTGCTGTTTAAATCATTTAGCAGCCGCACAACTGTCGATGTCCGGATAATCTTTTTTCCGCTTCCTATCTCGATCAGCCTGTTTATCTCTTCACGCAACTTAACGTCCATACACGCCCTCATTTTTGTCTCATACTCTCTCAAATCTTTGCCAAAACCTGATATTGCCATCCTTCTGCGAGTTGTGGAGACACTTCTACCCCATACTGGCTAACCGCATCAAGATCTATCCGTATTGCCTCTTCGCGCTATCTATCTTTTTCCTTCCGACCTTACTGTCATAATTTCAACATTAATTTCATCAAGCAACATTTCCGGAACATCAGCTGCCTGCTTTCGTAATCCATAAAAAGCTTTTTTTGCTTCTGTCCTTGTTATTGTCTGTTCAGGCAATTTTAATTGAATTAAAACCTGTTCTGCCATAATACTCCTCCCTGTAAACATACCGCAGTTGTTTTGCATGTGTTTATGAGAACATTATATTCCTTATATTAAAAATCAGCAATAAATCTAATATACAAATTCCACGAAACATATCTATGGAAATGATATCAAAACGCTTGAAAAATCCAGTGCAGAACCGCATAATAGATTTGATCCCGCCGTGCCCCACAGACAATAAAAAAGGAGACGTCAGACATAATGCGGACCAATTTTCGAAATAAAATATTTCTGCTTCTGCCCCTGCTGCTTCTCTTACCCACCGGGTGCAAAGCAAAAAAAACGCTGCCGTTTTACCAGCTTGAAAACGGCGGGTCAACCGTTTTGACAGTAGAGGACGTCCGCTATATTGAGGACACTCATGTTGTCTGTACCACAAATCTTCCGGGATGCTGGGAGTTCACCGGAAAGACCGGCGATGTGATCGGTGTATGCGGAGGCCGCAGCCCGGAGCGCGGCGGCTATGACGTGTGTGAAATTGCGGGCGATGAAGAACGCCGCTTTCTCTATGTCCTCCCAAACCGTTTTGTTTTCGGCCCCTACATTACCTACATTCTTTTTCGAGAGGACACAGCGCTGGAGGCGCCATCCCCAGAGACGGTTTCACACATTGTTGTGACGACGGATAACACCCTCAGTGTACAACACGGAGAAGAAGAATTAACAGACACAGACCTGATCGCCGCACTGTTGGACTTCTATCTCAATGATGCGGGAGATCATGTTCCATATACCGCAGCAGATGAAAATGTCGTTGGCTTTACTCTCACGCTTGTCTGATCTGCCAGGATCAGAAGCGACGCCGATTCCCCTCTGATTTCCCCTACATCTGCCTGCGCACCACCAGATACTCGTCGCCGGACTGATAATACGGGCAGTCCCTGACCTTGTCCGCAAGAAACCTTGCCATCTCGTCCTCGTCCAGACTGACCTCGCAGACATAGCATTCATAATCCTCATCATACACATAATTGCTGCACTGCTCACAGACACCGGACTGATTTTTCCCTTTTTTCACTGCCATTTTGTCCCGCCTCCTCTGATCCGCTTTACTTCTGCAACCATCATAACCTGACAGGAATGCCCTGTCAAACGCTTTAAACCGGTGACGTCCCGTATTAGTGCAAAAGCTCCCAGGGCGCCTCCTCCCCTTCCACATGTTCCAGATACTCCAAAATCCGGTCTTCAAGGGTCGCATCCGTATCCGCAAACTTAAGGCTGACCATATATTCTCCCTGCCTGTAAAGACAAGGATTTTCGATCTGCCGGACAAATTCTCTCCGCTTTTCCTCCCTGTCAAGGCTCCCGTCTATTCTTATCTCCCTCTTTTCCATTTTTGTTTGTCCTGTTTTTTTATCAATATATTATCCACCTGCACGTCCCTATGCGGCGATGGGAATCCGTAGACATTGATATTTGCATATGATAGAATACAAGTGCGGGAAGCGTGTCCGACTGACTCGCCGCCTGCGGGAAAAAAGAGAAAGGGGTGTTATCATATGAGGAATATCGTTTTGGAAAACACGGCAGGCAGGAGGGATCGCATCGAATAAGGATACTTCGCACAAAGAGTGTCCGACGCTTACCCTCCCTGCAGACAGCATCTGACAAATAAGTCTGGAATATGAAAATGGAGGGTTTTATGTCATTAAACTGGATCAATGTAGAGGAATACTCGTTTAACAGCTTTCTTTTGATGGAGCGTTTTCAACTCAGAATCCTTTTAAAGTCATCGGAACAGGACAAAAAGCTTTCGCAGCAGCTTGGGATTGCGCTCCTTGCAAATCCCGCAGTCCGGTGGTATTTTTTGCACAAATGTCCCGAGTGCAGTGCGATCGTAAAGGCGCTGGATGAAAAAAGCCCAAAGACGGCCGACGCTTCAACAGTCCGGGATGCCGAATTATATGTTCTTTCCCGTGTGGAGGATTTTGTGATTTACACAACACCGGAAAGAATGGATACACAGTGTGATTTTATTTATGCATGGGATAAAAAGCGGCTCTTTGAACTGGCGGACTTTCAGGGAAAAACCGTCCTTGACATAGGGAGCGGTTCCGGCAGATTGGCTTTTACCGCTGCCGAAAGAGCCGAAGAGGTTTATGCCAGCGAGCCGGTAGATTGTCTTCGGCAATATCTGCGGGATAAGATACGTCAGGAAAAAATCAAAAATATCAGAGTGGTGGACGGAATGGCCCACAGTCTGCCATATCCGGACAATACCTTCGATATCGTGATGTCAGGCCATGTTGTGGGGGACAATTACGATACTGAGCTTTCCGAAATTTTCCGCGTGGTGAAATCCGGCGGCTGGGTGCTCGACTGCCCCGGTGAGGAGAGCCGAAAATGTGCACCTGACAGAGAACTCCTGATGCGAGGCTTTGAAGAGTTCCATTACACAAGTTCTCTGGGCGGAGACGTGTATCGCTACAGGAAGCAGATTTTTAAGGACAACTGAAGGGCCCGGGAGCTTTATCATAACCGGTAAACAATAATGCCAAGGGCATCGCAAACTCATTGTATCAGACGACTGCGATGCCCTTTTTATCACATCTGCCGCAGAAAAAAGGAATGAAGTGGCCGCTTTCCATGAGGCCAAAGAAATTATTATTGACTCCGCCCCCTCCCCGTGTTAATGTTAAAGCGTACAACAGAATGGTTGAAAGGCGGTTTGGAATGGGAATTTGTAATCGTTTCGCACGCACCCGTATTCAGGGGCAGTAAAAAGCAGTTTCATAGTCTCATGTTAAATGGGATTTTTTTGCGTGCGGATACAAATTGTCATACCCTGTCAAACAGACCATTGGACGGCTTTGCCAAAGGCTTTGTCGTCTGTTGTGTACTGGCTTTTTGCCTGATTTGACTCCCGCTCCCGTTGCGGGATTTTCATTTTCGCAGGAAAAGACTCGTTTCATGAGTGTTTATCCTGCTTTTTATTTGCCTTTTTCCCGTTCCCGGCAAACAGGGATCTTTCCTGTCCGCCGACCAATATTCTGCAAAGAACATAGCTTACGTCTATTTGAAGGAGGCAAATCATGCAAAAAAACAGAACACCAAACTACAATTATCAGAATCACCTGTCCGACTCTCAGAATTTCCTCACAGACCGAAGGCTGATCCGGCAAATCATCCGCCTTGCCAGGCTTGCCAAAACTGACACCGTCCTGGAGATCGGTACCGGAAAAGGCCATCTCACAGAGGCGCTCTGCAGGGAAAGCGGCTCTGTTTATTCCGTGGAGATTGACCGAAAGCTGTTCGACTATGCAAGGGCAAAACTCTCCCACCTGGATAATTTGAAGCTTGTTTTCGGGGATTTCCTGAACTATCCTCTGCCGCAGAAGGGCGGCTACAAAGTTTTTTCCAACATTCCCTTCTTTATCACCTCGCAGATTGTGGAGAAGCTGACGCAGACTCCCAATCCGCCGGAGGATATCTGGATCATTATGGAAAAAGGCGCCGTCATGCGGTTTTTGGGGCTTCCCAGAGAAAGCGAAAAATCCCTGCTCCTGAAAACCGGATGGGACATGGAGATCCTGTATTATTTCCGCAGGGAGGATTTTCATCCCATGCCCCATACCAGTCCCGTTCTTGTGCATTTTTCCCGCAAAGAAAAGCCTGATCTCATGCGCCGTGATTTTCCATCCTACCGGAAATTTATCCGGTATTCCATGAAATACGGTATCTGGGGCAGGCAGGGGCTTCTCACCAAAAGACAGGCTTTTGCAGCGCTCAAGCAGGCAGGCCTGCCTCCCGCCCATGAGGACGGCGTCACGCTGTATATCCAGTGGCTGTGCTTGTTTCGATGCTGGCGGCGCATCCATAAGCAGTAAACACAAAGGGGGATTCCAAAGCCTTTCCCTTTTCGTGTCCGGCACGTTTGATTTCCCGCTCTGATGTTGTATTCCGGCTAAAAACAGACTATAATGATAGCTGCTGCAAAAGGCAGTACGTCGTAGAGACCGGCAATTTCCAATCCAAGAGAAAGAGGATGAAGTTTATGAAAAGAAGAGGAATAACAATATTATGGAGTATAATATTTATTTTGTTTTGCAGCGCCTGCGGTGCGAAAACGGATAAAATACAATTTTCTATCTCTGAGCAGCCTCAACCGGCAGAAAATCAGCATACAGAAGCCGTGAATGATGCAGAACAGGGGCGTGATACGGAAGATGGGAGTGATATAAAAGAAATAAGTGAAACCGAAAGTATTCAAGATGAACTTGCAAAGGTGGAGGTTATGTCCTGTGAATATGAAAATGCGGATTGGGGCAGTATGGGACAACAGGAAATGAATCAGCTTACCGCACAGTGGTATCAGCTCTGGGATGACGAACTCAATTCTTTGTGGCGCAGATTGAGCGAGGAACTGGATGGCGAGACAAAAGCAAAAGTGCTTGACGAGCAACGGGCATGGATTAAAAGAAAAGAAGAAAATATAAGAGGCGCCGGTGCGGCGGCTTTTGGCGGAAGCCTTCAGCCGCAATTAGAAAATTCAACCGCAGAAGAAATGACACGGGCAAGAGCATACATCCTTGCCGGATATTTGGCAGATGTCAGAAACGAACCCTTTACGATTCCGCCCGCAATTCAGGAAAGCATAGATTTGGCGGATCCTGGCCTCAATGACGTTTTTGAGAAATTCGAAGGACAGTGGATCTTTGATGAAGATCGGGGCGCATGCGTCGGTGTTGAAAGGACGGAAACCTGTGCCTATGGTGTTGAAGGAAGTAACTGGACGGTTTGGGTGACTGGCGGTGATCTTATTTCCGATCTGGATGTATATGGCTATACCGGAAACAGCATCCTGTTCAAGGTTGCAAAGGATGGTTACGATGCTTTTTATGAGCTTTCATTTAACCCGGCTAATTCAATTTATTTTGCATTTGGAACCTCTTTAGATGCAATGGACGAAGTTATCGTTTGCGACTGAAAACCCGCACTTCCTTTATATCAGGAAATGCGGATTTCCTGCAAAAACCAAGCTTTTCTCTTTTACTACCCTGCACTTTTCTTATCTTACTTTGCTGTTGTGTCCTTGTTAAAAGTAAATTATAATTATATATGTAAATTGAGATTTTTAAGAAATGGAGAGCAAAATCGGGATTTTGCAGATGAATTACTTGAACTTTCCTTATTTTTCAAGACTTTTTAAGCCTCATACAGTGAATTGATATGTATTTTCCCTTGTTTTTGCCCTTATGGGCAGTTTACAAGGGAAAGTTTTTTCTGAATGTATCTAATCGTTGCCTGCCACCTTATCCAAGAGCCTTGCGGAAGTCCGCTTTGCCTCCCTTGTGGCATGGGCATACACATTCATTGTGGTACTCACGTCAGAGTGTCCCAAGAGTTCCTGCAAGTCCTTC
>CAJTVN010000042.1 GCA_910579685.1 uncultured Lachnospiraceae bacterium | reverse complement strand
CGAACCCACGTATCTAGCTTGGAAGGCTAGTGTTCTACCATTGAACTACACCCGCGTACGGTTTGCTGCGCTGCGAATCGGGGTGACAGGATTCGAACCTGCGACCTCCTGGTCCCAAACCAGGCGCTCTAGCCAAGCTGAGCCACACCCCGCTGGTTCCTGTTACGCAACCCTGTTGTATACTCACGCAACGCAAGATATATTATATTGGATACGCCGGATTCTGTCAACAAAAAAAAGGAATTTTTTTAAAAAAGTCGAAAATATACTTGCAAGTTCCTGCCTTGTCAGTATAAAATAAGGTATACTAGTTTGTGGAAGAGAAAATCAGAGGGATCTGGTTTCTTTTTTTGTGAGAAAGGTCAGGTGTTTATGAATACGAAAGAAGTGACAAAGGAAAATAAGATGGGCGTTATGCCGGTAAATCAGCTGTTGATCAGCATGTCGGCGCCCATGATGATCTCCATGCTCGTGCAGGCCCTTTATAACGTGGTGGACAGTGTGTTTGTATCCAGGATTAATGAGAACGCACTGACAGCGGTATCGCTCGCATTTCCCCTGCAGTCCCTGATGATTGCTCTGGGAACCGGTACGGGAGTTGGTATTAATGCGCTGCTTTCCCGTTCGCTGGGGGAGAAGGATTTTCATAAGGCGGACAGGGTTGCGGTAAACGCAGTGTTTCTTGCCGCTGTGAGCTATCTCATTTTTCTGCTGATCGGCATTCTTGCCGTCGGGCCTTTTTATGCCAGCCAGACAGACGATGCGCAGATCCTTGCGTATGGAAGGGAGTACCTTACCGTGGTGTGCTGCTTTTCCTTTGGCATGTACGGGCAGTTTGTGTTCGAGAGACTGTTACAGTCAACGGGAAAGACGTTTTATACGATGATTACCCAGGGAAGCGGGGCCGTTATCAATATTATTCTGGATCCCATTCTGATTTTCGGTTATCTTGGATTCCCTGAAATGGGCGTGAAGGGAGCTGCCGTGGCCACGGTAATCGGACAGATTATCGCAGCTGTGTTTGCGTTTTTTGTCAATAAAAAGAAGAATACGGAGATCCATCTGGCAGTCAGGGGCTTTAAGCCGGATCTGCGTATTATCGGTCAGATTTACGCTGTGGGAGTTCCTTCTATTATCATGCAGGCGATCGGTTCGGTCATGACATATGGAATGAACCGGATTCTGATTGTATTCAGCTCCACGGCGGCTGCGGTTTTCGGAGTCTATTTCAAACTGCAGAGCTTTATCTTTATGCCGGTATTCGGACTGAACAACGGAATGGTGCCGATCATTGCCTACAATTATGGAGCGGGAAAGAGGGACAGGCTGATCAAGACCATAAAGCTGAGTATCAGCTATGCGGTTGGCATTATGGTGGTGGGATTTCTGATATTCCAGATTTTTCCCCGCCCGCTTTTTATGCTTTTTGACGCATCGGAAACCATGCTGGAAATTGGCGTCCCGGCGCTTCGCACCATCAGTCTGAGCTTCTTGTTTGCTGGCTTTTGTATTGTCAGCGGTTCGGTGTTTCAGGCGCTTGGAAACGGTGTGTACAGTATGCTGGTATCCATTGCCAGACAGCTGGTGGTGCTTCTTCCTGTGGCTTATCTGCTCTCAAGGCTGGGAAATGTAAACTATGTATGGTTCTCCTTTCCCATTGCGGAAGTCGTATCTCTGGGCATGTCCGTCTTTTTCCTGATCCGGATCAACAAAAAGGTGATCCGCCATGTGGGGGAATGATGTAGAGATCCGGCATATAAAAATACCGTTAAGACGAAAAATTAAGGTTGACAGAGTATGTGTTATTTGATAAAGTTTGTATCAGTTGAAAGGGAGTAGTAAAAAGGGTTCAGCCAACAATCCCCGGCGCAGCCGTGGCTGGACACTTCCGCTATCGAGGATTTTCCAATTGGAAGGTTTGAGGAAGTACGAGACTTTTGGCGCACATTCAGGTGCCCCGAAGTCTCTTTTTTTACTGTGAAAGCCCCGGACAGCGGCTGTGGGGCCTGGCGTGCCTGCACGCACAGCCACACAGACATTGGACGGGCAAGCCGGTATGAGTATGTAGGGCGATAGCCCGGAATACTCATACCGACGGCAGTCACGGGAGCGCCGCCGGTGCGGCAGTCACGGGAGCGCCGAAGGCGCGCAGTGACTGGCTTTCATACCGTAGCGGAGCGCCGCACCAGCGGCGATTGCAGGAGCACGAAGTGCGGAGCAATCGGCTTTCATGGGTGGTGGTGCGCAGCAGGAAAAGAGAACGGGAAAACGGGGTATACTTAATACGGAAGAAGGAGAAAAAACATGGTACAGGCAACAATCTTATTTATGGCGGGACTGATTCTGATCTGCATCGGCGGGGATCGTCTGGTGGATGCCGCAGTGGCGATAGCCAGAAAGCTCGGGATTCCGCAGATCGTGGTGGGCGCCACGATCGTAAGTCTCGGGACAACGCTTCCGGAGGTTCTGGTCTCCACCACGGCGGCATTTGACGGCTCTGCGGCGATTGCTGCAGGGAACGCATTCGGTTCCATTATCTGCAATACGGCGCTTATCGCCGGACTGACGCAGACCATCCGTCCCACGAAAAAGGTGGAGGCATCCTCCCTTCTGTGGAGAAGCGGTTTTTTCTTTGCGGTGCTGATCGCAATGAATGTTTACGGCTATGTGACGGGCTCTTACGGGCGGCCCGTGGGCATTATGCTGCTTCTGCTCTTTGCGCTTTACGCTTATTTAAACATCAGGCGTTCCGCTTCGGAGGGAGAGGATTCGCAGGAGGAGGAGAAGGATCAGGAGGTTTCGGTTCCCAGACAGCTGCTTGTTCTCGTGATCTGTGCGGGCCTTTTATATCTGGGAGCAAATCTGCTGGTGGATAACGGGATCTACATCGCCAATGCGATCGGGGTGCCGGAGCGGGTGATTGCCGTCACGTTCATTGCTCTTGGAACGTCTCTTCCGGAGCTTGTGACGTCCATTGTTTCCCTGATCAAGGGGTATGGAAACGTGGGGCTTGGCAATGTGATCGGGGCCAATATTCTGAACCTGCTGCTGGTGATCGGTATTCCTGCCGCAGTGGCGGGAATTGGCCTGGAACGTTCCACTGTCACGGTGGATATGCCGCTTTCCCTGCTGGTGATGGCGATTCTGCTGGTGCCGATCCTGGTGCGCAAAAAGGCATCAAGGGTGCAGGGTGTCAGCCTTCTGTGCATTTACGTGACATACTGTATCCTTTCTTTTGTACAGTAGACAGCGGTAAGAAAATGTGATATACTTTGCTTTGCCGGTGCGGTGAGGTGCCGGCAAAGTATATGCGGATATGGCGGAATTGGCAGACGCGCCAGATTTAGGTTCTGGTGTCAGCAGACGTGCAGGTTCAAGTCCTGTTATCCGCAGGAACGAATAACAGCCGTAAATCATGGTTTTTATCAGTAAAATCAATGGTTTACGGCTGTTTTGTATCTATGTGTATTTATAATAATTATAGGATATTTGTATTTCAAATTAATTTTTTTGTCATAAAATTTGTCATAAAATACCTTAAGAAAAAAGAGCGTTCTGCAGTTTATCAGCTGCCTCTCTCTTGGCTTTCTCTTCTTTTTCCATCATGGAATGCCGATACACTGATTTCATGACATGATCTGTTTCCCATCCGCCTAATTTTAAGATATCCGCTTCTGGTACGCCAAGCGTCGACATCTGGCTTGCAAAATAATGCCGCAGTTTATGAAGAGAAAAATATGGTATTTCAAGATCCTTTTCTGTTCGCTTCAAACAATCATAAATGGTGTTAGGGTGGCCCTTATAAACATATCCTTGATTTCGTATTTTACTCGCAAGCGTCATGGGAATAATAATATCCCGCGTGCTTTCCGTGGTCTTGGTGGTCTTAATAACCCATCTTTTGTTTTCGTCAAGAACTAATGCTTTGTTTATATGTACGATATCTCCGTCCAGATCATCTATTGTAAGGGCACATATCTCAGAGCGTCTCATGCCATAACAGGCAAGGACAATAGGGATTTCGTAAGGTGTATCTTTCACCTTTTCCAGGATCCGTTTTACATCCTCCTGTGATGGAGTATAAGGTTCATTCTTGATTTTTTGCGGTAAAGTGGTGGAAATCTTAAGGCTCGGGCTGAAAGTCCCCAGCACAGCCGTCAGAAAGCCGTGGTAATTGCGTACCGTTTTAGGGGCCCTGGTTTTTGACAATTCATTAACTAAGCGGTTTATTTCTACCTGGGTGATATCGGTGATAATTAATTCATTAAACCACTTTGGGAATCGGCCCACTGTCTCCGAATACTCCTTTATAGTTCTGGGAGACAGAATGTTTCTTTTCATATCCACATAGTCTTCTGCTGCTTCCCGGAATGTTAAACGGGGAGTTTTGGATCCTGCCCTTTGTAATTTGTCAGCCATAAGTGTTATGGCTTCTTTCTGTGTCGGCTTGTAATCCGTTATCACCGAATATATCTTACCCTTATACATTTTCCTTATTCTGTAGGATCCGGACGGGAGCCTTTCAATTTTCATAGTATCATCCTCCTTTTTTTGAGTATAAAAATGACAGCCAGCGCATTTGACGCTTGCAAGCTGTTTCCGGAGATGATACAATATTTTTGGATTTATGTGGATCATCTCCGGATGTATCTGAAAGCCGTTCCTGTTGGCGCAGGGGCGGTTTTCCTGTTTGACAGATTTCTGAAAATTGGTTATAATATGTTTAACAAGACAGCCGATAAGGAAGGTCAAGGCTTCCCGTTCCGGCGATATAACGTATCTAAGTAGAGCCGCTTATCTTACCAGGACAGAGCGGCTCTACTTATTTTTCAGATTCAGAATAGCGACAATCAAAAGACCTACGGTCAAGATCACCATGAATTCCTCATATGTACTCATAAGCGTCCCCCCCCTTTCCGCAAGACTCGGAACGGGAGCATAGCCGCCCTACCGGCTGCCCGGTTAAGCATATTAGGTTGTCATGGTGCGCAGAATTCAGCGGATGTTTTATAGCGCCTATTGCAATGCTGTAATGAAATTGATATAATTTATGCGTTACCGCCCCTAGACTGGTACGGAAAGGGGGTGTACTGCTGTGGATATATTTGCTTCGTTTTTGGTCGCTGTTACGGCTGGTGTAGCTTGCCACTACATCATCAAATGGTTAGACAGTGACGAATAGTCGGTAACTAGCCTATGGCGCTAAGCCTTGCCATTGCCAAAATTGGGAATAGAAAAGCCCCGGTGCTGAACTCACCGGGGCTTTTTGCTGTCGTACTGCTTGGAGTACTTCGCTTCGTTTTTGCCTATTGGCATTATAGCATATGCAAATTTGGTTTGCAATATGTGTTCCCCGGAATATTTTGTTTTTATCAGTTTTCATTAGATTTGTATTAAAACGCCTTAGCGGTTTAACCTAAGATTTTCGTCTCAATTCCACCACTTTACCAATAACCCTGGTAAACTGTGAAACTAGTTTTTGGTGTTCACGGACCATAGATCTGGCCGTCTGGGAGAGCGTATTTATCTTCGATGGTGTAAGTTCTCTTCTGATATAGTTCTATGGAGGGCTTCCTTTTCGATTTGTTTTGGAATTTTCCTAGTAAACCATATTAGGTTGTCAGGGCTCTTGGTGAAGCAGGGATGACCTTTTATTTAGAAACATTTGTCACAACTTTCATATCCCTCACTAATCGCATATTCGAGAGAAACTGAACGAGCTTTATTAGGATTCATTCGTCCGCAATTATTCACTTTATGATATTTTTCACCTGTAGCTGGAAGCCATACCATATCGCCAACAGGTGCTAAAACTTGAGATTCAGACGTTTTATCTATTTGTTGTGAAGATACATCTGCAGGTTGTGGGGCTTCGGTAGGCTGTGGTGTTTCAATCGGTTGCAATGTGGGCACAAGTGTCGGTTGCGGCGTAGCCGTAGGCTCTTGCGTAGGCGTGGCTGTTGGTTGTGGAGGGAGTGCTTTGGTGGGTTTGGGAATATCATCTTCCTGTGTCTCCGGTTCCGCAATGTCATTTGATGTGTCGAGGTCATTAGCTATATCAGATGATATATCATGCGTTTCAAGAGTATTAGTCACCGATATGATTTCGGGGCTATCATTATCTGCCTGCATAACAGCGGAATTCTGAGCAGTGTCTTTATCTTTGGGGATAGGATTTTTGTTAATATTTGGGTATACAGCCAATATATAAATAACTAAAAAGGCAGCGCAACCCCCTATTATCCCCGTAAAAATTGTCATTAAACGGAATGGATTTTTCATAAGTAAATTTTCCCCTCATAAGAATGATTGGCTATAGAAACAAAAATTTTATTAACATTGTCTCGCAATTTTTTTATAGGCATTTGCACAAATTAAGAAGAATATGCCTAGAGCGATGAACAATATTCCTACTGGTAATAAAGCGCAACCACATAAGATAATAAACCATCCACAAATAATAAAAAACAGACGGTATCTTAAAATAGCTTTTTTTGTATAGAATTTATTCCCAATTTTTGCTTTTCCGTCTTTGATCGAAATATTGTAGGTTGTTTCTTTTTTTTGTGTTACTGGACTAGAAGGAACTTTTTTACTTGTGGTAGTTTTAACGGTTTGTTTTTTGAGAGAAGTTCCATTTTTGATACTAGCTAATCCATCTATAGTAGTTTTTTGGTATACTTTATTATACATAGCTTTTTTGGGATCTTTAATTAAACCTACGCCCTTTTTCCCGTATAATGGATTGATTGCACGCTTTGCAGCACGTTTATATTTTCCAACTGTTCTGGCTTTAAAGCTTTTTTTCAAATTTGGTGTTCTTACTCCAATTTTCATTTTTATATCCCCAATTTTATAGCTTTCCCCTCAGCTCCACTACCTTTCCAATAATCTTTACAGGCTTGGTCATGATCTCCTCATTACTGAAGAACATGGGCTCATAGCTCGGATTATTTGGAATAAGCTCTATACCGTCCCGGTATTTCCGAAGCCTCTTACAGGTGGCATCATCTCCGTTTATCATGGCAATGACAACATCGCCGCTATCAGCATCATCCTGTTGACGGACAATAACCACGTCGCCTTCATAAATCCGGGGCTCCATACTATTGCCATGAATTTGTAAACCGAAGAAATTTCCCGTTCGTGCAAGCTCCTCTGTAATCTCTTCCGTGTCAATAATCTCTTCGATAGCTTCGATCGGGATCCCTGCGGCTACACGGCCAAGGACATTGATAGTGACACCCTTTTTTCTATCTATTTTACGCCTTTCTAAAGGAACATCATTTCCCATAAGCCAGGATTCACTTACATTTAGGGCCTTTGCTATTAAAAATATATTATTTTGTTTTGGAACATAACGACCAGATATGTATGAACTTAAAGCACCTTTGCTTATTCCCGTCTTTTCAACCAGATCAGATTGTTTTAATTGTCGAAGTTCCATACCTTCTTTTATTCTATCTGCTGTTGTCTTCATTTTTTCACCCCTTAAAAATAAAATACCATAAATGTTTAGAAAACACAACATATATATTTATACTTTTGAAATAAGTTTAGAAAACTAAAAAATACAATTGACAAGTAATCTGTGAGATGCTATTATGTGAGTAGTTTAGAAAACTAAACAGAAAGGAGCGGAGAGATTTGTCTTATGACTATAGGAAATTAAGAGGAAGGATTAAGGAGATATGTGGTACACAAGATTCTTTTGCATCAAAATTGGGAATAGGAAGAGTTTCGTTGAGCCAAAGGCTAAATAATCAATTAGAGTTTTCGCAGTCGGAGATGCTAAGATCATGTGAAATTCTTGGTATAAATCAAGAAGATATTCCTATATATTTTTTTAATGCAAAAGTTTAGAAAGCTAAACAAAAGGAGGTGAGAGAAGTGCTGAGAAAGATATATCAGGAGCTGGTAGCAATAAAGAAAGAGCTCCAAGCTATTCGTGGTAGCCTGGAGTCTCTTCCGGAAATCACTTTTGATAGGGATCCCTATAGGAGAAGCTATCATGTGTCTGTGAAGCCGCCGCATAAAGATCGATAGCAGCAGACAATGTCCGGTGTACAACCTCGTTTGGAGTGCGGCTTTCAATGTACTTCATTAGAGTATTTTTATCGGAGCTATCGGGAAATGTACTATCCTTTTTGACATCCGTAGCTAAATCTCCAAGATTTGTATCCGTATCGATAAAGTTAAAAAGCCATTCCTTAAAAGAGGGGTCGTGAATTGTCATAAGTGTTCTCCTTTCTTTTGTACTCGGCCATGGCAGTGGTCTGTAGTTTGATTATAAGGGAGAATATGGAAAAGCTCAATATAAGGAGAATAAATTTTGTTATACCTTGAAAAGTTTTTACCGCTGTATCAAAGAAACTGATAGAAGTTGCGTTCTATCAGTTCTCTGCCAAATTTATTTACCCTATGTACTTTGCAGGCTTTCGCCACACCAGCGCAACCTAGAGTTTCTATCAAGTACTCTGTCACTTACGCACTTATGGTTCTGCGGTTTGATCCGCCCATTAGCTGACAGATTACAAGGAGTACACGATACGGTGAGCATTTTTACCCAGTGCCGCTGGTGGAGTATCGCCGTACCAGTAACTACATTTTTAACCCAGTTTAAACTGCTTTGGTGCCAGTGTTGCGTCCTTGCAAAAAGAGAGCTGGGCAAGTCAATTTTTTTATGAACATAAAAAACCTCCTTACCCAAATATGGGTGAATATATTCTAGCATTGTATATAAGGGAAGTAAAGAATATTTTCTAAAATCATGAAAGGAAGTGATGAAATGCTTTATGACAAAGTAAAAGCGGCTTGTAAAACTAAGGGAATTTCGGTATCTGCATTAGAAAAAGAACTTGGTTTTGGTAATGGAACAATTACGAAATGGAATAAAGTTATTCCAAGTGTCTACAACCTGAAAAAAATTGCTGATTTCTTCGGCAAGCCGATTGAATATTTTCTGGAATGAGGAGGTGAGAGATGCAGGAAATTATTGATACAGTTTCAATCATGTTCTTGTGGATCATTGTAATCGCATGTATCCCGATTATGAGGAAGATAAATCCATTGCTATATAAGCTCTATGCGATATATGACATGAGCATATGTGCAATAACTACAATTTTTGCAATTCTGTACTTATGCAAATGATGATAAGGAGATGAGAGAATGTCAAAGATGCCTATTAAAATCATATTCGAACTGAAAAACACAAATGAGTTGGAATCGGTTTTGAATTCATTCGAAAAAATAAGGGATGCGCACCCTGAAACCACTATTGATGCTGAAATCAGAGTGCGCACAAAGGATTAGTTTTCTTTTCTAACTTCGATGTAAACTAAATTCTTTCCACTTACGGTAAAATTAGAAGTTTTTGAAAACAAGTTTAAGTCATATCCCGTTGGGAAAGCGTGTGTAAGCAGGTTTGATTCATCAACTGTAACAACG
This sequence comes from uncultured Lachnospiraceae bacterium, assembly GCA_910579685.1. Classification (GTDB taxonomy): domain Bacteria; phylum Bacillota; class Clostridia; order Lachnospirales; family Lachnospiraceae; genus Suilimivivens. The sequence goes on along the minus strand of CAJTVN010000042.1, from coordinate 21,813 downwards.
CTTCCATTACGGATATAGCTGACTTTATTAATGTTTTCAAAGTGATTCGCTACATTATTTTCATATTGGAAAATGAAAGTACACATGAACCATTCTACTTTCTTCTGTACTCGGCCATGGCAGTGGCCTGTAGGGAAATTATAGCAGAGACAGAGCCTGGAATGCAACAAAGTAGAGAGGAGGTGAGAGAAATGCATAAAACCGCAATTATTGTCATGGTTGATAATGACGCTTGCGCATATGTTGATGGAAAACTGCATGGAGACAATATTGATTATATCAACTTCCAAAAGGTGCGTGGAGCGGCTCCTGACCTGGCATTAAAAGTCAACCAACAAATACCGGATAAATCGGAGGCGCTAAAGAGCTTCAAGTATCTGATCGATTGCATTATGCAAGGATGGAGCCAGGTAGAAGCGCTACAACCCAAAGAGCTTACATGGCTTGAAGCTTTGAGGAAGTTTCCAATGGAACTGTTCGTGGATACAGTTTTTGATCTGTGTCAGATGGAAAAGGATAAAGAAGGACTTAAGGCCCGGCTTTCAGAGGAATTTCCGAAGGAGATAGCACCGGCCCTACATCTCATAACTACCGGCGCTTTATCGCTTATTCCCTGTTATGTTCCGGCAGGCAATGATAACAGCCGTTCGGAGCGGGACAAGGGGACGGGAGAGCTGTAACAGATTAATGATTCGGCTCTGATGAAAGGATATCCTTTAATACATAAAATTAATAATTTACCACAAAACAGGGGTAAGTAGCGGCTGATGTAATAATTCACAATTAGAATGTAAAAAATGGAGGAGGCGAGAAGGATGCCAAGGGTAACGGCCAAGAAAAAAGAATATAAAATTCTTGACCTCAAAGGGTGGATCACACATCAGATGAAAATGATGGGATTGAAACAGTCTGACGTGGCGGAAGCTCTTGGAATTTCACAGTCGAGGGTCTCAGTTATGTTGAAAGTCCCAACTCGAGAGGAAAAGGTGCCGGTTGACGTGTTTTCTTATGGTGATTTGCTTACGCTTTGCGAATTATTTAAGACTTCGGACGAAGAAAAGATGAAATTATTAACTTTATAAGGACAGGGGGTGAAAGAGATGTACATACCGGAGTTTTTCTGCGGGATCCTGTTTACGATCCTGGCGGAGATCGTGATCTGCATCGGGGCGGCGATCCTGCTCCGGAAGGATGACAGGAAGAAAGAAGAGCCGGCTCAGGCCGGTCGGAAGGGAGAGGACGATGCTGACAGCTAAAGAAGTGTTTCAGATGGAGTGCCAGCTGCTCGAGCCCGTAAGTGAGAAGTTTATCGAGGACGGCGAGGGAAGCCCGGACGACGAGGCGTATTTCAAAGCGTTTTCGGCGGTGCAGGACCTGCGGACGTACCTGGAGGGGAAGGAGAGAAGGGAAAAGAAATGCGGCTGATTCGAGCGGCAGGCTTTGTCCTGGTGATCCTTGGCATAGCGGGACTGGACGGGGCCATCTATTTCGGGACAGGCTATCTGACGGCCACGGCCTGCCTGCTCATGGGAGCGGCTGGACTGTACATTGACTACCGGCTGGAGGGGCCGGGGGAAGGAGGAAAAAGACCATGGGATATAAGACATGCCCTTACTGCGGCGCACACCTGGATCCGGGCGAAACATGCGACTGCAGGGAGGAAGACGGCGAAGAGCGAAAGGACGAAAAAGAACCCGCCGGGGGACAGCCGGGGCAGGCTCGGAAAAAATTAACGCAAAACCATTATAACACGGAAAGGAAGGAATTGCAATGAACGAAATCAAGATTGTCATGGAAGGAATCAGAGAACTGACAGAGGCGGTAAACCGGATTGCCACGGCGCTGTCCGGAGGGGGCCAGGTACAGATATCCGCAGGTGCGGTACTCCCTCCGGGAATGAACGCCCCGCTCCAGCAGGCGCCCGTTTCTCCCGCGGTCCCGATAACGGCGCCGCCCGTGCCGCCGGTTCCGGCTCCCGTCCCCGCGCAGGGAGTCGTGCCCACCACCGGAGCCGTGCAGCCCTACACGCTGGAACAGCTGCAGGTGGCGGCCGCCGGCCTTACGAGCGCGGGGAAGATGCCCCAGGTGATGGGGATCCTCCAGGCCTTCGGCATCCAGGCGATGACCGAGCTGCCCAAAGAGCGCTACGGCGAATTTGCGGCCGCCTTAAGAGGGGCAGGTGCGCAGATCTGATGGGAAAGAAGAAAGAAGAGAGGGCCCATGCGGTTCTGGCCGCGTCAAGTGCGAAGAAATGGATCCACTGCCCGCCTTCCGCAAGGCTGGAGGAGGGCATCCCGGATGAGGAATCCCCTTATGCCGCAGAGGGGACCCTTGCGCACAGCATCGGCGAATTAAAGCTGTCAAGGCTGTTCACGGACAAGAACATGACCGAACGCACCTACCGGAACCGGCTGAAAAAGCTGCAGGAACAGGAATGCTACGCACCGGAAATGGACGGCTACACGGACGAATACGCGGACTATGTTTCCGGTATCGCCTTCGGGTTTCCCGCAGCCCCCTTCATCCGCATCGAGCAAAGGGTAAACTACAGCGGCTGGGCGCCGGAGGGGTTCGGGACCGTTGACTGTCTGATCCTTTACGGGGGAGACCTGCACGTGATTGATTTCAAGTACGGGAAGGGGGTGCCTGTAAAAGCGGAGAAAAATTACCAGATGTCGCTGTACGCGCTCGGGGCCTACCAGGAATACGGGTTCCTTTTCGGGATCGAAAGGGCTCATTTCCATATCGTGCAGCCCCGGATCCCCAATACCTCATCCTGGAGCACGACCATGGGCGACCTGCTCGCATGGGGGGAGCGGGTGGTAAAACCTGCGGCAGAGCTGGCCTGGGAAGGGAAAGGGGAGTTCCGCCCTGCGGATTACTGCGCGGGCGACAAAGAGAATTACTGCAAGGACGGGTTCTGTAAAGCTTACGGGAGGTGCCGGGCCACGGCGGACAAGAACCTGGAACTCATGAAAAAGGCATGGGACGGGGAAGCCAACCAGAGAAGACTGCCGCCCCTTATCTCCTGGGAGGAGGCCGGGGCCCTTTTGAAAGAGGCCATGTACCTGAAGAGCTGGGTGGCGAACCTGGAAAAGCTTTCCCTGGACCGCCTGGTTTCCGGAGGGGAGGTGCCCGGCTGGAAGATCATCGAGGGGCGCAGCTGCCGGGAACTGGCGGACCCGGACGCGGCGTTCGCAGAGCTGGCCGAGGCGGGGTACGACGAGGCGGTCCTGTACGAGCGAAGGCCCGTGGCATTGGGGACGCTGGAAAAGACGCTCAGCAAGGAGCACCGGCAGGAGATTCTGTCAAAGTATATCGTGAAACCGCAGGGAAAGCCCGCCCTCGCACCGGAGGACGACGCAAGGCCGGCCATGGTGCTACAGAGGGTATCCGCAGAAGAGGCTTTCGGCGGCGACAACACTTATTCGGAAGGAGGAAAATGAGATGGCAATCACGACAGGAAAGGTAAGGGCGAGCTACGTCTATCTTTTTCAGCCCCGCGTCCCGGAAAACGGCGGGGATCCCAAGTATTCAGTCACGCTGCTGATCCCGAAGACGGACACGGCCACCCTTAATGCCATTTTTGCGGAGATCGAAAAGGCGAAGCAGGAGGGGGCCCAGAAAGTCTTTAACGGAAACGTCCCGCCCCTGTGCAAAACGCCGCTGTATGACGGCGACGGGTGCCGGCCGAACGGGGAGCCGTTCGGGGAGGAGTGCCGGGGGCACATGGTCATGACCGCCTCAGCGAAGATGCAGCCCTCCATCGTGGGCCTGGACATGCAGAACATCATCAATCCGTCCGAGCTGTACAGCGGCTGCCACATCCGGGCGAACATTAACTTTTTCGCCTATAACACCAACGGAAACAAGGGGGTCGGGTGCGGGCTCAACGCCGTGCAGAAGATCGAGGACGGCGAACCGCTGACGGCGAGGGTGTCGGCGGAGGAAGCCTTCGGCGGCGCAAACGCTTACCCGCAGGCCGGCGCGGCAGGATACCAGGCGCCCGTTCCGGCCTACCAGCCGCCGGTTTACGGGGCGCTCCCGTGGCAGCCGGCCCCGTACCAGGCGCCGGCACGGCCGCAGATCGATCCGATCACGGGCCGACCCCTGCTGTCGGGAGGGGTGATGGGATTTCAATGAGAACCCTGCATATCGACCTGGAGACGTTTTCGGACGTGGACTTAAAAAAGGCGGGACTGTACCGGTACGTGCAGTCCCCGGCCTTTGAGATTTTACTGATGGCTTATTCTTATGATTATGAGCCGGTGCGCATCATCGATCTTGCGGCCGGCGAACGGATCCCGGAAGGGATCCGGAAGGATCTGAACGACCCGAACGTGAAAAAAACCGCCCATAATGCGGCGTTTGAGATAAACTGCCTGAAAAAATTTTACCCGACGCAGACCGGGCAGTGGCACTGCACCATGGTGCACGCCTACTACTGCGGCCTGCCGGGAAGCCTGGAGCAGCTGGGCAGGGCGCTGGGCCTTGCCCGGGAAAAGCAGAAGATGGCCGTGGGAAGGCGCCTGATCCAGTATTTCTGCGTACCCTGCAGGCCGACCCAGGCGAATTACGGGCGCACCCGGAACCTGTGGAAGCACGACCCGGAGAAGTGGGAGCTTTTCAAATCGTACTGCATCCGCGACGTGGAGACGGAAATGGCGGTCCACCGGATCCTGGAAGAGCACCCGTTCCCGGAACGGGAGCACCTGAACTGGGTGCTGGACCAGCACATCAACGAGAACGGGGTGGCCGTGGACGTGGAGCTGGTGCGGGGCGCCCTGGCGATTTCGGCCCAGACACAGGACGAGCTGGGCGGGCGGGCGAGGGAGCTGACCGGGCTGGACAACCCGAACAGCGTGGCGCAGCTGAAACAGTGGATCCGGGACAATTCCGGCCTGGAGCTGGAAAGCCTGAATAAACAGACGGTGGCCGAAGTGCTGGCGGACCGGTCCGGGGACGAACTGGTCAAGGAGGTCTTGCGTATAAGGAGAGAGCTCGGCAAAACCTCGGTAAAGAAGTATGCGGCCCTGGACGCCTGCCTGTGCGGCGACGGGAGGGTCCGGGGGCTCCTGCAGTTTTACGGGGCAAACCGGACCGGCCGGTGGGCGGGGAGGCTGGTACAGGTCCAGAACCTTCCCAGGAATTACCTGGGCACCCTGGATACCGCAAGGGAACTGGTGAAGAAAAGGCAGACAGACGCCGTCCGGCTGCTCTATGGAAACGTGCCTGACACCCTTTCCCAGCTGATCCGCACCGCCTTTGTCCCGGGGCCGGGGAACCGCTTTTTCGTGGCGGACTTTTCCGCCATCGAGGCGAGGGTGCTGTCCTGGCTTGCGGGGGAGCAGTGGCGCCTTGACGTGTTCCGCACCCACGGGAAGATCTACGAGGCGTCCGCCTCCGCCATGTTCGGGGTGGATCTGGACCGGATCAAAAAAGGGAACCCGGAGTACGCCCTGAGGGGGAAGGGGAAGATCGCGGAGCTGGCGCTGGGCTACCAGGGGGGAAAGGGCTCCCTGCTCTCCATGGGGGCCCTGAACATGGGGCTTGCCGAGGAAGAGCTGCCGGATATCGTGAAACGGTGGAGGGGGAGCAACCAGCGGATCGTGGATTTCTGGTATGCCGTGGAACGCCGCGCCGTGGAAACGGTACGGCAAGGCACGGCCGGCTACCTGCCCCGGGGGATCGCTTTTGGAAGGGACCGGGACTACCTCATCATCCGCCTGCCCAGCGGAAGAAAGCTGCATTACTATAAACCGGAAATACGCAGGAACGACCTGGGCAGGGACGCCGTCCACTTTCTGGGGACCGATCAGAAAACCGGGAAGTGGGAATACATTTCCACCTACGGCGGGAAACTGACGGAGAACATCGTCCAGGCCACGGCCAGGGACCTGCTGGCGGAGGCCATGATGAACCTGCACGGCCAGGGGTTTTCGATCAATTTCCATATCCACGACGAGGTCATACTGGAGGTCCCGGAAGATTCCGGGAAAACGCTGGAGGAAGCCATACGCATCCTGTGCACCCCGCCGCGGTGGGCCCCGGATCTTCCCCTAAACGCCGACGGGTTTGAGGCTTATTACTATAAAAAGGATTAACAGGAGGACGCAAGATGCAGAATGACCGGCTGATTAAGATCGCAACGGGAACCGGCAGGAAGGCCGCCGTATGGAACGCCCAGGAGCTTTTGTGGTCCGACTTCGTGCAGAAGCTGGCGCGTCCCCTGCGGACCGGGGAAAGCTTCCAGCAGTATAAGTCCCTTCCCAAGCCTGACCAGGAAAACCTGAAAGACATCGGGGGCTTCGTGGGGGGCACCCTGAAAGGCCCGAGGCGCAAAAACGAGAACGCGGGGGAGAGGCACCTTATAACCCTTGACGCCGACACCATCGAACCGGGAGGGGCCCAGAGGGTCCTGAACACGGTTTCCGGCCTGGGATGCGCCTACGCCGTCTATTCCACGCGCAAGCACGAGGGGGCGGCGCCGAGGCTGCGCGTCGTGGTGCCTCTGGACGAGCCGTGCCCGGCGGATGAATACGAGCCCATCGCAAGGAAACTGGCCGAATGCATCGGGATGCCGATCTTTGACCCCACCACGTTTGAGCCCGTGCGTCTGATGTACTGGCCCAGCTGCAGCGCGGACAGCGAATACCTGTTCCTCTATGAGGACAAGCCCTTTCTTTCCAGGAGGGGGATGCTGGCCGCCTACCGGGACTGGAGGGACGTGTCGGAGTGGCCGGAGGTGCCGGGGGCGGCCCGGATCCGGGACCGGTCGGCGAAAAAGCAGGGGGACCCGCTGGAAAGAAAGGGCATCGTCGGGGCGTTCTGCAAGTGCTTTTCCATAGAGGACGCCATGGAGCAGTTCCTGCCGGGTACCTACGAGCCCTGTGCGGATCCGGGACGCTACACCTACGCGGAGGGGAGTACCGTCGGCGGGGCGGTGCTGTACGAGGACGGCCGGTTCCTCTACAGCCACCATGCCACGGACCCCTGTTCCGGGAAGCTGGTCAACGCCTTCGACCTGGTAAGGCTCCACCTGTTCGGGGAGGAGGACGACGAGGCGAAGCCGGACACGCCGGCGGCAAACCTGCCGTCCTTCAAGCGGATGTGCGAGTTTGCGTCCGGCCTGCCGGCCGTGGCGGAGCGGATGGCGAAGGAACGCTATGAGGCGGCCGTGCAGAGCTTTTCCGATGCGCCGCCCGGACAGGCGCAGGAGGACGCCGGCTGGGTGCTGAAACTGCAGACCCATCCGAAGACCGGGGAGCCGCTTAAAACGGTCCAGAACGTCCAGCTGATCCTGGAGAACGATCCCCGGTTAAAAGGGCGTGTCTACCATGACGAGATGGCGGGCCGGCCGATGGTATCGGCGCCGCTGCCGTGGGAACCGCAGGCCCTTCCCTGCCCGGCCAGGCAGTGGAAGGACGAGGACGATTCCGGACTGCGGGGCTACCTCGAAACGATCTACCGGATCACCGGCAAGGAAAAGGTCGCGGACGGTTTCGCCGTATTCGCCATGAACCACCGCGTGAACCGGCTGAAAGACTATCTGGCGTCGCTGGCATGGGACGGCGTGCCGAGGGTGGATACCCTGCTGATCGACTATTTCGGCGCGAAAGACAGCCCCTACACGAGGGAGGCGATCCGCAAAACCCTGGCCGGGGCGGTGGCGAGGATCTTCCGCCCGGGGGTCAAGTTTGACACCATGCTGATCCTGGCGGGGAAACAGGGGATCGGGAAGAGCACCTTCTTCCGCTATCTGGGGATGGACTGGTATTCCGACTCCCTGTGCACCTTCGAGGGGAAGGATGCGGCGGAGCTCCTGCAGGGCTACTGGATCCTGGAGGCCGGGGAGCTGACCAAGTCGGAGATGAACACGGTCAAGCAGTTTTTAAGCAAAGAGGACGACATCTACCGTGCGGCCTACGGCCGTAGGCCGGAGAGATACCCGCGCCGGTGCGTTATCGTGGGAACGACGAACGAGGAAGAGTTTTTGAAAGACTATACGGGCAACCGGCGCTTCTGGCCCGTGGACCTGCCGGGGGCGGGGCGCCGCAAGAACGTCTGGCGGGATCTGCCCGGGGAGGTGCCCCAGATCTGGGCGGAGGCCGTGGCGTCGTACCGTCTGGGGGAGCCGCTGACCCTGTCGGAGGAGGCGGAAAGACTGGCCGAACATGCGCAGGAGGAGCACCGGGAGGCTTCGTATTCGGAGGGTGCGATCCTGGAATTCCTGGAAAAGAAGGTGCCGAGGGACTGGTATAAGAGGAGCCAGTACGAGCGCAGGAACTGGCTGGATTCCGGCTTTGACCAGAAACAGGCGGACGAGAGCCAGCTGATGTACCGGGATCGGATCTGCGCCTGGGAGATCTGGAACGAATGCTTCCGGATGCCGGGTTACACCCGGATGAAAAAAACGGATTCCAAGGAGATCAACAGCATCCTGGAGAGGCTGCCGGGCTGGGAGCGGCAAAGGAGCGCAGTCCGGTTCGGAGGGGAATACGGCGCCCAGAGGGGATTTACAAGGGTAACATCCGATGCGTAAACAACGGATCCGTGCGGAGAATGTTGACAAGGGGATCGTCAACATTGGAACAAGCGGAAACATTCGAATGTTAACGCCAAAAGGCCGATAAACACAGGCGAAAACGGTATTTATAAACATGTAAACATTCTTCTATATGAGATAAAAATACAAGGGAAATAAGGGATATAGGTACCCTTGATACCCCTGAATGCGTATAAGTACACACGTGCGCACGCATGCGAGGAATGTTACAGGAACAGGAGGAGAGCGTGAGGGAAAGTGAACTGGAACGAAAGTTTTGCAGGCTCGTGGCGCAGGCGGGCGGGAGGGCTTACAAGTTCGTGTCGCCCGGGAATGCGGGCGTGCCGGACCGGCTCGTGGTGCTTCCGGGGGGAAGGGTCGGGTTCGTGGAGCTTAAGCGGGAAGGGGGGCGGCCCCGGAAGCTACAGCGGCTGCGGATGGAAGAGCTGGAGGCCCTGGGGTGCTTCACGGCCGTCGTGGACGGCCCGGAGAGCGCCCGGGACGCCATAGGGGAGCTCCTTAAGCAGGAGCCTGCGGCGCCCGCTGCGGACCGCCTGTTTCTGGAGATGGTGAACCGCAGGCCGGGGAAAGGGGGGACGGCGTTTTGAAATTCATCCCACACGATTACCAGAGATACTGCATTGTCCGGATCATACAGGACGCGGCGCTGGCCCTCTTCCTCGACATGGGGCTGGGCAAGACGGTGATCACCCTGACGGCGGTGAATGACCTGGTCTTTAACCGTTGCCAGGTGGGCAGGTGCCTGGTGATCGCACCGAAAAAGGTGGCGGAGGACACTTGGACCAGGGAGCAGTCGAAATGGGATCACCTGAGCCTTTTGCGGGTCCGTCCCGTGCTGGGGGCGAGGGAGCGGCGGATCAAGGCGCTGAACAGCCCGGGGAACGTGTTCGTCATCAACCGCGAAAACGTCCCCTGGCTGGTGGACTATTACCGGAACGGCTGGCCGTTCGACATGGTGGTCATTGACGAATCAAGCAGCTTTAAGAGCAGCCAGTCCAAGCGGTTCAGGGCGCTTAAGAACATCCGGGGACACATCCGGCGCCTGGTGGAGCTGACGGGGACGCCCTCTCCCAACGGTCTTACGGATCTCTGGGCGCAGGTCTACCTTCTGGACGGCGGCGCCCGCCTAGGCAGGACACTGACGGAATACCGGAACAATTACTTCTCCCCCGCTTCCAGGAACGCCACCACGATTTTCTCATACGAGCCAAGGGAGGGGGCGGGCGAGAAAATCCAGGAGCTTATCCGGGATATTTGTATCAGCCTTTCCGCCAGGGATTATCTGGAACTGCCGGAACGGATCGACAACATCCGCTACGTGCGGCTGGACGCAAAGGCGCGCAGGGCCTATGACGAGATGGAGCGGGAGCGGATCCTGGAGCTGCCGGAGGGGGTCCTTGATGCGGGCAGTGCGGCCGTCCTTTCCGGAAAGCTGCTGCAGCTCGCAAACGGGGCCGTTTACCGCACGCAGGAGTTTGTGCAGGAAGACCGGGCGGCGGAGAGGAAAGAGGTGGTCGAGATCCACGACAACAAGCTGGAGGGCTTCCTGGAGCTTCTGGAGGAGCTGAACGGAAGAAACGTCCTGGTGTTTTATAACTTCCAGCATGACCTTGCGAGGATCCGGCGGCTTCTGGCAAAGACCGGGCTCTCGGTGAGGGAGCTTAAGACGCCGGCGGATATCGCGGACTGGAATGCGGGGAAGATCAACATCCTTCTGGCGCACCCGGCCAGCGTGGCCTACGGGCTTAACCTGCAGGAAGGCGGGAATGACGTGGTGTGGTTCGGGCTTAACTGGAACCTGGAGCTGTACCAGCAGGCGAACGCCAGGCTCCACCGGCAGGGGCAGAAACACACGGTATACGTCCACCACCTCCTGGCGGCGGGCACCGTGGACGAGGACGTGATGGCGGCCCTGCAGAGAAAAGGGGACTGCCAGGCGGCGCTTTTGGAGGCGCTTAAGGCAAGGGTGGAGAAGTATTTCCAGGAAAGATAAAGGAGGTCCTGACATGGAAAAGGGGTTTTATTTCATCTACGAGGAGCACGAGAGGGAGGCAAGAAGGCTCCTCTTGGAAAACAACGTCAAGACGGAGAAGGAACTGTCCGTGATGTCGGGCAAAGAGGTGGAGGAGGCGATCAACCGGGAGTTTACCTCCTTCCGGGCGGGGGATGACTGGATGCTCGTCCCCAATGACAGATTCATTGAGTTTCAGGACATCGTGCAATGGATAGAGAGGTGAGCGTATTTTTGTCGGATGCTGACAGGGGGATCGGATAAAGGCGCTCGGGAACGCAGTGGTGCCGCAGCAGTTTTACCCGGTGTTTGCGGCCATATCGGAGGTGGATAATGTAAGAGGCACGGGAATGCAGAAATGAAAAATGGAAGCAAAGGGGCTCGAACCCTTGGCCTCCCGCTAGTCAGGCGAGCGCTCATCCCAGCTGAGCTATGCTTCCATAAGATTTATTATATCATGGCGGCTTAATATTGCAATAACTTTGAACGGAAGAGGCGGAAAATGATAGGATTTATACTTGAAAACAGGATGCGAGATGGAATCCGACCAGATGGATGGTATGCCGGTCAAAACGAAAAGTATAAAAATGCGTTCAATATGACCAGCCTTATGAAATTTGCAAAAGTTTTTGAAGATGAAAACGAAGCAAAGGAAAGAGCAAAACTTTTAAATAAAAGCGGATGGAATTTTGTGGTCTTATCGAACTAAACCGGCCTTTAGCGGAGCGAAACGGATAAGTGCGTATCAGATCGGTCGGAAATGAATCAACCCGGCAGCAGGTGTATCAGGAAAGGAGCATAAGAAAATGGGAAGGGCTTTGCCGATTTTATTTAATAGCGATATGGTTCGGGCGATACTGGATGGCAGGAAGACTGTCACAAGGCGGATTGTCAAAGATGATGTGGTAGGAATATTAAACAGCCCATACCATAAAGAGCATCCCCAGGTCCCAGACCAGATGCTCATTAAGAAACTTTGCAAGAGACCTTGTTATTCTGAGGATATTTTGTATGTCAGGGAGGCGTGGCGTGAACACAGTCCTGGATTTGATAATTTGTTTATTTATAAAGCCGACTATGCAGAGGGAAGTGTGAATGTAAAATGGCATCCGTCAATCCATATGCCGAAAAAAGCTGCCCGAATCTGGTTAAAGGTGACAGATGTACGGGTGGAACGGCTGCAGGACATTACGCCGGAACAGGTCATAAAAGAGGGAACAACCGAATTTGACAGGGAACATCTTGAGTTGCTTGGAGAACATTATGACATACTTTTTGCGGCATTGTGGGATTCCACGATAAAAAAGTCAGATATGGCTATTTATAGCTGGAAATCAAATCCGTGGGTATGGGTTATAGAGTTTGAACGATGTGGGAAACCAGAAACGAAAGGAGACGGCCAACTTGAAGACTTGTATATGTGATAAGTGCGGGAAGGAAATTGAGATTAATATCCAGGAAGACGTGATTGACATAGACGTTGATTCTGAAGATGATGTGATCGAACAGTTCTTTGTCTGCCCGGAGTGTGGGGAACATTATACGGTGTTCATTTCTGACAGGTTTATGCGTCAAAAGATAGCGGCCAGAAAACGGTTGAAACGAGAGCCTATGAATTACAATCCAGCATTAGATGCGGCATTGGTGTAGGAAATGCAGAAGCATTTCAAAGAACTGAGGGAGAGATACGATCGGTAATAAAGTGATGCGTTTATTAACAGGAGGGGTAAAGAGTGACACGGGAACAGAAAGAGAATGAAAGAAAAAAGGAATATCTCCAGGGTTATAAAACCGCGGTTTGCCAGATCAGACGCAGTGAGCTTAAGATTCAGGAAATGCGCCTAAACAAGATATGCCCTTCTGTAATAAACGACGGAATGCCTCATGCACATAATAACAGTGATCTTTCTTCTTATGCTGCCTTACTGGATCAAGAAGAAAAGCGGTATATGAAATACAGGTATCAGAGGATAAAAAAATGCAAGGAGATTACTGATCGAATCGAAAGGCTTTCCGATGAAGATGAAAAAGATGTTCTGATGTATCGGTATATCAAGCTGATGAAGTGGGAGGATATTTGCGTAAGGATCGGACATAGTTGGCAGCATACTCATAGAATTCATGCGAGGGCCTTAAAAAATTTTAAAATGTGATAGAATGTGACTATATATTCATGGTATGGTGTAGATGCAAAAGATTCCCCCCCCAATACATTTTTAAATACCCGGTTGCTGGTGCGATTGGGTATTTTGTTATTACCTATAAGTAATGTGGCAAATTGCCGGAATTTAAGGTATAATGTAGAAAAATGTATTTTGGAGGGATTTTATATGTCGACGAAAAAAATGTGTATTGCAAATTTTAATACTGTATTCGAAAAGAATGACAGTGAAATGCCTATGTTAGAATATTTTGATTCTATAATTATGCCAGCACTTTTAAGTAATTACATAAAAAAGAATGGAGATACTAAATTATTTTTCGATGAAATAGAAGTTATTGAAGACAAAGACGGGGAATACATATTAACAGGAATTGTTGTTAAGGATACGATGTTAGAGGTAAAATATAATTATGATTATCAAGAAGGAAGACTGGTTGATAGGAATGGGAGATATCAGTCATCACCGTATTCGTTATTTATAATATATCTCAAAAATCATCGTATGGTTTTAGTGAGAGATCAAAAAGGGAGCCCAAGTTTAAACAATTTTAGAACATTGATTAAAGCGGCTATAGATACTTACATAAGAAAAACAAATCAAAAGTTACAAAAAGAGGATAAAGAACTTCTTCCCATTCCACTGGTTAATGTTGTGGGAATATCTTCGGGTAGTGATATTGCAAGTGCATTAAAGAGTGTAGAAAAAGTTACAAAATTAACATTAAAGTTTTATCCATTGAATGGGGATGGTGACACGGATTTGTCAGAAGTTCTTGAAGGAATATTGAAAAAAAGGCATGACCTAAGGAGTTCAACGGGAAATCTAAATTATAACTCTCCTGAAAACAAAGATGAAATATGTAATTTTGTTGGTAAATTGAATGGTACAATGGAACCAGTTTTGCATGTTCGTTATCCAGGTAGTTCAGTCCCTAGTAAAATTACAATGGATTCAATAATTGAAAATACGGAGATTCCAGTTGCAGATGATGACACAAAAAAGAATATAAGGTATATTATAGAAGCGAGCAAAAAGAATAGTAAAATATCTTATGCAAGTAAGGCGAATACTGAAATATATGAAGAAAATTGTAAAAAGATAGTGCCATTCATTAAAAAATGAATGGATGCATGCTAAAGTACGGAGGTAATTCATGATACGGGTGAAAGAAAGTATTTTGAAGGCGTTACTTAAGAATGATTCATCTGAAAATATACTGTTAAATTCGTTTTATATATTTCTACCTAATAAGAAAAATTGGAAAGAGAAGGGCATCATATTTGGAGTGTGCCTGCTGCCTTCTTGTTTTATGATTTACTCACATAATATAGTGGAATTGTTTGGAAACGTATGTAATACTTTGCTAAGCGCCTTTTTATCCCTATTTGGTATAATATTCACGGGGTTTGTTTTTTTTCAGGCATTATTAAATGATAATTTACTAATTATGTTGATAATTTCAAAAAGTGAAAAGGGAAGAAAGGAAAAGAGTAAGCTAGAGGAAGTTAATAACAGTTTTGTATCATTGATGATGTTGTATATCATTGCGATAGTAGTCTGCTTAGCGCTAACTGTGACTGTTCCATGTATTCCCGAAGATTTCATTTTGTTATCAAGCACACAAATTAGCAATTTCGTAGCATTTATATTGATATTAGTGTTTTATATGTTTTCTGCTGAATTGTTATGGAGGGTCTTGAGCTTTATTCGCAATATATATGTGCTGTTTAATGCATATGCAGTGAGTCGCTTAACAGATTTAACCGATATTGAAGAAGGCAAATGATTTTTTTCCAAAACAAACGATTGAGAGGTGGTGATCGTGCCCAGGAAGCCTGATGAGCGGATAGAGCAGGCCAGAGAACTGTATCTAAAAGGGTTGAAACTAGTGGATATTTCCAAACGGCTTGATCTGCCGGAGGGAACCGTCCGAAGATGGAAAAGTACTTATAAGTGGGATAACGAACGTTCGGATAAACAAAGCGAACGTTCGGATAAAAATAAAGGCGCGCAGCCGGGCAACAAGAATGCATCCGGCCACGGAGCGCCAAAGAAGAATAGCAACGCAGAAAAGCATGGTCTTTTTCGGAAGTATCTTCCGAAGGAGGCCTTTTCTATTATTGAGAATATGCCGGAGGATCCTCTGGACGTCTTATGGGATCAGATCCAGATCGCCTATGTGGCCATTATCCGGGCGCAAAAGATTATGTATGTCCGTAATCAGGAAGACAAAACAATAGAAAAGATTGCAGAACAGGACGGAAATGTGATTGGCGAAAAATGGGAAGTGCAACAGGCCTGGGATAAGCATGCAAATTTCTTAAAATCCCAGGCCAGGGCCCAGGGCGAGCTACGAGGCCTGATCAGACAGTACGACGAGCTTTTACATGAAAACTGGGATCTGGCCACGGCGGAGCAAACAGCCAGAATTGAGGTTTTAAAATCCCAAGTGATTCAGAAAGATGAAAACAAGGAACAGGCAAAGGATTGGAAGGCGGCGATCATTGAGATAGCAAAGCGAAGGAGTGAGAAAGCGGATGGAGGAACTGGCTGACGTATTGGAAGTCTATTATGACAATCCGGTTGCCTTTCTGGAAGACATGCTTGATATGAGTTGTGATGATTGGCAGGGAGAGGTTGCAGCTGACGTGGCGCAACATGCTAAAGTCGCAGTCAAATCCGGTCAAGGTGTCGGAAAAACAGCCCTGGAAGCCGGACTGGTAATATGGTTCCTTACGTGCAGGCCCTACTCAAAAGTGATAGCCACGGCGCCCACCATGCAGCAGCTCTATGACGTGCTTTGGGCCGAAATATCCAAATGGCTTGACAGTTCCAGAGTAAAAAATCTTTTGACATGGACGAAGACAAAAGTTTACATGAACGGCGATTCCGAACGGTGGTTTGCCACGGCAAAAACGGCAACCAAGCCGGAGAATATGCAGGGATTTCATGAAGACCATATGTTGATCGTGGTTGACGAAGCCTCCGGCGTTGCGGATCCGATTATGGAGGCGATATTGGGAACACTGACAGGCATGGATAACAAGCTTCTTTTAATGGGCAACCCTAACCGGATCGATGGAGTGTTCTATGATGCTTTTAATAAAGACAGGGATAAGTTCCGGACGCACACGGTAAGCAGCCGGAATTCCAAACGCACGTCAAAGGATAACATTGTCATGCTGGAATCCAAGTACGGAAAGGATTCCGACGTGGTCAGAGTTCGTGTTGACGGGAATTTCCCCAAAGGAGCATTGGATTCCTTTATATCACTGGAAACAGTGGAGCTTGCGTGTTCCAGGGAAAACCGCATTGAACAGGCGGAGATCGATTCGGCAAAGACGCTTCATATTGGCGTTGATGTTGCGAGATTCGGAGATGACAAAACGGTTATAACGCTAAGAATCAGTGCCAAAGTCTACGAATTTAGAAAATACGCTAAAAAAGACACCATGGAAACAGCCGGGAACGTGATCCGGTGCTGCAAGGAATACATGAGGCGTTTTTCCCAGTTAAAAAACTGCATGATCAAGGTGGATGACACGGGCGTGGGCGGCGGCGTGACCGACCGGCTGAAAGAAGTGATCCGGGAAGAGAGACTTCCTTTCAGGGTGATTCCGGTAAATAACGGGGATAAGGCAAAGGACGAATACTATTTTAATCTGGGAGCCCAGCTCTGGGGAAACGTGAAGGAGCTGCTTGAAACTAATTTTTCAAACAGCATGCAGGGGAAAAGTGCGGTTCAGATCGATCTTCCCAAGGATGATGAGATGATCAAACAGCTGAGCGTGAGAAAGTACCATATGACTTCCAGAGGAAAAATTCAGCTGGAAAGCAAGGAAGAAATGAAGAAAAGGGGAATCGGATCCCCGGATACGGCTGATTCCCTTACGCTTGCGCTGTACGAGCCTGACACATGGCTGTATTAAGGATGGTGGAAAATGCTGACAGAGGCGGAAATTTTAAAGTTTATTAATAATGACAGACAGTCAAAGAAAAAAGAACTTGCCAGAAAAGGGCAGGCCTATTATGACGCAGAGCATGATATAAAAAATTACAAAGTGTATTATGTGGATGGCGACGGCAAACTGCAGGAGGACAAACTAAGGAGCAACATTAAGATTTCGCATCCTTTTTTCACAGAGCTGGTTGATCAGCAGGTTCAGTACATGCTTTCGGGAGAGGGCGATTTTGTCAGATCGGATGATGAAAAGCTACAGGAGCAGCTGAGCATGTATTTCGGTGACGATTTCAAGGCGGAGCTTCAGGAGTGTCTCACGGGATGTATCGCTAAAGGATTCGAGCACATGTATGCTTATAAGGCGGTTAACGGGAAGACAAAATTCATGACGGCGGATTCCTTGGGAGTGATAGATGTCAGAGAAAAAGACACGGATGACGGATGCGCCTATGTTATTTACTGGTATGTTGACCGGATTGACAAGGGCCAGACGGAAATCAAGAGGATCGAAGTCTGGGACGAAAACAAGACATGGTATTACGTGCAGAAAAATGACGGGAAGCTCGAAGCGGACGCCTCCGTAGAAATCAATCCCAGGCCGCATATTACTTATACAAAGTCAGGTGATGACGCCCTGTATTATGAGGGAAACGGCGGATATGGATTTATTCCTTTTTTCCGGCTGGATAATAACCGAAAGCAGGTATCGGGATTAAAGCCGGTCAAAGACCTGATTGACGATTATGATCTTATGGCGTGCGGGCTATCCAATAACCTGCAGGACGTTGCGGAAGGGATTTATGTCGTAAAAGGCTTCGAAGGCATGGATATGGATGAAATGATCCAGAATATCCGGGTAAAAAAGCATGTGGGCGTGTCTTCCGAAGGCGGGGTGGATATCAAAACGATAGATGTTCCCTATGAGGCGAGAAAAGTGAAACTGGAACTGGATGAAAAAAATATTTACCGTTTTGGCATGGGATTCAATTCCGCACAGATCGGAGATGGGAATATTACCAATATCGTTATCAAAAGCAGATACGCTTTGCTTGACTTAAAATCTAACAAACTGGAAATTCGCCTGAAACAGTTCCTGAGAAAAATGGTCCGGGTGGCATTGGATGAGATAAACACGGCTCTGGAAGCGGATTACCAGATGGAGGACGTCTATATCCGTTTTGAAAGGGAAGTGATGACGAATGCGCAGGATAACGCCCAGATTGAACTGCTGAACGCCCAGAGGCAGGGACAGCTGATTAACAATCTGATGACAGCGGCTCAGGATCTTGATCAGGAGACGGTTCTGAGAGCGCTTTGCGAGATACTGGAACTGGATTACGAGGAGGTGAACGAGAAGCTTGATGAAATGAATGAGGACAAAAAGACCAGGCAGGCAGAGGAGGCGTTGAACCGTCTGGTACCGGATGACGGAGGCGGTGATATCGGTGAATAAAAGACAGATCGAGGTTCAGAAGATCCATGTTGCGGAGGAAAAAGAAATTCTCAGGCAGTTAAAGAAGGTATATGAGCAGGCGGCGAGGGATTGTGAAGTGAAAATCCGTGAATTATCCATGCGGACGGATCTGGAAAATCTACAGTCCGTGATCTGGCAGCAGCAGTATCAGGAGGCCCTGAAAAAACAGCTTGACAGCGTGCTGGATAGCATGAATGCAAAGTCTTTTACGTCGATTGCGGACTATCTGACCGTTTGTTATGAGAATGGTTTTTTCGGGACATTATACGATCTTCAGGGGCAGGGAATTCCGCTGATCCTTCCGATCAATCAGGAGGAGGCGGTTCTTGCCATACAGGTGGATTCCCAGATCTCACACGGGCTGTACGGACGCATGGGTGAAAACGTGGATGACCTGAAAAAATCCATAAGGTCGGAGCTTTCAAGGGGAATCAGTAACGGTTCCTCGTGGAACCGGATAGCGGTATCGATAGCGGCGGGAATGAACAGCCCCTTTTCAAAGGCTTATAACAGGGCGGCATTGATCGCCCGGACGGAGGGACACAGGGTTCAGCAGGAGGCCGCATTGCATTGTCAGCAGAAGGCAAAAGGAAAAGGCGCTGACGTGGTAAAGCAGTGGGATTCCACGCTTGACGGTCTGACAAGGCCGCACCACCGGGAACTGGACGGCCAGGTAAGGGAAGTGGAGGAGCCGTTCGAGGTGGCGGGAAAGAGGGCCATGTATCCGGGAGGCTTTGGAGATCCTTCCGAGGACTGTAACTGCAGATGCTGTCTTCTGCAACGTGCCAGACGGGCTTTGTCGGAACAGGAGTATTATACAAAGTGGGACGGTGATAAAAATGAGCTTGTCGAGATAAAGGCAAAAGACTATAATGAGTTCAAGGAAAAGGCGTATAAAATCAACAGGGATAAAAAAGAGGAAATACAGGTGCATCTGGTCGGGAAGATTAATAAAGATATTTATAAATGCATAACGGACGATATTGTGACGGATGAGGTAGTTATTACGGATAATCAGATTCAGCATATAAAGGACAGGCATCCGAGTGACTATGAAAGGTTTTCACAATATTTTGGTCAGATAGTCGCCGAACCAGATTATATAATCAAAGCAAATAAGCCGGATACTGCGGTAATATTAAAAGAGATTTTGGATGGGGATGAAAGATTTCAGACGGTACTCAGACTATGCACGTCAAAAGAACCGGAGGGTTATAAAAATTCTATCATCACTTTTCTAAAAATTGATGAAAAAAGGTGGAACCGTTATCTTAGGACGAAAGAGATTCTTTACAAAAAGGAGTAATTCTGCTATGATGTACATACAATAAAGAGAGTTCTTCGAGGTGGTCAATTTCGTGGCAGCCACACACCTTATGGGTCAAAAGAGATGCAGGGGAACGCCACGCCTGCCGGAGGACTCTTGTTTATTGAAAGAAGTATAAAAATGCTATGCCATAACATGTTATCGAACATCAGCGAAACGCTGGTGTTTTTTATTGCCCGAAACCGTCCTCACGGCGTTAAAACTGCGGCCGGAATATCTCTTGCGCACAGAGAAAAAAACAGGCGATGCATGGCGGGAGAAACCGCATAAAACGTAATGCAGGAAAGGGGAAAAAATGAAATTAGAGGAATTGCTGGAAAAGGATCTGTTTGAACAGGTCAAGGCGGCCATTGATGCGGCCAATGCGAAAGAACCGGACAAATTAAAGCACGTAAGGTACGCCGATCTGTCAGAAGGGAATTATGTTTCCAAAGAAAAGTATTCCGAATTGGAAGCGGACAAGAGCTCCGTTGCAGAACAGTTAAAAACGGCGCAGGATTTGATCGAAGAGCTTAAAAAGAACACCAATGGTGACGAGGCGCTGCAGGGGAAACTCACAGAGTACGAAACCACGGTTGCGGCCCTTAAAAAGGAAAACGAAGCCTTGAAGATCGAGTCCGCTTTAAAGCTTGCTCTTCTGGATGCGGATGCCAAAGTATCAGATATTGATTACCTGATATTCAAGGCGGGACAGGCAGGAGAACTGAAACTTGGGGAAGACGGAAAGCTGAACGGACAGGAGGATCTGGTATCCGGGCTGAAAAAGCAGTATCCGTCCAATTTCGCCTCCGGTGAGGAAAGACAGTATCAGGAGCACAGGCTTGAAAAGGACGGGGAAACCGGTGCCCCCGAGCCTGGAACGCTGGCCGAGGCGCTGAAACAAAGATATGAAAATTCCGCAGAATAAAGAAAGGTTAAAAAGGTGAATGATTATGGCGGTTATGACACTTGAAGAATTGAAGAAGGGCATGTCTGACAAGATATTCGGGCAGATCGTTGATATCTTTATCAGACAGTCGGACATACTGGCGAGACTGCAGTTTGATGACTGCGTTTCCGCAAGCGGCGGCGGATCCACCATGAAATACAAGTATATGAGAAAGGTGCTTCCGGCGACGGCCCAGTTCAGGAAGCTCAATAAGTCTTATACCGCTTCCACGGCGACAAAAAAGGAATTTGAGGCAAGCCTTGCGATCATGGGCGGCGAAGTCCAGCTTGACAGGGTGCTGAATAAGGTGGCGGGGAAATTTGACAACCTCGCCTACCAGATCGAGGAACATATCAAGGCGGTTGTCTCCCTGTTTCACTACACGCTGATTAATGGCGACGCGGCGGCAACTTCCGCAACGGACAGTCCGGAATTTGAGGGCCTGGATTCCATGGTGGCGGGGACGTCAACAGAGTTTGGAACCGCAAAGGCCATTGACCTGTCCGATATCAGTAAACTTAAAGCGAACGCAGATGAGTTTTATGAGGCCTTGAACCTGCTCATCAGAACGACAAATGCGGATGCGCTGCTTCTGAATACGGATATGATCGCCAAAATACAGACGGTGGCCCGGATCCTTGGTTACAAGACAGAATCCGAAACCGCATTTGGAAGGAAGATCACAAGTATTGACGGCGTTCAGTTTATGGATTTACAGAACCATTACACGGTTTCTGGAGAGGGATCTTCTGCGGCAGCAGTTTCAAACGCTGTCGTGAAAAAGGGAATCGCCAGGAAGATAAGTGGCGCCGAGACCAACACGACGGGACTGACTGATATTTATGCGGTCAAATTTGACGTGAATGACGGCTTCCACGGCATCAGTCTTAGTGGAGGTTCCGTGATTGACAAGTATCTCCCTGATTTCAACAACCCGGGGGTCATGAAGAATGCCGAGGTTGAAATGATTGCGGCAACCGTGCTGAAAAACACGGAGCACGCAGGCGTCCTTAGGAATATTAAGATCCTAATCTCCCGCAATTGTTATACATAGGTTTTAAGCTTATTCCCCAAATCCCTTATAAAATCGGTGTTTAGCCAATGTTTTTCTTTACAAACATATGTATAAATGGTATACTAAAAGCAGGGAATTATACATATGTCGGGGGGGGGGAATCAGCATGGCATCTCTGGTCTATCTAAAACACAAGAATGGCACCACGTACGTTTATGAAAACGTCTCATACTGGGATAAAAAGTCAAAAAAACCAAAATCAAAACGTAAGTGCATTGGGCATCTTGACCCGGAAACCGGAACAGTGCAGCCAAATGGCATGCGTGGCGGCAATCAGAAAAATATTACGACCAAATCAGAAAAAGA
>CAJTVN010000041.1 GCA_910579685.1 uncultured Lachnospiraceae bacterium | reverse complement strand
GATCAATATCTTTCTGGACATCCGGAAGGAAGGCTCCTTCTATACTCTTAATATGAACCCGAAGGGAACCGTCAATATTAAAATCATCCGGGATGCGAACGGCAATATCACAGGCGCCGCCTATATGACCGAGGCGGAAGTGGCTGAGCTGTTGGGGGATATGGATGACCCGGATGATACAACTGATGTGGAACTGATCCCTGTTGACTTCAAGACCGTAGCGGCAGGAGAAACGATCTTTCTGGGGGAATATACATTGTCCGAGGGGGACGAAATCCTGTACGGCATTTCAGTGAAAACAGGAAACCAAATAAAGGTTTTTTTCGCTAAGGACGGGCAGGAAGATGTGGCCTATTGGTCTGTGGATAACCTGCGGCAGCCGGGCGGATCGCTGGAATGTATTGCGGATTTTATCGTCGGGCCTCCGACAACACAGCCCGGAACCTATAAGCTGTATCTCCAGGCTCCGGACGGCGCTTTGGGAAATGTAAGGGGTAGCGTTTCAATTGCGTCAGCAGACGCATCCTGATAATAATTCAGCACCTCTGCCAGGGCGGCGGCATAATAAAAAAACGTTGTTTCGGCGGCTGGTATCTATGCGCACAAACAAAAGAACAAGCAGCCTTGCGGCGGTTTTGAAATATCAAATTCAAAGCCGCCGCTTTCTTTAGATAAAATATCGGATGATTCTGCAAGGCTCCGCACAATGACTGGTATTGCCATGGAGCTTCGTAAAGCAGGATTACATAAGTCGAAGGTTGTTCTGGCAGTTGGGCTTCCGATTGAAGGCAAGTCAATCTTCCATCAGTTTATATGGAGTTGATCCGTGGAATGCTGCGTGAAAAGATACATTCTCTGGAATTGGAACTTTCTGAACGTGGCTGTAGCCTTGATTACATCAATATCATCTATGTAGGTGGTGGTGCGCTGATGACCCGTGACCATGCAGGAAAACCATATTTATTCGTTTCAATATGGAAGATGAAGCAGATAAAAAATTATACCTGAAACAATCAGAGAAAGCAGGCGGTTCATCTTCCCTTACTGCTTATGTGAAAAAAACCTTAAAAGCCTATGATGGAAGAAGCAGGATTACCAGAAGCGTGTGGGAGAATTCCAGAAGAACTTAAGGGGGTACTTGACCTATAGGATGAGACTAAAAATAACGGATAAAGGAATATTTTACAGGGTATGTACAGGCACTCCAATCGGGGTGCCTTGTTGTATATCTGCTGTCAGGTGCAGGCAAGGTGCTGTAGAATCGGTAAATTTAAAAAATATTTCCGGTTAAAAGTTGTATATGTGCAAGTAGATACAACAGATATGCAGGATATAGTCTTATTAAGAGGAATGGTTATGTATTTCGTGATGCTAAAAAGGAGAATATGAAGGAACATTTAAAGGGGAATACAAAGTGCCTTTAAAAGCACCTTTATATGACTGGATTTAAGAAAGCCAGAATTGTTAAACTGATTATATTAAGCTTAGAAGCGGAGGTGTTTATTGTGATCGATATTGATCTGGATGATGTAAATGAAGTGGCAATCTATGAAGCTTTCAACGTTGATGGGAATGAATCCGAGGCTTTGAACGACAGCTATCTGGAATTATATGAACTTATTGGACGTGATGCCATGTTAAAGTTATTCAAATATTTTCGTGGCGATAAGATTGACTGTCCTATGAGGCTGTATCGTCCTGAATTTATCGCAGACTTGGCGAAGCAGACAACAGACAGGCGTGAACGTGCCAAGATAGCAAGAGACGGAGGGTATACGGCAAAATTTATAGAGGGTGTGCTGCATAAACGGAGGAATGAGAATGAAACGGAATGATGTAATAAAAAATGAATACAAACGATTATCAATTGGAGGATAGAATGACAAGAATTGTAAAATATGATATTTTGAGAATCATCGCAAGCTTTTCCATAGTCCTGTTACATGTATCTGCAAGCTACTGGAGTGTGGTGGATCTACATGGAAAGGAATTTCTGGTTATGACAATTTATAACAGCATGACCCGTTTTGCAGTACCGGTTTTCTTTATGCTCAGCGGTCTTTTCCTTGTTTCACCCCGCAGGGAAAACCCCATGGCAGGAAAAAGGATTCTGAAACTGGTAATGCTTTTTTATGTCTGGTCAGCTTTTTATGCCTTTCAGAGGATTGCGGTCGATACGCTTAAGGGAGATTTCTCTATGGAAGTCTGGAGAGCGGCATTAGAGCGTTTTATCTTTGGGCATGTACATATGTGGTTCCTTCAGATTCTGTGTGGATTTTATCTGCGCTGGGCATTATTTTTGTCGTGGCAGGACACTTGGGATATGAATATCGGAGACTGCATATGGAAGAAATGCAGGGTGTTGCTGCTTCCTTATTTTTTATGGAATCTTTTTTATGGGGTTTTAGCGCAAGTGCTTCATGGGATCGGATTTTCACTTGGGGAAGTCCTGCCGTTCCGGACGCTTTTTCTTTCGCCTTTTATAGACGGGCATCAGTTTTTATACAATTTTTCAGCGTGGTTTGTCCCGACATTGTTTTTGGTTGAGATAATCAATGTGCTGATGCGTAAAATTTTAGGGGTTCTACGTTTGAAATATGAATGGCTGATCTTCATTGTTTCTCTGGTTGTGGGCATGGTGACAATCCAATTGGCAATAGGTGGCCATGTATGGGGGATTTATAAGTTTCCGGGAAGGCTTTTGCTCATGTTTCCGGGATTTCAGATGGGAAAGATTTATAAAGAGAAGATAGAGACATATGATACGCTGCCGGATGGGATTTATTTTCTGATCGTCATAGGAGTACAGATATTGATTTCTATTTTTAATGCAGGGCTGGCATTTGGTGTTGTATGGGTTACAAGTTTTGCAAACGGGTTTGCGATTCCTTATCTTACGGTGGTCACGGGAATCGCATTCTGGTTGCGGATAGCCAAACTTATAAGTGAAATGCCTGTCGGTTCAGGAAAACTGGTTACAGTTGGGCGCAATACCTATTCCATTATGATGCACCATGTAGCGGTATTTATGTTGATCAAAGGGATTTTCTATTTGTGTAGCAGCCTGACACCTTTATGTGCCGAATTTGACAGAGAGCTGTTTTTTCATGATATTAATTATGTTTATCTGGCAGGAGGAACGGAAGCAAGTAAATGGATCTATCTTCTGTCTGGAATTGCAGTACCTTTGTTAATTAATGAAATGTTATAGCGTTGAAATACGCAAGCTATAACAAGAAAGGAGACAACAGAAATGAACGAAAGTAAAAACATTACAATTGATGATGAAAAGGGAAGCGCAAAGACTGAACGAATCCCAATTTACCAGAAGATGGCCCTTACAATCCGTGAGGCCGCAGAATACAGCAATATCGGCATCAACAAGATTGATTCAATGCTCAAACAGCCCGGGGGTCCTTTTGTGCTATACATTTGGAACACGAAAATTGGTTAAACGGAAAGAATTTGAGCGGTACATCCGTCAAAAAGCTGTGATATAGTCCACGGCCGTTAATTGCCTCAAAATAATATTGATGAAAGGGAGCCTGGCATGATATAATATTTAATTATGTTGGACTCTTTTTCTTTATCAAAGGAGAATCACAAAAGGTGATTGCCGCTGTTTGATGAAAGGAGTTCATATATGGGAAAAAATCTTAAAGGCAGAGAATGTGGAAAGGGAATCTGCCAGAGGAAAGACGGGAAATATTCGGCACGTTATAGTGCCAAAGATGGCAGCTGCCGTGAAAAACATTTTGATACGCTGCCGGAAGCGAGGAACTGGCTTGCTGATGCACAGTACGAAGATAAGCATAACATGGTAACTGTGGCCGCTGATGTCACGGTAAATGGATGGTATGATTACTGGGTGTACAACCTGTTTTGCGGTCTTGCGCCTAATGCCGGAGGAGAACCGGCAAAAAACAGTTCCTATGACACGCATCTGTACAAACTGTGTGATGAAGCCGAAATCGAAAGGTTTTGCATGCATGCCCTTCGGCATACGTATGCCACCCGGACGATAGAGGCCGGAATGCAGCCTAAAGTGCTTCAGAAGCTGTTGGGGCATGCAAGCATTAAAACCACCATGGACCGTTATGTGCATGTCACTGATGAATCGCTGACGCAGGCTGTCCGCCAGTTTGAACTATCCCGTGCGATATGAAACACCACGTAAAATTACATATTTCCATACCAAATTGGTGCGGAATTGGTGCGGTAATAAAACAGAATTTTTCTGAAAACGCATAAAATCAAGGTTTTTAAGGAGGATATAGAGTAAAATGAAACTAGGAATCGTAGGTTTGCCCAACGTAGGAAAGAGTACTTTATTCAATTCACTGACGAAGGCCGGAGCGGAATCGGCCAACTACCCCTTCTGTACCATTGACCCAAATGTGGGAGTGGTCGCCGTGCCGGACGAGCGTTTGAAGCTTCTGGGGGATATGTATCACTCGAAGAAGGTAACGCCCGCCGTGATTGAGTTCGTGGATATTGCGGGCCTGGTAAAGGGCGCAAGCAAGGGAGAGGGGCTGGGAAACCAGTTTCTTGCCAATATCCGGGAGGTGGACGCCGTGGTTCACGTGGTGCGCTGCTTTGAGGATGAGAATGTGATCCACGTGGACGGAAGTGTTGACCCGCTGCGGGATATTGAGACCATCAATCTCGAGCTGATTTTTTCAGATCTGGAGATATTGGAGCGCAGAATTGCCAAGACGGGAAAGGCGGCCAGGATGGACAAATCCCTGGCAAAGGAGGCTGCGCTTCTGGAAGCTTTAAAGGCCCATCTCGAGGAGGGAAAGCTGGCGAGGAGCTTTGTGACGGAAGATGAGGATGAGATCGCCCTTCTTTCTTCCTATAACCTTCTCACCGGCAAGCCCGTTATCTTTGCGGCGAATGTGTCGGAGGAGGATCTTGCGGATGACGGTGCGGGAAATACCGGTGTGCAGGCCGTGAAGGAGTTTGCGGCGGGAAACGGCAGTGAGGTGTTTGTGATCTGTGCCCAGATCGAGCAGGAGATCGCGGAGCTTGACGAGGAGGAAAAGGCCATGTTCCTGGAGGATCTGGGACTTTCGGAGTCGGGCCTTGAGAAGCTGATCCGGGCAAGCTACAGCCTTCTGGGGCTTCACAGCTTCCTGACGGCGGGAGAGGACGAGACGAGAGCCTGGACCATCAAGGTGGGAACCAAGGCGCCCCAGGCGGCGGGAAAAATACATACCGATTTCGAGAGAGGCTTTATCAAGGCGGAGGTTGTCAATTACCGGGATCTGTTAGAGCAGGGCTCTCTTGCGGCAGCCAGGGAAAAAGGACTGGTAGGTATGGAGGGCAAGGAGTATGTGGTAAAGGATGGGGATGTAATCCTCTTTCGGTTTAATGTGTAAGACTGGAAGAAAATGCGTATGCGCCGCTTTGCGGCGCTCTGTCTTTGTCCGTCTGCTGTATGGGACTTTCAAAATAAAATACAAAATTTATATCCGAGAACCGGCACAATATGTAGTGCCGGTTCTTTTTCGTGATACCACATGTGGAGAAAAACGGCGTTTTAGAGCCTTGTAACGAAATGCAGGGCGATTTTTGACGCTTATTTTTCCTTGATTAATGCATCAGATTAAGGTAAAATAGCATTCAAGTGGTGGAAAGTGGATGAAAGTGCAACAAAGTGGAGTAAAGTGGTAACGCTTTCCGTGGCAGACCACTGCGGCTGGCAAAGCAGGGTGAGCAGGCGGGTGAATGCATATGTTTATGGGTGAATACAACCATACAATAGATGCGAAAGGCAGACTCATCATTCCTTCAAAATTTCGCGAGGTACTTGGAGACGAATTTGTGGTTACAAAAGGAATGGATGGCTGTCTCTTTGTCTTTGACAATCCCGAATGGCAGAACTTTGCGGAAAAGCTGCGTTCCCTTCCCATGATTGACAAGGAAGTAAGACAGTTTACCCGTTTTTTCCTGGCAGGAGCGGCCAGTGTCGAAGTGGACAAGCAGGGGAGAATCCTGCTTCCGGCGGTTCTTCGGGAATTTGCGGATATCACCAAGGATGCCGTGCTGATCGGCGTGGGAAACCGGATAGAGATCTGGAGCAGGGACAGATGGGAAGGAACGGTTACTTATCAGGATATGGAAGAGATTACGAGACACATGGCAGAGCTGGGTATTGGAATTTAGGATGAGTGGGGCGGCTAAGGTATGGCAATGGAATTCAATCACAGATCGGTTCTGCTGGAGGAGACAATAGAGGGACTTGCGATAAAGCCGGACGGAATCTACGTGGACGGCACTTTGGGCGGCGGCGGCCATTCTCAGGAAATTGCCGCGCGCCTTGGTAAGGGCAGACTGGTGGGAATCGACCAGGATGAGGCCGCAATCGTGGCGGCGGGACAACGTCTTGAAAAATACACGGATAAGGTGACGATCGTAAGGAGCAATTATCGGAATACAAAGAGTGTGCTGGACATGCTGGGGATCCGAAGCATTGACGGAATGCTGCTGGATCTTGGAGTCTCATCCTATCAGCTTGATGCGCCGGAGCGGGGATTTTCTTACCGCTATGACACACCTCTTGACATGCGGATGGATGCGAGAGGGACGCTGACGGCAAAGGATATCGTAAATCACTATGAGGAGAGAGAGCTGTACCGCATCATAAAGGATTACGGAGAAGAAAAATGCGCTAAAAATATAGCAAGGAATATTGTGAGGGCAAGACAGGAAAAGCCTGTGGAGACGACAGGCGAACTGAATGAGATTATCAGGGCATCCATACCCGCCAAAATGAGGGGGGAGAAGGGACATCCTTCCAAGAGAACCTTTCAGGCCATCCGGATCGAATGTAACCGGGAGCTTGAGGTGTTGAGAGACTCCCTTGATGAACTGATCGATCTGTTGAATCCCGGGGGAAGACTCTGTATCATTACCTTTCATTCCCTGGAGGATCGAATCGTGAAAACCGCCTTTAAGAGGGCGGAAAATCCATGTACCTGTCCGTCGTCCTTTCCCGTCTGTATCTGCGGAAAGAAGAGCAGGGGGAAGGTGATAACAGGAAAACCGATCCTTCCGGGAGAGGAAGAGCGAAGCGGTAATCCCCGGGCAAAAAGCGCAAAACTGCGGATATTTGAAAAATCTGAGTAAGGACGGTTAATTATGGCGACAGCAAATAGGAGATCTGTATATACGAATTCTTCGCATCGGAACATTTCGTATACGAGCCCTTCGTATCGGAATCAATCGTATGCAAATATACCGCACGCAGGACAAAACCAGGTATACGTTCAGGGGAGCGCGGCAAGAAAACTGCAGGTGATGCCAAGGCAGCAGGAACAGACCGTAAAGAAAGCTAATCATGCGGTGCACAGAAACAGGGACAAGGCGCTGCATATGAATGTGGGTTACGTGTTGTTTCTGGTTGCGGCCATGGTGATGGCAGGGATGGTGCTTACCGGCTATCTTACCCTGCAGTCGGATATCACTAACAGTATAAAAAACGTCGCACGGCTGGAAAGCGAACTCAATTCGATGAAGCTGGACAATGATGAGAGATACAGCAGAATCAACAGCGATATCAATCTGGAGGAGGTCAGGAGAGTGGCAATTCAGGAGCTGGGAATGCAGTATGCAAAGGAGGGGCAGATCATTATTTTTAACGGAGAGGATAATGATTATGTGAGACAAACGGGAGATCTTCCCGATTAAAGAGGTTTTTAGATGGATAAAGCAAAATCCCACGGTAGATTTACAATAAAGATGCAGAAAAAGCTGGTGGTCATGTTCCTGCTGGTAGCGCTTGCTTTTGCGGGCCTGTCCTACCAGCTGTTTTCCATCACAAGGGACAGGGGAGAACGGTATAAAAAGCAGGTTCTGTCCCAGCAAAGATACGACAGCAAGGACATTCCCTACAAGAGAGGAACGATTTACGACGCAAACGGCAGTGTGCTGGCGTCCAGCGAGAAGGTGTACAACGTGATCCTGGATGCGGTTGCGCTGCTTGACAAGGAGGAATATCTGGAACCGACCCTGAACGCCCTGAGAAGTCAGTTTGGAATCGATATATCGGAGGTGAGAAGCTACCTTGCCGAGATGGGGGAGGTTTCCCGGTACAAGGTTTTGGCCAAAAGGCTTTCCTATGAGGAAATCACCGGCTTTATAGATCTGCAGAACGAGGAGAATT
Source organism: uncultured Lachnospiraceae bacterium (assembly GCA_910579685.1). Lineage (GTDB taxonomy): Bacteria > Bacillota > Clostridia > Lachnospirales > Lachnospiraceae > Suilimivivens. The sequence goes on along the minus strand of CAJTVN010000041.1, from coordinate 24,221 downwards.
CCCTCGTCAAGGGAATCTGGTTTGAGGAGGAGTACAAGAGAGTCTATCCCGGCAACACTCTGGCCTGTGACGTTATAGGTTTTACCACCAATGATTATGACGGCCAGTACGGACTTGAGGAATACTACAATGATGTTCTATCTGGAACCCCGGGAAGGGAGTACGGGTATCTGAATGATGACGGCGAGCTGGAGAGAAGGACGATTGCGGCAGAAGATGGCAATTCCTTGATCACAACCATTGACGCCAACATTCAGAGTATTGTGGAAAAATATCTTCTGAAATTTAACGAGGAGCTCAAGGACAACTTTCATCCCGGAAACGGTGCGGAGAATGTGGGCTGCATTATTATGAAGGTGGATTCCGGGGAAATTCTCGCCATGGCTAGCTATCCGAACTATGACCTGAATGATACCAGGAACACGGACGCCCTGATCGGAATGAACCTTCTTGACGAGAATGGGAAGAGAGTCGACTATGTCACGCAAGAAAATCTTTCCACGCTGGATACGGAAGAGATGATGTACCTTCATCTGGATGCGCTCTGGAAAAATTTTTGTATCTCGGATACCTACGAGCCGGGTTCCGTCTCCAAGCCGTTTACGGTTGCGGCAGCCATCGAGAGCGGCAGTATCGTTGGGACGGAGAGCTATAACTGCGAAGGCGTTGTGGAAATCGGCGGAAAAAAAATCAAATGCCACAACCGCTGGGGAGACGGTTATTTGACCGTGCAGGAGGGTGTGGAGCGCTCCTGCAATATTGCCATGATCCGGGTGGGACAGGCGATGGGAATTAATAATTTCGTGAAATTCCAGCATATTTTTAATTTTGGACTGAAGACGAATATTGACCTGCAGGGAGAGGCGAGAACGGACAAAGTGATTTATTATGAAAATAACATGGGCCCTACGGAGCTGGCAACGAATACCTTCGGACAGGGCTATAATACCACTATGATTCAGACGATCACGGCGTTTTGTTCCCTGATCAACGGCGGGTACTATTATGAGCCTCATATGGTGAGCAAGATCGTGAGCCCCACGGGGGCCACGGTGCAGAATATTGAGCCAAGACTGTTAAAGCAGACCATATCCGAGGAGACCTCCAAAACCATTGTGGAGTTCTGCAACACGGTAGTGACCGGAGAACACGGAACCGGAAAAACGGCAAGGCCGGCCGGTTACATGATCGGAGGAAAGACGGGGACGGCGGAGACGCTGCCGAGAGGAAACGACGAGTATGTGGTATCCTTTATGGGGTATGCCCCGGCGGACGACCCACAGATCGCAATCTATGTGGTGGTGGACAGGCCGAATATGCCTCATTATCAGAGAGACGATGCCAAATTTGCCACAAAGATTGTGCGTAATATCCTGACGGAGGTGCTGCCTTATCTGGGAATCTTTATGACGGAGGAGCTATCGGAAAAGGAGATGCAGGAGCTGGAGGCGCTGCAGATCGAGATCATGACACCTCCTGAGGACGTGCAGACCGAAGGGGAAGAAGGGGAGGGACCGACGCCGGAAGGCGGCGGGGGCGAAGGCTCCGGTGAAGGGGCAAACCCGCAGGGCGGGGAATCTCCGGCCCCGACGCCCGGGGTGGAGATCTGGAAAACCTTCCCTATTGACCCGGTAACCGGGTATGCGGTGGACCCAAACACCGGGGATTTTGTGGATCCCGTGACGGGAGCCGTGCACGGTTCCAGCTTTGAGGGCGGGACGGCCGAAGGAGATAGCCAGGAAGGCGGTGAGAGCGGCGGACAGGAAGAGGAAGGGGCGCAGTTTCCAACCCCGCAGCCACAGCCATAAAGGAGACTGCGGCAGATAGATGACCGGAGGGTCAGGGAAAACAACAGAGAATTATGGGGGAATGGAATAACCTCGTAGAATGGGTAATAAATTATAATAATACCTTTTCTATGAGGTTTCTATGATAAAGAACAAGACCTATAACCGAAAGAAAATTGTGACGGTTTTCTTTCTGTGTTTTGCCGTTTTTGCAGCTCTGATGGGAAGGCTCTTTTACCTGATGGTCTTTCACTCCGATTATTACATGGAGAAGGCGAAACAGCTTCATGAGAGGGAGAGGAGCATTAAGGCCGCAAGAGGCAGAATCATAGATGCAAACGGGACGGTGATTGCCGATAACAAGACAGTCTGCACGATATCCGTCATTCACAGCCAGATTAAGGAACCCGACAAGATTGTGGAGGTCTTAAGCAGAGAGCTGGAGCTCTCGGAGGACTACGTAAGGAAGCGTGTGGAGAAGTATTCCTCCATAGAGAGGATTAAAAGCAATGTGGACAAAGAAAAGGGGGATGCCATCCGGGCCTACAATCTGGCGGGTGTCAAGGTGGATGAGGATTATAAGCGGTACTATCCTTACGACAGCCTTGCCTCCAAGGTGCTTGGATTTACCGGGGGAGACAATCAGGGAATTATCGGGCTTGAGGTAAAATACGAGGAATATCTGAAAGGACAGGAGGGAACGATCCTTACCATAACGGATGCCAGGGGGATTGAGATTGACGAGGCGGGGGAGGAGCGGATTGAGCCTGTTCCGGGAAACGACCTCTACATCAGCCTTGACATGAATATTCAGAGCTATGCCACGCAGCTGGCAAAACAGACGATGGAGACAAAGGAGGCGGAGAGGGTATCGATTATTGTGATGAATCCGCAAAACGGCGAGATCATGGCTATGGTGGATGTGCCGGAGTTTGACTTAAACCACCCGTACGATCTTCCGGAAGGAACGGATACGGAAAACATATCGGAGGAAAAGAAACAGGAGCTCTTAAACGCCGTGTGGAGAAACGGCTGTATCAGCGACACCTATGAGCCGGGATCCACCTTTAAGGTTATCACGGCTGCCGCAGGTCTTGAGGAGGGCGTGGTCACGGTGGAGGACCGCTTTTCCTGTCCCGGCTATATCATGGTGGAGGATCGAAGGATCCGGTGCCATAAGACCAGCGGCCATGGCGCCGAAAATTTTGTGGAGGGCACCATGAACAGCTGCAATCCGGTGTTTATCACGGTCGGCCTGCGGCTGGGAGTGGACAATTACTATAAATATTTTAAACAGTTCGGCCTGCTGGAGAAAACCGGGGTGGATCTGCCGGGGGAGGCGGGAACGATCATGCACCGAAAAGAGGACATGAAGGCCGTGGAGCTCGCAACGGTATCCTTCGGGCAGTCCTTTCAGATCACTCCCATACAGCTTGCCGCCACGGTTTCTTCAATTATTAATGGAGGCAGAAGAATAACCCCCCACTTTGCGGTTATGACAGCCGACCGGGAGGAAAAGCAGATGAAAAGCTTCACCTATCCGGTGACGAAAAGTATTGTCTCGGAAGAGACCTCCGCAACCATGCGGATGATTCTGGAACAGGTGGTGGCGGCCGGATCCGGAAAAAACGGGCATGTGGAGGGAGCCAGGGTGGGAGGAAAGACAGCCACCAGCCAGACCCTTCCGAGAGGAAGCGGGCGCTATATCGCCTCTTTTGTGGGATTCGCACCGGCAGATAATCCGAAGGTGCTTGCCCTTGCCATCATACATAATCCACAGGGAGTGTATTACGGCGGACAGGTGGCGGCGCCAGTGGTAAGGCAGCTTTTTGAAAATATTCTTCCTTATTTGGGGGAAATGGATTATAATTGAGAGGTGCGGTCATGGAAGCTTCCTTAATCCTGAAGCCATTATTGATTTCTTTTGTTATAAGCATTGCCGCAGGGCCTGTCATTATCCCCTTTCTCAAAAAATTGAAAGTGGGCCAGACAGTGAGGGATGACGGTCCGAGAACCCACCTAAAGAAGATGGGAACGCCTACCATGGGCGGTCTGTTGTTCCTGGCCAGTATGGCGGTTACCGCCATACCATATGTGAAGGAGCACGGAAAGATCGTGCCGGTTCTATTTATGACGCTGGGGTTTGCGCTGATAGGCTTTCTGGACGATTATATCAAGGTGGTTCTGCGGCGCTCCATGGGGCTCAAGGCATGGCAGAAGATGCTGCTGCAGCTTCTGGTGACGGGAGTTTTTGCTTACTATATGGTAAATATGTCGGGAATTTCGCTGGCTATGCGAATTCCTTTTTTGAAAGGGCACTATATTGATTTTGGGGCTCTGAATCTGCCGGTGCTCTTTGTGGTGGTGACGGGGACCGTAAACGGAACTAACTTTACGGATGGCCTGGACGGCCTGGTGAGCAGTGTGACGGTGCTGACTGCGGTTTTCTTTACGGTGGCTGCGGTGGGGACAAAGGCGGATATCTATCCAATAACCTGTGCCGTGGCCGGCGCACTGCTGGGGTTTTTGCTGTTCAACGTCCATCCGGCCAGCGTGTTTATGGGGGATACCGGTTCCCTGGCCCTCGGCGGCTTTCTGGCCGCATCGGCCTACCTCATGCAGATGCCGCTTTATCTGCCGATTGTAGGATTTGTTTACGTGGCCGAGGTGCTTTCGGTGATGATTCAGGTAGTGTACTTTAGGTGCAGCAAAGGGAAGCGTTTTTTTAGGATGGCTCCATTGCATCATCACTTTGAGCTGGGCGGGTATACGGAAAATCAAATCGTCGCTGGTTTTTCCGTTGTGACGGCGCTGTTTTGCCTGCTTGCGCTCTACGGCCTGCGGGGTTAAGCAAAATATACGGAAAGGGATACAGATATGGATTTTCAGGACAAAAAAGTGCTGGTGGTCGGCACTGGCATAAGTGGAATCGGTGCGGCGGGGCTTCTCGTGAAGATGGGCGCCTGTCCGGTTCTCTTTGACAGCAATGATAAGCTTAAGAGGGAAGATATATTAAAAAGGGCCGGAAATGAACCGAGTCTTATAGTTCTGCTGGGCAGTGTGCCCGATGAGCTCAAAGAAGAGATCGGGCTTGTGGTAGTAAGCCCCGGGGTGCCGTCGGATTCCCTGTTTATTGACGAGTTCCGGCAGAGGGGGATTCCCGTGTGGGGAGAGATCGAGCTTGCCTATGCCTGCGGGAAAGGAAACGTGGTGGCAATCACCGGGACAAACGGAAAGACTACCACCACTACGCTTACCGGACAGATTATGAAAGCTTACTATTCTTCCGTCTTTGTGGTGGGAAATATAGGAACCCCCTATACGGAGGCGGCGTTAAGTACAAAGGAGGACTCCGTGGTGGTTGCGGAGATCAGCAGCTTTCAGCTGGAGACGACAGTAAATTTTGCCCCTGAAGTTTCCGCAATCCTAAATATTACACCGGATCATCTGAACCGGCATCACACGATGGAATGTTATGTTTCCGTTAAGGAGTCCATTGCAGCAAGACAGACGAAGAATCAGACCTGCGTTCTTAATTATGAGGATCCTTATACCAGAGATTTTGGCAGACGGTGCCCGGCAAAGGTGGTATATTTTTCATCAAAAAGAGAGCTTCCCGAGGGGATTTACCTGAAGGGAGAGGACATATGGCTTTCTGGAGATGGGAAAAAGGAAAGGCTTTTGAATGTTCATGAGATAAAGCTAGTGGGAATCTGCAACGTGGAAAATGTCATGGCAGCCATAGCGATCAGCCTGTCCATGAAGGTTCCCATGGATATCATTCTGGAGACGGTCCGCGGCTTTAAGGCGGTGGAGCACAGGATTGAATTTGTGGCTGCCAAAAACGGAGTGGATTATTATAATGATTCCAAAGGAACCAATCCGGATGCGGCTATCCAGGGAATTCGGGCCATGACAAAACCCACGGTGCTGATCGGAGGCGGCTATGACAAGCAGAGCGAGTATGATGAGTGGATCGAGGCCTTTGAGGGAAAGGTCAAGGCTCTCGTGCTCATTGGACAGACAAGGGAAAAAATTGCGGAATGCGCCAAAAGACATGGGGTGAAAAAGATAGTTCTTGCGGACACCTTTGCGGAGGCTTTTGCAATCTGCGTGGACACGGCAGAACCGGGAGATGCGGTTTTGCTCTCACCGGCCTGTGCCAGCTGGGGAATGTTTCCCAACTATGAGGCAAGGGGAAAGCTTTTTAAAGAGTTAGTAGAGAAGATTGGAGTATAAAGTTAGTGGCTGACAGAAGGAACAGATACAATAGGAGGAGGGCGAGAGTGCAGGAGGAATCTTTTTTTGATTACACCCTGCTTTTTGACGTGCTTTTTTTACTTGCATTCGGCCTAGTGGTGCTGTATTCCACCAGTTCCTACATAGCGAGTCTGGAACATGAGGGGGATTCGGCGTATTATCTGAAACGACAGATGGGAGCGACTGTTCTTGGCATGGTAGTCATGATGGTTGTGGCAAATATTCCCTATCATTTTTGGGAACGATTTGCCGTGCTTGGGTACGTAGTGTCAGTAGTATTGATCCTTTTGGTTCTCACGCCTCTTGGAATCGAGAGAAACGGCGCAAGGAGATGGCTGAACATTTTGGGCGTGTCTCTCCAGCCTGCGGAGGTGGCAAAGCTTGCTATGATATTGTTTCTGGCCAGCCTTGTCTGTAAGATGGGAAAAAATATCCGGACCCGAAAAGGATTTTGGATCATGATAGGAGTGCCGCTTCCTATTTGTATCTTGGTGTATGTGGTGACTCAAAATCTGAGTTCGGCTATCATTATTTTTGGAATTGCGGCGCTTATGCTCTTTGTGTCCAGCCCGGATTACAAAAAATTCGTGTTGATTGCGTTAGGCGGCGTAGCGGCAGCGGCCTTATTGATATTCCTGATTGCCAATGCGGCGGATTCTGATTCCCTGAGCTTTCGGGGCGGTCGTATTCTTGCCTGGCTTGATCCGGAGGCCTATGCGGATTCGAAAGGCTTTCAGACTCTTCAGGCTCTCTATGCGATAGGCTCGGGGGGAATATGGGGGAAGGGACTTGGAAAGAGTATGCAGAAACTGGGTTTTCTTCCGGAGGCCCAAAACGACATGATTTTCTCCATCATATGCGAAGAGCTGGGACTGTTTGGAGCGGCGGCGGTGATGTTGCTGTTTTTGTTGCTGATTTGGCGTTTTATGGTGATCGCCAATAACGCCCCCGACCTGTTCGGGGCCATGCTGGTGGTGGGTGTGATGGGGCATATCGCTATCCAGGTGATTTTGAATATTGCGGTTGTGACAAATACGATTCCGAATACGGGAATATCTCTTCCTTTTATCAGCTATGGAGGCTCATCGGTTCTGTTTCTTTTGATTGAAATGGGGATCGTGCTGAGCGTGGGTAAGGGAATCCGGCTGAAAGATCTGTAACACTTCCGATCTGCACTCATATACTAAAATAGGTTGTAACTATTAATGGGGTGACAGATTGGACGCAATTCATATAAGAGGAGGAAACTCCCTCTTTGGTGAGACAAAGATACAGGGATCCAAAAATGCGGTTCTGCCCGTAATGGCGGCTGCGTTATTGGTTGATGATATCAGCATTATAGGTAATTGTCCCAGAATTTCTGACGTGTGCCATATGCAAAACCTTCTTACCGGACTGGGATGCCGGGTGAGTTGGGCGGACAGGACGCTTATGATCGATGCGAGAGGCGCCTGTGCAGATAAGATGAACGGGGAGTCGGTGACACAAATGCGCTCCTCCATCATGCTTCTTGGGGCTATGCTTGGAAGGTTTGGGGAGGCATCCATGGCCTATCCAGGCGGGTGTGTAATCGGGAAAAGACCCATAGACATGCATCTTTGCGCCCTAGAGAGGATGGGGGTCACGATCAGACAGGAAGAGGGCAACTTTACGGCAATCGCTGAAAATCTCAGGGGAACCGTGATTGCGCTTCCCTTTGCAAGCGTGGGAGCCACGGAAAACGTGCTGCTCGCCGCGGTAAAGGCGCAGGGGGTCACGGTGCTTCAGAATGCGGCAAGGGAGCCGGAAATTGCGGCCTTGTGCCAGTTCCTCAAGAAGGCGGGAGCCGTCATAGAGGGAGTGGGGGGATCTACCCTGGTGATCCAGGGAGGGAATCCTCTGCATGGGACACAGTTCCAAATTCCTGCGGATCGGATTGTGGCCGGAACTTACCTGTTTAGCGCTCTCGGAACAGGAGGACATATTCTGCTAAAGGACGCCCCTGTGTCTCAGATGACGGAGATGCTGCGGATCGCTGCCCGTATGGGAGCTGAAATTACGGTATCCCGGGAAGGACTGAGCGTTCTTGCCGAGAGCCCGGGCAGACCGCTTTCCTATCTGAGAACAGGAGTATATCCGGGATTTCCCACAGATATGCAGTCACCGCTTATGGCGGCGCTGGCTCAGGGTGAGGGAACCAGTACCATAGAGGAAACGATATTCGAGGACCGGTTCCGGATTGCCGGGGAGCTGACAAAAATGGGAGCCTGTATCTGTACCAGGGGCAGATGCGCCGTGATCAAAGGAGTATCCAAACTTCACGGCTGCGAAGTGGAGGCAAAAGAGCTTCGGGGAGGCGCAGGGCTTGTGATCGCAGGCTGTATGGCGGACGGAGAGACGGTTGTAAGAAACAGACATTTTATTGAGCGTGGATACGAGGATATTTGCAGGGACTATCAGAACCTGGGTGTCAATATCGTAACCGGATAAAAGGATGATGGCGGGAAAGAAGATCAGTAAAAAAAATGCAGTACGGAGAACAAACCGAATATCCGCAGGGACAATGGGGAAGATCATGATTCCGCTGATTTTACTTCTCATTGTCCTTAGCGGCGGTTATTATTATATTATCAAAAACTATACGGTTCATACGGTTTATGTGGAGGGAAACATTCACTATACAAATGAAGAGATTATGGCTATGGTGATGGAGGGATATTATGGAAATAATTCGCTGTTTCTTTCCTTAAAGTACAAGGACAGAAGTGTGGAAAACGTACCTTTCGTGGAAAAGATGGACGTGTCCGTGGTGGATCCTCACACGATTAAGATAGAGGTTTATGAGAAAGCTTTGGCCGGCTATGTGGAATATTTGGACAGGTTCATGTATTTTGACAGAGACGGAATCGTGGTGGAAAGCTCCACGGAGCGGACAAACGGCATTCCCCTGGTGGCCGGGCTTAGTTTTGATCATGTGGTTCTCTATCAGCCTCTTCCGGTTGAGGACATGGGGATTTTCCAGGATATTCTTAATATTACGCAGCTTGTGAATAAATATGAGCTTTCCGTGAATCGGATATATTTCGGGTCGGACAATACGCTTACTCTCTATTTTGAGGGAGTGAAAGCATCTCTGGGAAAGAGGGAAAACCTGGAGGAAAAAATTATGGAACTGCAGTATATGATTCCAAGCCTTGAGGGTAAAAGCGGAACTCTGCGAATGGAAAGCTATACGGAGGAAACAAAGACGATCACTTTTGAACCGGATTAAGGTTCCAAATGAACCTGCAAAAAAGTTTTTAAAATCTTAAAATTGTAGTTGATAATTGATGCAAAAAATTATATTATAAACTATAATGAGTAAATGGGAATAAAGTTAATGGGATGGATGAAGGAGGAACTACCTTGCTTGAAATAAAGACGAACGATGCTGAGTCTGCGGCAAAGATTATAGTGGTAGGAGTCGGTGGCGCAGGCAATAATGCCGTGAATAGAATGATAGATGAGAATATCACTGGAGTTGAGTTTATCGGTATCAATACGGATAAACAAGCGCTTCAGCTGTGTAAGGCTCCAAAGCTTCTCCAGATTGGAGAAAAGCTTACCAAAGGACTCGGCGCAGGGGCGAAGCCTGAAATTGGTGAGAAAGCGGCAGAGGAGAGCAGCGAGGAGATTTCCGCTTCTTTGAAGGGCGCTGACATGGTGTTTGTGACCTGCGGCATGGGAGGCGGAACCGGAACCGGTGCGGCTCCCGTGGTGGCTAAGCTCTCCAAGGATATGGGAATCCTCACCGTGGGCGTGGTGACCAAACCTTTCCGCTTTGAGGCAAAGGCCCGTATGGTCAATGCGCTGAGCGGTATTGAGAGGATCAAGGATAATGTGGACACTCTCATTGTCATTCCCAACGACAAGCTGCTTGAAATCGTTGACAGGCGGACAACCATGCCGGACGCCCTCAAAAAGGCGGATGAGGTGTTGCAACAGGCTGTCCAGGGCATTACGGATCTGATCAATGTGCCTGCGGTGATCAATCTTGACTTTGCGGACGTTCAGACCGTTATGAAGGATAAGGGAATTGCCCATATAGGAATCGGAAGCGGCAAAGGAGATGACAAGGCAAGCGAGGCGGTCAAGGAAGCGGTGGAGAGCCCGCTGCTTGAGACGACGATCTCCGGAGCGACCCATGTGATCATCAATGTGTCCGGAGATATTACACTTGCGGACGCTTCGGATGCGGCAAGTTATGTGCAGGAGCTGGCTGGAGATGATGTGAATATTATCTTTGGAGCTATGTATGATGAGAATATGACGGATTACTGTAAGGTGACGGTGATTGCCACCGGACTTGAGGATGAGACGCTTCCAACGAATAAGCCTTTATCTCCTTACAGTACTTTTTCAAATAAATACGTGAAGCCGGTAAACCCGAATCTCAATCTGAAATCGGCAGGAGCGGGCAGTCCAGACGGCCTGAATGCGGCGCAGGGAACAGGCTCTCCTGTGCAGAGAAAGCCCCTTGCAGGTATCAACAGCCCTGGTGATATAAGGAGCAATGTGGCGGACAAGCCCCTCAAAATTCCGGATTTTCTGCAAAAAAAATAAAAGAGTCAAAAAGGCAGGCTGTGTACCGTTTCGGGTATGCAGCCTGTTGTTTATGCACACGGGCACCCAGAGGAAGATCGCTGCGGGTGCGCGCAATTAGAGAATGGAGGAATAGAAATGAAGCTTACAGGTTTGGAATGCCCTTCCTGCGGGGCGAAGCTTTCCGTGAATGAGCAAAATCCCACCCAGGCGGTGTGTGAGTACTGCGGTTCCACCTTTGCGGTTGAATGGGATCACGATCAGGCTTATTTTGACCGGTCAGGACAGGATAAGACGCCAAAGACGCCGGAAAAAGACAGGAAAAACGGCTGGGAGAGCGGCGGATGGAAACGCAATACGCTGGTATCGGTGTTGGGAGTCGTTTGTTTGATTCTTCTCAGGGTTCCGCGGATCTATAACCGCTGGCAGGCCAGCCAGAACCGTCCTTCGGTGGAAAAGGCGTTCTCGTTTGACAATTCGTCCCTGCCGGCAATGGACAGCGCAAGAGACTGGGAGATACAGGAAGAGGAGGATCCGGAGGAGAATCGGGAGGAGACAGAGCCGCAGAAGGCGTCTCTTACCGGCAGGCTGGAGGCAATTGCGGTACAGGCTTTTGGGAAGCCGGCGGAACAAATCACGCAACAGGAGCTCTCTCAGATTCAATGGATCGAGACAAGGTGGGATCTGGACGGTGACTGGATCGGCTACAGCTTTGAGGATCCCTTTTCGCCGCAGGCCGAGCTGACCTGGCTTTTGGTATCACCGGAAAGTGCGTCCGGAAAGGAAGGACTGCGTTTTTTCACAAATCTCAAAAAGGTGAATCTGGATCTGAGGCTTCGAAAGGAAGACATTCAGGGCCTTGCGCTTACCAGCATCGGCGGCTATTTTTCAGATATTGACGAGGTGGTGCAGCTTGTGGACGATCCGAAACAAATCCGGGAGCTGCAGTTTACTTCGGGCCTGGATTCCCTGGAGGGGATTGAGGTTTTTTCCAACCTGGAATCGCTTGCCGTATCAGGCTCCTCTCTTGCGGATATCAGTTATCTTGTGAATATGCCTTCCCTAAGAAAGCTTACGCTGGAGGATTTTGATTCCCTTGCGGACTATTCCGTGCTCGGTACCATGAAGGGAATTGAGGAGCTCTCCATAAGCTCCGAGAACCTGAAGGTGCTTGACTTTGTCAAAAATATGGATTCTTTAAAAAAGCTGGAGATTCTGGAAGGGGATCTGCTGTCCCTTGACGGCATTGAAATGGGGAAGAATCTCACCTCTGTCAGAGTGGAGGACTGTTATAATCTGAAACAGGTGGATGCGCTTTCCGCACTGACCAGCCTTACCGAGTTGTCCCTGGAGCTTCCCTATGGCTGTAAAAATCCGGATTTGTCGGGATTTTCCAGTCTTTTGCACCTGGAGCTTTCCCAGGTGGACGACTGCTCGTTTCTTACGGGGCTGACTCAGCTGGAGACCCTGGAACTTTCCGGATGCAGCCTTGAGACCGTGCCGGATCTTAGCGGATTTACGAATCTTAGGGAGATCACCTGTCATGCTTTTATGGGCCTTGGGCAGGATCTTGGCTTCATGAACGGGCTTACCGGTCTTGAGAAGCTGGATCTTGAGGGAATGTCCACCTATGATGACATTTCCGGCCTCTTTAATCTGGAGAGCCTCCGGGAGCTGAACATCAGCGGTATGGAGTGTGAGATCGCCTTTGACCGCATAGAGGAAAACCATTCGTTGGAAATCCTGAAAATGGATGGAGTGATTCTTTACGAGAATGCGGTCGTAACAGGAGGAGGCGGTATGTACAATGTGTACTGGGATGATGTGGTTCTGGATGGGAATACCGGCTTTTTGGGGCGTTTCAAAGCATTAAGGGAGCTTTCCATTGCGGAAAACGAACTGACGGATATCGATTTCGCATCTGAGCTGACGGCGCTTGAAAAAATTGACCTGTCAGAGAACTATGTCACGCAGCTGAGGCCTCTTTCCGGGCTTGCAGCTTTGCGGCAGGTGATTTGCCGGGGAAATCCGGTATCCAATGAGAGAGTGCTTGGTGACAAGGTTATGCTGATAATGGAATAGGAGGAGGGCGACATGGAAAAAGATTATCAATCGACTGCCAGGGAATGCCTGGATTTTATCGCAGGGAGCGTCAGCGCCTACCATGCGGTGGAAAATGTGGAGAAGGCGCTTAAGAAAAATGATTTCAGGGAGCTTTTGGAAGAGGAGGACTGGGATCTCCATAAAGGGGGAAGCTATTATGTGAAACGCAACGCCTCCTCCATCCTTGCCTTCCGGATTCCGGAAGAAGAGATCAAAGGTTTCCATATCATGGCCTCCCACAGCGATTCCCCCTGCTTTAAGGTAAAGCCGGGATCCTGTATGGATGTGGAGGGAAGCTACAAAAAGCTGGACGTGGAGCCTTACGGAGGGATGATCCATGCCACATGGCTTGACCGCTGCCTTTCCGTTGCGGGCAGGATTGTGTACCGTAAGGACGGGAAGCTTGTGAGCAAAACCGTGAATGTGGATGAGGATCTTCTTGTGATGCCCAATCTGGCCATTCACATGAACCGTGAGATGAACAAAAACCTTTCCTATAATCCCCAGACGGATTTGCAGCCTCTGATCCGGGCGGCAAGGAGGGAGCCGGACGGGGAGGATATCCTGCTTGAAAAGGTGGCATCCTGGGCCGAGGTTGACCGGGAGCAGATTCTGGGAAAGGATTTGTTTCTGTATGTGAGAGAGAAAGGAAGGCTTGCGGGAGCCGAAAAGGAGCTTGTGGTTTCCCCAAGGCTTGACGATCTGCAATGTGTGTTTGGCTCGCTGAAAGGTTTTCTTAAGGCGGGGAGCGGGAGGCATATTGCGGTGTGTGCTGTTTTTGACAATGAGGAGGTGGGAAGCCTTACCAGACAGGGGGCGGCGTCTACCTTCCTTAAGGATACGCTGGAGAGAACCCTGGAGGCTCTTAAGGCGTGCGGACATGCTTATGATTACCGCAGGCTTCTTGCGGGAAGCTTTATGATTTCTGCGGACAACGCCCAGGGCGTACACCCCAATTATACGCAGAAGGCGGATCCGGTAAACCGGCCCTATCTGAACCAGGGGATCGTGATCAAATATCACGCAGGCCAGAAGTATACCACGGACGCCTATTCGGAGGCGGTTATGAGGGATATCTGCAGGGAAGCGGGCGTGTGCTGCCAGACCTACAGCAACCGTTCCGATATTCCGGGCGGTTCAACCCTTGGAAACCTCTGTGCCGGACAGGTTCCGGTTTCCTGTGTGGATATCGGGCTTGCGCAGCTTGCCATGCACTCGGCGGTGGAGACGGCGGGGGCCATGGATATTGTTGATCTTGTGCGTGCGGCCGCCGTATTTTTTGGACAATAGGCGAAGCGATCCTCAGTGTACACGCCGGTAAGCCGGACGTTTCACCGTTTTGGTGAAATGTCCGGCTTACCGGCGTTTTTGCGGTCTTTTTAGAAGGATGGTGCGTTTATGATGCAAAAAGCAGGCACAGGCCTGTCATTATTCCACGATACCTAACACAACCTGCCACGATGGTTTGACAAATTGTGAACCTCTTAATGTTTATAATGAGGGAGTACCGAAGAAAAGGAGGTGACACTTGCAGAGAATTCTATACATAGACTGTATCTTTCTGGAGAATCTTGTGATGGATCTGTTTCTCGTGGCGCTGACTGCCCGGACTTTGAAAAAGCCTGCCACTTTTTTTCGGATGCTGGGCGGCAGTCTGCTGGGAGCGGGAGGATATTGCCTGGTTCTGTGTCTTGCGGGGATTCCGTATACGGTTAAGGTACTGTTTGGAATGATCCCCATGGCTATGGGGATGGTACGGCTGGGATGCGGCACGAAGGGGATTCGGGAACTCCTTGTGGGAGTGGGCTGGCTGTTTACTTACTCTTTTTTGTTAGGGGGCTTCATACTGTTTCTCATAAAGAGAAGTTCGCCTCCGGGGCGCTGGGAAATCCGTCTGCTTGCCGTTCTTTTTGCGGGCGGGCTGGGATTTGGCGTCTGTATGCGGGCAATCAGAGTATACAGAAAGCATGTGCAGAGCCATTTCTGCACGGTGGAATTCGAGGGGGACGAGAGCGGTATCCGGGTGTACGGGCTGATTGACACCGGAAACGGGCTTGTGGAGCCTGTGAGCGGGAAGCGGGCCGCCATACTGGAGGAAAGGGTCTGGAATAAAATGAAAGGGGCGCAGCGCCCGGAAAAATATAAAATCATCCCCTATCACAGTATAGGAAAGGAAAACGGCATTCTGGAGGGGTATGAGATCGATCGAATCCGGATCAGGCACGGAATGGGAGAGAGAGAGCTTGCCCATATGCCGGTGGCTGTTTCCAAGGGAAAATTAACCGCAGGGGGCGGGTATCAGATGATACTGCCGCCTGAGTGGTTAGAGGGCTGTATCCATAGGAAGGAGGAATAACATGGTATTTAAAGTAGCCATACCGGGGAAATTCCAGTTTAAGCTGTATCGGAGGGAACCCGGATTTTTGTTGACAAGGCAGGGAGATGTGCACTATATAGGAGGAGCCGAGGTGCTGCCCCCGCCCCTTGAGCTGGAACGGGAAAATGCGGTGATCAGCGATTTGGGGACAGAGTATGAGGATGAAGCGAAATCCATACTGATCGAACATAATCTGCGCCTGGTGGTGTATATCGCCAAGAAGTTTGATAATACGGGAGTGGGGGTGGAGGATTTGATCTCCATCGGGACAATCGGTCTGATCAAGTCCATCAACACCTTTAATCCGGAAAAGAACATTAAGCTGGCCACCTATGCGTCCCGCTGCATTGAAAACGAGATTCTCATGTATCTAAGGCGGAACAACAAGACGAGACTGGAGGTCTCCATCGACGAGCCTCTGAACGTGGACTGGGATGGAAACGAGCTGCTCTTGTCCGATATTCTGGGGACGGACGAGGATGTGATCTACAGGGATATCGAGAACGAGGTGGAGCGCAAGCTCCTGCTTAAGGCCATCGACAAGCTCTCGGAGCGGGAAAAAACCATCATCAATCTGCGCTTTGGGCTCGGGACTCCGGAGGGAAAGGAACTGACCCAGAAGGAGGTGGCGGAGCTTCTTGGAATTTCCCAGTCCTACATATCCAGACTGGAAAAGAAGATCATGAAGCGGTTAAAAAAGGAACTGAGCAGGGACAGCTATTGATTTAGCTGTCTCTTTTTGATACACTCAATAAGGTGCTTGACATCAGGATAAAAAAGAGAGGTTTTTAATATGAACAATAAAAAATCGTCAACAGAACTGCGAACGCTTCTGCGGTCCATAGACCACAGAAGCTATCCGGCATATAAGGCCATGGCGGGAGTCTGGATGTTTCCCGGATTTTTACTTGTGATCGATCACGTCCAGGGGGATCCTTTTGCCGCTCCTTCCAGTCTCCACGTGGAAATCGAAAACGCAAGAGCGGGATTTCCGGCCGCTTTCTGTGAGAAGGACTGTATGAGGATCGCACTCCAGGATTTTCTCACAAGACAGCTTGCCGCACAGTTTGAGCGCTACAATTTTAAGGCCAAGGGCTCGGGAAAAAGCGGTCTTCTGTCTGTGAGCCGGTGCGGCCAGGAGGTGCTGGAGAGAAGCGCCTGCCAGATCGGGAAGGATAAGCTGATCGCGCGCTTTCAGGTGGGCTTTCCCGCTTTTGGGAGAACCATTCAGGCGGGGGAGCTGGAAAAAATCCTTTTTGAATTTCTTCCGAGCTGCGTGGAGAACAGCCTTTACTACGCAAGGCTGGATCGGAAAAAGGTGGAAAAAAGTGTTTTTCTGGCAGAGGATCAGGAAGAAATCCGAAGACTCCTGAAAGAGCAGGGCCTTGTCTGTTTTGTGGCCAACGGCTCCATTCTTCCCAGAAAAAGCGGCATATCCAGCCTGCCTCTTTCGGGAAGCGTGCCCTTCCGCTCTCCAAAGTCCATGGAGAGAACCTTAACCCTTCCTCACCACGGGGAGATTAAGGGCATGGCGGTGGCGAAGGGCGTTACGCTGATTGCCGGAGGAGGCTATCACGGGAAGTCCACGCTTCTTGAGGCCATTCAGTCAGGCGTGTACAATCACATAGAGGGCGATGGCAGAGAGTACGTCATTACGGACGAGACGGCGGTGAAGCTGCGCGCCGAGGACGGGCGCAGTGTGCGGAATGTGGATATTTCCCTTTTTATCAATGATCTTCCCAACAAGAAGGACACCACCTGTTTTACCACGGCGGACGCCAGCGGGAGTACCTCACAGGCCGCTGCCGTGATGGAGAGCATGGAGGCTTTTTCCACGCTTCTTCTGGTGGATGAGGACACGTCGGCGACGAATTTCATGGTGAGGGACGAGCTGATGCAGCAGGTGATCAGCAGGGACAAGGAGCCAATCACCCCCTTTATCGAGCGCCTTCGGGATCTCTATGAGAGGGCGGGAATATCCACGATCATGGTGGCGGGAAGCTCGGGCGCCTTTTTCTATACGGCGGATCACATTCTCCTGATGGACTGCTATCATGCGGTGGATATCACTGAGAGGGTCAAGGAGCTGTGTGCAACGTATCCGGCTCCCCGGCTGCAGGCACCGGAATTCTCCCTTCCGGATTTTGAGCGGGTATTTCCTGTTTCCGCAAAGAAAGCGGGAGTGGGAGATCCGGACAGGCGAAGAAGCGCAAGGGAGGGAAGAGACGGACGCCATGAGCGCCGGAAGATCAAGACCTTTGGTCTGGAATCTTTTTCCCTGGATAAGGAAAACGTAAACGTGCATTATCTGGAGCAGCTTACGGATTCGGAACAGACAGCCGGCCTTGCCTATCTGCTGCGTTTTGGCCTGGAACAGGCTCTGGACGGGAAGCGGAGCGTCCGGGAGGCGGTGCGGTTCATGTACGACACGCTGGAAAAGAAGGGATGGGAGGCGCTGTGCAGCTCCTATGTACCCAGCGGCCTGGCAAAACCGAGAATCCAGGAGCTTTTTGCCAGTCTGAACCGCTACAGGGGATGATTTTTGCCTGCGGCCCGGGAAGGGCAGGCTGCTGGAGAAACTCGAGAAGTTTGTGGAAATATCCGGGCGGGGAATTTACGCCGTGAGGTAATTTTTCATGGTTTTCAGGGCGTTTTTTTCCAGCCTGCTGACCTGGGCCTGGGAGATGCCGATCAGGTCCGCAACCTCCATCTGGGTCTTGCCCTCAAAGAAACGGAGACTGATGATCTCGTGCTCCCGCTCGTTCAGCCGCTTCATGGCCTCGCTCAGGGAGAGATGTTCCACCCAGTTCTCCTCTTTGTTTTTCTTGTCGCTGATCTGGTCCATGACATAGAGGGTGTCGCCGCCATCGGTGAAGACGGGCTCGTACAGGCTCATGGGATTCTGGATTGCGTCAAGGGCGTAGACGATATCCTCCTTGGAAATCCCGATCTCCTGTGCGATCTCGTTGATGGTGGGTTCCTTCATATTTTTTTTGATCAGGTTTTCCTTTGCGTAGATCGCTTTGTAGGCGGTATCCTTCAGGGAACGGCTGACCCGTATGGAGTTGTTGTCCCTAAGGAAACGCCGGATCTCTCCGATGATCATCGGAACAGCGTAGGTGCTGAACTTTACGTTCAGAGAGGAATCAAAATTGTCGATTGCCTTGATCAGGCCGATGCAGCCGATCTGAAACAGATCGTCCACGTTTTCGTTGCTGGAAGAAAAGCGCTTGATCACACTCAGTACCAGCCTCAGATTGCCTTCAATATATTGTTCCCGGGCCTGTCTGTCGCCCTCCTCAATTCGAGAAAACAGTTCTTCCTTTTCCGCAGCTTTCAAGAGCGGAAGCTTTGACGTATTGACGCCGCAGATCTCAACTTTTCCCTGTGCCATGTTTCTTTCGCCTCCTTGGTCTGACTGATAATAAAATCATTCTCAAAACAGACGAAAAATATTCATGAGCCGTGCGATTTGCAAAAAGGAAATGACAGTGCCAAAACCTTCCGGCATATAATAATCTATAGAGGAAAAGGAGACAAAAATATGATGCGTTTTTCTGACTTGAAGGCCAAGGATGTCATAAACCTGCGGGACTGCAAAAAGCTTGGAAGAATTAACGATCTGGAGTTTGACGAGTGCTGCGGCCAGATCTGCAAGGTGATTGTACCGGGCGGAAACAAGTTCTGCAATTTTTTTAACACCGAGCCGGATTACTGCATTCCCTACAGGGATATCAAGCAGATCGGGCCAGACATTATTATCGTGGATATCTGTTACTGAGAGGTCATGGTTCGCCCGCAGTTTTCCCTGCGGGCGAACCATAACTGTAAGGCGGGGGCGGTTGTACGGAAAACGGTTGACATAATCTGTAAGGCAGAATATAATGATGCTATCTTCATATTGTAAAAGCACGGAGTGCGAAACAATCTGCAGGCATCAGGGGTCAAAATACCTTTTGATCCCAACGGCATAATTAAGGGGGAGGCAGATTATGAAATGTCCGTTTTGCGGCCATGAGAATACAAGAGTGATCGATTCAAGACCGGCTGATGACAACAGCTCCATCCGGCGCAGAAGGGCCTGTGACGAATGCGATAAACGCTTTACCACTTATGAAAAGGTGGAGACGATTCCTCTTATCATCATCAAAAAAGACGATAACCGGGAGACCTATGACCGCTCCAAAATCGAGGCGGGAGTGCTCAGGGCCTGCCACAAAAGACCGGTCAGCATTAATCAGATCAATCAGCTGGTGGACGAGGTGGAGACAGAGATCTTTAACCGGGAAGAGCGGGAGATTTCAAGCCGGGTGATCGGCGAGCTTGTCATGGACAAGCTGAAGAATCTGGAAGCGGTGGCATATGTGAGGTTTGCTTCCGTCTACCGTGAGTTTAAGGATATCAACACGTTTATGGATGAACTGAAAAAGGTATTGGAGTAGACGGCGAAAGGCGGTGCGTGCCTGTGCGCTTCCCGCTGGAAAGGAGTGTGTGGTCGTGGCAGTCGGTACGGGAATGGGAACGAAGGATGCGGAGAAAAAGGGGGCCGAAGGGGCTTTGACCAAGGAGCAGAGGGAAAAGCTGGCGAGGGCTAGAAAGCCGATGGAGATAGCTAACAGCTTCCGGCTTTTCTTTTTGCTGATTGCGGTTTTGTTTCTCCTGTTTGTCTATTTTGGAGGTAAAATATGGACCGGCCAAAAGTGGTATGACAATTCCGTGCAGGGCATCTACAATTTCCTGCTCTGGGACGTGCTGCTGATGCTTTTGTCCACCTTTGCCAAATTCTTTTTTGTTGCCAGATACAATCAGGTGGTGAAAAAGCTGTGACAGGCTTTTCAGGAGAAAATTTGATTACAGCTTTGCTGTAATTGGTTTCATTTGTCTAAAGAAGTTCTCTGTTTGGTTCGATATAAAGGGTAGTATAGGCAAAGCTATGGAGAGCGCGTTTTCAAAGGATTGAGAGCCGGAGGAAAATGGGCTCTTTTTGCGTTCATCCGCAGTTAGGCGGGCAGCCGTTTTTGAGGGGGAGAGCTTATGGCGAACAATGATCTGTATATCAATTATATGAGCAGGACTTATGCGGGGGTTTTAAACAGCCTGGCTTCCGGTTCCGGCATCGGGGAAAGGAAAGACTTTGGCAGTCTGGTGGCGGAGAAGGAGTCAAGCGAAAGGGCCGAGGCTGCGGAAAAAGTGGAGGCCGCGTTTCGGGACAACATGTCCCTGGACGAATACAAACAGTATATCTATGAAAAGATATCCAGGATTCCCATGCATCCCTCCCAGATGATGCGCTCGGTCTGCGTCCATATATCGGACGCCGGCTTTGAGGCCATGAAAAAGGATCCGGAGTATGAAAGGTGGGTGCTTGACGTCCTTAGGAAGGATTTTTCCTATCAGGATCCCTGGGCGGATGTGGCCGGTGAGAGCTTTGCGGTCCACCGCTTCGGAGCCACCAGGCAGGAGTACCGGGGAGACAGCTGGTATCTGGGCTTTCGGGGCGGAAGGGGAGGCATTCTCTATGACGAGGAGGCTGAGGAGAGCTTCTGGGAGAAGAGATGCAAGCGTTTTAAGAAATATATGAAGCAGTGTCAGGAAGCCGCCAAGGAGAAGCAAATCCAGAAGCGGGTGATTCAGGAGGCGGCCATAAGACGGGGAGACTTCGACGAGGCGGTTTTTGCGGAGGGACTGGTGCAGACCCTGAATCTTGGGAATCTTTTGTTTGCGTCCGGGGAGGAGGCGGAGTGATCCTTTCGGAATGCGGGAAGCTTGCGGCGGGAATTTGATGTTAAGAAGGAGAGGCAGGATAAGATGATTTCAGTAATAGGAACGGGACAGGAGTATATGGCCGGATGGGCGGTAAAAAGACCGCAGTTAGAAAAAGGCGGACTTTCCTTTGACGGGGCTCTCAGGGAATCTCTTGGGACGCACACGGGGGAGAGATCACGGGAAGTTCAGACAGGTGGGAGGAAGGTTCCCTATGAAGCCCTTGAGAGGAACGGAATTATTGAGTACAACGGAGTGGTATTTGTGTGCGACCATGAGACGAATTCCATCTGTCTCGGAGACATGAGCAATCCAAAGGACGTGCTGAATATCCCTCTTTCCGGGGGCGGAAGTCTTCGGGTGAACCGGGATAATATCGATGATCTGGCAAAGGCCATCGGAATGTTTTCCCCGGAGGATGTGAATCTGATCCTGCGTGCCATCGCTCAGGACGCCCAGAGCTCCAGGACACTGAACGAGATTGAGGATCAGAAGAACAGGATCGGGGAAAAGCTGGAACAGTGAACCTTTAAAGGCAGAGTGGAAAATTCTGTCCGGTTTTTATCTGACGATTTCGTAGAAGCGATATAACGTTTCTTCGGAATCGTTTAGATCTTTGTACATTCTCTTTTCGCTCAAAATAAATCCTGCTTTTTCAATCACTTTCCAAGACGGTGTGTTTTCGTCCCTCACTGTCGCAATCATTCTTTTTGTACTATAATGATTGAGAAAATAGTCGGTATATGCTTTAACTGCTTCAACTGCGTATCCGTTTTCTCTATATTGTGCCCCGATAAAATATGTAATACCTGTTTTTTGAAGGTCTTCATAATAGGAGCATCCAACAGAGCCGATTACTGCGTCTTCAGACTTTAAGATTATCGTATAAGCCAGATAATCCGTATGGGGATTATCCCTAAGGGCCAAGCTTCTTGCCTCGTCTGTCCATTTTGCGATCCAATGACCGCAGTCTCTGTCAAAGCCGCAATCATTTAGGCTTCCGTCTGCAGCCATTTTAACAAATGGTATTTGATCTTCTGTTGTCACATCTCGAATCAGCAATCGCTGCGTTTCAATTTTCATAAGAGAACCTCCACCTGATAGAATTTCAGGTTCTTCCTTTTCCGGCTGCCATAATTGTTGCACCGTCAGGATTGTCAAAGACTTTTTCAATCGAAAATCCTGCGTTTTGCAGCAATTCTTTTTCATGCTCCAGGGTCAGCGGAATAGTTACTTCCATGTCAGGATATCTTTCCATAAATATTTTTGCTGTATTTCCATTTCCGTGGTTTAGAATAACATACTTTATTATCATATGATACCTTACACATTTATATAAAAAAATACGAGCTCATTTTCCGTATGATACGCTGCCTTTCTAATTGTCTGGATGCGGAGATTTTATGTGAGCGCACAAATTTTCAGAAATTCTTTAGTAGAATTGTGTGTGCGTTTGTGATAAAGTAATGATGCTGGACAATTTGACAAATAGGAATTTTCTAAACAGGTGGTGAATATGAGATTTGCAATTATTTCAGATATACATGGAAATCTTCCGGCATTGAATGCGGTGCTGGAAGATGCAGATAATAATAATATAGAGAACTTTATTTTTGCTGGCGATTATTGTCTTAGTAATCCTTATCCCAATGAATGTATTCAAAGAATACGCTGTTTAGATAAAAAGCATATTATACGGGGAAACGAAGAAAAATATTTAGAAAATCTTGTTGATAAAGATCAAAAAACGTGGACTGACGGGCAGATGCAAATATCATATTACGGCTATCGGGCTATTAGTGCGGATAATCTCGATTTTATACTGTCGATGCCCAATATGCTCAAATTTACGTGCAATGATGTTGCTCTACACATAGCACATTCGTCTGAGGAGTTCATTGCGGATTGTGAGCATAAAGAATGGTCAACACGACAAGTTGCAAAAAGATACAAGGACAAAGATATCACATCAGATTCTTTTCGGGCGGATATACATAATTATTTTGATAACAATGATAGATTTCAACAGATTTTCTCAGAGCTGGATCAAGGTGTGTACATATTTGGTCATTCCCATATTCAGTGGAGCTATCAATCGACAGATGGGAAAACCATTTTAATCAATCCAGGTTCTTGCGGTTTGCCGATGGATGGGGTGATTGGCAGTATTCCGTATACAATACTTGATATTTCGGACACGGGAAATATCATTGCGGAAGAAAGGCGTATTCCTTTTGACATGGAGGAATATATAGATATTCTGGTAAAAAGTGACCAATTTGTAAAAGCAAATGTATGGAGTAAAATCATTATTCAGGAGCTGAGAACAGCCAGAGAGCATATGTTTTACTTCCTTAGATTTGCGGAGGAATATGCCGATAAAATTGATGATAAAAGACGGCCTTTTATGTTAGATACATGGGAAAAGGCATATGAATTGTGGTTAAAAGACTGATTATATATTGATGATTTCTTGACACCATACAGTAAGCACTTGAAATTGGCCGGAGGTGAAAACGGAAAATCTTAGACTGATAACGCCTTGTGAAGAATACCTGAATTCTTATATTGAAGCATATAATGAAGATGTCAATTTCAGAGCAGGTATGGATGAATGCTTATGTCCTCCCGAAACGGTAATTGAAACTGCCTGTAAATACCGAAACGGTATAGATATACCGCCGGAACGTGTGCCTTCTTCTATGTTATGGTTGGTAACCGATAACAAATTTATCGGCTGTACAGATATAAGACACTATTTAGCAGACAGGCTGTTTCTGTCTGACTGGCATATAGGTTATGAAGTGAGATTTAGCAAATTAAGGGATATGGAACAAAATTACTGGCATTGTCTCTGCAATATGCAAAAGAAAATTTTCATTTTGACAAGGTATTGGTCACTTGCGATGAAGATAATTTTGCCTCGGCAAGGGTGATAGAAAAGAACGGCGGCATTTGGGAAAACGCGCTTGAAACGATTGACGATGATGGCAGGAAACATATGACAAAAAGATATTGGATAAACTTTTTATCACAGATTGTAGAAAAGTAAATCATTCGGAGGAACGCTTCTGGTTAAAACTACCAGCTTAAAGGATACTGGTGGAGCGTTCCACCAGGAGAACGTCAGTGGAATCATTGATGTTAATATATTTATGACGAATATAAGCGCCAGTCTGGAGAAGTGATTGATGAAATGAAACTGCATAAATTGCTTGCGTGCAACGAGCCAAGCGGGCATGCTTGTATGCACATTCATGACAATAGAAAGCTTGCTTTCTATTGTATGGCGACTGCCGCAAGGGCCAATACCCCACATATCAAAGATATGTTGCGCTCTGCTGCGTTGCAAGTTTGATGCCCCGTCAGCT
>CAJTVN010000040.1 GCA_910579685.1 uncultured Lachnospiraceae bacterium | reverse complement strand
CTCTGGAAGGATCTCAACCTTGACAACCTCATTGACACAAATGCCGTTGTCCGCATGATGTCTGCCGGGATCTGGAATCGTATGGCAGGTTTCTTTTCGGAGACGCCTCACCCAAGCATAAAAGGTGTTGATATTAATTCCGTTTTCCCTGCACCAGTCACAATCAGTCAGGCCGCTCTGACGGCATTCCATGACCAGACGGTATTGTTCTTCGGAAGTTTTTCTGACAGCACGCATAATGGTCATCTCCTTTACACTGAATCATTTGCAAGCATGCAAGTAGTTTGCATGGTAAAATGCTTGCATCTTTGTAACCATTATCGCATAACGACAAGCTGTTTGAAATCCACCCCTAAATTAAGCGCTTACAGAAAAACACATATGAAACACCGGGTGACTGAACTTGCTGACAATTAAAAGAAACTGCTATGCAATCGGATACCCCTTTTGCATAGCAGTTGCACATTATCTGTTTCAATCGTACTCCCTTTAAGTCACAGACATCAGTTCTTTATATCTTTTATCGTTTCGCATTCTTTCAATGAGCTCCCGATTCTTCGCCCGGCTCCTTTGCAATTCTTCCTGATCACATTCCTCCCTATTAGAAGAAGGTATGATCTCTATAGGAAGGTTATCAAATTCTAAATCGTTTAATACATAGTTCTTGTTCATAAAACAATCCCTCCTAACTATAAAATAATCCTGTTTCGCTGCACCTTGCTAAAAAGGATAGTGCGCTAAGATAGCGATCTCTGACTGTGGATAAAGAACTTAATCCGTCTACACATTCATTGAACAGTTGAATGGTTTCTTTCTCAGAATATTTTTTGTCTTTGTATAAATAGTGGATTTTCCCCTGATTACTGACAACAACCAGAATAGAAATTCCTCTGTTTGCCACAAAAAACCTAATATCATCCAGTGAAAACGTCTGTAAAGACGGGTGATTATGAAGAATTACAACTGTGCATATCTTTGCCGAGACAATTAAATGATTAGATTGTGTATCAGAACAGACATCCACGCTATGCTCATCACCTAAGCAAATACCATAGCATTCCAAAGGGTTTAATGATCCTAAATCACAGGTAATTGCTACTTCATTGCTGTTATTGCATGTCTGCGAAAGAAACAATACTTCCTTTGCCAGTCTCTGCATAATTGCATTCTGCTCATCTGTTAAGTCCTTGTATTTAATATACTTCACTTTTTTAATTGCAATATCCGTGATGGCGGTCTTGTATCCGCACTTTTTCGCTTGTTCCAGTTCGTTTCCGGATGTCAGCAGGACAATCATCTCCTTTATATTCGTTCATATTGTGTCTAAAGTTCCTTTTTGCAACCATTAAAATGTGCACTGTTCTAATTCTGTTATCCAACTATTTAGTGGAACGTTAATAATTTCTGTACTCGCTAATTGCTCTTTCATTAGTTTTAACATCTGTATTCTTTTTTCCGTAAAAATGCTTTTTTGTCTGGTATCAAATTCATTTTTATAGAGTTTGAACACTTCTACGTATTTTGTACCTACCCTAAATACATAACCTACATTATTGTCCGGATGATAAAAATGTTTCATAAGCCTTTCATGGCATTCTGTTAAAGAACATATCGCATCTTCTGCAGATGGTCGTTTTCCCGTTATATTATCAAAAATTAATTTTTCTAAAATATATCTGGCTTTTATGGTTTCAACGTGATAGGGGATAAATACAGGGTTACGTTTCGCTATGGCAAAGGCGTTTTCTATACATTGACTGGCCGTATTGAAATCCCTTGCTTCAATGCATGCAGAAGCAAATTGCTCCCAAAAAAATGTATTCTCTTGGCAAAAGGAGAGGTTACGTATACTATCATAAAATGAAGAAACAATCTCCCTGGTTTTAGCGTCATCTTTAAATAGTCTAAAATGAGAATGCGAAACCAAATTTTTCAACAATTCGAAATGTTTACCACTTACAAGATATTCTTTGTCAGATTCAATTATTATGGCTTTCATCGTGTCTACTAGAGCCTCTAACCCAATGACGGATCTCAGTAATTCTCTCGCTACTATAGAGGACTTTATTGCAACGTCATTATCGTTAATATTAAAAAACTCGTTTATCGCTTCACTTTCCTTTGCAACAATAGTAGCGAAATCTAATTTCAATAAATTTAACATTTCTGTAAAATTGAAATCTATTCCCATTACAGATTTCATAAGCGATAAAATTGCAAGCCTTTTTACAGACAAAGAAATATTCTCACTTTTACTCCAAGTGTCCAATATACGTTTTTTTATGTCAGAAGAATTATAAAACTCTAACAGCATGTCGGCAAATCGACAATGGCATTTGTTTCGGATGTAATTTTCTATTCCCTTAGGAGATATATCGGTCATATCACTTGTGTATAATTTATTATCTGCAATAATATTACTTAATTTTTCAGCCTCTTCGGGATTAAAAGTATCCAAATATAATGGTTTTATGTCGGTCTCTGCAATTCCTAATTTATCAACTAGTACTCGATAGCTTGGATTTACTGCTTTTCTTGCAGTTAATACGAATGTTACTTTGTTAATTCCATTATATTTAAATCTTTTTAATATTTCCATTTTATCTTTATAATCATCAATGATTACCACACTGTGGCCTTGGTTACTACAAATTCGCTGAATTTCTTTATCGTAATCATTATATTGATGTATAAATAAGAACATATCCACATTACAGGTGCGTAATTCGTTCCTGACTAATTGGCAAAATACCGTCTTTCCATTACCTAAATCGGATGTTGCTAAAAAAACCTTTTTGTTTCTATACTCTCTAACCACTGTATTAACAGCGGTTCTTAATAATAGATACTCATATTCTCCGTGATTCTTTTGAGAAAGAGGATCTCTATATATACCTTTGCGATAAAATTTGTTCAATTCACTAAAAGAAACAGAATATGGTGTAAGAGTTTCCCGGTATTCATGTAAAAAACTGTTAAATTGTTCATCTATTAGACTGGGTACAAAGTTTTTCTGGATCTCCTTTACCTTGTCTGCAAATACTTTAATTCCTATAAATTCACATGTACCGTGATTTTCCAATATTTTTCTATCTATTGGATCGGGAGAGGGGGCATCAATGAAAATGACTTTATCTCTAATAGCTGGTGCACCTAGAAGCCTCTTTATGTTAATATCATATTGCATGGAATAACCTATAATGATTATTGCTTTAGCTGATTGCAAATCTCCCTTAAACAGATCAAACCATTCATTTCCTTCCAGGATGTCACACTCATAACTCTTATCAATTAGTTTAAATTCGGTATTTAATGTATTCCGATCAAGATAATCAATATGACCATTTAAATGAACACACGCACTGTTGATATCTGCATTTGAAATTTCCTTTGATAAAACAATTGGTGTCCATTTTTTTGAATTATTAGCGGCTGCAGTTTCAATTACAGAGTCGTAATTTGTAGTATAAACTCTCTTCCATTGAATAGACATTATAATCTTATGCCATGTTTCAATGCTTGATAATGTGAATTCTTTTTTTAACAGTGCAATTAGTTCATCATCTGATTTTTCCGAAATATAAAATTCAGATACTACAGATAAAGGTCGTTGGGATGGTGTTCCACAATCTTTTGCAATAATATCCCGTAAACCATCTCCGGTATTAAAATTTGTGCCATTAAGGTTTTTGGCTCCATAGGAAAACCCAGATCCAGCAAAAAGTATTGCATTTCCTTCCAACGCACAGTTAATAGCAGTATTTATATCCATCTGTTCCCCAACCTCCTTTTATTTTCTTTCTAAACTATTAAAGCAATCCAAATTTATGTACTAGATTTAAAGTAATTATAACACAATAAAATATTCCACTTGTCTTATATCATCACTTCATTGTTATTTTTGTCATTTCTTTTACATATCAATATTATAATTCAGAAAAACGTAAGGTGCAATAAAGAGCAGGAAGTAAATCATTAAATTATTACCCTGCCCTATAAAGTTTATTATATTGTCTTGTTTTTCTGCTTCTAACGCTATTTCTTATAAGCTTTTTGGTAGCCTGATATTATCAGGTGAGTGCTAAATTTGTAAATTTACAGAATATCCAGATAATATTTTCTGCGAAAAGCTTTAGCCATGAAATCAAGACCATAGAAGGCAGGAGAGCCTTTGCTCGACTGACTTCTTATTTACTGGGCTTGATGGAATGCTTGGCGAAGCAGGATTTGAGGAGAAATATTGTCTGAATATTCTCGTAACTTTCTGCTTCGCAATCACTAATTAATATTATTAGCAAAAGGAATCAAAACCACAAAAACAAAAAACAGAAAATAGCACTTATAAAAAGTATCCACCCATGCCGAACGCACAGATGGATCCTTTTTATAAAATCCCCGATGCTTTCCCGATCCAGTAAACCAGCCCCAGAACCCAGCTGGTGAAGATCCCATACAGGATCACGGGGCCCGCGATGGTGAAAATTTTGCAGCCCACACCGAAGACCTGCCCTTCCTTTTTGTATTCGATCGCGGGGGAGGCCACGGAGTTGGCGAAGCCTGTGATGGGAACCAGGGCGCCCGCACCGCCGAACTTTACGATGGGCGAGTACAGATTAAAACCGGTGAGAAGCACGCTTGTGAGGACAAGGACGAGAGAGCAGAAGCTTCCCGCCGTGTCTTTGTCCATTCCAAGAGAGTTTTTTGCGTAATTAAGGAGGAACTGCCCAAGGACGCATATAATCCCGCCCGTGATGAAGGCTTTCAGCATTTGGAGCAGCAGGTTGTGGGTTGGGGTGATTTTTTTCACATATTCTTCGTAATCCTTTTCCAGCGAAAGCTGCTGGGATGACTTTTGCTCGTTCATAAATAATTCCTTTCCGTTAATGGTTCCTGTCTATATGGTTATTCTTGCTTATTTTTTCATTTTTATTCAAACTCTGCTCCTTGTGGAATTTTGCAGAAAATGATAAAATCATTTAGGTACGGACAGATAAAAGGCCATCGGATTAACGGGTCAGGCAGGAGTGGGATGATATGGTTAATTTTGCGGGTTTGGAATTTATATTTCGGTTTTTGCCGGTTTTTTTAGTAATTTATTATGTGGTTCCCTCAAGAGGCAGGGATTATGTCCTGCTTTTGGGAAGCTTTCTTTTTTATGCAATGGGCGAGCCGGTGTTTTTGCTTCTCCTTCTTACGCTTACCCTTGTGAATCATTTCGTTGGAAGGAAGATAAAGGAGCAGCAAGGCGGCTACAAGATGTTTCCCCTGCAGAAGGCTAAAAGAAAAAGGCTGCTTATTTTTGTCCTGATTCTGGATGTGGGAGTGCTTGCGCTGTTCAAAGGCCTGAGTACGTTTGTTGACAGCTCCCTGCTCCCTCTCGGAATCAGCTTCTATATTTTTAAGATGATTTCTTTTCAGGTGGATATGTACAGGGGGGATATCTGGGAAAAACCGGATCTGAAATCCACAGCCCTGTATTTTACCATGTTTCCCCAGGTGGTTTCCGGTCCGATCATGCGTTATGACGACGGGGAGTTCGGCGCAAGAAGAGAGTGCGGCCCGGAGAAGTTTGAGGATGGCCTCAAGTATTTCGTGATCGGCCTCGGGATGAAAGTGCTTCTGGCGGACAGAATCGGAATTCTGTGGAATGATCTTCAGATGATCGGGTTTCAGAGCATTTCCACGCCCCTTGCCTGGTTTGGGGCCGCAGGCTATTCGCTGCAGCTGTATTTTGATTTCTGGGGTTATTCGCTGATGGCATCGGGAATTCTGGTGATGCTGGGCTATGAATTTATACAAAACTTTGATCATCCTTATGCTTCCAGAAGCATCAGTGAGTTTTACCGCAGATGGCATATGACGCTGGGAAGCTTTTTCCGGGACTATGTGTATATTCCCATGGGCGGGAGCCGCTGCAAAAAGAGCCGGATGCTCCTGAACCTTGCGCTGGTATGGATTCTCACCGGAATCTGGCATGGAAACGGACCAAACTTTCTGATTTGGGGAGCGGTTCTGGGGATTTTCATTATTCTGGAAAAGGTTTTCTACGGAAAAGCCCTGTCAAAGATTCCTGTGGTTGGAAATCTGTATGTGCTGGCGCTGATCCCCTTGACCTGGGTGGTGTTTGCCATCACGGACCTGCGGCAGCTTGGAATCTATTTCGGAAGGCTTTTTCCGTTTATCGGCGGGGAGGGGATTGCGGTCAATTCCCAGGATATCGTGAGATATTCCCAGACTTACGGCGGTCTGTTTGTTGCAGGGATTGTGCTGTGTATACCCGGGGTTTTCCATTTTTATGAAAAGCATAAAAAGAACCCGGTTTTTGTCCTGCTTCTTGCGGCGGTGTTCTGGTACTGTGTGTACTTTATGTCAAGCAGTGCGGGAAATCCGTTTATGTATTTTAAGTTTTAACGGTTGGTAGGGAATAAGGAGATTGTTTTTATGAAATGGATAAAGCTTATAAAACAAAGCCCGCTGTTTGTGATTCTTTTGTTTTCCGGAATTCTGTTTACCGCGGCGGCGGCAGGCGGGAGAAAAACCATCTACCGGGAACAGACCTTTGATCCCTGGAAGGCTCCTCTTTTATCCATCCTGTTTACCGGACTGAACGATGACATTTATCCCTGGCAGCTTTTCACGCAGGAGGCGGTGCAGACAACGGCGGCTTTGCCAGAAGAAAGGCCGGAGAGCTTTCCCGAGGAGTCCGGGGATACCGGCGCAGAGCGGGACACGGCCTCCGAGACGGAGGGCGGCGCACTGCTTGCCGCAAGCTTGGAGGCGGCTTCCAGCGTTTCGGAGGCGGCGGACAGGGCGCATTCGGCGCTTGAGCGGCTGGAGCCTTTTCGGGAGAGCACAAGGGAGGAGTACCTGAACCACATTTCCGCCGACATTTACGGGGATGCCGGGGTCATCCGGGCAGGCACCTATGAATTTTCCAGGGTGGATGAGAGCTATTTTGACGACGCCCTGTTTATCGGGGATTCCAGAACCGTGGGGCTTCGGGATTACACGGATTTGTCGGAGCATGGGGAATTTCTCTGTGAGACCTCCCTTACGATCTACAAGATGATGGAGGAGAACTTCAAGGGAAAGGGAACGGTTGAGGGGGTGCTCGCCTCCGGGAAATACGGCAAAATCTATATTATGGCAGGTATTAACGAGCTGGGCAGGGGAACCACGGAGGACTTTATGGAAAAGTACACGGAGGTCATAGACCGGCTTCGGGAGCTTGCGCCGGATGCAAAGATATTTATCCAGGGAATCATGAGGGTATCCGGAAAGAAGCATTCCTCGGATGCGATTTTTAATAACAATAATATTAATGCAAGAAATAATGCGATTGCGACCCTGGCTGACAACCAGCAGATCTTTTATATTGACGTCAATGAGGCGGTGTGCGACGAGGAGGGAAATCTGACAGCGGATTATACCCATGACCAGATCCATCTGCTTGGCATGTACAATGACCTCTGGAAGGAGTTCCTGCTTTCCCACGGCGTCCAATGAATAAAATCCTCCGGATCAGAGAGACTAAGCCCAAAAGTAATCTTATCTGGAGGTTTTTTATGGACGATAACAGAGGCGCCATTTTTGAACAGGGAGGACAGAGCATAAAGATACCGATACCGGTTTATATCCGGGCCAGCGCCAGCGTGGCGGGGACAAAGGAAGGGCAGGGACCCTTTGGGGATCTGTACGATATGGTGGGAGTGGATGATAAATTCGGATGCGATACATGGGAGCAGGCGGAGAGCACGCTGCAAAAGGAAGCGCTGCAGCTGGCAATCGGCAAAGCGGACCTGCAAAAGGAGGATATCCGGTTTCTGTTTGCGGGGGATTTGCTGGGACAGTCGATCGCAAGCAGTTTTGGGCTCGGATCATTTGAGATTCCACTGATTGGGCTTTACGGGGCATGTTCCACCTGCGGCCTGTCTTTGTCTGCAGCAACGGCGATGATTGCCGGGGGAATGGCCCAGTATGCGGCCTGTGTGACATCGAGCCACTTTGCCAGTGCGGAAAAGGAATTCCGGTTTCCCCTTGGATACGGGAACCAGAGACCGCTTTCCGCCACCTGGACGGTTACGGGAAGCGGGGCTTTCATCCTGAGCAGTGAGAAGGGAAAAAGGGACAGGGCCATGATTACCGGGATCACCATTGGAAAGATCGTGGATTATGGGCTGAAGGATTCCATGAATATGGGAGCCTGCATGGCCCCTGCGGCCTGCGACACGATTTACCAGCATTTGTCCGATTTTGGGAGAACGCCTTCCGATTATGACCGGATCATTACCGGGGATCTGGGATGCGTGGGGCAGAAAGCGCTTTTTGACATGATGAGGGAGAAGGGAATGGAGATCGACAAGGTTCACATGGATTGCGGAATCGAGATCTATGATCAGAGCCAGGACGCCCACGCGGGGGGAAGCGGCTGCGGCTGCAGTGCCGTCACGCTTTCGGCTTATATCTTGAAACAGCTGGAGGAGGGAAAGTGGAAACGGGTGCTGTTCGTTCCGACAGGCGCACTCCTGAGCAAGACCAGCTTCAATGAAGGCCAGAGCATTCCCGGGATCGCTCATGCAGTGGAGCTTGTGAGCTGCAGGTAGTTTACACACAATTTTCCTTTTGCTATAATAAAAATAATGATGATGTGATGTCTGCGGACGGCAAAGGGGAGAATGAGATGAAAAAAGTGTTGAAAAGGGCAGGGGTTCTTGCCGTATTGTTCCTGTTCCTGCTCGGAGCCTATGTCATTTATGTATTTACCGCATATGAGAGACTTCCTGACAAATTGACCCTGGAGGTGGTACGAAACGGTGGAAGTTCGCACTTTGAGGGCAGGGAGGTATTCACCACGAAACAGCCTTATTTTATTATGACCTACAATATCGGCTTCGGGGCATACCGGCCCGATTACAGCTTTTTCATGGACGGGGGGAAATCCTCCCGGGGAAAGGATGAGGAGAGCGTGACGGCGGCGGTCTGCGGAGCGGGGGATATTATCAACAGCGTGGATCCGGATTTCGTTCTGCTGCAGGAGGTGGACCGGGACGGAACCCGCTCCTATCATATTGACGAGCTGGAACTGCTCAATCAGTTTGTCAAGGGATATTATTATACTTACGCCCAGAATTACGACTCTCCGTTTCTGTTTTTCCCGCCATGGGAGCCTCACGGGGCTAACAGGGCGGGGCTTGTGACCTACTCCAAGGCGCAGATTACGGATACCATGCGCAGGAGCCTTCCCATATCGGAATCGTTTGCCAAGCTGGTGGATCTTGACCGGTGCTATTCCATTTCGAGAATTCCCTTAAAGGAGGGCAAAATGCTGTGCCTCTACAATATGCACATGTCCGCCTACGGCAGCAGTGACGAAATCCGGACAGGGCAGCTTGCCATGCTCTACGAGGATATGGCGGCGGATTACAGGGAGGGAAATTATGTGATCTGCGGCGGGGATTTCAACCATAATCTGCGGTTCGAGACGGATGAGAAGGCTCCCGAGTGGGCTTATCCTTTTCCAAGGGAGAGCCTGCCCGCCGGTTTTCGAATGGCCATTGACGAAGCGAAGGATGCGGAGGACATTGTCCATAACAGCTGCAGGAACGCCAATGAGCCTTATAATGAGCAGACCACTTATACGGTGACTCTGGACGGGTTTATTGTATCGGACAATGTGACGGTGAATTATTACAGCCACATGGACTGGGGGTACGAGTTTTCAGATCACGACCCGGTGATTATGCAGTTTATGCTGGAATAGAATTCGGAAAACAGGCCATACTAGCCATAAACAATGAGGAAGAAAGGTGAGGCGGTATGGCAAATGCGGTTTTGTATTTAAAGGCGGAACAGAATGCGGAGGTGATGGACCGGCGCGTGTGCGTGAAGGACATTGCCTCCCTTTATTGTGCGGACGACAAAATCAGCGCAAAGGCAAAAAGCCTTAAGGTACATCAGTTTGGCGAGAAGGAGAAGAAGCGTCAGGCGGTGAGTATTCTCTGGGTGATCGAGCTGATCGAGCGGGAATGCCCGGGGGTCAGTGTGGAAAACATAGGAGAGAACGCAACGCTGATTGAGCTTGTGGATGTGAAACGGCATAAGGGGCCGGTCCAGATGCTTAAACTTGTCTTTGTGTCAATGATCAGTTTTTTCGGCACGGGTTTTACCATCATGGCTTTTCACAATGATATCAGCATCAATAAAATTTTTTCCAGGATATATGAGATGGTGATGGGGCATCCGTCAGACAGCTACAGTATACTGGAGGTTTCTTATTCCATTGGGCTTGCGGCGGGAATTATCCTGTTTTTCAACCATATAGGAGGAAGAAGGATCACCAAGGATCCCACGCCCATCGAGGTGGAGATGCGGATTTATGAGACGGATGTAAATAAGGCTCTTATTGAGACGGCGGACAGGGAGGGAAAGACCATTGAGGCTTCTTAAATGGATATTTCTCGCATTGTGCGGGGGCTCTTTTGGGTTTTTAGCCTCTGCAGGGGTTTTTACGGTTTTGGTTTCCGTGGGGCTGATCCCCAGGTTCGCAGGAAAAATGCATGTTGCCAAAAAGGTTTTTGTCATGGAGGAGGCGGTGATTTTCGGCACTCTTTCAGGCGGATTTCTGAGCGTGTTTTCCGACTATGGGAATCTGGGCGCTTTTGTGCTTTCCCGTGGATTTTTTGGGGAACAGACCGTGATGATTTGGAAAGAGGTGGGAGGGCTTTTGCTTGCGTTCGGGGGCTTCTTTGCCGGCATGTTTGTGGGATGTCTTGCCCTTGCCATTGCGGAGATGCTCAATTCCATTCCCATTCTCGCAAGAAGAATCGGGTTCCGGCATGGACTTGGGATTGCGGTGACGGCGGCGGCTCTGGGGAAAGCGGCGGGGAGCCTGATTTATTTTGCGCAGAAGATTTTTCTTTCCGGAATGTAGACGGCGACTTGGGCTTGAAAAACAGCCCGAAGTTGATTACAATAGAAATGCGCGTAAGAAGGAGGCATGGATATGCGGACAATGGAGTTTAAAATGGAGCGCCCCGGTCTGTTGCGCGAGGGCGATCAGGTAACGATAACGGAGGGCGTGCTTCCGAGCAATTACTATTATACCATTGACCCGTCCCTGGCCATGTCGGGAAACTTCCCTTTCCGGGAAAGGCTGAGGGCCAGAGAAGGAACCGTGACCAGCGTGGTCGAGAACGAGAGGGGATTTTACGTGACAGCGGAATTTGACGAATGAAGGAGGATGTTTTCATGTTAAAAAAGGTAGAAACCACAAAAGCGCCTGCGGCTATCGGGCCATATTCTCAGGGGATGCTGGTAAACGGTATGCTCTATGCTTCGGGACAGATTCCCATTGTGCCTGAGACCGGAGAGGTGGTTAAGGGGGATATCGAGGTGCAGGCAAAGCAGGTGATGCGGAACGTGGGAGAAATTCTGAAGGCGTCCGGTAGCGATTTTGAACATGTGGTAAAGACCACCTGCTTCCTTGCGGATATGGCTGACTTTGCGGCTTTTAACCGTGTCTATGAGCAGTACTTTACAGGGAAACCGGCAAGAAGCTGCGTGGCGGTAAGAGAGCTTCCCAAAAAGGTGCTCTGTGAGGTGGAAGTGATCGCACAGGTGGAAGTGATCACCCGGGCGGAATAGCACAGGAGAAAAGAACGGGATTGTGACAGGAAAATGAAAAATATTATACTGACAGGAATGCCGGGGGCGGGAAAGAGCACCGTGGGCGTGGTGCTCGCCAAAAAGCTGGGATACGGCTTTACGGACTGCGACCTGGTGATTCAGGAAACCTGCGGAAAACTGCTTCACCAGCTCATTGAGGAGAAGGGAGAAGCGGGTTTTCTTGCACTGGAAAACAGGATCAACGCATCGCTGCAGCGTGATCGCAGCGTGATCGCGACGGGCGGCAGCGCTGTCTATGGGAAAGAGGCAATGGAACATCTGGGACGGATCGGGAAGGTGATCTATTTGCGTCTCCCCTGCGAGGAGATCGAAAGACGGCTGGGAGATCTGCATGAGCGGGGCGTGGTCTTAAGAGAAGGCGCCACTCTTTACGAACTGTACCGGGAGAGAGTACCGCTCTATGAAAAATATGCCAGCATCACGATTGACTGTGACGGGAAATCCATAAGAGAGATCGTGGAGGAAATCAGCGAAAGATGCGGCGGAGGAGAAGAGACGGAAGATGGGAGAAACTAAGATATCGTGGAAGAGCAGCCTGATGCTCTTTCTGGCGGCCTTTATCTGGGGAACCGCCTTTGTGGCGCAGAGCGTGGGCATGGATTATCTGGGGCCCCTCAGCTTCAACGGCGCCAGATTTCTTATGGGAAGCGCCGTGCTCCTTCCGGTGATCGTCTTTAACCGAACCAGGGGAATAAAAGAGGGAAAGCCGGTTTCGGGCTGGAAGGATACGGTCACGGGAGGCGTATGCTGCGGCCTGGTTCTGTGTGCGGCAGCCCTTTTGCAGCAGTACGGAATTCTGTATACCACGGTGGGAAAGGCGGGATTCATCACGACCCTCTACATAATTCTGGTTCCCTTTTTCGGGATTTTTCTGAAAAAGAAAATACCGGGAAAAGTCTGGGCGGGAGCCGCAATTGCGGCTTTTGGCATGTATCTGCTGTGCATGAGTGAGAGCCTTTCCCTTGGCAGGGGAGACACGCTTGTCTTTCTCTGTGCGGTTTTGTTTTCCGTGCATATTCTGGTGATCGACTATTTTTCACCGAAGGCGGACGGGGTGGAGCTTTCCTGCATCCAGTTTCTGACGGCGGGAGTCATCGGAAGTATTCTCGCCTTTGTTTTTGAAAGGCCGGATGCCGGGGCTTTTCTGAAAGGCATTGTCCCCCTGGCTTATGCGGGGATCCTTTCCAGCGGCGTGGCCTACACCCTGCAGGTGGTGGGACAGAGGGACATGGATCCCACCATCGCCTCCCTGATTCTGAGCCTGGAGTCCGTGGTTTCCATGCTGGCTGGCTGGGTGATCCTGGGGCAGGCCCTGACCGGAAGAGAGCTGACGGGGTGCGGCCTTGTCTTCGGCGCCGTGATCCTTGTACAGCTTCCCGGAAAGAAGGCGGGCGCCGTCTGAAAGTTACATAAAAAGAAGCGATATGGACATACTATACCAAAAAGAAGACCGGGAGGTTGTGATGGATTACTTTAACGCTTTTTGGATAGGAGGTCTGATCTGTGCCCTGGTACAGATTCTGATGGAGAAAACGAAAATGATGCCGGGAAGGATCATGGTGCTTTTGGTCTGCCTGGGAGCCGCCCTTGGCTTTTTGGGAGTTTATCAGCCCTTTGTGGAGATGGCGGGTGCCGGGGCGTCGGTTCCCCTGCTTGGCTTCGGGAACGTGCTGATGAAGGGCGTGAAGGAAGCGGTGGACGAGCAGGGATTCATGGGGCTTTTTTCCGGAGGTTTCAAAGCCGGTGCGGTGGGAACGGCGGCCGCCCTGATCTTTGGCTATCTGGCAAGCCTGATTTTTAATCCCAAAATGAAAAAATAGAGGGAAAACCCCATGACAGAGAGGTGGTCATGGGGTATACTTATGTAAGGAAAGGAAGGATTTTTACCATGATAAAAGAAAGATTAGCGAAATTAAGGGAGGCGATGAAGGAGGCGGGGATCGACTGTTACATCATTCCCACCTCTGACTATCACAACAGCGAGTATGTCAGCGAATATTTCATGGTGCGCAAGTATTTCAGCGGCTTTACCGGCTCGGCGGGAACCCTCGTGGTTCATGAGGACAAGGCGGCCCTGTTTACGGACGGACGTTACTTTATCCAGGCGGCAAGACAGCTGGAGGGAAGCGGGATCGCGCTTATGAAAATGGGGGAGCCCTCTGTTCCCGAGCTGAAGGAATATGTGGAGAGGGAGCTTTTCGAGGGACGGAATATCGGGTTTGACGGAAGAGTGGTTACGGCGGGAGAGGGTCTGGAATTTGAAAGGATTGCGCAAAAGAAGGGCGGTAAGGTGATCTGGAATCTTGATCTTGCCAGCGGAATCTGGAAGGAGCGGCCAAAGCTGTCCTTTACCCCGGTCTATGTGCTTGAAGAGCGTTATTGCGGGGAGAGCGCACAGGACAAGCTGCAGCGCCTGCGGGACAAAATGCAGGCGGAGGGTGCTTCGGTACATATATTGACAACACTGGACGATATCGCATGGCTTTTTAATCTCCGGGCAGATGACGTGAAAAGCTGTCCGGTACTTCTTGCCTATGCGGCGGTCACCGGAAAGGAAGCGTATCTCTTTGCCGGACGGGATGCCTTTGACGGGGATGTGAGGGAGTATCTCGAGGAAAATCATATCACGTTAAGGCCCTACGACGAATTTTATGCGTATGCGGCGGGACTTGGGCAGGAGGGGGACGCCTCCCTTCTGATCTGTGAGAAGCGGATCAATTACCGCCTGAAAAAGGAGCTTGGGGAAGGCGTGAAACTTATTGACAGGCCAAACCCCACAACGTTTATGAAAGCGGTCAAAAACCAGACGGAGAGGGAAAATCTGCGAAAGGCCCATCTGATGGATGCCGTGGCGGTGACAAAATTCATGTACTGGCTGAAGAAAAACGTGGGAAAAATCGCCATGACGGAGTTGAGCGCCGCAGAGTATCTGGAAGAGCTTCGATCGCAGAATCCTTCCTTTATTGAACCGAGCTTTTCCACCATCTGCGCTTACGGGGCGAACGGCGCCATCATTCATTATGGGGCCACCCCGGAAAGCTGTGCGCAGATACAGGCGAAGGGCATGCTCATGGTTGACAGCGGCGGCCACTACTTTGAGGGGAGCACGGATATCACGAGAACCTTTATCCTGGGAGAGATCACACAGGAGATGCGGCAGCATTTTACTCTGGTAGCCAGGGCTATGCTGCGTCTGAAAAGCATAAAATTTTTAAAGGGCTGTAAAGGGGTAAATCTTGATCTGGCGGCCCGGGAGGTGTTCTGGGAGAAGGGGTTTGACTATAAGCACGGTACCGGACACGGAGTGGGATATCTTCTGAATGTTCACGAGGGCCCCAACAATTTCCGCTTCAAGCCTGCCGCGGGAAGCGATGAGGGCTGGGAGTTTGAGGAGGGCATGGTGACGACGGATGAGCCTGGCATTTATATTGAAGGAAGCCATGGGGTGCGTACGGAAAACGAGCTCCTGTGCCGCAAGGCCTTTGAAAATGAATACGGCCAGTTTATGGAATTTGAGGATCTGACCTATGTGCCCATCGATCTGGACGGAATCGACGCATCAGAAATGGACGAGAAGGAAAAAAAGATCCTGAACGAGTACCATGAATCCGTGTTTGAAAAGCTGTTCCCGTTTTTTGAGGGCGAGGAGCTTAGGTGGCTTAGAAACGCCACGAGGAAGATCTGAGAGAATGAAGGAGTCGCACAGCACATGGCAAACGATTTTTCCAGGGGAAAGGTCTGGCAGAATATTATATACCAGGCCATTCCCCTTATGCTGGCACAGCTGGTACAGCTTTTATACAATGTGGTGGACCGCATTTATATCGGCCATCTGCCCGATGCGGACAGCATGGCTCTTACGGGGATCGGGCTGGCCTTTCCGCTGACCACGCTGATCGGGGCTTTTACCAATCTTTTCGGAACCGGCGGAACACCCCTGTTTTCCATAGCGAGGGGAGCGGCGCAGGAAAAGCGGGCGGAAAAGATACTGGGCAATACTTTTTCCCTGCTGCTTGGGGCCTCTCTTGCACTGACGCTTTTCTGCTATACGCTTCGCAGGCCGGTTCTCTATTTGTTTGGCGCAAGCGACGCGTCATACGTGTATGCGGACGCTTATCTGAAAATTTATCTGCTGGGAACGGTTTTCAGTATGCTCGCCGCAGGGCTGAACGGGTTTATCAGCGCCCAGGGTTTTCCCAGGATCGGGATGATGACCACGCTGCTGGGAGCGGTGCTGAATCTGATTCTGGATCCGGTTTTTATCTTCTGGCTGGACATGGGAGTCGCCGGGGCGGCCCTTGCCACGGTGCTGAGCCAGATCGTGTCATGTCTGTGGGTTCTGCGCTTTCTGACAGGCAGAAAGGCGCAGCTTCTCATCCGAAAAGAGAATCTGAGAGTGGACTGGAAGCTGGCGTCGGAGATCGTATCCCTGGGAATGGCGGGCTTTATCATGCAGGCGACCAACTGTCTGGTGCAGATTGTCTGCAACAGCACTCTGAAACTGTACGGAGGGGATCTGTACGTGGGTATTATGACCGTGATCAATTCCGTGCGGGAGATTCTTTCCCTGCCGGTGGGCGGACTTACCAGCGGCGCGCAGCCTGTTCTCGGGTATAACTACGGCGCAAAGCGGTATGACAGGGTGTGCCAGGGGATCCGTTTTGCGGCGGTTCTTGGCATCACGTACACGGTGCTGGCGTGGATTGCGGTGATCCGGTGCCCGCACCTGCTTCTTGGCATATTCACCGAAGACAAGGCCATGCTTGAGGC
The DNA here is from genome assembly GCA_910579685.1 of uncultured Lachnospiraceae bacterium. Taxonomy (GTDB): domain Bacteria; phylum Bacillota; class Clostridia; order Lachnospirales; family Lachnospiraceae; genus Suilimivivens. The sequence continues at coordinate 16,278 of CAJTVN010000040.1, read as the reverse complement.
CGGTGTGCCTGCCCTGCGGCTTTACTTTTTCGGCTTTTTCTTTATGGCCTTTCAGTTTGCGGGACAGTCCGCTTTCACGGCCCTGGGGTATTCGAAGCAGGCGATTTTCTTCTCCCTTCTGCGCAAAGCGGTGATCGTTGCGCCCCTTACCGTGGTTCTGCCAAGACTGTGGGGGCTGGGCGTGGACGGCGTATTTCTGGCCGAGCCCATCTCCAACGCCATAGGAGGCCTTGCCTGTTTTATCACCATGTATCTTGTGCTGTACCGGAAACTAAAAAAAGAATGCCGATAGCTATTCTTTTCTTGACGGATATGCCGTTAGAATATAAGATAGAGAAAGCGCAATGAAACTACATAGGAAAGATGGGAAAGGAGTATTGTGTAGCAATGAGTAAAGAAAAAGTGATGGTCGGAGATGAGGGGATCTTCGACGCAAGAAAGCTTGGCGTGCCCAAGATGTTGATTCTCGGGTTACAGCATATGTTTGCAATGTTTGGAGCAACCGTTGTCGTTCCGGCGCTGACAGGTCTGGATGTATCCACCACCCTGCTGTTCGCCGGACTCGGCACCCTGTTGTTCCATTTTTTAACGAAAAGAAGAGTACCCGCATTTCTGGGTTCTTCCTTCGCCTATCTGGCCGGGTACTGGGCCATCGCACCGAACGGGGAGGCGCAGCTTCTCCCGTATGCCTGCTTTGGCGTTGCCTGCTCCGGGCTTTTGTATCTGGTGCTTGCGGGACTGATCAAGATATTTGGGACAGGCAGGGTGATGAAGTTTTTCCCGCCCATTGTGACAGGCCCCATTATCATAGCAATCGGCCTGAACCTGTCAAAATCCGCAATCGATAACTGTGCGGCAGGCTGGTGGATTGCGGTGATCGCCATAGTAATTGTGATTGTCTGCAATATCTGGGGAAAGGGAATGGTCAAGATTGTGCCGATCATCCTGGGCGTCGTGGGCTCCTATCTGATTGCGGCAATCACCGGAAACGTGGATTTTACGCCGGTTAGGGAGGCGTCGTGGATCGGCCTGCCCATTCATTACGAAAATACCGTGTTTTCCCTGTTTGGAAATGTGGACGTTTCTCTGCTGATCACCTCCGTGATCACCATCATGCCCATCGCCCTGGCGACCATGGTGGAGCATATCGGCGATATGTCGGCGATTTCCTCAACGGTAGGACAGAATTATATCAAGAATCCGGGACTTCACAGGACGCTCTCCGGGGACGGGCTTGCCACTATGATCGCTTCCCTGTTTGGGGCGCCCGCCAATACCACCTATGGAGAGAATACGGGCGTTCTTTCCCTCACCAAGGTATTTGATCCTCTGGTGATCCGGATTGCGGCGGTTTTTGCGATTTTGTTCGCCTTTTCTCCAAAGGTTGGGGCGGTGATCTCCTGTATGCCCACGGCAACCCTTGGCGGCGTGTCTCTGGTACTCTATGGAATGATCTCTGCGGTGGGTGTCCGCAACGTGGTGGAAAACCGGGTGGATTTCTCCCAGAGCCGTAACGTGATCATTGCGGCTCTCATCCTGGTGCTTTCCATCGGCATTAATTTCAGTGCGGCCGGCGCTGTGGCCTTCACTGTCGGTTCCGTGACCATCAGCCTCTCAGGCCTTGCGGTGGGAGCGCTTACGGGAATCGTCCTGAACGCGGTGCTTCCCGGAAAGGATTATCAATTTGACGAGGACATCCCCTCTGACACCAAGGTGAACTTCAAGGTTTAAATGGAAGCGTTAAGGCTTTGCGCAGTGAATGAAAAATACAGAGGTATAAGTATGAATCATCTACCGGCTGTCAACGAGGACAGAGAAAAGAGATTAAAGCGGATTACCTGTTTTGCCCTGGATATGGACGGCACCGTCTATCTGGGAGAGCGGTGGATCGAGGGAGCCCTGGAATTTTTAAAGGCGGTGGAGAGGGCGGGAAAGCAGTACATTTTCCTGACCAACAATTCCTCCAGGGGGCCGGCAAATTACGTGGAAAAACTGGAGCGGATGGGGCTTTCCACGGATGAGAGCAGGATCGTGACCTCCGGGCAGGCATCCATCGACTATCTGAAGCGCAACTATCCGGGGAAAAGAGTATTTCTGCTTGGCAATGAGCTGCTCACTAGAGAGTTTGAAGAGGCGGGGATCTGTCTGGACGCAAAGACGCCCGAGGTGGTGGTGACGGGATTTGACACTTCCCTGACCTATGAAAAGATGTGCCGGGTCTGCGATTTTGTCAGAAGCGGCCTGCCTTATATCGCCACCCATCCCGACTTCAACTGTCCTACGGAGAACGGCTTTATTCCGGATGCGGGAGCCATTCACGCTTTCATCCATGCGTCCGCCTTCCGCTATCCGGATCATGTGGTGGGAAAGCCCAGCGGCGATATTATGGATTATCTGGCCAGGAGGGCCGGGACAACCAGGGAACAGACCGCCATGGTGGGAGACCGGCTGTACACGGATGTGGCGGCCGGGGTGAACAACGGCTATACCGGGATCCTGGTGCTCAGCGGGGAAGCGGATCAGAAAGATGCGGAGGAGTCGGACGTGGTGCCGGATTTGATTTTTACATCCGTGAAAGAAATGATACCATTTATATGATGCCAGGGTCAAAAGGTCATGCACGAAGTGCGAAACAATCCGCAGGCATCAGGGGGCAAAATACCTTTTGCCACCAACATCTTAAAATAAAAGGAGAAAGCGAAGATGGATACTTTTGAGAGACTGCATCAGACCATGGAGCAGGCGGTCTGCGAATGCGAGGTGGCAGGCGTTAATCTGCTGGTCGAGAAGGACGGAAGGGAGCTGTATTACGGACAGGCCGGGATGGCGGACCGGGAAGCGGGCAGGCTCATGGAGCGGGATACGATTCTGCGTCTGTATTCCCAGACCAAGCCCGTGACCGCCGCCGCCATTATGATTCTCATGGAGAGAGGCATGATCGACCTGTGCCAGCCCCTGTCGGATTTTATTCCGGAATACGGAAAAGTGAAAGTGTTTCGGAAAGGAGAGGCCGTTCCCTGCGAGACTCCCGTGCGGATTTACGATCTTCTGAATATGACGTCAGGGATGATCTACCCGGAGGAGGGAACGGCGTCCGGCCTTCTTGTGAATAAAGTGTTTGATGAAGCCCTGGGCCGCCTTGGAACGCAGCAGGAGATGACCACCATGGAGATTGCAAAGAAGTTAGCCGCCTGCCCGCTTGCCCACGTACCGGGGGAATCCTGGCATTACGGAACCTCCGCCGACATCCTGGGAGCCGTGGTGGAGGCTGTCACCGGGGAGCGGTTTGGCGAGTTCCTGCGAAAGGAAATTTTTGAGCCTTTGGGCATGAAGGACACGGCCTTCTGGGTTCCCGCAGAAAAGCAAAACCGTCTTGCCGCGGCTTATGAGACAATCACAGGAGAAGACGGAAGCCGCAGCCTTGTGCGATATAAGGGGGATAACCTGGCGGTTCGCTGTGATATGAGCTCGGAACCCGCCTTTGAGGCAGGCGGAGCGGGGCTTGTCTCCACTCTTGACGATTATATGCGCTTTGCGAGAATGCTGCTCATGGAGGGGGAAGAGGCGGGGGCGCGGATCCTGCAGCCCCGGACCGTGCGGTTCATGACAGGCGGGCGTCTCATGAAGTGCCAGCAGAAGGCATTTGAGAAATGGACGGGGCTTGAGGGCTTTACGTACGCCAATCTGATGCGCATCTGCAGAAACCCTTCCCAGTCCTGCGTGTTTGCCCAGAAAGGGGAGTATGGCTGGGACGGCTGGCTTGGCGCTTATTTTGCCAATTTCCCAAAAGAGAGGCTCACGATTTTGATGGGAATACAGAAGGTAAACGCAGGCACCTTCACACTGACCAGGAAGCTGCGTAATCTGATTTTGTGCGAACTGACCTGACAGAGGGAGGTTTACCATGTCGCTTCAATTTTATTTTGGCCCATCCGGCTGCGGTAAGAGCAGCGCTCTTCACCGGGACATAACACAGTGGGCGGAAAGGGAGCCCCATCGGAGCTTCCTTTTCCTTGTCCCTGATCAGTTTACCATGCAGACGCAGTTTGACCTGGTAAACGCCAGCAGGAACAAGGGAATCATGAATATCGATGTCTTGAGCTTTGGCAGGCTGGCCCACCGTGTCTTTGAAGAGACGGGATTTGCGGGAAAGCCGGTTCTTGACGATACCGGAAAGAGCCTGGTTCTGCGCAGGGTTGCAGCCGGGAAGAGACAGGAGCTGCCTCTGATCGGTCCCAACCTGCACAAGATCGGATATATCCACGAGGTAAAGTCGGCGCTCTCGGAGTTTATGCAGTATGGGCTTGATCCCGGGCAGGTGGGGCAGCTTGCCGATTACGCCAGGAGCCGTCCCGCGCTCTCTCACAAGCTCATGGATCTGCAAACGCTTTATGCGGGATTTCTTTCCTATATACAGGACAAATTCATCACCACGGAGGAAACCCTGGATCTGCTCACCCGGGCGGTGGAAAAATCGGAGCTTATCAGGGACAGTGTCATTGTTTTTGATGGGTTTACCGGATTCACACCCATCCAGAACCGGCTGATCCGGCGGCTTATGGAACTGGCACGGCGGGTCATTCTCTCCATCACCATTGCGGCGGGGGAGGATCCTTTTTTGATGGAGGGAGAACAGGAGCTGTTTCACCTAAGCAAAAAGACGGTGAGGGATTTGTGCCTTCTGGCGAAGGAGGCCGGAATTGGCAGGGCGGAGGATATCTATATGAAAAAGGATCCTCCCTTCCGGTTTTTGGACAATCCCCAGCTTGCCCATCTGGAAAGGCACCTGCTTCGCTATCCCTTAAAGCCGTATGAGGGCGAAGGGCAGAGCGTTACCCTGACGGAGGCGGCAAGCCCGGCGTCGGAGGCAAGACAGGTCTGCATCCGCATGAAAGAGATGGTGCTTTCGGGACGGTTCTGTTACCGGGATATCGCCGTGGTTGCGGGAGATCTGGAGACCTATGCGGATTATCTGGAGCGGGAGGGAAAGCGCTACGACATTCCCATGTTCATGGACAGAACCAGGGGACTTTTACTGAACCCGTTTATCGAGTTTATCCGAAGCAGTCTGAAAATCTGTCTTTCGAATTTTTCCTATGAGGCGGTGTTTCACTATCTGCGCAGCGGGCTTGCGGACTTTGAGGACATGGAGATCGACCGGTTGGAAAATTACGTGCTGTCCATGGGAATCCGGGGCAAGAGGAAATGGAGCGAGGCCTTTACCAGACCTCCCGCAGAAAATGACAGGGATAAAGAGGCCGGGGCCCTGGAGGAGATAAACCAAACCAGGCAAAAGCTGATGGAGCAGCTCTCGCCGCTTCTCGAAAACCGCAAAACCGCAGGGGAGCACGTGAGAGTGCTCTATGATTTTATCGTAAAAGCCAGGATTCAGGAAAAGCTTGCCGGATATGAAACGTATTTCCGACAGGCAGGGAATCCGGATAAGGCCAGGGAATATGCCCAGATTTACCGTCTTGTGATGGAGCTGTTCGAACAGATCGAAGGACTGCTCTCGGAGGAGGAAATCTCCCTGCAGGAGTTTGCGGATATTCTGGATGCCGGTTTTGGAGAGATCGAGATCGGAATCATCCCGGGCAGTGTGGACAGGGTAGTGGTGGGGGATATGGAGCGTACCCGGCTAAAGCAGGTGAAGGTTTTGTTTTTTCTGGGAGTCAACGACGGAAATATTCCGAAAAGCGGCCGGCAGGGAGGGATCATCTCGGATATCGACAGGGAATTTCTCTCCCGGTCCGAGTTTGAGCTCGCCCCCACGCCCAGGGCGCAGATGTACATCCAGAGATTGTATCTGTATATCAATATGACCAAGCCCTCCCACCAGCTGCATCTGTCCTATGCCAGAGTAAGCAGCGAGGGCAAAAGCCTTCGGCCTTCCTATCTGGCCGATATGATGAGGAAGCTTTATCCGAAACTTAAGACCGTACAGGAGGATGCTTTTTTGGGTAAGGACGGTGAAAATCAGCCGCCCGTTTTCAGACAGATTGTGGGGCCGAAAGACGGGCTGTCAATCCTGGCCGGGGAGCTGAGAAAATACGGAGAGGGAAACCAGGACAGCCGAAGCGGGAAGGAGATTGCGTCCCTGCTTCGACTTTATGAAAGGGATGAGGAGTATGCCGCTCTTGCCGGCCGGATGGTGGAGGCGGCGTTTACGGAATACCGCCACCTGCCCCTCAGCCGGGCGGTATCCAGGGCGGTTTACGGAAGCATGTTGGAGAACAGCGTAAGCCGCCTGGAGCGGTATGCGGCCTGCGCCTATTCCCACTTTCTGCAGTACGGCCTGATGCTCAGAGAGCGTAAGGAGTACAGCTTTGAGCAGGTGGATCTGGGAAATCTCTACCACGGCGTTCTGGAGGTTTTTGCGGCAAAGCTTTCCGAAAATCACTATACCTGGTTTGATTTTCCGCCGCAGGAGGGAGACCGGCTGCTCAAGGAAGCGCTGGATAGCTGTGCGGCGGCCTATGGGGAGACGATTCTCTACAGTAGCGCCCGCTATGAGTATATGACGGAGCGCATCTACCGCATTTTGCAGCGCACCATACGCACGCTGCAGAGCCAGCTGCGGGGCGGTTCCTTTGCCCCCTCCCATTTTGAGATGTCCTTTTCCAGGGTGGAAAATCTGGAGGCGGTGAATATTGCGCTGTCGGACGAGGAGAAGATGAAGCTTAAGGGGCGGATCGACCGGATCGACACCTGTGAGGATGAGAATCATGTGTATGTAAAGGTGATCGACTATAAATCGGGAAACCACAAGTTTGATCTTGCGGCCCTGTACTACGGCCTGCAGCTGCAGCTGGTGGTCTACATGAACGTGGCCTCGGAGATCGAGGGCAGAAACCATCCGGACAAGGAGATCGTGCCTGCCGCTCTTTTGTATTACCATGTGGGCGATCCGGTGATAAAGGAGGAGAAGGAGCTGACGGCGCAGGAGATCAACGAAAGGCTCCTTCGGGATCTTCGCACTACCGGAGTGGTCAGTGCGGATGAGGAGGTGATCCGGCTTCTGGACGGGAGCTTTTCAGACAAATCCCTGCTGGTGCCGGTGGAGCGGAAAAAGGACGGAAGCTTTGCGGCCTCATCCAGTGTGATTACAAGGGAGAATTACCGGATTGTGTCCGAGTTTGTGAGCCGCAGGATCCGCCAGACGGGAAGAGAAATCCTGGAGGGAAATATCGCCATAAATCCCTGCGGGGACACACTGGAGAGCGCCTGCACTTACTGTGATTACAGAGCGATCTGCAGCTATGACGGCAGAGTGGGAGGCTATGAGAGGCGGATTCTGCCAAAGCTTACGCAGGACGAGATCCTTATGAAAATGATGGAAGAGCTGGAGATGGATGAGACGGCGGAAAGGGGAGAGGAACCATGGCGGTGAACTTTACACCCCAGCAGCAGAAGGTGATTGACCTGCACGACAGGAATATATTGGTTTCAGCGGCGGCAGGCTCCGGAAAGACGGCGGTCCTTGTGGAGCGCATTATAAAGATGATCACGGAAGAAACGGGCAGGGTGGATATCGACAGGCTTCTGGTGGTGACCTTCACGAAGGCGGCTGCGGCGGAAATGAGAGAGCGGATCAGCCAGGCAATTGACCGCAGGCTCAGCGGGGAGCCGGAAAACCGCCATCTGCAGAGACAGGCGGCGCTTCTGCACAATGCGCAGATTACAACCATTGACAGCTTCTGCCTGTTTGTCATCCGCAATAATTTTAACGATATCGGTCTGGATCCCGGCTTCCGCATTGCGGATGAGGGAGAGCTCACACTGATGAAGCAGGAGGTGCTTGAGGAGCTTCTGGAACAGAAATACGGGGAGAAGGACGAGAATTTCCGCGCCTGTGTGGAGTATTTTACGGGAGGAAGCAATGACAGGGCACTGGAGGAATACGTGGACAGGCTCTATGAGTTTTCCCAGAGCTATCCCTGGCCCGAGGAATGGCTTTCTGACCGGATGGGGGATTATGCTGTTGGGGACGCTGCCGCCATGGAGGAGTGTGGCTGGTGCCGCTATCTTGAGGAGTATATCCGCAAGACGCTAAAGGGCTGCGCCGGTCTGCTTGATCAGGCGTTAAAGACAACGCAGCGCCCGGACGGCCCGTATTTTTACGGCGAACTGCTGGAGAAGGAGCGGGAAATGGCGGAGGATGCTGCAAGGGCGGAAACCTTTGCGGCGCTGAGCGAGAGATGCGGGAAAATCAGCTTCGGACGTCTGCCGGGCAAAAAGGACGGGAGCGTGAGCGCTGATGCCAGGGAGAGGGCGAAGCGGCTGCGCGGCGAGGCCAAAAAGAAGATTGAGGAGATCAGGGAAAGCTTTTTTTCCGTCAGTCCCGAGCAGGCCGTCCGCCGTATGGAAACGGCGCTTCTTCCTGTAAATACGCTGATGAGCCTGGTTCTGCAGTTTAAAAGGATGCTGGATGAGAAAAAGCGCCGGGAGAACGTCATAGATTTTCACGACATGGAGCATTTTGCCCTGAATATTCTGGTTCAGAGGCAGGAGGACGGAACTTGCCGGGCAACTGCGGCGGCCAGGGAATACAGGCAGTTTTTTCATGAGATCCTGATCGACGAGTATCAGGACAGCAATCTGGTTCAGGAGCTTCTCCTTCAGAGCATATCCGGGGAGGAGGAGGGCAATTACAACCGTTTTATGGTGGGGGATGTGAAGCAGAGTATTTATAAATTCCGTCTGGCGAGACCTGAGCTTTTTATCGAGAAATACAATTCGTACTCCAGACAGGATTCCCCGAAACAGCGCATTGACCTGCGCCAGAACTTCCGGAGCCGGCAGGAGGTGATAGAGAGTGTGAACGCTCTCTTTTACCGGATCATGGGCGGGGAGCTTGGAGGAGTGGAGTACGACGAGGATGCGGCGCTCTATCCGGGGGCCGTTTATCCGCAGTACGGACAAAACCAGACCGAGACTCTGCTGATCGAAAGGGATAAGGAGAGCCGTCTGTCCGCAAGGCAGCAGGAGGCGGCCGTGATTGCGGCCAGGATCCGTGAGCTCATCCGCACCTTCCAGGTTACGGACAGGGAGACGGGAGCCCTGCGGCCCGCAAAATACGGCGACATCGTTATCCTGCTTCGAACCAATTCCGGGTGGGCGGAGGATTTCAAGCAGGTATTTGAAAAAGAGGGAATCCCCGCCAGTGTATTCTCCCGGACCGGCTATTTTCAGGCTCCGGAGGTGCGGGAGGTTCTGCAGCTCCTCCATGTGCTGGACAATCCGCTGCAGGATATCCCTTTTTATGGAACCATGCGGTCTTTTTTCGGAGGCTTTGAGGAAGAGGAAGCAGCGCTGATCCGCAGCAGAGGCAGGGGAGAATTTCTCTATGAAACCTGCAGGGCCTTGGAAGAGACGGAGCAGGAGGAGAAAGAAGGCAGGCGAAAGCTCTCCGGCTTTCTTGCGTTTCTGGAGGAGTACCGCATTAAGGCCCGCTACACACCCATTCATAAGCTGATCCAGGACATTCTGACCAGGACGGGATATCTGGAATACGTCTGCGCCAAGCCTTCGGGGGAGCAGCGGTGCGCCAATGTGGAGATGCTCCTGACCAAAGCGGCCGCCTTTGAGAACACCAGCTATTATGGATTGTTCCATTTCCTTCGGTATATCGAGCAGCTGGAAAAGTATCAGGTGGATTACGGGGAAGCCGATGTCCTGGATGAAAATGCGGACGTGGTCCGGATCATGAGCATCCATAAGAGTAAGGGACTTGAATTTCCCATCTGCTTTGTGGCCGGCCTTTCCAAGAAATTCAATATGCAGGACACCACGGGACGCCTGGTTGCGGACGTGGATCTGGGAGTCGGCGTGGACTTCATTGACAGGGAGCGGAGGATTCAGAGTAAGACGCTGCGCGGGCAGGCCGTTTCTGTAAAGCTGCGGCTGGACGTGCTGGGGGAGGAGCTGCGTATTCTGTATGTGGCCATGACCCGGGCCAGGGAGAAGCTCTTTCTGAGTGCGGTGGTTCCCGACTGCGAAAAGCTGCAGGTGTCTATGGAGCAGGAGAAGGAAAATGAGCGGGAGCCGGGGCTGTCGGGGGGCGTCCCTGGCAAAATTCCCTTCGTTGTCTTGGCCGGTGCGGGGAGCTTTCTGGATTTTATCCTGCCCTGCTTGAGAGAGGCGCAGTGGATTTATCCGCAGGATATCCAGCTTGCGGATCTGAAAGATGCGTTCCGGTCACAGGAGGCAAAGCAAAACCTCCTGTTGTCCGATCCGGACAACGAAATTATGACATATCTGTCGGAAAAGTTTGACAGAAAGTATCCCTACGAGTATTTGAAAGAGCTTTTTGTGAAAACCACCGTGTCAGAATTGAAGAAAGCGGGGGGCCCTCGTTTATCGGATCAGTCAACGGAGATTCCCGGGGATGGAGACGGCAGGAGCGTTATGACGGATCAGGCATTCACAAAACAGCTCTTCGAGGAGCCGGAAGTCGTTCCCTATATCCCGGCTTTTATGAGGCAGCAGGAGGGGATGTCCGGCAGCGGCCGTGGAAGCGCCTATCACAGGGTCATGGAGCTTTTGGATCTGAAGAAGCTTTTGAACCTTCAGGGAAAAACGCTTAAGGAAGAGCTCGCCGCACAGATGGATGGGATGGAACGCAGCGAAAAGCTGGATCCCCAGTGGAGGCAGTCCGTATCTGTCCATAAGCTGGCCCTCTTTTTTCAGTCTTCCCTCGCCCGCAGAATGATCGAAGCGGCGCTGGAGGGGCGGCTGAAAAGAGAGCAGCCTTTTGTTCTCGGGCTTCCCGCAAACTCTCTGAACAGCGAATTCCCGGAGACGGAGACGGTGCTGATTCAGGGAATTATCGATGTCTTCTTCGAGGAAGGGGACAGCTTCGTGGTTGTGGACTACAAGACCGATCACGTGGAGCAGGACGGGGAGCTGGTAAGCCGCTACAAGGTGCAGCTGGACTATTATGCCCGGGCACTTGCCAGGCTTACGGGAAAGCCGGTGAAGGAGAAGATTATTTATTCCTTCTGCCTTTCGCAGGAGATTTTGTTGTGAGGGCATGAAAAATCACCTTGACAAACCGTCCGGCAGGAAGTAAGGTAAATTTGTTGCCAGTTAAATAGAAATCGCTAGGGGTGCTTTTGCTGAGATTGACCGGAAGGTCTGACCCTCATTACCTGACCCGGATAATACCGGCGTAGGGAAGCTGATGTTTTCGCAGACTTTGCCGCCGCTTCTTTGATGAAGCCCTGGAAAAGGAAAGCTGCGTCAACACAAAAAGCCCCTCCTGTGATGAATTTCAAGGAGGTTTTTTTATGTCATTTTTTTTGAACACAGAGGATGGATACTATTCACTTACCACGGGCGGCGTTGTGACCGTGATTCTTATCACGGCCCTTCTCGTGCTGCTGCCCGCCCTTTTGCAGAAAAAGGGTGGGCAGGATGCTTCCAAAACGAAAGGGGGATTTTCCGCAAGGCAGCTGACCTTTTCGGCGGCAGCCATCGCCCTTGGCTTTGCGTTTTCCTACATCAGGATCATTCCCATGCCCTGGGGAGGCTCGGTGACGCTCTGTTCCATGCTCTTTGTCACCCTGATCGGATTCTGGTACGGCCCAAAGGCCGGGCTTGCGGCAGGCTTTGCCTACGGGTTTCTGCAGTTTACACAGGATGGCGGAAGCTATATTCTCTCACCGCTGCAGGCATGCCTGGACTATATTTTTGCTTTTGCGGCCCTGGGTCTGTCAGGCCTGTTCTGCAATAAAAAATGCGGTCTCATAAAGGGATATCTCTTTGCCATTGCGGTAAGGGGGCTCTTCCATGCGCTGGGAGGCTATCTTTACTGGATGGATTATATGCCGGAATCTTTCCCGAAGTCTCTTGCGGCAATCTATCCCATAGCTTACAACTATTCCTATATTTTTGCGGAGGGATTGATAACCGTCGTGATCCTAATGCTGCCTCCGGTAAAAAAAGCCATGGCAAGGGTGGAAAATATGGCTGTGCAGGCTTGAAAGAACGTCTATTAAATGGTATTTTATAAGTATCAAGACGTTTAGGAGATTCAGATGAGAGCGAGCGGCATTTTATTACCGGTTTCCAGTATTCCTTCCCGATACGGAATCGGCACTTTTTCAAGGGAAGCATATGATTTCGTGGATTTTCTTGTGAAGGCGGGGCAGACCTACTGGCAGATTCTTCCTCTTGGACCTACGGGATACGGGGATTCTCCCTACCAGTCTTTTTCCACCTTTGCGGGAAACCCCTACTACATTGATCTGGAGCAGCTGATGGAGGAAGGCCTTCTGACAGAGGAGGACTGCGAAGACTGCGATTTTGGCGGGCAGGAAGAATACATAGACTACGAAAAAATTTACCTTTCCCGTTTTCAGATTCTGTTCCGGGCGTTTGAGAACAGCGGGATCGAGGAAGACGCCGGGTTTGCATCATTCGTGAGAGAGAATGAGAGCTGGCTGCCCGATTATGCGCTGTACATGGCCATCAAGGATTCCCTTGGCGGATCAAGCTGGATCGAGTGGGAAGAAGATGTCAAAATGCGAAAAAAGGAGACGCTTGACAGATACCGCGAGGAATTGAGGGAGCAGATTCTGTTCTATGAGTTTCAGCAGTACCTTTTCAAATGCCAGTGGACGAAGCTGAAGAAGTATGCCAACGAAAAGGGAATTCAGATTATCGGGGATATTCCCATCTATGTGGCTTTTGACAGTGCGGACACATGGGCGAATCCCTCGCTTTTCCAGCTGGACGAGACCTGTACGCCGGTGGCTGTGGCTGGCTGTCCGCCGGATTCCTTTTCGGCAACCGGACAGCTCTGGGGAAATCCGCTGTACCGGTGGGATTACCACAAACAGACCGGCTATGAATGGTGGATGCACAGAATTGCCTACTGCTTTGAGCTGTACGATGTGGTGAGGATCGATCATTTCCGGGGATTTGACGAGTATTATTCCATCCCTTACGGGGATACCACGGCAGAGTTTGGAAAGTGGGAGAAGGGGCCTGGCTACGACCTGTTTAAGGTGATGAAGGAAAAGCTCGGCAGTAAGAGAGTGATTGCGGAGGATCTTGGGTTTTTGACGCCATCAGTGCTTAAGCTGGTGAAAAGGACGGGCTATCCGGGGATGAAGATTCTCCAGTTTGCCTTTGATTCCCGGGAGGAGAGCGACTATCTGCCGCATAATTATTCGGCGAACTCCGTAGTTTATACAGGGACTCATGACAATGACACCACGCTCGGCTGGCTGGGCGCTATCTCCAGAAAGGATAAAAGCTTTGCCAGAAAGTATCTGGACATCCGCTCCAAAAAGGACATAGAGTGGGCGTTTATCCGGGCGGCCATTTCCAGCGTGTCCGACACGGCAATTATCCCGATCCAGGATTATCTGGGACTTGGAAGCAGCGCCCGTATCAATACGCCATCGACACTTGGCTGCAACTGGAAATGGCGTATGAAAAAGGATGCCCTTACGCAGGAGCTTGCCGCAAAAATATTCGACATGTGCAAAATGTACGGCAGGGTGCCGAAAAGGAACGCTTAGGGCTGGTTGGCGGAAAAGGTTTTTCGGGAGAGTGTGGAATTGTGATACTGCGGGTCAAAGGTCACATCCTGGGCAAACCAGGAGGGAGCCACAAAGGCTTTCGCCGTTTCCTCGTCGGGGAATTCCACCTCGGCGATCACGAGAGGGGCAAAAGGCGGCTCGAATACGTCAAGCTCAATGGTGAGGGCACCCGTCCCTTCAGGAATCTGAAAACCTTCCCGGAAAACGGGGGAGCATATGGGGATGAGAAAGCGTTTTTTTGAAATAAGGTTGCCGTCTGCCTTGGTGCGCAGGTGTTCATAGGCCTCTTTGTTCAGGGGAAGGTTGTATTCTTCCCTGGAAAGGAGGCCTTTTCCTTTGTACGTCAGATAGTATTCCTCATTCTGACGGCGGATGCGGATCACGGGATCCGTGTTCAGGTAGGCCTGTTCGATGACAAGGCAGGGATATTCGCAGAGATTTTCCGGCAGGGCGGCCACGGTGAATTTTCTTTCGATTTCCATAAGAGAGTCTCCTTTTGCTGTTTGGTATTCCTTCTATATTAAATATCTATTTACCAGTATAGCCCAGCGGCGACAAATTAACAATTCCTTCATAATTATTTATAATTCATTCATTGGAAATAAGAGGACTTTTATGGTAAAATAAATTCAGATTAGAGCTGTCGGAAAGACAGCGGAGAAAGGCGGGGTTTACATTGGGAAACGTAAGCATTTTTTTTGTGACGGGATTTGAAGAGATAGAAGCCCTTACGGTGGTGGATCTGCTTCGAAGGGCAGGTGTTGATACGGATATGGTTTCGGTTACAGGGGAGCGGACGGTGACGGGCTCCCATCAGATTCCGGTGGTGACGGACAAACTCCTTTCGGAGGTGGATTTTGACAAGGTGGACGTGATCGTTCTGCCAGGCGGGCCGGGGACAAAGGACCTGGAGGCCTGCGGGCCGCTGATGGAGCAGGTGGACACATTTGTTTCCGGAGGAAAGACGGTCTGCGCGATCTGTGCGGCTCCCTCCATATTGGGCCACAGAGGGCATCTGCGAGGAAAGAGGGCGATTGCATATCCTGGCTATGAGAAGGAACTGGACGGAGCCGAAATCGTGTATGAGCCTGCGGTTACGGATGGGAAGATCATTACCGGAAGAGGCATGGGATGTGCGGTGGATTTCGGCCTTGCAATCGTGGAATATCTGAAAGGAAGGAAGGTCAGGGAAGATCTGGCTGAAAAGATCATATCGGATCGGTAGGCCGGGGAGAAGATACAAATGAACATTTTATTTTTTTTGACACCAAAGGAGGAAGTGGCGTATATTTATGACACGGATTCTCTGCGGCAGGCGCTCGAGAAGATGGAACATCACAGCTTTGCCGCCGTTCCCATTATCAGCAGGGCTGACGGCCACTATGTGGGAACACTGACAGAGGGTGATCTGCTCTGGAGCATCAAGGACAGAGGCAATCTTTCCCTCAAATTATCAGAGGACATTTCCATCATGGAGGTAAGGCGCAAATGGGACAACGAGCCGGTTGATGTGGATGTGAACATGGAGGATCTGCTCAATAAGGCCATGAATCAGAATTTTGTGCCGGTGATTGACGACAGGAAGCGTTTTATCGGAATCATCACCAGGAAAGATCTGATCCAGTATCTTTGCAGAAAGCTTGTGACGGTGCAGCTGGAAGCCGGAGGCATGAGCATCCGGAAATAAATCGGGAAGGCGGAGAGAAAGAAAATGTTTAACCAGTTAACACAAAAGGATATCGAGGCCATGGAGGCGGAAATCGAGGAGAGAAAACTGGTGATCCGCCCAAAGCTTCTCGAATCGGTTAAGGAAGCCAGGGCGCAGGGAGATCTGAGCGAAAATTTTGAATATTACGCTGCAAAGAGAGAAAAGAATAAAAATGAAAGCCGGATCCGATTTCTGGAGAGAATGATAAAAACGGCTGAAATTATTCCGGATGATTCCAGAGAGGATGAGATCGGAATGAACACCAGGGTAAAGGTGGAATTTGAGGAGGACGGCCTTGTGGAATCCTACAAGCTCGTGACGACCATGCGGGGCAATTCGCTGGAAGGGCTTGTGAGCGTGGAATCGCCCATAGGTAAAGCGTTGCTTGGCCATAAGGTGGGCGATCGGGTTTATGTGGAGGTGAACGCCTCCTACGGGTATTATCTTATTATAAGACAAATTGAAAAAAATGCGGATGAGGAAGACGAAAAACTGAGAAGCTTTTAGGTAAAACTTTCCAACATATTTTTTGCGCCGACGTTAATACTATGAACAAGATAAGTGATGCGGGATGCTTTGAATGAACAGAAAACTTCAGGATAAGCGAACGCAGGGCTTATCTTGAAGGATAGATGGCTTGAAAAAGTCAAAAAAAATAACGGAGGTGAAAAAGATGGCTAGCAGCAAATCTAATAGAGTAGAAGTTCCTGAGGCTAAGGCAGCTATGGATCGTTTCAAAACTGAGGTTGCTTCTGAGCTTGGTGTTAACCTGAAGGAAGGTTACAACGGCGATTTGACATCCAAAGAAGCAGGCTCCATCGGCGGCGAGATGGTTCGTAGAATGATCAAGAAGCAGGAAGAACAGATGAAGTAAGAAAGCTTCACAAAGTGATGATTGCTACAGGATAGCAGTTAAATTAGAAAAGAATGGCCCGTCTGCAGAAGCAGGCGGGCTGTTTTTGTGGTGGTGCGCCCGGCGGCGCACGTTTCTAACGGGTGAAAGTCCCGAATCCGCCCGGT
>CAJTVN010000039.1 GCA_910579685.1 uncultured Lachnospiraceae bacterium | reverse complement strand
GAAATTCATAAGAAGACAGGGTGTAAGATAGACATTATAGCGGAAATGATTAATCCATTGGTGCGGGGATGGATGAATTACTTTGGAAAGTTCAATCCATCAGCCATGAGAGGGACACTACAATGTATTGAAAGAAGAATTATAAAGTGGGCAATGTGCAAGTACAAAAATTTTCGTGGAAGAAGACGCAGGGCAGAGAAATGGCTCTGCACTATAAGAAAGCGAGAGCCAAAACTTTTTGCTCATTGGAGTATTTTGTATTCGTATTGTTGAATGATAGGAGCCGTATGAAAGGAGACTTTCACGTACGGTTCTGTGAGAAGTTTGAGGTGAAATTCCTCTTACTTACTCGACTGAGAGGACGGGAGCTAATCACTCCCTCCTACTCGATCGCAGCTCTGCTGCGGGGTTGTTGACGGATGCAAGAGTGTCACCTGTTCTTTAAATGCCTGTCAAAAAAGTCATAAAGGATTTGATCGTACTCCTCTCCCTGGAAATAGCCATGGCCCTGCCCGGAAACCATGCGGAATTCCGCTATGTTTCCATACTCCTTCGCCCGTTCACAGAACTGCGTGTTTGCAGTATAGGATACCCGGTCGTCCGCATCGCTACACATGGCCAGCACGGGACAATGCGGCTTTTCGATGTAGGACAGAGGATTTCCCTTGACCAGCATGTCCATCTTTTCCTCGGGAGTTCCGCCGTAGATCACGGCAAATCTTTCCGGATAATTTTCATCCACTTCCATGCGGATTTTGTGGAATCTCATAAAGTCAAGAGCCCCATACCACGTAGCCGCCGCCTGGATTGTGCTGGAGATTCCTTCATATCCTCCTTTGTCCTCGAAATCGGGAATACCCTCCGTCACGGACATGAGGCCGGCCACCTGCCCGCCGCAGGATTCGCCCCAGACTCCGATTCGGTCCGGATCGATTCCCAACCGGTCGGCATGCTTTCTCAAATAGCGTACCGCGCATTTGCATTCCTCCATTTGGGCGGGGAAGGGCCGTACCTGGGCGAGCCGGTAATCGATACTGGCAAGAAAATACCCTTCCTTGACCAAATGGAGAAACCGTTTCTCGGGACGGCATTTTCTTGAGATATGCTCCTCGGTAAAACCGCCGCCGTGGATCCAGATAATGGCAGGTTTCTTTTCCGTGATCTGCTCGTCAAAGAAGCAGTCCATCCGAAGGATTCCGTCCGGCGTCTCCGTGTAGATTGCGCCGTCGATAACCGTGACGCATTCCCTGTCAAAGTCCGCCTTTTCACTGCATTCTATCTTTTCCACATAAAATTTGCTGTTCGCATCCTGCATAATTTTTTCTCCTATGATAAAAAGGTGCGGTTCTATTTGTTAATGGCCGCCCACTCGTCCAGCTGTCTCTGCTTTTCTGTTATGATGTCGTTAAGGCCCGCCTGCTCCAGTTCCTTCAGCATATCCTCCAGCATCTTTGCCGAATCTCCCAGGTGCAGCATCATGGGATTGTAATATTTGGCTATGACATTGTTCACGGCGGCAATCTCGTCCGCAACGGCTGAGGAATCGAAGACAAAGCCGAGAGCGGGTGAGTTGAGCGATTCCTCGTTGGATCGGATCCACTCCTCGTAGCTTGCCGGGGTGTCCGGAGCCCAGGGATATGCGATCAGCATGTTGGGCCAGAACGATCCCATGCCGGACGGCCATCCGGAGGTGGTGGCGCTCTGCGTTTCAGGATCCGCGTAGGTAATGCTTCCGTCGTCCAGAAGAACATAGTGGACGCCTTCAATTCCATTGCATCCGATATTCGCAATATCGGGATCGGTATAGAGGGCGTTCAGGAAGATCATGGCCGCTTCCTTGTGTTTGCTCAGAGCGGGAATACACCAGGTCATACCGGTTACGTTCCCGGTGGTGATCCACGCTTTTTCGGCAAGCATTGAGGCGCAGTTCGGCACGCTGATCGCTGTCGCATAGGTGCTGTCGGTGATAGCCTCGGAGGCATAGCCCGCAAAAGTTCCGAAGGCGCTGGAATCATGCATTGCCGTGAACGAGGAATCCTGGTAATTGATTGCGTCCTTCCGGATAAAGCCTTCGTCCACCCACATCTGGGTCAGATCCAGAAGTTCCTTAAATTCATCAGTCGCATAATAATTGATCACGGTAAGGTCATCGCTTCCCTCCTCGAGCTTCAGGCAGGCATAGGGCTTGTCGCTCCCGAGCCAGTCCAGCCCGCTGGGATCATAGAGACCGCCGCCTGCTCCCGTGGAAATCATGGTCACGTCGGGGTAGAGCTTGTGAACCTCCTTCAGGGCATCGGTCAGTGTTTCAAGGTCAACGATATCATCTCTGGAAATGCCGGCATTATCCAGCATCTCCTGGTTCATAACGTACATGGGCGCATTGCCGTAAGCCGCAAGCTTGGGAGTCCCGTAAATGGTGTCCCCGACTTTTCCGCAGACCAGATAATCACCCAGAGTATCACGGATTCCCTGCCCGTATTCATCCAGCAGGTCATCCAGAGGAGCCAGGGCGCCCTTGTTTGCCAGGGCTCCTACGCTTTCCATAAAGCTGCAGTTGAACAGATCGATCTGTCCGTCTGCCAGCAGGAGATTGATCTGCTGTCCCCAGGATGGGAAGTCGATGCACATAAACTCGACCTGGACAGGATAGCCCTTCTCCAAAAGCTTCTCGTTCATTGCCGCCTGAACCAGATCGCGGTCCTCCGCCGGATTCATGGTGAGCATATAAGGCATGACGATTGTGGTGACCTCGTCCGGAGCGGGCGCAGTATCTGCGGGCGCATCCGCCTCTTTTTCCGCAGGCTTCTCGGCATAGCTGTCTGCCGTCTCCTTTGCGGTTTCTGCCGTCTTGTCTTTGGTATCCTCCCCTGCGTTTTTACTCTGGCAGGCGCCGCACAGCATGGCGGCGCATAGTATGATGCCGCACAGTAAAACGGATAAAACTTTTTTGCGCATTTTTTTCATTTTTTCCTCCTTGCAATGAAATTGTTTTGCTATATCGTTCCTTCTGAAAGAATAACAGCCCCATATTCCGGATCTTTCTCATCCTTTGTGGTCATGCCCGGCAGGCAGCAGATCCTGGCGCTATCCCCGTTGCGAATGAGATTTGGGAACGGTTCTCCGGTTTCGTAGTCTGCCAGCAGCGCAGCCCTCCTGCATCGCTCCATGTCCTCTCTCCCCATGGGATCAGGATTATGGGACGAAAGGATGATGTCAAAGGGCAGGCCAAGCAGCTTGTCGAGAGTGCGGATATAGGTTTTCCGGTCTGCGGCCCCGTATCCAAAGATCAGAACGGTGCGGCCCACGGAATCTCCCACATACAAAATTTTTCTTTCCGGGATAAGGTAAGCCCTGCTCCCGGCGGAATGGCCCGGTGCGTCAAATACTTTTATGGTCAACTCCCCAAGATCGAACAGATCCCCTTCCTTTACAGGGATCAATGCGCCGTATCCGCGGCCGAGATATTCCTCCCGGTCAAAGGTATCCGAAAGCCTGCGGTTTTCCAACATGGTTTTTCGGAAAAACACGTCATTGGAATAGCCGCAGGTCGGAATATCCTCCTCCCCCATATGGATGGGCTGGGCAAACAGCCCGTTTCCGCCGATATGGTCACAGTGGCAGTGCGTGTTAAAAATCAAAAGCGGAAGATCCGTCAGTGAACGGACAAGCCCGGGAAGATCTCCAAGGCCAAGTCCGGTATCAATGAGAGCCGCCTTTTTACTGCCGATGATCAGGTCGCAGGCGGAGCCTTCCTCGCTGTTGATACGCTTAACCCCCAAAGCGATATCGATTACGTTATAAAAATCCGATGAAATACTCATATCTCTCCCCTGTCATTCCCCCTATTCGATCATGCTGTAGGATACGGTGCGGATCTGCCCGTGAATGTTGTTGTCAAGTGCGGGGAACAGATTCTGCATGAACACGATAGAGACGCCGTCCTCCGGATCCGCCTCGCACCAGGTTCCAAAGCCGCCGGTCCAGCCGAAGGCTCCAAACGAGCCGTTATTGTTCCCCAGGGACTTGTCGATCAGAGTCCGGACTCCGTACCCATAGCCGTAGCCCTTGTTGTAATCGTCCGTGAAGTCCCTCATCTGCTGTTCGTTTAGCGTGTTGGTCCGCATCAGATCTATGGTCTTGCGCCCCATGATGCGGACGCCGTCCAGCTCTCCGCCGCAGGCGAGCATCTGCATCAGGCGGGTATAGTCGCGGCCTGTGGAAAAGAGGCGGGGATTTCCCTTTTGATTTTCCTCACCGGGCTCGTGTTTGAGATCCATGTCCGTTGAGGTGAGCTCAAAGGTTCCGTCCGGCTTTTGCGCATATAAGCGAACCATACGCTCCCGGATATCGCCAAAATAATGGGGAGCGGTATCGGTCATTCCAAGGGGCTTAAACAGAATGTCTGCAAACGCATCATTTGCGGGCTTGTCACAGATGGCCTCAATCAATCCCGCCGCCAATTCGCTGGAATACCCGTACATCCAGTGCGTACCGGGCTCAAATGCCAGGACGGCCTCGGACAATGCCCGGATTTCTTCCCGGAGCCCGTAGGAGCCCTTGTCCCACAGAGGGGCCAGGCAGGAGGCCATGCTTCTTTCGGTAAAGTTTTTACTGTCCTTCATGGCAGGGAAACAGTAGGGGAGGCCGCAGGCCATGGTCATTACGTCCTTTACCAGGACGGGACGGTCCGTGGGAACTGCCCGCTCTGTTCCGTCCGCATCCCTGACTACCTTTTTGCT
This sequence comes from uncultured Lachnospiraceae bacterium, assembly GCA_910579685.1. Taxonomy (GTDB): domain Bacteria; phylum Bacillota; class Clostridia; order Lachnospirales; family Lachnospiraceae; genus Suilimivivens. Next base: position 30,204 of record CAJTVN010000039.1, on the reverse strand, counting down.
GGTTTTCCACTCCGGAAAATATTTGGAGATGGGATCGTCCATGACCAGAAGGCCGCGCTCGTAGAGCACCATCAGGGTGGTGTAGAGGGGCAGCTTGGACATAGATGCCATGCGGAAAACATTGGAGGGCGTCATTTTTACCTTGTTCTCCACGTCGGCATATCCAAAACACCCCTCATACAGGGTTTTGCCATGCTGTGCGATGTGCAGAGTGCATCCGGGCAGCCCCTGGTCGACAAAGCTCTGCAGTAAACGGTCTACATTTTCATACTTCATTTTCATCCACCTTTCCGCGGAAGACCATGTTTTATTCGGCGCTTCCGCTCTTTATATTTTTATTTCATTTTATCCTTTCACGCTTCCAATCACGATTCCCTTCACAAAGCCCTTCTGCAGGAATGGATAGACCACGAGAATAGGGATCAGTGCAATCACTGCGATGGCCATGCGGATTCCGATACTGGGCGTGCGTATGCCCGATTCGATCGCCGTGGTCAGATTGGAATTGCGCAGAAAATCCATACTTGATATCATCCGGTTGAGGACGTTCTGAATGGTAAACAGGTCGGTTCTCCCCACCAGATAGTACATTCCGTTCATCCAGTCGTTCCAGTATCCAAGGCCGGTCAGAAGGGTGATGGTGGAGAGGATGGGCTTGGAAAGGGGCAGGACAATCCATGCCAGTATTTTCCACTCTCCGGCGCCGTCCAGCTTTGCCGCTTCCAGCAATTCCTCCGGGATGCTGGATTGGAAGAACGAGCGCATCACGATCACGGAGAACCCGTTCATCATCAGATTTGGCACCAGCAGGGCAAAAATCGTGTCCTTGATGTGGAAGGTCTGGGTCCACATCAGATAAGAAGGGATCAGGCCTCCGTTGAACAGCATGGAGAAGAAAACCATAAACGCAATGACGCTTCTGCCGGGGAGCGAGCGCTTTGACAGGCCGTATGCGAACAGGGTCGTTATGGTAAGGCCGCAGGATACGCCGATCAGTGTTACCAGAAAGGTCATTTTATAGGCCTGAAGCAAAGTTTTTCGTGTCTCCCACAGGTACAGATAGGCGTCCAGCCCCCATTTCTGCGGGAAAAAGGAATAGCCGTTCTGTGCCAGCACTTCTTCCGCCGTAAAGGAGGAGGTGACCAGCAGAATCAAGGGAAGAACACACAGGAGAGTCATCGCGAATAAAACAATGTTGGAAACGATTCGGATCTTTCGGTTATATTTACTCATCATGGTCTCCTTTCAAAAGAGTGCATGTTCCTTTTCCGTTTTGCGGATGATCATATTGGCGGTAAGGACCAGGAAAAATCCAAGAACGGACTGAATAAAGTTTGCGGCGGCCGCCCGGTCAACGTCGTTGGACTCCATAAGTCCCCGGTAGACAAAGGTGTCAATGGTATTCGTCGTGTCAAACAGCATGCCGGAGTTCATGGGCACCTGATAGAACAGGCCGAAATCCGAGTACAGGATTCGTCCGATGGAGAGCAGGATCATGGTGATCAGCACCGGCTTTAAAAGCGGAATCGTGATGGACCGGATCTGTTTGAGCGCCGAGGCTCCGTCTACCTCTGCGGCCTCGTAATAAGTCCGGTCGATTCCGATGATGGACGCAAAGTAGATGATGCTGCTGTAGCCAAAGGTCTTCCAGATATTCACAAACACCAGGATAAACGGCCAGTATTTGTCCTCGGTATACCAGGAGATGTCTGAAAACCCCAAGGGACGGAGAAGCTGGTTGTTAATCATGCCGTTCTCGCCGCCCAGAAAAGCGTAGACAATGTAGCTTACCACCACATAGGACAGCAGATGGGGGATCAGAATAAAGGTCTGGTAGCGCTTCTGCCATTTTCGGCTGCATTCATTGAGCAGGATCGCTATGGTTACGGAAAAAGCGGTTCCGAGGCAGATGAATGCGGTGTTATAGAGCAGCGTGTTGCGGATAATGATCCATGAATCCGGGCTGCGGAACAAATACTTGAAATTTTTGAGTCCGACCCAGGGGCTTCCCCAGACACCCTCCGCATAGTTCAGCCGCTTGAATGCCAGCTGAAGCCCGGGCAGAGGCAGATAGTTGTTGATCAGCAAATACAGAAGCCCGGGAAGGATCATGATATAAAAGGGGATGCTCTGTCGGATCCTTTTAGCGAGATTTTTGTTATGCGTTTTCCTTTTCAAGCGTTTGACCCTCCTTTCCCCGCTCGTAGAGCGAAAAGATAATCATACCAATTCCAAACAGTGCGGCTATGCACAGAAACATGAAGCGATAATCGCTCAGATCCGCAATCTTGCCGGCCAGTATGGGGCCAAGTCCGTTTCCCAGATCGGCGCCGATGTAGTAGGTGCTTGTGGCGATTCCAATCCTTGCGGCGTCCACCTTTTTCACGCAGGCGGCCTGCAGGGAAATCTGTCCTCCCACGTTACCAAAGGCTTTGAGCACGGCGGCAATCAAAATGGGGACAAGGATGGGGGAACAGCCAATCAGGAGCATTGCGGCCCCGCTGACAGCCAGGGAAAGATTGACAACCCAAAGAAGCGAAGCCCGATCCAGAACCTTGCCGATCGTCAGCCGAAGGAGGAAGAGGACGGATGCGTTGATGACGAAGAAAAGGGAGATATTCGCAATGCCCCGCTCCTCTCCGATCAGCACCAGGAAATTGCTTGTCACCCCGTTGCCCACGGAGAACAGTCCTCCTATGAGAGCGTATAAAATGCATTCTTTGGCGATCAGATTGCCGGGACGAAAGCTTTTGAGGGAGATGTCTTCCGTAAGCCGCACGCCGGCTCCGCCTTCCGGGCGGTAGCCGAATCCCGCCAGGATCACCATTGCCGAGAAAAACACAAGTCCGGCAGCCCCAAGAAAGAGCACGGTGAAACCGCAGCGGTCCCGGATCCACATTCCGATGGTGGGGCCGATTACCTGAGAAACCACCTGTCCGATTCCGAAAAAACCGATCCCTTCGCCCATCCGGTCATCCGGGATAAATTCCGTGGCAAGGGCCAGGTTTACCGTACTGTTGATCCCGAAGGCCGCTCCGTGGATCATGCGGATGGCTGTAAGTGACAGCACCGTATGGCAGACGGAGTACCCGAGAAAGCAGAGGGTAAACAGGATCGTGGTGAAAACCAGAAGATATTTTTTGTTAAAATGGTCGGAAAAGAACCCTCCAAAGGGACGGAGAACCAGAGCCGCAATGGAGAATGCGCCCGCAACAATTCCGGCCTGCGTCAGGGAAGCCCCGACAGACACGGAATAGGACGACATCAGGGGAGAAATCATGCTGTAACCGAGGGAGGTTGCGAAACTGATAAACATTAGTTCTATAAAGGAGAGATTAAAAAGCTTTGTCGGTTTGCCTGTCATTTGAGATGAATCTCCTTTCATTTGCATTTTGTGCATTAACGTTTTAGCACCTATTGCAATCATTATAAACCCAAATGGTAACGCTGTCAATAAGGGATGAGATAAAAAAACTCTCTGTGCTTTTGTTGTCAGCACAGAGAGGCTTTTGTCATGATCTTATTTTGAAAATCCGCCGCAGCTTTCCCGAAACTGATATTCTTCCCGCAGCGTCCGGTTGATCGGCATCTGAATATTCTTGTCGAGCACCGTCAGCAATAGATCCAGGGCTGTCGCCGCAAGATATTGCATGGGAAGATACACGCAGCTGATAGTAGGGGAGAGGTGATCAAAGTAACTGTATTCGCCGTAGGCAAGCAGCTCCATATCCTGCGGAATGTGGACGCCTGCTTTCTGGCAGGCATTGATGATGCCGATAACCTGCTGGGGTGCGGACACAAACAAAATACTCGGATGTTCGCCCTCCTGAAGAATCTCCTGCATGGCCAGGCGGCCGCCCTTTTGATCCCGCTCCGGAGTCTCTTTAATCCAGCGTTCCTCGATCCGGATGCCATACTGCTTGCACTGTTCCAGAAAGCCGAGCTTGCGGAGGGTAGCGCTGCGGCCGCGTTGCCTGCTCCCGATAAAGCCGGCGTTCCGGTATCCCCGCGCCATGAAAAGCCTGGCCACGTTTTGACCCACGGCATAGTCGTCCAGACAGATCGAATGGAGCTTTTCCGCTCTCCGAAGCAGAACAACCACTGGCAGATTGGGCATGCTCTCATTCAGGAACGCCTCGTCCGCATCGGATATGCCGTAGATGATGATCCCGTTGAACTGCTGGGAGGTGATGATCTCACAGTCCTTGTGCAGCTGGTCGGGATGAAAAAAGCGGAAGGTGAATTCCGTGCGGTATTCTTTGGAATCCGCCTCCTCCTGCAGAAAGCGGTAGACATTACTCATAATCTCGTCCGCATACAGGTAATTCCAGAATACCCCGATCAATCTGGCGGGTTTTTCGATGCCCGTGTTTCGCAGACGTCTGGCATAGATGTTCGGCTGATAATTCATTTCATCGGCGACGGCCCGGACCCGTTCCTGGGTGGCCTTGGAAATGCGCATGGCATCGCCCCGGCCATTGAGCACGACGGATACGGTTCCCACGGAGAGATCCAGCCGCTCGGCTATTTCCTTGATCCTGACATTAGAGCTTTTCGGCATATCCATCACCCCCTTGTAAAGACTGCGTTATTTTATGCGAAACTGCATATTGTAAAGCTCCGCATAGATCCCGTTCTGTTTCAGAAGCTCTTCGTGATTCCCGCTCTCCACGATCCCGTTTTCGGTAAGCACCAGAATCTTCTCCGCATTGCGGATGGTGGAGAGACGGTGGGCGATCACAAAGGTGGTACGGCCCGCCGCCAGCTTTTCCAGAGATTCCTGCACGATCCACTCGCTCTCATTATCCAGGGCGGAGGTGGCCTCGTCGAGAATGATGATGGGCGGATTTTTCAGAAAGACCCGGGCAATGCTGATGCGCTGCTTCTGGCCGCCGGAGAGCTTTACGCCCCGCTCGCCCACATAAGTATCGTAACCGTCCTTTAACTCCATGATAAACTCATGTGCGCTGGCCCGTTTGGCGGCCTCGATCACTTCCTCCCTGGAAGCGCCGGGCCTGCCGTAAGAAATGTTCTCATACACGGTGCCGGAGAACAGATAGACATCCTGCTGCACGATACCGATGCTGCGGCGCAGGCTTTTTAAGGTAAAATGCTTGATATTCTGCCCGTCCAGGGTAATGTCTCCCGCAGTAACGTCGTAAAAACGGGGGATCAGATTGCACAGGGTGGTCTTGCCGCCGCCGGAGGGGCCTACGATTGCCACTTTTTCGCCGGGATGGACGGTCAGGTTCAAATTCGCAAATACCTGATTGTGGTCGTCCGGATACTCAAAGCTTACATTATGAAAGGCAATCTCGCCTTCCGGAGAGTGCAGTTCCACTGAGCCCTCCTCATCAAAAATCTCAATATCCGCATCCATAATCTGCAAAAACCGTTCAATACCCGTCATGCCCCGCTGGAACTGCTCCGCAAATTCGATAATACGGCGAATCGTGGTGATCAGGGTTGTCACGTATAAAAGGAATGCCACAAGATCGCCCGGCGCCACCAGCCCCTTTATCATGAACAGGCTGCCGAACAGGAGAACCGACACATACATGATACCGTCAAAGGCCCTCGTGGTTGCGTTAAACTGCGCCATCAGATGATAGGAATCCTTTTTGATATCAAGAAAACGTCCATTGTCATTCTCGAACTTCTGATTTTCCATGTCTTCATTTGTAAAGGCTTTGACCACCTTCTGGCCCAGCAGGCTGTCCTCAATGCGCGCGTTCAGCTCGCCGATATGGTGGCGCTGGGTGCGGAATACCGCTCTCATGCGGAAATTCAGCTTCATGCATACCGCCACCATTACCGGTATGATCACAAAGATAATCAATGTTAAAAGAATATTGATTCTGGCAAGAATAATAAAGGATATGAGAAGCTTTACGCCCGCAATAAAAAATTCCTCCGGGCAGTGGTGCGCAAACTCCGTCACATCGAACAAATCGTTGGTAATCCGGCCCATAATCTGGCCGACCTTGGTGTTGCTGTAATAGGTGTTGGAAAGCTGCTGCAGGTGGCGATAGGCGTCCCGGCGCATATCCGTCTCGATCCGGGCGCCCATGATGTGTCCGGTTCCCGCCATATAATAGGCGGCGATACAGTCCACGATACGCAGCAGAAGGTACAGGCCCACCATCATGCCAACCGTGCGCATGGAAAGGGAGGCGACATCCCTGATTCCCTCATTTGTGATAAAGCGCATGATCATTGGCAGAACCAGTTCGCACAGGGTGGTCAGCCCCGCACAGGACAGGTCAAAAACCATGGTTTTCCAATAGGGTTTAAAATACGGCAGAAACCGTCGGAATAGTTCCTTTGTCTTGTACTGTCTGTTATCCATGTCGCACGCTCTCCTGTTCTTCCGATAAATGGTAAATCTGATTTTATCATCAATCAGATTTCTTCGCAAGGCGGACAGGAAAAATTCAGTGTACATTTGAGAGAAGTATGGTAATATGAAACAAATAAGGATTATGTTTTAAACGAGGAATGATACAGAATGAATTATATTGTGCTGGATTTGGAATGGAATCAGAGCGATACCGGGAAGGAGCCGGAGGTTAAGGCACTTCCTTTTGAAATCATTGATATAGGCGCCGTAAAACTGGACAGTGAGAGAAAGATGGCGGGCGAGTTCAACCGGCTGGTGAGGCCCACCGTCTATCGCCACATGCACAAAATTACAGGCAAAATCATTCATCTCCATATGCGGGATCTGCAGAGTGAAGAACCGTTTCCCAGGGTTATGGAGGAATTCAGGTCATGGTGCGGACAGGATTACATTTTTTGCACCTGGGGGCCGCTGGATCTGTATGAGCTGCAGAGAAACATGCGCTTTTACAGGATGGAGCCCCTGAGCGGCGTGCCGATCCGCTTTCTGGACGTGCAGAAGCTTTTCAGCATTGCTTTTGAGGACAAGAAAAGCAGGAGAAGCCTGGAGCATGCCATAGATTATCTGAAAATAGAGAAGGATATTCCGTTTCACAGGGCTTACAGCGACGCTTATTACACAGCAAGAATCTTCTCGCTGCTGCCGCAGGAGCTTTTTGCGAACTATTCCATCGACACCTTTGTTGTGCCAGGCTCCAGGGATGAGGAGGTGAGGGAGCTTTTTGACGACTATATGAAATACATTTCCAGGGAGTTTGAGGATAAGCAAAAGGCCATGGAAGACAGGGAGGTAATCAGTACCAAATGCTATCTGTGTCACAGGAATATTCGCAAAAAGATCCGCTGGTTCACGCCCAATGGGAAACACTATTACAGCGTGGCGGTATGTCCGATCCATGGATTCATGAAATCAAAGATACGGATCCGGAAATCGGAAAATGATAAGGTTTATGTGGTAAAAACATCAAAGTTTATTTCCGAGGAGGATTGTGCAAAGCTCCAGAACAGGCGGGAAAGCGCCAAAGAACACCGCAGGACAAGAAAGAAAGGCGGCGGCCCTAAAAAGTAGGGCCGTCGTCTTTTGATCTTTTGAACAGACTTCCGGATTTTTTCCGTCTCTTTCGGCGGGTCAGAAAATTATAGCTTGTGAGAAGGTCGCGGAGTATGGTAAGAAGGATCAGCCCCGCGGTGACGGCGAGCACGGCGATCAGCAGCGTTTTCACGTTGATGAAGATAACTTTTTCAGGGGAAGGGCCATCCGCTGCGGGATTGCTTTGCGCATCCTGCGCCGTCAGGGTACTTTCCGCCGGGGCGGAGGGCTGTCGGTTTGCCCAGTCCACGGTTGCGGCTCCCACATAAGCGTTATTGTAATAATACCGGATTTCAACCACCTGGTTTTTGCCGGTCTGGCCATAGGACACCTCGGATGTCAGATCCGTGAAATCCACGGTTTTTGGAAGAATCAGATAGCTGTTCGGGTTCAGGGCAAGGATAGGCTGGGAATTGCCGAATACATCATAGGAAGTCTGAAAAAACCTGGCGCTGCTTATATTATATTTTGTCTCGTTTTCGGAGACATTGGTTACGGCGAAGTTGGCGAATCCATAATCCAGAAGCTTTAGGGTGTCGTTAAACTGCTCCGGGCTCTCCTCCTTTAAAACCACGCAGATCAGCTTCATTCCCTTCTTTTCCGCACAGGTGACAAGGGTCTGTCTTGCCTGGTCCGTGTAGCCGGTCTTGCCGCCCTTGATGCCGTCGTACGCAATCTCGCCGGTGATGAATTTGTGCTTGTTGCGCTTGACAAAGTCATCCGGCTGCGTGGGCGTGGGCTCAAAATGATAGGAGGCCGTGTTGCCGATCTTGGAGAGAAGCTCGTTCTGGAAAAAGGCTCTGGCAATGATGGCAAGATCACTTGCCGACGTATAGTGGTTTTCGTCAAAGAGGCCGTGGGCGTTTACGAAATGCGTGTTGGTGCAGCCCAGCCCCCTGGCCTTCTCGTTCATCATGCCCGCAAAAGCGTCCATGCTGCCCGCCACATGTTCGGCCACGGCGTTTGCCACCTCGTTTGCGGATCCGACCATGATGCCGTAGAGACATTCCTCCATGGGCAGCGCCTCGTTTTCGTCGATTCCCATGTTGGAGCTTCCGGGCTCGATGCTGAAAACGGCGTCATGGGAGAAGGACACCATCTCGTCCATGGAGGCGTGCTCCACTGCGACAAGGCAGGTCATGAGCTTGGTGGTGCTTGCCGGGTACAGCCGTTCATCCACGTTTTTGGCGTAGAGCACGATTCCGGTGTTTGCCTCCAGCAAAATGGCGGCCTGGGCGCCTATGGCGGGGCCGGCCGGCCAGTTCTCGATCTGATTGCTCTGGATTTCAAGGGACTTCCTCTCTTCCGCCAGCGCCAGGTAATCGACCGCCTCGTCCGGTTCGGCAGAGGCGGAAAGGGTTTCTGAAAAGAAAAGGCATATATGGATAAAAAGGGCCAGAAGGATCCTTCCGGCTTTTGTGTTTTTGCTTGGTTTCATAAAGGCTCCTGGTATTTGTTCATGAGATGTCAAATTGGGTTTCTTTTATATTTTACACCATTTGCCCCAAAAACCAAACGGATTTCACAAATTTTTCATGGTTGTGTTAAGAAAGAGTAAAATCTGTATTTCCTCTTTTTTTTTTTGATAGAATGGTGTAAAATAAATGTCTGAAAATACAGGAACTGACAGATGAAAGGTTATTTATTATGAGGCTGAAAAATATTCCCGGGGCCAGAGAGGCGATTGCCGGAAGTGACCTGGTGGTTCATGAACCCATGCAGGCAAAAGGCGGCTGGAGGCAGGTTTTTGGCAACGGCCATCCCATCCATGTGGAGATCGGAATGGGAAAAGGAAAGTTTATCTGCGAAATGGCCCGGAGGTTTCCCGAAATTAATTATGTGGGGATTGAGAAGTACTCCAGCGTACTGCTTCGGGCACTTCAGAAGATGGCGTGCGATCCGCTGCCGAATCTTAAGTTTGTCCGTATGGATGCGGAGGAAATCACGGAGGTCTTCGGCAGGGGCGAGGTGGACCGGATCTACCTTAATTTTTCTGATCCGTGGCCCAAGGACAGGCATGCAAAGCGCAGGCTTCCCTCCAGACAGTTTCTGGCCAGGTATGAGCAGTTCCTCAGGGCGGAGGGAGATCTGGAGTTCAAGACAGACAACAGGGGACTGTTTGAATTTGCGCTGGAGGAGCTTTCCCACACGGACTGGAAGATACGGAAGATGACTTACGACCTGCATCATGATGAGGAGATGGCGCAGGGGAATGTCATGACGGAATATGAAGAAAGATTTTCTTCTATGGGAAACCCGATTTATAAGTATGTTATAAGCCGCATATAATGGGCTTTATCACGCAATACTAAGTTTAAGGAGGTACACAGATATGGAATTAAAGATTACGGATGCCAATTTTGAACAGGAAGTGTTAAAGAGCGAGCTTCCGGTGCTGGTGGACTTTTATGCGGACTGGTGCGGTCCCTGCAAGATGATGGCGCCGATTGTAGCCGACCTTGCGGGAGCCTACGAGGGGAAGTGCAAGGTGGGAAAATGCAACATTGACGAGAATATGGAGCTCGCCGGAAAGTACCGGGTGATGTCGATTCCGACGATTATCCTGTTTAAAGCGGGAGAGGCGGTATCCACCACGGTGGGAGCGGTATCCAAAAATGAATTGGAAGGAAAAATTGCGCAGGTGCTGGCATAAAGCGGCACCTGTTCCATTTGTGATGAGTAAGGAAATTACAGTTGAGAACGGAGTGCGGTTATGTACATAATATTTTTTCTGATATGGGTGATTTTTAACGGGCAGCTCACGGTGGAGATCACGGCCTTCGGCCTGGTGGTCTCGGGAGTGATGTACGCGTTTATCTGTAAATTCATGGACTATAAGCCGGGGACGGATGCGATGATCGCAAAAAAGATTTTCTGTTTCCTGCATTATATAGGCGTCCTTTTAAAGGAGATTATCAAGGCCAACTATATTGTGATCAAAAAGCTCACCTCCTCGCGCTATGAGATTGAACCGGCGGTGGTGCGTTTTAAGGCGGACCTGCAGTCAAACTTTGCCAGGATTCTTCTTGCCAACTCGATTACCCTGACGCCGGGAACCATCACGGTTCTGCTTGAGGGGAACGAATATGTGGTGCACTGCCTGGACAAGGAGCTGGCTGCGGAGCTTGACCGTTCTGTCTTTGTCACGCTCCTGAAAAAACTGGAAAGGGTGGAATAGTTATGGAAATGGCATATAAAATTGTCTGTTGGCCGATCCTGCTTTTGCTTGCAGCCATGCTGTTTGCCTGTCTGATCCGGGCGGTAAAGGGGCCGAGAATGGCGGATCGGATTGTGGCGGTCAATATGATGGGGACCATGGTTATGGTAATTATTGCGATCATGGCTTTTTTGTTAAAAGAGAGTTATCTGGTGGATATCTGTCTGATCTATGCAATGGTAAGTTTTCTTGCGGTGGTGGTGCTCTCCAAGGTTTATGTGGGTATCTTCGAGGAGATGCGCCGTAAGATGGACGACTCCGGGTTTGAGAAAAAGAAAGAATAGGGGGTGTGTTTATGCAGGCGCTACAAATGATTCGCCTTATTGCGGGCGCCGCGCTTTTGCTCTGCGGCCTGGGTATATTCTTTGTGGAGGTTTACGGATCGTTTCACTTTGATTATGTACTGAACCGTATGCATGCGGCGGCCATAGGGGATACGCTGGGAATCAGCTTTTCCCTGATTGGCCTGATGGTCTTTAACGGATTGAATTTCACGACGATGAAGCTTGCGCTTCTGGTGATCTTTTTCTGGGTCGCATCCCCGATCTCCTCCCATATGCTGGCAAGGCTTGAGGTGACCACCAATACCAGTCTGAAACAACACTGCGATGTATACGAGGATTTGTCGGTTCTTGAAAAGGAGCTTTCACAGAGACAGAAGGAGGAAGAACCGCGGGGAAAGGAGGCGGGACAGCCATGACCGTATTTCAGCTGATGCTTATGACCTTTTTGATCGTGTGCGCCGTCTCCGCCAGCTTTTCCAAAAATCTGCTGAACTCCGTGCTGATCTATATGTCCTTCAGTCTCGTGATGTCGATTTTGTGGGTATGTCTGGAATCCCCGGATCTGGCTATCACGGAGGCGGCCGTTGGAGCCGGGGTGACGAGCCTTCTGTTTTTTGCCACTCTCAAAAAAATACGCGGCATCGTGATCGAGCGGGAGGTGGAAAAGCAGGAGAGAGAGAAGGAAAAGGAGAAGTCAGATGAGTAGGCTAAAACCCAGGGAGGAATATGAAAAGACAAGGGCGTTCCGCTTTTTCCGGTGGCTTTCCGGAAGTAAGGATCCCTATCTGGGAGAGGTGGAAATGAAGCCCCAGGAGGAATGGAAGGAAGAGGAATCCGTCCATCTGGATCATATACACGATCATCAGGCGCTCAGGAGCCGGATCTATGACACGGAGCATAACAAAAAGATTCTTTTTTTCTATAAACTCTATAAGCTGGCGGCCGTCTTATTCTGTGTCGGCCTGGCGGCGCTCCTTCTGTATACCGTCTCCTATCTGCCAAAGACGGGCGCTGCGGACAGGCCTGCCAACAATGAGGTACCGGCCAGATATATTGAGAAGGGACTGCAGGAGACGGGCGCCGTGAATATCGTCACGGGCATGATCCTGGATTACCGGGCGTTTGATACTTTCGGCGAATCCAATGTGCTCTTTGTGGCGACGGTGACGGTTTTGATTCTGCTCCATGCGAAAAAGAACGGCAAGGGCGAGGAAGAACAGGAGAATGACCGGATCTTTGAGCCGAAGAATGACGCGATTCTTCAGGCGGGAGCCACCATTCTGGTGCCGGTCATCATGCTGTTCGGCGTTTATATCGTTCTCAACGGACATCTTTCGCCGGGCGGAGGATTTTCCGGCGGCGCCGTGATCGGCGCAGGGCTGATTCTGTATCTGAACGCCTTTGGCTTTAAGAAGACGGAAAAGCTTTTTACGGAGAAGGTCTATAAATGGGTAAGCTTTTCCGCCCTTACGACCTACTGCCTTGCAAAGAGCTATTCCTTTTTTACAGGGGCAAATCATCTGGAGAGTCACATTCCCCTGGGAACTCCGGGGCATATCTTAAGCAGCGGGCTGATTCTGCTCTTAAATATCTGCGTGGGTATGGTGGTGGCCTGCACGATGTATACCTTTTACGTGATGTTTCGCAAAGGAGATTTTTAAAATGGGAGCTAATTTACTGGTCAATTACGGGGAAGCGGTGGCCATGCTGCTGTTTGTGATCGGTTTTACTAATCTGCTTCTCCAGAAGAATCTGATCAAGAAGATTATAGGTTTGAATATCATGGATTCCGCCGTGTATCTGTTCCTGGCGGAAAAAGGCTACATAGAGGGCAGAACGGTCCCTATTGTGGTAAACGGCGTACAGGACGTGGAGGCTTATATCAATCCCATTCCCAGCGGTCTGGTGCTCACGGGTATCGTGGTGTCCGTATCGGTGACGGCGCTGATGCTTTCCCTGACGATCCGTCTGTACCGGCGGTACCATACGCTGGATCTGGACGAGATTTCCACGAGATTGAAAAAGGAGGGACTGTAAATGGATTTTGTACAGAATTTCCCGTTTTTTTCCATCATGCTGTCCATGTTTTCAGGAACCGTCTGTTCCGTGCTTCCAAGAAAGGCGGCGAAGTGGGTAAACACCATTGTTATTTCCGTGGTGAGTGTATTGTCTCTTATACTGCTTGTCTATCTGATCGGCAAAAAGGAAAGCTATGTCTATATGATGGGGCATTTTCCCGCACCATGGGGCAACGAGATCCGGGCGGGCGTACTGGAAGCCGGGATGGCGCTGTTTTTCTGCGTGATTATGCTGCTGTCCATGCTGGGCGGGCGCAAAAAGCTGCATGACGAGGTGGTGGAGAGCAAGCACAATATGTATTACATTCTGGTAAACCTGCTCTTGAGCTCTCTTCTTGCCCTTGTCTATACCAACGACCTTTTCACGGCCTATGTGTTTGTGGAGATCAATACCATTGCGGCCTGCGGCCTGATTATGATAAGACAGAACGGAAGAACCATTGAGGCGGCGGTGCGCTACATGATCATGAGCCTTTTGGGCTCCGGCCTTCTCCTTCTGGGAATCTGTATGCTGTATGACCTGACGGGGCATCTGCTGATGAGCAATATCAGGGAATCGGTTCATATGATCATGGAGGACGGTACGTACCGGGTGCCGCTTCTTGTCACGATCACGCTGATCAGCGTGGGACTTGCCATCAAGAGCGCCCTGTTTCCCTTTCACGGGTGGCTTCCGGATGCCTACGGGTATTCCACGGTTTCATCAGCTGCGATTCTCTCCAGCCTTGTATCCAAAGGCTACATATTTTTGTTGATCAAGATTATTTACCGGGTGCTGGGCTTTGACGTGTTTGGAATGAGCCATATTATCGACGTGCTGTTTGCCTTCGGTCTGATGGGAATGGTCTTCGGTTCCCTGAATGCGATTGAGGAGAATGATATCCGGAGAATGATTGCGTTTTCCTCCGTGGCTCAGATCGGGTATATCTATATGGGAATCGGGATGGGAACTCAGGCGGGAATGACGGCCAGCGTTTTTCACATTCTCTCCCACGCTGCCACGAAATCGCTTCTGTTTATTGCGGCAATCGGGCTCACGGACGTGTCCGGGGGAAGCAGGCATTTCATTGACCTGACCGGAGCGGCCTACCGGAATAAGTGGGCGGGCGTGACCTTCACGGTGGGATCACTGTCCATGGTGGGCGTACCCATGTTTTCCGGGTTTATCAGTAAGCTTTTGTTTGCCCAGGCAGCGGTTCAGAATCATGTGAAGATGCTTCCGGCGCTGATCGTGCTGGCGGTCAGCACGGTTTTGAACGCTATTTATTTCATGAAGACGGTGATTCGTATTTATACGCCTGCGCAGGAGGATAAATACGAGAGCATAACCTTTAAGGACATGAAGTCATACGTTTTGGCTCTGGTGTGCTTTATCATTCTTAATGTCATTCTCGGGATCAGCTCGCAGCCGATTGTGGACTTGATCGAGCAGGGACTTTCCATGTTTGCGTAAAGGAGGTGTGGAGTGTGAGCTATTTTATTTTATTGCCAATTGTGTTTCCCGTCCTGTCCGGGATCTTCCTGCTTGTCAGAGGGGAAATGAAAAGCAGAAAAAACCTGCTCGCGGTAACGGGAGGCCTGCTTGTGATCACGGCGCTTCTCGCCGTATTGGCCCTGGCTTTTGGACGGGGCGAAATGCTTCTGCTGTTTGACCTGACACAGACGCTTCCCGTTTTGTTTAAGATTGACGATATGGGAATGGTCTTTGCCGTGGTGGCGGTTCTGGTGTTTGTGTGCGCCGGGTTCTTTTCCTTTGAGTACATGAAGCATGAAGCGCATGAGAGGAGATATTACGGTTTTTACCTGATTGTGTTCGGAATATTGATGGCGCTTTGCTTTGCGGGAAATCTGGTAACATTTTATCTGTTTTTTGAGATCCTTACGCTGTCGTCCATGACCCTGGTGCTTCACAGCGGTTCGAAGGAAGCGGTCATGGCGGGATTAAAATACCTGTTTTATTCCCTCTGCGGGGCGTACATGGTATTGTTTGGGTTTTACTTCCTCTCTCACTATGCGAACACGCTCTCTTTCAGTGAGGGAAGCGTGCTGAACCCGGATTTGACAGCGGGCCACACGGGCCTTTTGTGTGCGGCGGCTTTCGCAATGATTCTGGGCTTTTCCGTGAAGGCGGGTATGTTTCCCATGCATGCGTGGCTTACGGCCGCCCATCCGGCCGCACCGGCACCAGCCTCCGCAGTTCTGTCGGCAGTGATTGTAAAGGCGGGCGTTCTGGGAATCATTCGGGTGGTGTACTATCTGTTCGGCGCCTCCTTCCTGCGGGATGGCTGGGTGCAGAGGGTGTGGATGGTGCTTGCCCTTGTCACCATATTCATGGGATCGCTCCTGGCCTACCGGGAGCCCGTGTTGAAAAAGCGGCTGGCCTATTCGACGGTAAGCCAGGTTTCCTATATTCTGTACGGTCTTGCCGTCATGGACGGGGACGCCCTTGCGGGAGGCGTGCTGCATGTGATCTGCCACAGCCTTGTCAAGGCGGTTCTGTTCTTGTGTGCGGGAGCGCTGATCTACAGAACAGGAAAAACGAGAGTGGACGAGCTTCGGGGCGTGGGAAAGGAAATGCCGTGTCTTATGTGGTGTTATACGATAGCGGCCCTGGGGTTGATCGGTATTCCGCCAACCGGAGGCTTTATCAGTAAATGGTATCTGGCAGCGGGTTCCCTGTCGTCAGGCATCCCGGGATTTTCCTGGATCGGCCCTGCCGTGCTGCTGGTTTCGGCCCTGCTGACGGCGGGATATCTGCTTCCCATCGCCATATGCGGTTTTCTGCCGGGAGATGACTTTGACTACGGGAAGCTTGTGAAAAAGGAACCGGGTGGCCTTATGCTGGCGCCCATCTTGCTGCTTACGGTATTGTCCGTGCTGATCGGGCTTTTCCCCAATGCGGTTCTGGATTTTATCCGTCAGTTTTCGGCTGGTATTTTGTAGGAAAGGAGAGGGAATATGAAAGAAAGCATGATGTTGATGGTGATTTTGCTGCCTGTGGCCGCAGGCATACTGGTTCCCCTGCTCCCATTTAAGAAGCGAAAACATATGGAAATTTTTCTGGAAACCATGGTGGTTCTCAACTCCCTTCTGGTATGGGGCGTCTTGCTGGAATTTCCGGAGGAGGCTTTTACGCTGACCAAATTTACGGGAAACCTCACGATTTCCTTCAAGGTTGACGGTATGAGCATGGTGTTTGCGGGGCTGATCTCCGCACTTTGGCCATTTGCCACGCTCTATGCCTTTGAGTATATGGCAAAGGAGGAGCGGGAGAAGACCTTTTTCGCCTTTTATACCATGACTTACGGAGTGACGCTTGGGATTGCGCTGGCGGGAAATATGCTTACTATGTATTTCTTTTACGAGCTGCTTACCCTGGTGACCGTGCCGCTGGTCATGCATACTCTGTCCAGGGAGGCGATCCTTGCAAGCCGGAAATATCTGTATTATTCTCTGGGCGGTGCGGCGTTTGCCTTTATCAGCCTGATTTTTATCACGATTTACGGCACTACCACGGATTTCATTTTCGGAGGGGTTCTCGATCCGGAAAAAATCGGAGGCAGGACCAATGCGCTTCTGCTTGTCTATGTCATGGCATTTGTGGGTTTTGGGGTGAAAGCGGCGATCTGTCCCTTTAACTCCTGGCTTCCACAGGCCGGGGTTGCGCCTACGCCGGTGACGGCCCTGCTGCACGCGGTGGCCGTGGTAAAATCGGGGGCCTTTGCCATTTTGCGGCTCACCTTTTTCAGCTTTGGAACCGAGTTCCTGAAAGGAACCTGGGCTCAGAGCGTGGTAATGGCGCTCACCATGTTTACCATTGTCTACGGGTGCAGCCGTGCGGTAAAGGAGACGCATTTAAAAAGGCGCCTTGCCTACTCCACCATCAGTAACCTGTCCTATATCCTGTTCGGGGCGACGCTGATGACGCCTCTCGGCATGGCGGGGGCGCTGAGCCACATGGTGTTCCATGCAGTGATGAAGATTGCGTCCTTCTTCTGCGCAGGGGCGGTGATCCACCAGACGGACAGGCAGTATGTTCACGAGCTGAACGGGCTCGGCTACAAAATGCCCTGCGTTTTTGGCATATTTACCCTGTCCTCCCTGGGGCTTATGGGTGTTCCGGGGCTTGCCGGGTTTATCAGTAAGTGGAATCTGGCCTCTGCCGCAGTGGAGAGCGGAAATCCTCTGGCCTGTGGGGGAATCGCCTGCCTGCTGGTTTCGGCGCTGCTTACGGCAATTTATATGCTGACCATTGTGGTGAGGGCTTTTTTTCCGGGGAAGGATTTTGACGACAGCGGCGTTTGCGGGATAAAGGATCCAAGCTGGAAGATGCTTCTTCCCCTCTTTGTGTTCAGTATATTTATCGTGGTATTCGGTCTGTATTCCGCGCCCTTTGTGAAATTTTTCCAGGACGTGGCAAACGGCCTTCATTAGGAAAGGCGGGAGATGTGATATGAGTTTTCTTTTAGCGTTTTGCGTGGGATTCCCGATGGCTGCGGGGGTGATCTCCTATATACTTGGCAGATATCATAAAAAAGCCAGGGACTATTTTGCGGACGGCGCGGCGATACTTACCTTTGGCCTGCTTTTGTTTTTGATGGTGCAGACAGCGGCCGGAAAGATTTCCGGGGACTTTGGTTTTACCGTGCCGGGAGTGTGCGGCTTCGGCCTGCATTTTGCCCTGGACGGGTTCCGGGCTCTGTACAGTGTCATTGCCGCCTTTATGTGGATGATGACAACGCTGTTTTCCGGAGAATATTTTGCTCATTACCGAAACAGAAACCGTTATTATCTTTTTTTGCTGATCACGCTTGGCGCAACAGTGGGCGTTTTCCTGTCCGCTGATTTCTATACGACCTTTATTTTCTTTGAGATCATGTCTCTGGCCTCCTATATGTGGGTGGCTCATGACGAGAGGAAGGAATCGCTGCGGGCCGCCGGAACCTATCTTGCGGTTGCGGTGATCGGCGGTCTGGTAATGCTGATGGGGATTTTTCTTCTGTACAGTGTGACGGGAACGCTGCTGTTTGAGGATTTGAAGGGATTTCTGGCGGAATATGAACAGAAAGTCAATGTGGATGGCAGTGTACCGGGCGGCGTAAGGACGCTCTGGGCTGCGGGAATCTGTCTGCTATTTGGATTCGGAGCCAAGGCCGGAGCCTTTCCCCTTCATATCTGGCTTCCAAAAGCCCACCCGGTGGCTCCGGCCCCGGCTTCGGCGCTGCTCTCCGGAATTCTCACAAAGGCCGGAATGTTTGGAATCCTTGTTCTGAGCGATTATCTGTTTCTTGGAAACGGGCAGTGGGGAAGCCTGATTCTGATAACCGGGGTCTGCACCATGGCGCTGGGAGCGGTTCTCGCTCTGTTTTCCGTGGATCTGAAGCGAACGCTGGCCTGTTCCTCTGTCTCACAGATTGGTTTTATCCTGGTGGGCGTTGGCATGGCGGGGCTGCTTGGAGGTGAGAACCTGCTTGCAACAAGAGGAGCGCTGCTCCACATGGTAAATCATTCCCTGATCAAGCTGGTGCTTTTCATGGCGGCGGGCGTTGTGTTTATGAATGTCCATAAGCTGGATTTGAATGATATCCGGGGATTTGGAAGAAAAAAGCCGCTGCTTAACTATATTTTCCTTATGGGAGCGCTGGGAATCGGCGGTTTTCCTCTCTGGGACGGCTATATCAGCAAAACGCTGATCCACGAAAGTATCGTGGAATATACGGTGCTCCTTGCAGAGGGAGCGGCGGCCGGCATTTTCAGCGTCGGGGCAATGAGAATCATTGAGTGGATTTTCCTGATCAGCGGCGGCTTCACCGTGGCGTACATGACAAAGCTGTACGTGGTTTTGTTCCTTGAGAAAAACAGGGACGAGGAAGTACAGAGGAAATTTGATTCCTTAAAGGGAGCCTATATGAACAGGGTGAGCGCCTTCGCACTGGCGCTTCCGGCATCGCTTCTTCCGATTATGGGATTTTTCCCTGATTTCGTGATGAACGGTCTTGCCAATATGGGACAGGATTTTCTGCAGGCCAGGGGAGCGGAGCGGATCAGTTATTTTTCCATTGGAAACCTGAAAGGCGGTCTGATTTCCATTTTGATCGGTGCGGCAGTTTATTTTGTCGTGGTGCGCCTGTGGATGGTCAAGCGGACAAAGGAAGGCAGCGTTTACCTGAACAGATGGAATCCGTATCTGGATCTGGAAAACTTAGTGTACCGTCCGGTTCTTTTGCGGTTTCTTCCCTTTGTCCTTGGCGTGGCCTGCCGGGTGCTGGACAGCCTGGTGGATGCGCTGGTGGTATTTCTGCGGAAGACGCTCTACCGGGACAGCGCTCTTCCCCATGAACTGGAGGAGGGGACGGCCTTGACCCATATGCTCGGTTGTTTTGCAAATGGCATGTTAAAGATCGCCAATGCCACTGTGTTCAGAAGAAAAAAGAAACATATTGATTTCGAACACAAATATGCCATGATTTATGAGGAGCTTATGGAGGATTCGATTATTATAAGAAGGAGTCTCTCCTTTGGATTGCTTCTGTTCTGCGGAGGCCTTTTGGTTACGGTGGTATATCTGCTATTTTTATAGTTACGATTCACAGTCATATGAGAATCAGCAGCCAGCTTCATCAAGCTTGCTTGGATGAAGCTGGCTGGTTTTGCGCATGCCAGGGGAGGGACTGTGAATCGTAACTTTTTCATAAAATTTTGCGGTGCAGACATTGACAATCAGCGATAAAAATTGTATGATGGGTAATGTCGTAGCACTACGGCGCGTGGCTCAGCTTGGTAGAGCGCTGCGTTCGGGACGCAGAGGTCGCAGGTTCAAATCCTGTCGCGCCGATTTTCAGGATTCATGGACTTTCAGGGAAGCCCATGGATTTTTTTATGCACACGGATACCTAAAGGAAGATAAAATAATGATTATAAGAGGAATGGGAGGTAGTTGAAATGAGTCAGATTAAGGAGAGCGCACTGGAACTGATTGGGGGAACGCCGATATTGAAGCTGAACAGATACGGCGCAAGGGCAGGGATCACCGACGCAGTTATCCTTGCAAAGCTGGAATATCTGAATCCGGCGGGATCCGTAAAGGATCGTGTCGCACTGGCAATGATCGAGGATGCGGAAAAAAAGGGAGTCCTGAAAGAGGGATCCACGATCATTGAGCCCACAAGCGGAAATACGGGAATCGGCCTTGCGGCTGTGGCGGCGGCCAAGGGATACAGGGCGGTTCTCACGCTGCCGGATACGATGAGCATGGAGAGAAGAAATCTCTTAAAGGCATATGGCGCCAGGCTGGTACTGACGGAAGGGGCTAAGGGCATGAAAGGAGCCATTGCCAGAGCCGAGGAGCTGAAGGATGAGATTGAGGGCGCAGTGATCCTGGGGCAGTTCGTGAATCCTGCCAATCCGGCGGCGCACAGGGAAACTACGGGACCGGAGATCTGGGAGCAGACCGGAGGCAGGGTGGACATTTTCGTGGCCGGCGTGGGAACCGGTGGTACGATCACGGGTGTGGGCGGATATCTGAAAGAAAAAAATCCGGACATAAAGGTGGTGGCAGTGGAGCCGGCCGGCAGTCCGGTTCTGTCAAAGGGGGTATCGGGAGCCCATAAGATCCAGGGAATCGGAGCGGGTTTTGTTCCCGAGGTGCTGAATGTGGACGTGTACGACGAGATTATTGCGGTGGGGAACGAAGATGCCTTTGCGGAGGGAAAAGCCTTTGCCGTAAGCGAAGGGATTCTGGTGGGGATTTCCTCCGGAGCGGCCCTGAAGGCAGCGTCAATCCTTGCAAGAAGGCCCGAGAATGCGGGAAAGACGATTGTGGCGCTTCTTCCCGATTCCGGGGACAGATATCTGTCGACGCCGCTGTTTAATAACGATTAGTTCCGCTTCCGGTTCGATTTAAATTGTAATTTTGGCTGTACAAAGGTATAATGTTTGAAGAGATGCGTTACAGGCAAAAACTTTTATCGAAAAAGGGTTAAGGGATTGCAGATGGAAGAGAACCATAAACAGGAAACGGATTTTCTGAAGGAAACGATCAAACAGAGGCCTTTGAACCGAAGGAAGCTGCTTCGGCGGACAATAATCACGGCCGCTATGGCGGTTGTATTCGGCACCATAGCCTGTCTCACGTTCCTGCTTCTCGAACCGGTAATCAGCAACAGGCTGTATCCGGAAGAGGAGCCTTCCGCGGTGGTTTTTGTGGAGGAGACGGAAGAAAATGAGATCTTGCCGGAGGATATGATTGCGGACGATTCCCAGATGACCCCGGAGCCCACCATGGAACCGACTCCGCAGCCGGACCCGCTGGAGGCGCAGGAGCAGATCGCACAGATTATAGCGGAGACAAAGCTGGGGATCAGCCATTATGAATCGCTTTACAGCGCTTTGGCCGGGATTGCAGCCGAAGTACAGAAGTCTATGGTGACAGTGGTTGGGGTCACTTCGGATGTGGACTGGTTTGATAACGCCTATGAGAGCAAGGGAATGATTTCCGGCGTGATCGTGGCGGATAACGGCCGGGAGCTTCTGATACTGGCCAATGTCAATTCCATTGAGGATGCGGAATCGGTAAAAATCAGATTTGCCGACAACCTGGAATATGAGGCTTCCCTCAAGAAGAAGGATGGGAATACGGGAATGGCTGTGCTTGCGGTTTCGAAGACGGACATGAAGATGAGCACCACGGAGGTGGTAAAGCCGGTAACACTTGGAACTTCGGCAGTGGGGAGCCTTTCGGGGAGCCCGGTTATCGCACTGGGGCATCCCATGGGAACGGTGGGTTCTGTGTGTTACGGATTTATCACTTCGTCCGGGAATGTGATCGACCTGCCGGATTCCCGGTATAAATGGATGACCACGGATATTTATGGAAGCGCTGACGCAACCGGCGTTTTGACAGATCTCAAAGGACAGGTGATAGGCATCATCGATATGAGCTACAGCGACAGCGATACCAGAAATCTGATTGGGGCGCTGGGAATTACCGACCTCAAAAAGGTGATTCAGCGCCTTTCAAATGATGAAAATATTCCATATATGGGGGTGCATGGTGCGGATGTGACATTGGAGGCCAACGAAGAGCTGGGAGTCCCATTCGGAGCTTACATTATGGAAATTGACATGGATTCGCCGGCCATGGACGCAGGGATTCAGAGCGGGGACGTGATCGTCAGTATGGGAGAAGATCCGATTGGCACTTATCAGGAGCTGGTCAGCTGCCTTATGTCCAGCGAGCCGGAACAGAGCGTCTCCGTGGGGCTTCTGCGCCAGGGGCCGGAGGGGTATGCGGATATGAACCTGAATGTGGTTCTCTCCACGAAATAACAGAATAGAATGCGGTACAGAGAAGGCGCCGGAAGGCGGGCCTTCGCAGAGAAAGGGTTTAGAATGAAATTTATCAAGGATTACAGCGACGGTGACAGAGTATTTGACATTTATCTTTGTAAGCATAAGATATCGGCGGTGACGAAAAACGGCAAGCCCTATGAGACTGTGATTCTGCAGGACAAGACGGGGACAATTGACGCAAAGATCTGGGATCCGAACAATGCGGGGATCGCAGATTTTGACACGCTGGACTATATAGAGGTTTACGGCGAAGTCACCAGCTTTCAGAGCTCTCTGCAGGTGAATGTAAAGCGCATCCGCAAATGTCAGGAGGGCGAATACAATCCTGCGGATTATCTTCCGGTCAGCAAGTATGACATAGAGGAAATGTACGGTCAGCTGATGAAATTTGTGGATCAGGTGGAGAATGGGTATTTGAAACGGCTTTTACAGGAATTTTTTGTGAAGGATGAGGAATTTATCCGCATGTTTAAGAGTTCCTCTGCGGCAAAGACCATACATCACGGTTTTGTGGGCGGACTTTTGCAGCATACGCTGAGTGTTACCAGACTGTGCGATTATTACTGCACGGCGTATCCTCTTCTGAAAAGGGATCTGCTGATTACCGCTGCGATCTGCCATGACATGGGGAAAGTGAAGGAAATTTCCCCTTTCCCGGCAAATGATTATACGGACGAGGGGCAGTTTTTGGGACATATCGTTATGGGAGTGGAGATGGTGGGGGAGAAGATGCGGGCGATTTCCGGATTTCCCAGGGCGCTGGAGAACGAGCTCAAGCACTGTATTCTGGCCCACCACGGCGAGTATGAGTTCGGTGCACCCAAAAAGCCCGCAATTATGGAGGCTCAGGCGCTCTATTTTGCGGATAATACGGACGCAAAGCTTCAGACTCTTACAGAGATTATGGAGAATACCACGGAGACAGGATGGCTTGGATTTAACAGACTGTTTGATTCCAATCTGATTTTAACCAGAATGGAATAGCGTCTGCGGATGGTGTAATATGGATTATAAGAAGAACGACATAGTTACAATTGAAATACGGGACATCAGCCATGAGGGCGAAGGGATAGGAAAGATTGACGGCTATCCCTTTTTTGTTAAGGATACGGTGATCGGCGATAAAGCGCAGGTCCGGGTTACCAGGGTGAAAAAGAATTATGCCTACGGACGGCTGGAAAAGGTGCTCGAGCCTTCCGCCTGCCGCAGGGAGCCTGCCTGCCCTTTTCACAGGCAGTGCGGAGGCTGTCAGATTCAGGTCATGGATTATGCCGCACAGCTCCAGTTCAAGGAGGATAAGATCAGGAACAATATGATTCGAATCGGGGGATTTGCCCCTGCGCTGATCAATCAGATCATGGAACCGGTGGTGGGAATGGACGATCCATTTCATTACAGGTATAAGGCGCAGTATCCGGTAGGAACGGACAGGGAGGGAAATCCGGTTGCCGGATTCTATGCGGGAAGGACGCACAATATTATCGCTAACACGCAGTGCCTTCTCGGGGTGGAAGAAAATCAGGAGATTCTGGAGATTATCCTGGAATATATGAGAAGAGAGCATGTCCCTTCCTATGACGAGAGTACCGGGAAGGGGCTTATCCGTCATGTTCTGATCCGCAAGGGATTTTCAACCGGCGAGCTGATGGTGTGTCTGGTGATCAACTGGAGGGGCGCTGAGCCGGAGGGACAGGACGGGAAGAGCCGCAGGGGCGGGAAAAGTTCCGTAGCCGGAAAAGAAGGATCCAGGGGGCCGCAACGCTGTCTTCCCGCACAGGAGAGGCTGACACGGCGCCTTGCGGCCATTCCGGGGATGACCAGCATTTCCGTGAGCATTAATACGGAAAATACAAATGTGATCATGGGAAGCGAGGTTCACACGATCTGGGGAAAGGACAGAATCACGGACGTGATCCATATGAGGGATTCGGTTCATGCGTTCAGGCTTACCGGCGAGGAGATCCGTTTTTCCATATCGCCTCTGTCTTTTTATCAGGTGAACCCGTCCCAGATGGAAAGGCTTTACGCCCTTGCGCTGGAATATGCGCAGCTTGCCGGAACGGAGACGGTCTGGGATCTCTACTGCGGGATAGGAACGATTTCCCTGTTTCTGGCTAAGAGAGCAAAGCGTGTATACGGTGTGGAGGTGATTCCCGAGGCCATAGAGGACGCACGCAGGAACGCTGACCGGAACGGAATTCGCAATGCGGAGTTCTTTTTGGGAAGGGCGGAGGAGGTGCTTCCCGAAAAATATGGGCGGGAGGGAATCCGGGCCGATGTAATTGTGGTGGATCCGCCCAGAAAGGGATGCGATGGGGCCTGCCTGGGAACCATGCTTAGGATGGCGCCGGAGAGGATTGTCTATGTGAGCTGTGACAGTGCGACCCTGGCCAGGGATCTGCGGGTGCTGTGCGCCGGGGGATATGAGATCCGCCGGATCCGGGGGGTGGATTTGTTCGGACAGACGGTGCACACGGAAACGTGCGTTCTATTATCCAAACTGAAATCGACACAACATATAGAAGTGAAGACTGACCTTGATGAAATGGATTTGACAAAAGCAGAGAGTTAGGCGACTTATGCGGAGATAAAGGAGTATGTGTTAGGCATGTTATACAGTAAGTGGCGTAACATGCTGTGATGCCATGCAGTCTTTTTTTATATAAAAATGACAGTCGGTTGCTGTCACAGAAAAAGTGTGAATATTTTACTGGCGTCAAATTTATAGTATTTGGCGCTATTATTGAAAAATTAGAGGTTTTGAGGGGGGCGGGGTACTTCCCGACAAGATTAGTATTTCGTGCCTGCGAAATGCGTATCTTGCGGCGTTCTGTAGAACGCCTTTTCTGAAAATAAAAAAATCACAGGATGTTAAAAAGTGAAATATTATCCCCTTGAATATGTGAAATGGTGTTTTGATTGACAGTTTAAAACTGGAAGTTTATACTTGAAATAGATAAATTAAATCTTGAAAGAGGTACCATTATGAATTTATCAGAACAAATAAAAGTATTATGTGTACGTTCTAATATTAGTGTATCGGAGTTGGCTAGAAGAATAGGAACATCCCCACAAAATTTTAATGCAAAGTTAAAGAGAGGAACATTTTCGATTGCTGATTTAGAAGAAATTGCTAAGGCGGTAGATTGTACATTTGAGAGAAACTTTGTGCTGAAGAATGGAGATAAAGTATAATGGCAAGGAAGAAAGAAGACTATAGCCAATATTATTCAAATAGAGATGTTATTTCCTTTTTTTCAGGAGCAATGGGATTAGATATTGGTTTAGAAAAAGCAGGACTACATATTATCATAGGACAAGATTTCGAACCGACATGCGTGGAGACTATGAGGGCAAATGGACATAATGTTCTGGAGGGTGATATAAGAGAGATAGAACCGCAGCAGATGTTGGATTTAACAGGACTGAATGTTGGGGAACCTTTTCTGATATGCGGCGGTCCACCGTGCCAGCCATTTTCAACAGCGGGGAAGCGGTTAGGGATTAATGATCCCCGTGGAAGTTTGTTTATGGATTATATTCGGATGATTGATTACATCAAGCCTCGTTTTTTTATAATGGAAAATGTTAAAGGTATTATGTCAGCACCATTGAAGCATGTTCCTATAGCTGAAAGAAATAAGAATGAGATGGAGCAACAATTTGGAACGGTATTAGATGTTATTCTTTCTGAATTTGATAAACTAGGCTATAAAACGGTTTATGGGGTATTAGATGCAGTAAATTATGGTGTGCCACAGTTCAGAGAGCGATTTGTATTAGTGGGGAGTCGTGATAATGAGGATATATTTCTGCCGATTCCTACCCATTTCCAAATGCATCAAAAGGCAGAATATCGTTGGCAGACGGTAGGTGAAGCAATACAAGATATTGAGGAGGAAAATGGCGAATGTGCGGTATTGAGCCAAGAAAGAGCACATTATTTGGAAATGATTCCAGAAGGAGGAAACTGGAAGGACTTGCCAGAAGACATAAAGCGTATTGCAATGGGCGGTGCATATGAATCTGGTGGGGGAAAAGTTGGATTTTATCGACGATTATCATATAGTCAACCTGCGCCTACGGTTGTTACATCACCGGTGCAGAAGGCAACCATGATGTGTCATCCCAGAGCAAATAGACCTTTAAGTGTACATGAGTATGCCAGAATTCAGCAGTTTCCAGAGGAGTGGATTTTTGTGGGAACGACATCTGCAAAATATAAGCAGATTGGGAATGCGGTTCCTGTTGGTTTGGCAGAGGCAATTGGCAGGGCTATTGTTGCAACAGCGGATAAAACAGCGATGATAAAAACAAAACGGTTTAGAGGGACGGATATACATAATAGAATTAAAAATGCAATAGAATTAGGAGGAAATGCAGTATGTCAATAAACAATGGATATGACGAAAAAGTAGTAACAGAAGCAATCGCAACAGCATTAGAGACTTTTTATAATAATCTGATAGCTAAAATTGATGAATTAAATATACAGAAAATCATGAAAAGAAAAAATCCATATTTGTATCGTGCAAAAGCGATGCAAAATGCGGCAGAAATAGTAGAATCTGTATTAACTGCTTTTGTAAGTTCAAGTGAAGAAACTATTTTTGGCAACTGTTTTTTTGA
Source organism: uncultured Lachnospiraceae bacterium (assembly GCA_910579685.1). Taxonomy (GTDB): domain Bacteria; phylum Bacillota; class Clostridia; order Lachnospirales; family Lachnospiraceae; genus Suilimivivens. Next base: position 3,156 of record CAJTVN010000039.1, on the reverse strand, counting down.
ACCAATTGCGATTGCTGCAAGTAATGGGAACAAGGCACTTGCAGAAGGAATCGATATTATGATTCAAGACAAAGAAGAAAATGTAATGTACGCAATTGCCGTTAAAAGTGGAACATCTGTATTTAATGCAGATAGTAAGAAACGTCAAGAACAAAATTTTATGTCGGCAGGAAAACTGGCACAGCAGGCAAAAGCAAGATATGAAGCTTATGTTGGGTATAGTTATGGAAAAAAGAAGGACTCGGGAAGAGCTAAGCCCAAAATATATCAGGAATTAGCAGGTAAGAAGTTTTGGGCAAAATTGACTGGTGATGAAGAATTTTATAAGAAGATTATTACATTTATGGGTACATTACCAGAACAATATGTTGCACAGTATCAGGAAAGTTATAATAAAGCAGCTAATAGATTGGTACGAGAGTTTTCTAATATTTTTTGTAAAGATGATGGAAGCATTGATTGGGAAAAACTTGTGGAGTTTAACTCTGGAGATTAATAGAAGAATATGATAATTTTGAATAAAATTTTATGTTGCTTTGCGTAGTGATACAGTTAATAGGAGATAGATATGAATAGTAAATTTATACTTTCAGAACTAATAACAAATAATATCTTAAAAGAAGATCAAAATGATTTTATACGTTCCCATAATTTATCAATGGAGTATAGTCATAGCGGCAAAGCATTCAATTTTTTTGTTCAAGATATTGTAAATGATGGAAGAATAAGTGAAATTGAAGTGAAGGATTTTTTGTTTGAAAGTCTATTCTATGGGTATCAAAGGGAGACATACATATACAACATAGGGTCATATTGTGAAAAGTATGTGGAGGTCAGTAATTTTTTTGATATAATTAGACAGAAATATAGTTATGTAAGTGATGGTATGTATAATAATATTGTAAATAGTGTTGATGATAATGAGGCACTTGTAGCAATAAAAGTAGCGTATTCAAAGGATTTAAAGAGGATATCAAAAGTAAGGTTTATTTTTAAGAAAGCTGTTTCTGTTATTAGGAAGGGGGGATTGGAAAAGACTTTAAGTTATATCCCAATTGAGTGGGAGCTTACTAGAGGGATAATTATTGCGAAAATTGCTCCTAAAAGGCGTTTATTCGATAAAAGGCTAAAGCCAGAATATTTAAATAGGCACTTTGTTGATGAACTAAAACATTTATTTGAGATGGAAAGAATACCATTGAGTAATATACATAAAGAAGCAATTTGTGAAATGAGCAAAAATCTTTATGAGCAAATTTATCAAAAAATGGTTATTTCAAAACCGTCTGGATTAGATAACTTAGTTGAAGATATGTCAAACAAGTTAAAAGAGAAATTGGGTATAGAGGCACTTGAACTTAAATCTACAATAAATAATATATTTAATGTGGAAGATAGTTTACAGAAACAGATTGAAAATATTTTGATTTCTGATATTTTACTTGATGTAGAACAAGGGACAGGCTTGGATGGAATAGAAGGCGTTGTAACATATTTAAAATTCAGTGATGGAAAGAAAATAAGTGCACGTTTGAAAGGAAAGGAGTGCCGGGATCCTATTTTTGATTCGGAATCTTATATGGCATTGCGGTCTGCAATCGAAAATGCACGACAGACGAGTAGGCTTGGAGTTGTATGGTTAACAAAATTTGATAGATTGCGTGTTTGCTATGATGCTACGGATGCTGAATGCTTAAATATCCATTTTTATAAGAACTTGAAGAAAGAAGAATTTGAGTATGGGTTACAAATGTATCAACGATTTGAAAAGTGCGGAACTGAAGCAAGTTCTAAAATATTTGATTTGGAAGCTCGAGCACAATGATGATTCATTAGATTATATACAAATTGCTAAGTATATGAATATTGACCATCGAGAGGCAGAAAAAGTTATTGATTATTTACATAGAAAGCATTATTTAACTATGTGGTATAACATAAAGTGTCCTGAATGTGGGCACTATACAGAAATCTCAGAGCAAGATGAAAAAGAAAAGTATCGATGCTCTTATTGGGAATGTTGCAGCACATGGTCAGAAGATATTATTATGCGAAAGTCAGAATGTTATTATAAGATAAATAGAAATAAGTTATTTAAGAAAAAAGAATATTTGTATAATATTACTCCGTTTAGGGGAAAAGGAGATTATGATTTTATGGCAACGGGAGATAAAATAAAAGTTTTTTTATCATATTCTCATAGAGATGAAGAATATAAAAAAGAATTGGATAAGCATCTTGCTGTTCAGAGAAAAAGCGGAAAAATTGAAACATGGAATGATCGTAAGCTTGTAGCAGGAACACATATACATGAGGAAATTGATGAAAAATTAATAGAAGCAGATTTGATTATTTTACTATTAAGTTCCGATTTTTTTGACTCTGACTATTGCTATGGGAGAGAAATGTCAAAGGCATTAGAACTTAACGATTATGGAAAAAATATTATAGTACCTGTTATTGTTAGACCATGTGATTGGCTGGATTCTCCTTTAAGAAATATTGTAGCATTACCAGAAGATGGACGTCCAATTAGTAAATGGGGGGATGTTGATGAAGCATATTTGAATGTTGTGAATGGGATAAAAAAAGCAATAGCAGAATTGTGTTAAGCAATTGGGAAAAAATAAGATATATAGAAAAATGGCGTGGCATGTGTAGCATTTGAGCTAAATGGCATAGTTGATTAACACAATAGGGCTGGAATTGATTCGTATTATCAGTTTTCCCGGAATAGACCGTTCTATTCCGCAAAGGGTAATCGAAGAGGGTGAGCGCTTCTCTTCCAGATACTATCGTAATAAACGTTTGGGTGAATTTTTGAAAGAATTGGATTTATCTGAAGGAAAATCAACAGGCATTCCAACTATTCAGGAAGAACTGCGGAATAATGGTTCGCCCAAAGCAAGGTTCTTTACGGATGATGACAGACGGGCTGTGACTGTGGAAATTCCAATCCATCCGGATTTCTTGAATAGAGATGAACCCCAAAATGAACCCCAAAATGAACCCCAAAATAAAATTAGTGAAAAGATTATTGAACTGGTAAAAGAAAATAATCTCATCAGCCGGAAAGAAATGGCGGAGAAGCTGGGGTGTTCTATGAGTACAATTAAGAGGGCACTTGCAAATTTAAAGGAAGAAGAGCGGCTTGTA
>CAJTVN010000038.1 GCA_910579685.1 uncultured Lachnospiraceae bacterium | reverse complement strand
GTAGAGCACTTGACTTTTAATCAAGTTGTCCCGGGTTCGAGTCCCGGGTGGCTCATTCAAAAACAGTTTTCAGAAAATCTGAAAACTGTTTTTCTTTTACAGATAGTTGATGGTAAAGTGCGCTTCTCCCTTTCTGTCCAGATCCATAATGATAAAGGAGGGCCGCCGGCCTTCCTGCCTCGGATAAGTCAGGCTTCCGGGGTTTATGGCTATCACGTCCCCCTCCCTGTCCACCACGGGCTTATGGGAATGCCCATACATTACAATGTCCACTCCCCTGGATCTTGCCTCCTTTTTGATGGTCTCGTTTCCCATGGAAACGTAATAGTTGTGGCCGTGGGTCAGCCAGACTTTATATTTTCCCACCATGAATTCCTTTTCCCTTGGCAGATCCGAAAAAAAGTCGTTATTCCCCATCACCATCTGCACCGGACATCCGGCGCATTCGGCAATCAGATATTCGCTTCCTTCTATATCCCCGCAATGAATCACCATGTCAACCGGGGCCACTCTCTCCAGCACCCGAATGTAATTTTCATTGCGCCTGTGGGTGTCACTGACAATCAAGATTTTCATTCCGCTATCCCGCCTGCCTCTGCAAGTTTCTCAAGCCTTTCCCTGACCCTGCACAGCGCCCTGGCTCTGTGGCTCACCTGATTCTTCTCCTCTTCCGACAGCTCCGCCGTGGTTCTGCCATACTCGGGAACATAAAAAATCGGATCATAACCAAACCCGTTCTCTCCTCTTTCCTCATAGCCGATGCGTCCTTCGATCACTCCGGTTTCCGTAAAAAGAGTGCCGTCCGGCATCACGGCCGCTATGGCGCAGACAAAGCGCGCACTTCTCTTATCCTCCTCAACATTCTGCATCCGCTCCAGAAGGCTGGCGTTTTTGATGGAATAGGGCGTATCCTCTCCCATGTATCTGGCCGAATAAATCCCTGGCTCGCCGTTCAGATAATCGATCTCAAGACCGGAATCGTCGGCAAGCACCACAGCGCCTTGCGCTTTGCGGGCCACCGCCCTTGCCTTGATTGCGGCATTCTCCTCAAAACTCGCACCATCCTCCACAATATCCATGTCGATTCCGGCCTCCTTCATGGAAAGAATTTTCACGGCCTCTCCCCTGATCTTCAAATTCTTCAGTATCATGCGGATTTCCCGCATTTTTCCCTGATTTCCTGTTGCAAAAACAATCTCCTGCATCTTTATAACCTCGTTCATCAAAACATCTCTCAACGGAATGTATTTGTCTCGTAAGCTTCCAGAATCGCCTGATAAATCCCTTCCGCAATTTTGTCCGTCTGCTCTTCCCTGCCAAGCACAAGTGCCTCCTGCGGGTTGGTAATGCAGCCGGGCCGGATGGCCGCGGCCGGGATCATCACGCCGCAGAAAGCTTTCTCAAGTTCCGTCTCCCCTGCCTGCGCGACCCCTATGCTTCTTCCATTTACCGCCCTGGCCACTTCTTCCTCCAAAAGTGACGCAAGCTCCTTATTTCCGAAGCCGGGATTAAAATGCTCTCCGTCATAGACAGCCTCCACGCCATAGACGGAAGAATCCTCCTTTGCCCCGACCTGTATGCAGATATACATATCCGCCCTGATCTCATTTCCAAGAGCCGCCCGCTCCTGTGGCAGCGGGTTCAAATCGTCCATCCTCGTATAGTATGCCTTGATACCGCTCTGATCCAGCCTTTCCGCAAGCTTGTGCGCGATCTGCAGATTGATATCCTTCTCCGCCATGCCGTCCGCCTCATTTCCCGCATCATCTCCCCCGCAGTCAGGATCAATTACCACGATTTTGTCATAGACTTCGGAGGGAGCGAAAAACCGTATGTACAGATTGCCGTCCTCCAGAATCGTGCGGCATTCGTAAATTCCTTTCAGCGAAAGGTTCAGCACCACGCCTCCCTCCGCCGCACCGCAATTGCCTCCCAGAACCTCCCCTCGGTTCCCGGAAAGACGGTTTTGTCCGTAAAACGCCTCGTCCGCATCCGGCACAAAAATCCGCAGCTGTCTGTCCATATAAAAGTTTTCGATCAGAATATCCTGCGCCCTGCATCCGTCCGGAAGGGGAATCCGCAGATATACGCCGTCCGCCTGTCCCTGCACAAAGGAAAGCTCCCCGCCCCTTGCAAAAGATGCGGCATCCCCGGCCTCCTTTTGCCGTTCCATTTCCTGACGCTCCCGCAAAGCCTTTGCCTCTCTGGCGCGTCCGGCTGATATGGCAAGCACCACACCCATGGAAACGAGAAAAAAAACAAAACTATACACCGCTGTTTTTTTCATCAATCTCTGCTGCATAATCACCTCTGCTTAGGCGGTTTTGGACCGGGAAACTGGTAAAAATAGGTTTTCATCATCCCGTTATAAATCTTCCGGTTTTTGGCCGCTTTAAGCCCCATATCCTCCTGTGCCCTCTCATATGCGGAAAGAACATAGAGAGACCAGGAATCCAGCGCCTGAAAACGCTCCCCAATCATCCGGTAAAGGGAAGGCAGGTTTTCCTTCTCCTCCATCCGCTCTCCGTAGGGAGGATTCGTGATGAGAAAGCCGTACTTCTTGCCATGGCTCAGCTGCTCGATCCCTCTCCTCTGGAAATGGATCATATGCTCCACGCCCGCCAGCCTGGCATTGGCCCTGGATATCTCCACCATCTTATCATCAATATCATAGCCCTGGATATCACTCTGCGTATCCGGCAAAACCAGCTCCAACGCCTCCTCGCACGCATCCTCCCACTCCTTTGGCGGGATCAGATGCCGCCAGCTTTTTGCCGTAAAGCCGCGGTTCATCCCCGGGGCTATATTGGCTGCAATCATGGCCGCCTCAATCGGAATGGTGCCGCTGCCGCAGAAAGGATCCACCAGGATTCTTCCTTCCCTCCAGGGCGTGAGCATAATGAGGGAGGCCGCAAGATTCTCCGCAAGAGGCGCCTTTGCCACAAGTCTGCGGTAGCCCCGCTTGTGCAGGGACTCTCCCGTGGTGTCAAGGGCCGCCGTGACTTCATCGCGCATCAAAAAAACACGGATGGGAAAAGAGGCGCCGTCCTCCGCAAACCAGCTCACCCCGTATATCTCCCCGAGACGCGCCACCATGGCCTTTTTCATGACAGACTGAATATCGGAAGGGCTAAAGAGCCTGCTCTTTATGCTTGCCGCCTTTGTTACCCAGAATCTTCCGTCCCTGGGAATAAATTCCTCCAGAGGCAGCTCTTTGGTTCCCTGAAAAAGCTCCTCGAAGGTCTCAGCCCGAAAGCTTCCGATCTTGATCAGGATTCTCTCCGCCGTCCGCAAAAAGATGTTTGCCCGGCATACCGCCTCCTCGTCTCCGACAAAGGTAATCCTTCCGTCCTCCACCTTTGACACGTCGTAACCCAAATCCGTTATCTCCCTTTTCAGCACCGCTTCCAGTCCAAAATGGCAGGGTGCGATCAACTCAAATCTCTTCATTCAAAATACCGCCGTCTATGTATTTGCTTTTTTAACCAACTAAGTATACCATATTATTTCCGTTTTTGTATATATCAATTGTACACTAAAAAAGCAAAAAGGGATGCCCGAAGACATCCCTTTTTGCCGTCACAGCTCTTAGTACTCGTTGTTCTTCTTGTTGCTGTTGGAGCTGCTGTTAGAGCTGTTCTTGCTGTTCTGACTGTTCTGGTTGTTCTTGTTCTCCTGATTCTGCTTGTCGCAGTTCTGATTCTGATTGTTCTGGTTATAATCGTTTTTTGACATCTTTCATTCCTCCTGATTCATTAGGTTACAGCAGTAGTATTTTCTTTTTGCCAAAAATTTATTCAACATGAACATAGTACTTTAGTACTATTTTTATCATTTTGCACAACGATATGACAAAATCAAATCGGTACTTTTGTACTATTGCTCATTGCATTTCATTATTGCCTGCGTTATAATAAATGCGTAAACAGGAAACCCCTTCATATTCCTATTTACAACCCTTATATTAATTATTTATACTCCCCAGTAAAGCCTGTCAGTCCCCCTGACAGGCTTTACGCTTTCCTCTATAAACGATCCTCACCCCGGCCTTCCCTGAGACGTTTTAAATACTCTGCAGGATTTCTTTTCATATCAATCAGATCCCGGAACGCCCTCATTACCATTTTTTCCTTATTGCAGCTCACCGTATTTTTTCCGATTTCACGGATCAGATTGTACCGGTTCATCTGAAAGACATACAGATCCGTAAGTCCGTATCCCTCCACCTTTACCTTATCCTGAAACGTGTGATGTTCGATATAATAGACAAGTTCCCCATAGACATCCCCGTCCGAAAGAATGTCCTTCCACAGCCCGTCGCTCCACGAAAGCGGAAGCCCCGCATACTCGCAAATCGCATAAAAGCCCTGGCAAACCTTAACTTTTGTGGCATCATAAATGATATTCGGCATTCTCCCATCCTCCTTATGCGTCTTTCCTAACAGTTCCCACCGATCCGCCCTCAAAAAGCTCTCCCGCAACGACAATCTGCCGGGCAATGGTGGTCCTTGGCCTTTCCGCCAGATCGATCAGGCATTCTCCCGCAAGCCGGCCAAGAGCCGCCGTATCCTGCACGATTGTGGTCAGCTTTGGCACCAGATAGCTCCCCGCCCGGATTCCGTCATATCCGGCAATGGATATATCCTTTGGGATCTTAAGCCCTCTGTCCAAGATGGCGTTCATCCCCCCAAGAGCCGAAAAGTCATCCGCATAGCAGATGCAGGTGGGCGGCCTTCTCAGCTCCAGAAGTCTGTCCGTCATATGAAAAGCCGCCTTCGTGTCCCGGTAGGCCGCCCCGATCACATACTCGTTTGGCACCTCAAGGCCAAGCTCCTGGGCCGTGCGGTAAAAACTGGACAAACGGTTCTGGGTTACGGAGGAATCCGCCCCATGTATATAGGCGACTCTTCGATGCCCCTTCCCGCAGATAAATTCCAGAAGCTCCCGCATCCCCCTCACATTGTCGGAGAGAACCGCAATCCGGTTGTGGAAAATATGATCAATAGTCACAAGCGGAATCTCGCTCTTTACCAGCTCCTCCACCTGGGCGTCATAAAAATCGGCGCAGGCCGCCACCACTCCGTCAAATCCCCGGTACCTGCAGTGCTCCAGATAAGTCATCTCCCCCGCCGCGCCCTTTTTGCCGCCGATAAAGGTGATATCATACCCCTTTTCCTCCACCGTGTTTTTAAAGCTCTCCAGAACGCCGGCAAAATAATCATGGGTAAGCCCGCTGCGATTGTCGTCCGAAAGCAGGACGCCAAGGTTGCGGGTTCTGCTGGTTTTCAGGGCTTTGGCCGCCGAGTTGGGCGAATAGCCCATCTGCTTTGCCTTCTGCCGGATCCGCTCCTTTGTCGCATCCGCAATATCCCCGTGGTCGTTCAGCGCCTTGCTGACCGTGGCTACCGAAACGCCGCAGACTGCGGAAATGTCTTTCAGTGATACCATTTTCTGTTTCCCTTTTCTGTGTTTTCTTCCTTAACTTAATCGTTTTCGTAACTTATTTTACTGCTTTTCGATTCGTTTTACAATGACTTTTTCACATGTTTCCTGTAATAATTGCACATTTTCTGTAAAATCCGAATACCGCACTGCTTATCCGAGCTCTCATATCGTGCGAACTGCACAAATTTCAGTTGCATTTGCCTTTTGCCTTATGTATAATGTGGGTAGCAAAAATCACTTAAACGTTTTCTTTTTCAGAAGAGAAAACACCACAATGTTCCGACGAACAAGGAGAAGAAAGCATGAAATTTGGTTATTTCGACGACACAAACCGCGAATACGTGATCACCACCCCCACAACGCCCCTTCCCTGGATCAACTATCTTGGCTGCAATGACTTTTTCAGCCTGATATCCAACACCTGCGGCGGCTATTCTTTTTACAAGGACGCAAAGCTGCTGCGGCTTACCCGCTACCGTTACAATGACGTTCCCGCAGACATCAACGGCAAGTATTTCTATATCCGGGAAGGCGAAACCGTCTGGAACCCGGGCTGGCAGCCTGTTAAGACACGTCTGGATTCCTACGAATGCCGTCACGGCATGGGCTACAGCCGTTTTACCTCCTCCAAAAACCAGGTGGAGGCATCCGTCCTGACTTTTGTTCCCATGCGCGACGCCTGCGAAATCAGCCAGCTCAAACTCACAAACCATTCCTCCCTTCCAAAAGAGCTCTCCCTCTTTTCCTACGTGGAATGGTGCCTGTGGAATGCGGATGACGACAGCAGAAATTTCCAGCGCAATTACAGCACGGGAGAGGTGGAGGTGGCAGGCTCTGCGATTTTCCACAAAACAGAGTACCGGGAGCGGCGCAATCATTATGCGGTCTATTCCGTGAACTGTGAAATTGACGGTTTTGACACGATCCGCGAGGCCTTTCTCGGCTCCTACCGGGGAGCCCGGGAGCCGGAAGCGGTGGAAAAGGGAGCCTGCACCAACTCCATGGCCAGCGGCTGGCAGCCCATCGCCTCCCACCAGATCAATCTGATCCTGGAGCCAGGCGAGACGAGGTCTTTCGTGTTTGTTCTCGGCTACATTGAAAATCCGGAGGATGACAAGTGGGAATCCCACGGCGTAATTAACAAGAAGCCCGCCTATGCCATGCTTGACAGATACGCATGCGACGCCGATGTGGAGCAGGCCTTTGGCGAGCTGAACGAATACTGGAGAAATCTCCTTTCCAGATACACCGTAAGCTCTGCCAACGACAAGGTGAACCGCATGGTCAACATCTGGAATCAATACCAGTGTATGGTGACCTTCAACATGTCCCGCTCCGCCTCCTATTACGAGTCCGGCATCGGACGGGGCATGGGCTTTCGGGATTCCTGCCAGGATCTCCTTGGCTTTGTGCACCTGATCCCTGACCGGGCAAGGGAGCGGATTATCGATATCGCCTCCACCCAGTTTCCGGACGGCAGCGCCTACCACCAATACCAGCCTTTGACCAAAAAGGGAAATTCCGATATCGGAAGCGGCTTCAACGACGATCCTCTGTGGCTGATTGCCGGAACCAGCGCCTACGTGCGGGAGACCGGCGATACGACTATTTTGACCCAGATCGTTCCCTTTGACAACGATAGGTCCGTCGCCGCACCTCTGATGGAGCACTTAAAACGCTCCTTTGATTACACAATAAACCACAAAGGACCCCACGGCCTGCCTCTGATCGGCCGGGCCGACTGGAACGACTGCCTTAACTTAAACTGCTTCTCCGAGCATCCCGGAGAATCCTTCCAGACCTTCGGCCCCAGCGAGGGGCCCGTGGCGGAATCCGTGTTTATCGCCGGTATGTTCGTCAAGTACGGCGAGGAATACGCCCAGCTCTGCGAGCTTATGGAGGATCCGGCAGAAGCAAAAAGGGTGCGCGGCGAGGTCAAAATCATGTACGACACCATCCTGCAAAGCGGCTGGGATGGAGAATGGTTTCTCCGGGCTTATGATGCGCACAGTCAGAAAATCGGTTCCGCAGAATGCGGGGAAGGCCAGATTTACATTGAGCCTCAGGGCTTCTGTTCCCTCGCAGGCGTCGGCGTAAAAGAGGGCCTTGCCAGAAAAGCCCTGGACTCCGTAAAAGAAAGACTGGACACCCAGTACGGCGTCATGATCCTTCAGCCCGCCTACACAAGATACCATGTGGAGCTTGGGGAGGTTTCCTCCTATCCGCCCGGATACAAGGAAAACGCAGGCATCTTCTGCCACAACAATCCCTGGGTTTCCATTGCGGAGACCGTGATCGGCAGAGGCGGACGGGCTTTTGAGATCTATCAGAAGACATGTCCCGCCTATATCGAGGACATCAGCGAAATCCACCGGACAGAACCCTACGTGTACTCCCAGATGGTAGCCGGACGGGATGCCAGATTCCACGGGGAGGCGAAAAACAGCTGGCTCACCGGCACCGCCGCATGGACCTTCGTCAATATCTCCCAGTATATCCTGGGAATCGCTCCCACCCATCAGGGGCTCCGCATCAATCCCTGCCTTCCCAAAGGCTTCGGCGATTTCGATGTGACCCGGAAATTCCGGGAAGGAACCTATCATATCAGGGTCGTGAACCCGCAAAACGTGGAGAAGGGCGTCAAAAGCGTTGCCGTGGACGGAAAGGCGCTTAAGCTCTCCGCTTCCGGAAACCCGGAGGACGGCTGCGTCATCCCCTATGTGAAGGGAAAAGAAACGTATGACGTGACCGTTACCATGGGATAATACGGAAAACTTTGGGGGATCGCACACCGGCGATCCCCCTTTCTCAACCCCTTTTCTCCCTCTACATCAGCGGCGCAAAGAGCCGGAAGATTCGCCCCGTCGCTTTCTGCCACAGCGGGATTTTCCAGTAAGATTCCGCCGTCACCTCCTGGCATTTCAGCAGGGTATTCTGGAAGTCCTCCTCCACCTTTGCCACCACCTGATTCTCATAGAAATATGCGCCGCACTCAAAATGGTGGTAAAAGCTCCTGTAATCCAGGTTGACCGTTCCCACCGTGGCGCTGACATCGTCCGAAACAAAGATTTTGGCATGCACGAAACCGGGCACATATTCGTAAACCTTGATCCCCGCCTTCAAAAGCTCCGGATAAAAGGTTCTCGCAATGTAATACACCACCTTTTTGTCGGGTATTCCCGGAAGGATCATGGCAACCTCCACTCCCCGTTCCGCCGCATAGCGCATGACATCAAGGAATTCCCTGTCAACAATAAAATAGGGTGTCATGATGTGCACATATCTGGAAGCGCTGTTGATCATGGAAGCGTACACGGTCTTTGCCACCTCCTGTCTCATGGTTGGCGTCTCCCCGTAGGGTATCACGAAGCCGTCATGAGAAAGAGGATGGTCAAATTTTATTTCCTGCAAATATCCTGCATAATCCTCGCTTCCCTTTTCGGACACATTCCACATCTGCAGAAACATGACCGTAAAGCTTTGAACCGCGTCACCAGTGATTTTTACCGCCGTGTCCTTCCAGTGTCCGTACACTGTTTTCTGGTTGATGTATTCGTCGGCCAGATTGATTCCTCCGGTAAATGCAACTTTTCCGTCAATAACCACAATCTTTCTGTGATCCCGGTTGTTCTGATTTGTGGACAGAAAGGGCATGATCGGCGCAAACATTTTTGCCTTGATCCCATATTCCCGCAGCTTTAGCGGATATTTATAGGGGAGCAGCACAATGGAGCACATGCCGTCATACATCACCCGAACCTCCACCCCTTCCTTTACCTTTTCCTTGAGGATATCCAGAACCGCATTCCACATGACTCCCCGCTCCACGATAAAGTATTCCAGAAAGATATATCTCTGCGCCTTTCTCAGCTCTGCGAGAAGATCCCTGAACTTGTCCTGCCCTATGGGATAATAGACCGCCGTGCTCTGGTGGTAGGCCGGATAGCCCGCCCTGTGCTCCATAAAGTGGGCAAATCCCTGAAAGCCGGCCGGACACTGGCGGATTGCCTCCTTCGCCTGCGCACTGGTCGCAAGAAGCCCCTCCGTCTCTTTGATCCGCATGCCGGTCTTCACCTTAAGGCCGATGCCGCCGGCATTGGAGATCATAAAGATATAGATCAGGGCGCCCAGCACCGGAAAAAGGCAGATGGGAATGATCCAGGTAAGCTTGAATTCCGTGGGTTCGTCCCGGTTTATGATATATATAATCAAAAAACCGCCAAGGACCGTCATCCCCTCCCAGATAAAGTGCAGATAATTTTCAAGCCACGTAAAGCTGAAAACCAGCACCAGAGCCTGCAGGATAATCATCAGGAAAATGATCAGCGTACGGCTGAAAACAATCTTAAACGCATAATTGACAAAACGCCTCATATACTGTACAACCTTCTTTCCAAAATCTTGGGCCTGTCCGCTTTATCGGCTCAGACATTCAGCGTGTGGAGAATCTCCTCAAAGCAGACGCCGTTTTTACGGTCTATCTTCATCTCTAGGGATTTCAGCATGCTTCTTCTCACAAAATCAGACGCCTTCGCAACAGACTCGTCAAAAGGTACGCCGTTTACGGCATCCGCCGCCACAATCGCCGCAAACAGATCCCCTGTCCCGCATCTCTCGTCCCCCACTCTGTGGGTTTTGATAAAGCACGTCTCCTTTCCGTCCTCGCACACGAAATTGGCGATCGCTTCCCCTCTGGGAATACCGGTAATCACAACCTTTCCCGGCCCCATAGCCCTAAGCTTTTTTGCCATGGAAAAGAGCTCTTCCTCGTCCCAGCCGTCCTCCCGATAGGGCGTGTCTGTCAGATGGCAGGCCTCTGTCAGGTTCGGCGTGATAATGTCCGCAAGGGTGATGAGTCTGCGCATCTCCAGACACATCTCCTGTGTATAAGTGCCCGCAATCTTTCCATGATCGCCCATAACTGGATCAACGATCACCGTGGTCTGCCCTGCGGCAAACTGCCTGATAAACGTCTCCACAATACCGATCTGCTCCCCGGATCCCAGAAATCCGGAAAGAATCCCGTCAAACTTCAGGTTCAGTTTTTTCCACATATCCAGATAAGCGGGAATCCTGTCCGAATAATCATCAAAAAAATATTCCTCATACCCGGTGTGATTAGACAAAATAGACGTTGGCACCGGGCAGCACTGTATTTTCATATAAGAGATCACCGGTATGGCAACTGTCAGCGCACATCTCCCATAGCCTGACAAATCGTTGATCGCCGCAATTTTTTTCTGAGTCGTCTCTTTCATTATTATACCCTCCGCATATTAAAGACAAGTCTGTAATACTTCACCCCATCCTCTCCGATTCCTTCACTTCGTGCTGATGAATATGCGCACTGGGCCATCCTCCAGCCGAAGATCCTGGCATCTCCTGCTGTTTTGTTGTCTGTTTGATTTTAAAAAGCAGGATTTCAGGAATAGCAGAATACATTGACCTTTTAGATGCGGCTGCAAAGACGCCTCCGCAATAGAAATCATTTGATTTTGTCTGATTATAGCACGACGTTAACTGTTTTTCAAGAAATATTCCTCTTAATAACAGTGGCGAAAACTCTGAATTTATCAGTGTTTCCGCCATTCTTCACAAACGTGCGTTAGAGGATTCGAACCCCCGACCTTTTGGTCCGTAGCCAAACGCTCTATCCAGCTGAGCTAAACGCACGGATCGCCGCTATCGCAGCAACAAAAATATTTTAGTATAAAGTCCGGATTTTGTCAAGAGGGTATCAGCAAAAAATTCAGGTCTGAAAAATTCAGGTCTGAAAATTTCAGGTCTCCTCGATCCGGTCAAACATCCACTCCACCAAAGGACGTATCCGTCTCAAAAATTCATCCTGCGCTATTCCCGCCGCCTTTGAATCTTTTAGAATTTCACGGGTCATGTCCAGCTCCTTTTTAAAAGCGCTTGCATACTGATATAATTTATTCAGCACATCCTCTTTTTCAAAGGACTCAAATTGATTCCGGGACATCAAAAAGTATGCGCCCTCTATCACGACAAAATATCTTGCATACTTTCTTGACGCCAGACAGGGATCCGTCGGAATTTCTCCCGTGCACATAGGCTGCTCGCAGTCTAACGCCTGTTCAAAGCATTTTCTGGCAAAGGCCAGTCTTCCTTTTGCCATTTCGGCATTGGGCTCGAATCTTTCCCATCCACTGTTATCTATTTCTCCTGCAATGTCATTTCCATAACAAAGTATCGAATTGTATCTCAACACAAATCTTGCGAACGGATCTCCTGTTAAATCATTTGCCGAATGTGCGGAAAGGTGCACCCCGTTTATCGCAGGATATCTCTGCTGCAATTCCTCTTGCGTCCGCTCCAGATATCTCTTATCTTCCCGTCCCAATTCTTTCGAAAGAACAAGGTAAGAATCCAGATCCGACACATAAGGGACCGCGTCTCCCATGGCAACGCTGCCATGCAGATAGATAGCAACCAGTCTCCGCCGGAAATAATGTTCACTCAGCCGAACCATGTCTTCCACCAAAGGGATAAACTCTTTTTGCATCAAACGCTGCCTCCTCACTTGTTTCACGCCTCCCGCGGCACTCAGAACCGATAATAGGGAACGCCTCCACAGCACAGGCCTCCGCCGCCGCAGCACAGGTTGCAGATCAGGTTGGCAATGCAAATCTTCATGCACAGGCCGTTTCCGGCAGAGTAGGGCTGTCCGTAAGTATACTGTCTCTGGCGGTACCAGCTTCCTCCGTTCTCAAACTGATAGACCAAATTACTGTAATCGCGGTTATCCGGTTCCATGGCGCAGGCTCTCTTGGCATGTTCCATGGCAGATACCTGGTTTCCCAGCCCCGAATGAGCCAGTGCGCTGTAATAATACCATCTGGCGCTGCGCACACTCTCCGGCATATCGTCAAGAACGGTTCTGGCCTCCTTGTAATAACCGTTGCGCACATAGTTGCCTGCCGCCCGAAGATGATTGTCCTCCTCATATCCGGTGGAACTTCCTCCGTTGCCATAAAAACTTCCAAAGCCGCCGAAACCGCCAAAAAAATCACCAAAATCCCCAAAACCCCCGTAGGAATTACCTCCGGAGGTTCCGTAGCCCCCGCCTGCGCTGTAGCTTCCGCCTCCCTGGTACCGATAGCCTTCCGTGCGCTCTTTCATAATCTGCTGATAGGCCTGCTGGATCTCCTTAAACATTTCCTCGGCCTGATCCTTATTGGGATTATTGATGTTGGCGTCCGGATGGTATTTTCTGCTGAGAGCCTTATATGCTTTTTTTATCTCCTCCTCGGAGGAGTCCCGGCTTACGCCGAGAACCTGATATGGATCACGCATGTTCTTTCCATCCTTCTTCCGGTTTCTTCCTCATCTGCCTCTTTCCGGCATTGTCTCTCCGGTCAAAATCACTCTTTTTTTGTTCGTTCACCGCATTCTCGCGCTTCGCCCGCACCGCTTCATAGCGGTACCATACACCGGAATACAGGATGTTCCGCAGGATCTCCGCATTCTCGATCACAGGCAGCTTCTCAAATTCCTTACAGCAGCCCGCCATCATCATGGTCAGTATGGTCTTTATCTCCTCGTCAAAATCAGGGTTTTCAAATCTTCTTTTCAGGGGATTATAGCTGTTCTTCTTAATGTCCTCCTCGATATCCTCATAAGCATCCAGCAGATAAATATATTTTCCCAGATATACGCCAAGAGTTCTGAGGCTGTCCTCCCACTCGTCCTTGCGCACCGCAAAGATCTCCCCCATGATCTCTCCGAAAATCCCGGCCATACGGTCGATATCCTCATTACATTTTCGCTCTTCTTTGGACAGATCCCGCATCAGCGCATCAATTCTTCTGACCTTTGCGCCGTAATCCGACTGTATCTTCTGACAGGCCCCTTTAATCATCCGGCTGTAGGCAAGCTTTAAAAGCTTGCGGTCGTCATTCCAGTCATCCCTGCATTTATAATAGGTAAAAAGCAGATTCATATCAGCGCAGTAATCCGTAAAGAGATTGCGCCTTAAGTTATTCTTTTCAAAAGGATGTGCAATACATTTGGTCACTCCCTCTCTCGTCTCCGGTTCGTACAGACTGGAGAGAAGTATCACAAGGAAGGTCATATCATAAGTAAGGCTGAACTGTCCCGCCGCACCGTATCTGTCTTTTAAAGCCCGGCACAGGCCGCAGTAATAGGAATGATATACGTCAAATTCCTTAAACTTCATATCCCCTTTATTGATGATAATATATCCGAACATCCCGCCCTCCTATCAGCTTTTCTTAATAAAGGTCTGACCGCATTTGGGGCATCTGATCTCTATCCTGCCCTTTCCTCTCGGGATCCTGATCTTCTGCCTGCAGGAAGGGCATCTGTAAATGTGATGGGTTCTGCTCTGTTTCAGGTTCTTCCACAGATTGGAGAAATACCGCTTCACCCGGTACTCGTAATTCATATATCGGTTATTCTCAAGGCTGCGCTTGTACGTATTCCTGGAAAGCATCCGGAAATAAGCGAAAAGAAGGCACGCCAGCCCTCCCAGATAAAAGCCCCTCACGCCAAATACGGAAATCACAAAAAATACCAGGGAAAGCGCCAGCAAAAAGCGATTAAGCGAATCGTTTCCATAGCGTCCCATCATAAATCTGTATAATTTTTCTCTCATGGTAAGCCACACCTTTCAGATTCAATATTACGATCATTTATTATCCTACTCCTACCCAGAACGGAAATCAATAAACCTACTATAAAGGAATCTAAAAATTTTCTAAAACAAAAGGCATATTCCCTGGGAATATACCTTTACTATCCTGATCTATTCGACTGCCCGTCCCCGTCGGATTACTGCTCGGATTCTTCATCCTGCTCAGCCGCCACAGCGGAAACCACCGAAGACACTACCGAAACCACCACGGCAAAAATAATAATGAGCAAACCGCCTGCCAACAAAAAGAATTCCATCCCACTTTCTTCCTCTCTTTCCTGAAACCTCATGTCCTGTTCTCTATTCTACATGAAACCGCCGGTTTTTTCAACCCAAAATTACTTTTCTTTCTCTTCTGCCAAGGCCAAGCGGCAGTTCCAGCGCATTTTCCAGAAGCAGATCCTCATCCTTGAGAATTTCCCCGGCTTTTCCATCCCTGACCACCTGCCCGTTATTTAAGAGGATCACCCTCTGGCAAGTATCCATGACAAAGTCAAGGTCATGGGAGGCAATCACCTTCAATTGAGAAAAGCCATTCAGAATGTGGATCAGGTTTCTCCGGTTTTTCGGATCCAGCGCCACACTGGGCTCGTCCATCAGGATTATGTCAGGGTCAAGAGACAAAATGGTGGCTATGGAAGCCAGCTTTTTTTCCCCTCCCGAAAGCCGGTAAGTATGCCTTTCCTTTAAATGCGGGATGTTTACCATGCCCAAAGCCCGCTCTACTCTGCGGGAAACCTCCTCCTCGGAAAAACCATAGCTGCGGGGAGCAAAGGCCACATCATCATAGACAGTCGCCATAAACAGCTGGCTGTCCGAATCCTGAAAAACATACCCGGTCTTTTCCCGGATTTGGGGCAATGTCCGCTTCTCCACCGGGATTCCGGCCACCCGGATCCTTCCCTCAAACCCGGTATACAGACCCACGAGCAGCTTAAGAAGCGTGGATTTCCCAGCCCCGTTAGCTCCGATTATCCCTATGGATTCCTGTGCTCCCATCTCCAGGCTGACCCGCTTTAAAATCTGCCGGTCCCTTTCATACCCAAAACTTACATCCTGCATGGATATCTGAATCTGCCTCATCTTGTCCTCCTGCTCCTTTCCTACTCCATTTCCCACTACCCGGTCAGGGCATTGCCCACTACGGTCAACACCGGCACCAGCCTCAAAAAAAGAAGCGCGGCCATCCAGCCAAAAAACCACAGGTATTCCGCAAAAGCCGGCTTTTTCCCTGCGGCATACTGAAAACACTTCCGGTTCGCACTACCGTCAAATCCCCGCAGACACATGCTTTCATACACATTTTCCGCCCGGTCCATGCTGCGCAGAAGCAGCAATCCCGCAAAAGATCCCCATGCCTTTATATGGACGCCCTTCTGTCCCGCACAGCGCAGGGTGTAGGCCTGCATGGTCCGCCCGGTCTCCTGAAGCAGAAGGGTAATGTAGCGGTAAGTCAAAAGCAGCATGGTGACCAGTACGGTCGGCACATGAATACGCTGCAACGCACCGCATATTCCTTCCATACTGGTGGACACCATTAACAGATACCCGGCAAGAACTGTAAAAAACCCTTTCAGAAGCAGGGTGAAAAAGGACAGCATTCCCCCGCTTACAGAAAAGCTTCCAATGACAGCCGCACTCTCCCGATCCAGAAAGGGGTTTGCAATCCCCGCAAGAACCAGAAGAGGCAGGAGGATTCGGATTCTTTTCAGGCACTGCCAAAAAGGGATCTCATAGATCAGGAAAATTGCCATAGGATAAATTCCCATTCCCAGCAGGCCGTACAGATCATATTTGTCAAAGGAAACCGTAAGCCCGATATACCAGACACTCACCAGCAGCTTAAAGAGGGCGGGCAGGCCGTTGAATCCTTCCCTGCCCTTTGCCTGATCCTCCAGTTTGCCGATCTCGTCCATCGCATGTTCCAGTCTGTTCATTTTAACCCGCATTCTGCCGCCCAAAGGCGGCTCTCACTCAACAACTCCGCTGCAAACAACAGGGGATGTCCCGTTTCCGACCTCTCACGCTTTCTTTTTCCGGAAAAACCGAAGCAGCTCACAGACGCCAAAGCAGACCGCGGCAACCGCCGCGCCGCCCGCAATTCCCGAAAAAGAGGTTCCGGCTGCCGTTTCCGCCGCCCGGAAGGAATAATCGGGCAGAACCGCCGTTTTTTCCTGCACGGATGCCGCAGCGCCATAAACACCCTCCTGCGCCTCCAGCTGTTCGCTTCCCGTCACCCTCTCAATTGACCACTCCAGTCCGTCCGGTGAGGAAGAGGCCATAAGGGAGAGGCCGCCGCCGGTCAAAAACGCTGCCGCCGCCAGCACAATCAGTGTTTTCTTATAGGAAAATTTCCCCTTCTTCTCCTGCGTCTGCCCGCCAACACCCCAAAGCAGCTCCGGCCTCGCCTCATAGACAAAACAGAGCACCGCCGCCGTGATCAGCCCTTCCACCAGGCCGATGGCCAGATGGATCGGCTGCATAAATCCCAAAAACGCCGCAAAGGGCAGTTCCGTGATTCCCGATGCACTGGTCTCGAGCACCACGGAAAAAGCGCCCAGCTGAAGCGTGGCCACGCATCCCAGAATGGAGGCCGCCGTAATCCTCGCCCTGGAAGCCTTCCCTCTCATTATGGTCTTCCAAATCAGAAGACCGCCCACAAAGCAGCCGTAAAAAGCCATGTTCCAGATATTACAGCCAAGAGCGAGAATCCCTCCGTCCGCAAACAAAAGACACTGGATCAGCAATACCCCGATCATGGCAAGAAACCCCGCCCAGGGTCCAAGCAGGGCCGCCATCATCATTCCTCCGCAAAGATGACCGGAGGAACCGGTTCCCGGTATCGTGAAATTGACCATCTGGGCCGCAAAGACAAAGGCTCCCATGACCCCCATCACCGGAATTTTTTTCGGCTCGTTTTCCAGCTTTACTTTTTTGATCGAAATCCCCGCCGCCGCTGTTGAGCACAAATACATGGTGCCCGCCACCGCAGGCGCAACCAGCGCATCCGCCATATGCATAACTAATCCTCCCTATTCTTCGTCTTTTGTCAGAATTTCCTTAATCTCGGCAAGAGATTTTCCCGTCTCTCTGGCAATCCTTCTCAAATCCTCATATTCCGGCTTTTGTTTTCTCACTCCGAAGCCGGCGCATTCCTTTATCCGGATTTCTCCAAACGCCCCTGTCCGCATATATTCCCTGCGCTCCATCACCATCCGGCTGTGAAGGCTCTCCCGGATACCGATTGTGGAAGTGTGCTTAAAGAGCAGCCGCACCATCTTTTCCCTGTGTTCCAGTCTGCAGATCACGGTAAGAAGCACTCCCGGCCTGCCCTTTTTCATTCCGATTGCCGTGGTGTAAACGTCAAGGGCCCCTTCCTCCAGCAAAAGCTCCGTGGCAAACCCGATCTCCTCCGGTGTCATATCATCCAGATTACAGCAAAGCTCGGCCACCTCCGCACCGGAATTCTCTGTCTCTCCCAGCATGGCCCGGATACAGTTTGCCGCTTCAAAATCCTTCTTTCCCATTCCGTAACCTGTTTTTTGCACTGTCATCTGCGGCATTCTGCCCCACCGGTTCGTAAAATAGCGAAGAATGGCCGCACCGGTTGGCGTGCAGAGCTCGCCCTCGATCCCGCCCGCATAACAGGGAATCCCCTCAAGAAGCAGGGCCGTGGCAGGAGCCGGAACAGGAAGAATCCCGTGGGCGCACCTGACCTGCCCGAATCCCACATTGACAGGCGAGGTTATGACTCTCTCGATTCCCAGCTCGCGGAAGAGCATCACGCAGCCCGTTATATCCGCAATGGCATCCATCATGCCCACCTCGTGGAAGTGCACCTGGCTCACTTCTTTTCCGTGTACACGGCTCTCCGCACCGGCGATCATCTCATAGATCTTCCGAATATCCGTTTTGATCTCCTGCGGCAGTGCCAGCCCCTTTATAATAGAAGAAATCTCTTCCATTCCTCTGTGCACATGGTCATGCCCGTGCGTATGCGCCTCACCGTGGTCGTGTTCGTGTCCGTGTTCATGTGCGTGCGCTGCCTCGTGCCCATGTCCATGTTCGTGTTCATGCGCGTGCGCATGATCATGGCTCGCCTCCTCCCGGCCGCCGATCCTTACGGCCACATGGGTGCCCGTTATCCCGCATTTCACCGACCTGTCGGCGGAAACGGACACCTCCGGAATTCCGATTCCGTTAATCCTTTCAAGAAACTCCTCCCTGTCCGGATGAAGCTCCAGAAGAGCCGCCATCAGCATATCTCCCGCAGCCCCCATATTACATTCCAGATACAATGTTTTCACACGGATCCTCCTTTCTTTCCTGTGCTCTTAACAGGTAATTGCGAAACTTATAAATTTGTAGAATATTCATCAACTTACCGTTTCGCAATCACCTACTATACTCTTAAAGATGATTGATCATGCTGGCCAGATAACCGGCCCCGAATCCATTGTCGATATTTACCACGCTGACTCCGCTGGCGCAGGAGTTCAGCATGGAAAGCAGGGCCGAAAGGCCGCCGAAGTTTGCCCCGTACCCCACGCTGGTGGGAACCGCAATCACCGGGCAGTCCGCCATTCCTCCGATCACGCTGGCAAGCGCCCCCTCCATTCCCGCAATGGCAATGATGACTCTTGCGCTCATGATATCCTCCATGTGGCTCATAAGCCGATGAATTCCCGCAATCCCCACGTCATAGAGGCGCAGCACCTCGTTTCCGTACACCTCGGCGGTAAGCGCCGCCTCCTCTGCCACCGGAATATCGCTTGTGCCGCCCGTGGCCACCACGATCCTGCCTTTTCCGTCCTTGGGCGGAAGGCTTCCCACAATTCCGATCCGCGAAGCCTCGTCATAGGTAAGGGGCAGCTTTTCTCCCACATAATCGGCGGCCTCCCGGCTCATCCGGGTAATCAGCACTGTCTTTTCCCGCTCCCTCACCATCTCCTGCGCAATCCCGAGAATCTGTTCCCTGGTCTTGCCGGCCCCGTAAATCACTTCCGACGCTCCCTGCCGGACGCCTCTGTGGGTATCCAGCTTGGCAAAGCCCATATCCTTGTAGGGCTGTGTCCTGATCTGCAGAACCGCCTCCTGCGGGCTTACCTTCCCCTGCGATACCTGAACCAGAAGCTCCTGCAGCTGTCTTTTATCCATATCCTCAAACCTCCCTGTTCTTCCTGCCCCTATCTGCTCACCCGGCAGTCCAAAAAGACATCCTCAAAATACATAAGCAGTCCGCCGGTTATTTCTTCCCTCTTCGCCAGAAATTCAGGAATCTCCTCTTTCTTTATCTGGAGCCTTGCCGCCCCGTGATAGATGCGGACCCGAAAATCCGTAAAGCCATACGAAAACAGGAGATTCTCCGCCTGCTCCACCCTGGAGAGCAGCTCCCCGGTAATCTCCCTGCCGGAAGGAATCCGGGTGGCGAGGCAGGCGTAGGAGGGTTTGTCATGGACAAAGATTCCCGCCTCCTTGGCCTCCCGGCGTATCCTTTCCTTATTATAATTGCATTCCCGAAGGGGAGAGCGCACACCGTACTCCAAAAGGGCCCTGACCCCCGGCCTGTCGCTGATCTCATCCGAGGCGTTGGTCCCTTCCAGAAGGATTGAAAAGCCGTCCGTCTGCGCACTTTGCCTTATCGCCTCAAAAATCTTCTTTTTGCAGTAATAACATCTGTCAGCGGGATTGCTCCGGATCCTTTCGTCAGAAAGCGCCACCACATCCACCACTGTAAGCGGCACGCCGAACTGTTCACACAGCTTCTCCGCATCCTCCCTCTCAAACTGCGGCTGAAACTCCGATTGCACAAAGTAAGCCCTCACCGCTTCGCAGTACCGCTTTGCCTGGTACAGCAGAAAGGCCGAGTCCACACCGCCCGAACAGGCCACCGCCACTGCGGGATATTGTTCAAAAAATTCTTTCAGCTCCATGATCCCTGCTCTTCTCCTTTGGCTTTCATATTAACACACAAAAAAGCCATGAACACCGCCTCCTGACGCTTCTGCGTCTGCGGTCTTCATGACCTTCGAGAACTTCTGTCCTCCCGGCAGGCCTCGTGCCTGCCGGTATCGTTTATACTATATCACAGACCCCCTCTTTCTGAAAAGCTTTTTTTCTGATACCTTACCATTTTTTCATAACAACGCCCGGATGCTTCCCTACTTCTGGCTGGAACTATTCACACCGATCAGTACTTTTTTTCCACAGAAAGCAAATCCATATTTGCATATACGCCCTTTGGAAACTCCTTTTGCGAGAAGTGCGGCTTCATAATTTTGCTCTTCTATCTGACGCAGGGCATCCTGTACCGTATCGGACAGCTCCTTCTCCTCCTCGTCCTGTACCTTGAACTCCAAAATAATGGCATCATTCCCCTGATTCCTCGGCTCTAACACCACATCATATCTGCCAAACCCGCTCTCCCGGTTCGATGTAATCACATACTTATCTGCCAGTTCCACCATCAGTCCCAGCACAAATCCATGATAAAACCGCTCCGGTTCTTCCTCCGAAGCCTTCCGCCCTGTATCAAAGTAGCTGAACATTTCTATTGTGACTTTATTCATATAGGCGTTCATCGCTTTCAAGTCACCCAGCAGCAGGGCTTTGATGAAATCATTATACCCTGAGGCGACACCTGCAAACCAGCTTCTCACCATATTCCGGAACATTACCTTCACTTCAAAATTCGTCAGTTCCAGTTCATACTCTTCCTTCCACTCCCCAAATTCCGACATATACGCCTGAAAGCTTTTCACTTTCAGATAGCCGCTGGCAAGCAGAAGGCTCCATATTGCCTGCTCATCTCCATCCAGCTGATCATAGATAATCTGTTCATCTATCTGCGTCCTGATGCTTTCTCCACGGAGCAACTGCTCAAAGGTTTTCTTGATCTGCGGACTTCCTTCCCGGATCAGCTTGCCTGCAAGGCTGTTGGTA
Source organism: uncultured Lachnospiraceae bacterium (assembly GCA_910579685.1). Taxonomy (GTDB): domain Bacteria; phylum Bacillota; class Clostridia; order Lachnospirales; family Lachnospiraceae; genus Suilimivivens. The sequence continues at coordinate 20,561 of CAJTVN010000038.1, read as the reverse complement.
CTGGTGTTGGCCCAGTAGGCACCTACTTTCTTTTTCTTCAGAAAACTAATAATAGACCAGGGGTTATAAATGTCTCTCCTCTCTCCAAAAGAAAAACCATCATACCAGTCTCTTACCTGCTGTTTTTGATCAGCCAGGCCGTACTCTTCTAGCGCTTGAAACACTTCCTCTTCCGTAAAGCCAAAGCTGTCCGTATACCTTTTTGACGTGGTTGTCACCACCTCAAGATTATTCAGGTCAGAAAAGATAGATTCCTTGCTGACCCTTGTGATTCCCGTCATGATTGCTCGTTCCAGATAGGGATTAGTCTTGAAAGCAGAATTGAAAAGTCCTCTGGTAAATGCCGCCAGTTCCTTCCAATAGCCATTTACATAGGCCTCCTGCATGGGCGTGTCATATTCATCCAGCAGAATGATAACCTTTTTTTTGTAATATCTGGAAAGGAAATTGCATAATGCCTTGATGGAACCGGAAGCCTCATAATCCTCCATATTCGCAGAGATATTTCTGAAATCCTTTTTTTCATTCTCATTTAACAGATTTCCCTCCAGAAGGAAGGCGTATTGATTGTACAGTTCCTTAATGATGCTGCATATCCTTTTCCTCGCCTGCTCATAAGAGGTTTCTTTTACATCCGCAAAACTCAGGAAAAGAACCGGATAGGTTCCCTGAAGTTTCCTGTATTCCGGTGATGTCTTTTCCTCCCAAATCCGAAGTCCCTGAAATAAATCCTCCCGGTTCTTGTATTTGACCGAAAAAAACTTGTCCAGCATACTCATGTTCAGAGTCTTTCCAAACCTTCTGGGACGTGTGATCAAGGTTACGCTGTCTCCGCTTTCCCACCATTCCCGGATAAAATTTGTCTTATCTATATAAAAATAATTTCCGTTTCGGATCGTCTCAAAATCCTGATGCCCAATCCCCACTGTCCGCATATACCGCTTCCCCTTCCGCCATTACCCTGACCCATACTCGCCACAGCTTTTATCTTCTTAAATATACAGTATATCCGCTTCCTGCCTTAAAATCAACGTAAAACAATCCGTGCTAACTTACCGTTTACTCTGCGGCCAGCATCTCCGCCGCCTGCGGATCCAAAATCACCTCGCAGGACGGATGGAGCTGCAGAATGCTCGCAGGCACCTGCTGCGTCACAGGCCCTGACACCATCTTCTCCGCAATCTGCGCCTTGTTCCTTCCATTTGCCGCCATCACCAGTTTTTTGCTCTGCATCAGATTTTTGATTCCCAGCGTGAGACCTCCCATCTTCACATCCTGCGGGATCCTGTTCTCCCTGCGCAGGCGCTCGTCAAGAGAATCGTCCATATAGGACAGCCACGTCCGCTGGCCAAACGGGGTGCCCGGCTGATTGAAGCCAAGATGACCGTTCTCGCCAAGCCCCAGGAAAATCAGATCCGGTCCGCCGTCCGACATCACGCTCTCCTCGAATAAGCGGCACTGCTCCTCTAAATCCTTTGCCATGGGATCCGGCATCCGGAAATTCTCCAGGGGAATTCCCAGAGGCTCCACCACTTCATGCAGCAGGATATAATAACAGCTCGCCCTGCAATCCCGGCTCATATTTGTGATCTCATCAATCCCGAACACAGTAACCCCGGAGCAGTCAAAAGGGCTTTCCTGATACATCCCCGCAAGCGCCGCATGAACGCCCTTCGTCGTCCTGCCTGTGGAAAGTCCGATTTTGGCCGCCGGATTTTTCCGTATCTCCTGCGCAATGCGCAGAGCCGCCTTCTCATAAAAATCTGTTTCGCTGTCCGCAACTACGATCTGCATTCCGCCTCTCCTCTCTCCTCTCTCCTCTAATAGCGCACAAGCCTCAGCCTTTGTGCCTCTTTCTTCAATCTCTCATGGGCTTCGTCCGTCTTCGGCCCCCGCTCGTCAAGCGCCATCAGCGCAGCCCCTATAATGGGCTCATAGAAGGACTGCTCAATTCTGATGTTGGCGTACGCCCTGTGGATCTGTGAGCATACGGTCTCATACAGCAGAGGATTTTCGTTCTTAAACACGCCGCCGCTTAATATCACCCGAAACCTGGACGGATCCATTTGAAATCTCCTGACAGCTCCTATCACATACTGACTGATGGATTTTCCGAAGGAATACAAAATCTCCAGGGCCGCAGACTCATTGTGCGCCGCTTCCTCAAACACGATCTGCGCCACCTCCTTTAAAGGCCTTGGCAGCTGGTTTCGGTAAAAGGCAAGCATCAGCCGGTCCATGTCGTGAATTTCAAAATGATCCATCAGCCGTTTTTCCAGGGTCGTCTTTTTCCCGCAGTGCATGTGGCTCTCAAAAGCCGCCCTGAACGCCCTGGCGCCGAGCCCCTCCGATCCCTGGTCGTATATGTCGATATAATTATTGTATACAAAGGCCAGCTTCCCGCCCGCAAAGACGGCGCTGTTCATGCCCGAACCGGTACACAGCACAATGGCGTCGTCGCTGTCCGTGCCGGCCCGCAGAGCGATCACACAGTCATTGAGCACCACAGCCTTTTCCACGCAGAAAGCACGGCGCAGCTCCTCTCTGAGCATGGCAATCTCCTCGGGCCAATTGGCCGCCGCAATACCGCCCCAGACCTCGGTTATGGCGTCCGTCTCAAGATTCCCGTCCGACAGCGCATTCTTTGCCGCCTCCTGCATTGCCTGGGAAGCGCGCGCAAGCCCTACCTTGAAGTGACTGGCGCCCGGCGCCTTTCCGACTCCCAGTATCTTACCATCCTGCGAGAGCAGCAGTGCGATTGTTTTTGTCTGTCCCTGATCAATTGTAAGAATCGCCATCTCCCCACCTCCGGTCAAATAAATTTTTTCAGCCCCTGCATACAGAGCCTGGCATTTTCCATCTCCGGCAGTCCCTCGTTTTCGCTCTCCACCAGAAACCACAGATACTCTGCATTCTCTGGATCCAGAATTGCCTTCCAGTCGTTCGCATCCCCGGCTTCTCCCAGCGTGACGTCAAATCCCCGCGTCTTCGAATAGGGCTTCAAATGCAGGATCTTTTCCCTGGTGCGGTATTTCGCAAGGACACGCAAGGGGTCGTCCCCGCCCTCAATACAGTTGCCGCTGTCAAACTCCATAATGACATCCTCATCAAGGTTTTCAAAGAGCAGGTCAAAGACCTTCTTTCCGTCATAGCTAAGCGCAAATTCATGCTCGTGATTGTGGTATCCGGTGCGGATCCCCTCCGCCCTGAGCCTTGCGCAGATCCGATTGATCTCCCGCGCATAGGAAAGCCAGATGTCCCTGCACTCCCGCTGCGGCCCGTGCCCAACCTGCCACTTTCCCCCAAGACAGGGGATGACCGCCACAGGACAACCCGCTTTCTGAAGATAGTCCGCCGTGCGGGCAAACCGGTCCTTCTGCAGATTTCTCCACTCCACGTGCCAGCCGGTAAGCGCAAGGCCGGAATCGCTCAGGGAATTCTTAAGAAGATCCAGGTCAGCCTCCGGCTCGCCGTAAAATTCGATGCCCCGATATCCCATTTGGGCCAGCCCGCAGAACGTTTCATACATGTTCTCTTCCACGCTCTTGTGTACCGTGTACATTCCAAGACCGCATTTTTTCAACCGCTCTCTCATCCCAATCCCCCGTATCAAGCCAGCAATCCCGTGCACCATTTTGCGGCGTTTTCCATCAGCGGACGCATCTTGATGAGCATGGGATGATTGTGCCCCGGCGTCATGCTCACAATGCGTCCTTTCCCAACGGTATGCGCCCATGCCGCAAGCTCGGTTCCCGCCTCAGAGGCGCCTGTCATCAGAGGAATCACGCAATCCACATCCACATGGCAGAAATAGTGTTCATCCGGCGACACAAAGGGCTCGATCCCTTCCATTACCGGATGTGTACACCCGGGGATTTTGGTACAGTACACATCATAGTGAGGCTCCGGGTGGCTTGCAAAGCGTCCTCTCGCAAGCTCAAAAAAGGGCGTATCGTCCTGAATACATGCCATTCCCGCATGGATGAACATCATTCCCATCCCGCTTTCCACGAGCTCTTTTACCTGCTCCTGTTCCGAAAGGGAAAGCTGCTCCTCTCCCTGCGGACATCCCACCGTGAAATAGATGCACAGATCCGGCTTCGGATCCATGGAAAGGATATCCCGGATCCGGTGGGTTTTCGTCACCTGCCACGGCTCCTGTTCCTCAAAGCTCTTGCGCACCGCCTCCCTGTAATTCGCCTCCGGATGATAGTAATCATCCCAGACAATCAACACGTTTTTTTTCTCCATATTTTTCCTCTCCTTCTTACGGTTCTACCAGTTCATCTTGTCGCCCCTATAATTTACAAAACCCGGCATATGTGCCGAAAAGCGTTCCGGCTCATCCAGAATGCGGATAAATCCTCTTGCCGTTATCTCCGGCGTGGTATAGTATTTTATTTCGCCCGGCTTTGCGGGCTCCGCATAAGGCGCATCCGGATCCGACGGCCCCCCGATCACGGACTGCATCCAGCCCGGATGAAGGTTGATAACCGCTCCGCCCTTTTTCCGGATTCCGTTTAACACAATGCAGGACGCCATATTCAGCGCAGCCTTGGACATACAGTAGCCGAACTGTGTATCCTTTGTACACTCCGACATGCTTCCCGCCTCCGAGGAAACGTTGACCACCAGCTGGTCAAAGCTGTTTAACACGGCGTGAATCAGGGCGTGCGTCACCCGAAGGGCTCCCAGGGCGTTTACGTTAAACTGCTCCATCATCGCTTCATAATCCATCTTGTCTTCCAGTATGGTTCCTGTATTCTGCTCTTTCCAGACGGCGGCGTTATTGATAAGAATGTCAATTGCATTCGTGTTCGCCAGTATAAAATCCGCCGCCTTTGCCACACTCTCGTTGTTGCGCACATCCAGATCCACGATGGAGAGCGCATCCGGAAAGCTCTCCTTAAGCTTTTCCAGCAGATGCCAGTTCTTTCCGTATTTTCCGGCAAACACACGGTCGCCCCTTTTTAAGTACTCCTGCACAAGGGCCAGCCCAAGTCCTCTGTCCGCCCCGGTTATCACGACTACCCTCTGCCTTCCATATTCGAGTAAATCTCCCATTTATCCTTCCCTTCCTTTCCCATTATCCAAAGGCGGCCGCGGCATTTTGTACAAATGCCGCAGGATCCCGCCCGTTGCTTTTTTGATATTACGGTCTGGAAGCCAGCCATTCCTTGACCTGTTTTTCCACTTCTTCCCTTACCATGTCAAGGCCCGCCGCCTTTGCCTGTGCCACGTACTGCTCGTAAGCAGCGTCCACATCCTTTACCAAACCTGCCTGCAGAGGATAACCGTACTCGCTCTGCACATTGTAAAGTGCGGTATACTCGGTCTCAAAGCTGCTCTTGTCCAGCACAAAGCCCTCAAAGATATCCGGCACCAGCTTGTTGTTGATCTTTTCCACCATGGTGTCATACTCGGACCATTCGTTGCCCTGGCGCTTCTTGAAATTTGCATTTCCCAGGAAGCTGCTCGGGAAGTAATTGAAAGCCGCACCCTCCTCGATGGAAGAGGTGTCCAGGTTTCCTTCCGCCGTCAGATTATAGTTGATTCCCTCCATGCCGTAGTTGAGAAAGTCCCACAGCTCCTCATGCTGCTGCGCATAGTCCAGGAACATCAGCGCTCTCTCCGGGTTTTCGGCCGTGGCCGTAACGGCCGCCATGCCTCCCGTGGTGGAACCGGAAACCACGGAGTCCGGATTTCCCTCAAAGTACATATAGAAGCCAAGCTCCCATCCCTCGTCCCCGTGCTCCTGCTCTACCTGCGTCGCATGGAAATTGTAGCCGGGAAGCTGTTCATTGAAAGAAGCCGCAGCCGCGCCGTTTAACACCTGCATCACGCCCCAGTTGGTGCTGGAGAGCACGCTGGAGGACCAGAAGCCTCTGTCCGCCCAATCCTTCATCTTATACATAAAATCCTTGTATTCCGGCGTCTCAATCACGCTGAGAACCTCGCCGTTTCTGGGATCATAGACAAAGTTGAACAGTCTGTCATGAATCTCGTCGATTCCGATATAGGGCGTGTTGTAGATCCAGGATGTGCCGTAAACCTGGCACTGATAATCGTCGCTGGGGAGTATGCCCGGCTCATTGTCCTTGATTCCCTGGAGATAAGTCTCGATCGCATCCATGGAGTCGATCTCCGGAAGATTGTGCTTCTTTCTCAGATCCTCCCGGTACACAAAGGTGCAGGCCGTAACGCCCGTGTCAAGTCCGGGAACCGCATAGATCTTCCCGTTTACCGAGGCCGCATCCCAGGTACTGCGAGGAATGGTCTCCCACAGGTAAGGCGCATATTCGGGCAGAAGATCGTCCAGCGGCATAAATGCGTTCTTCGCCGCATAGGACTGGTAATCCAGCCATCCGGGAGCCGCCTGGATCAGGTCGTACTTTTCTCCGGAGGCAATGGCAAGCGCATAGTTGTTCTTGTAATCGTTTCCCGCCGCATACGTATAGTCAATGGTACAATTCAGTTCTTCCTTCAGGGTTGCGTTGAGTTCCTCCCAGTACTGTTTCGCAAGATCCGTATTGTTGGGCGCATCCGCAATGGCATAGAGCTTCAGCTCCACATAGGGCAGCTCTTCCTTTGCGGTTTCTCCCGCATCCGGCTGTGCCTCCTCCTTTGCACTCTCCCCGGTTTCTTCCTTCGCAGGCTCCTGGGTTTCCTCCTTCGCAGGTTCCTGTTTTGCGCCGCAGGCCGCACTTCCAAGAACCATCGCTGACAGCAGAAGCATTGCCATAAGCTTTTTCACACTTTTTCTCTTCATTTTCTTTCCTCCTCTTTGATTGAGTTTCTTAGAGCCTCCCCCTGTCCCTTGCCCCGTCATACAGAGGGAAAATATATAGTAAATTTATTACTATCACATCATTAAGCCGCAGACCTCTCTCTGCTCTGTCAGCCCTTCACGGCGCCGATGGAAATCCCCTGTACAAAATATTTCTGCAGGAACGGATACAGGAAAATAATTGGCCCGGTGGCAACCACCGCATTGGCCAGCTTCTGGGTCTCCGTGGGCAGAATCTTGCTGGTGAAGTTCTCCACCCCGGCCTGCGCTATCTTCGAGGCCGCATTCAAAATATTGTAGAGCCGATACTGCAGCGGCCACATATCCGCATCCGTGATATAGAGGGATGCCAGATACCAGTCATTCCAGTAAGCCAGCGCCAGGAACAATCCTACCGTGGCCAGAATCGGCGTGGAAAGGGGGATCACGATCCGGATCAGGATAAGCAGTTCTCCCGCACCGTCCAGCTTTGCCGATTCCATGAGGGAATCCGGTATGGTCTTCATAAAATTCCGGATCAGCAGAATGTAAAAGGAGCTGCAGCAGGACGGGATCACCAGCGCCCATATGCTGTTTTTCATTCCCAGCCTTGTGATCACCATATACCAGGGAACCAGCCCGCCGGAAAACAGGGTGGTAAAATAGATGATAAAGGATATCACGTTCCGGTATCTGAGCTCGCCTCTGGAGATGGCATACCCGCACAGCGTCATCACCACAAGCCCGATCCCGGTCCCGGCCGCCGTCACGAAAACACTGACGCCGTAAGCCTTGGCGATCTGCTTGGGAAACAGGAAAATGCTTCGGTAGCCGTCCAGGGAAAAGCCTCTTGGCAGGATGGAGTATCCAAATTTCATGATCTGCGCGCTGTCCGAAACGGAGCCGGAAACAATCAGCATAAAGGGTATCACACAAATCAGGGACACACAGGTCAATATAAAATAAGTAAATGTGCGCAGTATTTTTTCGCTGGAAGATAATTTCTGATTCTTCATAATTCCTCTCATTCCGCCGCCCATGCGGCTTTCGTAATCCAATTTTTCCACTGTGCGGTTGCAGTCCAATGATCAAAACAGGGCGTTATCCGGGTTCTTTCGGCGGATGATCTGGTTAACGCTGACAACCAGAATAAAACCGAACAGGGACTGGTAAAGGCCTGCGGCCGTGGAGGTTCCCAGATTAAAGTTCACCGTCATGGAGCGGTAGATATAAGTATCCAGCACATCCGTCACACGGTACAGCTGGCCGTTTCGCTGAATCAGGTTGTAGAACAGGTCAAACTGTCCCCGCATGATTCCTCCAAGGCTGAACAGCACCAGCATGATAAAGGTCGGCTTTAACAGCGGAAGGGTGATGTAGCGTATTTCCTTAAAAATGTTGCAGCCGTCAATCTTGGCCGCCTCATAGATCTCCCGGTCCAGGCCCATAATAGCCGCAAGATACACCACCATTCCATAACCGGTTCCCTTCCAGAGATTAAAAAAGGTGATGATAAAGGGCCAGACCCATTCAATCATATAGACGTTAACGCCCTCGCCGCCAAAGGTCTTCAGCACCGAGTTTAGCACTCCGTAATTGGTATTGAAGATATTGTAGGCAATGGTTCCCACGATAACGAAGGAGACGAAATAGGGCAGAAGCATGACCGACTGGGCCACTCTCTTAAAAATCCTGCCGCCGATGATGGTGATCATAACCGCAAACATACACTGCAGGATATTGCCAAGGAAGATAAACACCAGGTTATACAGAATCGTATTTCTTGTCAGATACACAATAGGCGCATTCAGGCCGCCCGCTATAAAATACTGAAAATTCTTAAGTCCCACGAAGGGGCTGCCGAACAGACCCTTCGCAAAGTCATAGTCAATAAACGCATAATAGACGCCCACCATGGGAATGTAGGAAAAGATCAGAAAAAAGCAAAGCGCCGGAACCGTCATCAGATACAGGGACTTGTGCTTCCACAGTTCCCACAGCACTCCTTTTTTCTTCCCGGGCATACCGGAAGGTTCCCCTCTCTCTTCCCGCTCTTTCACACTTGAAAGTTTCACACTTGAAAGTTTTATCATTAAAATTCCTCCTTTCTTTTGGTATCGGTTCCAATTGCATATTTCAGTCTATGACCGCCTTCCTTTTCTTCCGCAAACAATCATTTTGAAACCGTTTCCATTTTATACCAAACGATCTCGCCGCTTCTTTTTTCTTTGTTTTAGATGTTTTTTACATCCTGTACACAGAATACTATCTTATTTTGTTCAAACTGTCAACATATATTTTTATTTTTCTTATTTCAGCCATCTTTTTTTACTCATTTTGGTATCGGTATCATATTTTTTAATTCCGGATTGACTTTTATTTTCCCCCATGCTACAATCAGATAAAGCAAAAATGTCTCCTTTCTCCGTTCCTTTCAGGCGGAGTTTTGTTTCCAATATTTGCGGTACCGGTACCAAAATTATGGACAGAGGCGTAAACCGGCAGCCGATTTTGATTCCTGTGAGCAATGAGCCAAGCGGCTGCGAAGCAGACATTCATGACAATAGAAAATTTATTTTCTATTGTATGGCGAATGCCGCAAGGGTCGCATGCCCCGCTGCTCTGCAGCGCCGCAAGCTTGATGCCCCGTTGCCTGCAGCGGGGTTGTTGACTTTATCTCTTACAGAGGGGAGAATTTTCTATGGATGATCCAAAAAAACTTACCATCTATGAAATCGCCGATCTCAGCGGCGTATCCGTATCCACCGTATCCCGGGTGCTCAACGACAGTCCCTATGTCTCCGCAAAGACCAAGGCGCACGTGACGGATATCATTGAAAAGTACCACTTTTCGCCAAGCTCCGTGGCGCGCGCCATGATCAGCAACCATACACAGACCCTGGGAGTCATTATTTCCGATATCACGAACCCCTATTTCAGCGAGCTCTATCTGGAGATCCAGCGCTATGCGGTGGAGCTTGGCTATTCGCTGATCCTGTGCAATACGTTTTACGGCGGTTCCTCCCACGGCGTTTCCGACACCATCCCGGAAAATACCTATTTTCAGATGATGCTTGACAAAAAGGTGGACGGCGTGCTGATTCTCGGAGGCGAGATTGACCGGGACGAAATATCCGCTTCCTACAAAGAAGCGCTGAACCGTCTGGGACGGCAGGTTCCAGTGGTCATTCTGGGTCAGACCATTCCGGACTGCTGCTGTACCTTTATCAACCGGAACCTGAGCGGCGGCGTATCGGCTCTGGTCAGGCATCTGCTTGCGCTGGGGCGCCGGCGCATTGGATTTGTAGGAGGGGAGGAGGGAATCCGCACCACCACGGCAAGGCTGTCGGCCTATACCCAGACCTTAAAGGCGCTCTCCATTCCCTGCGATCCCTCCCTTGTATCGTTAAGCAATTATTATGCGCCAGACGGCTATCAGGCCATGAAGAGGCTGCTGGAACAAAAGGGCTCTCTCCCCACCGCCGTGGTCTGCATCAACGACGCCGTGGCCCAGGGAGCCATTCGAGCCATTGCCGATGCCGGCCTGCGCGTTCCCGAAGATATTTCTGTCGTCAGCTGTGACCAGTTTCCTTCCGGCGATTATTCCTGCCCCCGCCTTACGACTCTGGATCAGCAGAACAGTTATCTGGGCCGTATGTCTATCATGACATTGATCGGTGCAATCAACCACGACTCCGAATGCATCACCATTTCCCATGAGCCCCGTCTGATCATCCGGGAGTCCTGCGGCGCCGGTCTGGAAGCCCCATTCGATCAATAAGCGACAGCCATCCCCGCCAGAAGGCGGGGAATCATTTTGAGTCCCAATACGGACAGAAAGCGAGGAATTATGTATACCAATTACAGTGTTATCTTTACGGCCCGCCAAAAGGCAGAGCTTCTTTCTGCGGAATTCCGAGATCATCCCGCCGCAGATGAGATCGTGGGCCGCACGCTCGTCTCCGTCATCTCCAACGGTTCCGAAACCGGCGGCTTCATGGCTTACGGCGGAAGCGAGGGCGTTTTTCCCACGGAAACAGGCTACTGCAATATTCTGGAGGTTGTGGAGGCCGGAAGCAATGTCACTGATATTAAGTGCGGCGACCATGTCTTCACCCTCACTCCCCATAAGCTCTACAACAGGGTTCCCGCCCGGAACACCTTCCTGGTTCCCAGGGATTTTCCTGCGGAAAAAGCGGCTCTGTGCCGTTTCCCCGCAGTGTCCATGACCGCCTTTTTAAAGAGCAGCATCAAGCCCACGGAATCCGTGATGATAGCGGGGCTTGGCATCGTGGGACTGATGTGCGCCCAGGTCATGCACCGCTGCGGCTACCCTGTCTACGTTTTTGACCCCAATGAAAAAAGGCAGGAGACGGCCCGGCTGTGCGGTCTCAAACATGTGGGCTCCCGGGCCGATGGCTTTGGACTTCCCGAAAAGAGTATCGGCCTTGCCATCGACTGCTCGGGAAACGACAACGCCACCCTTTCCATGATCCCCTATATCCGGCAGCTGGGCGAGCTGTCCCTGGTGGGCGTTCCCTGGAATCTCTCCTCGGATCTTACCGCCCATGACCTGCTGCGCCAGATTTTTTATTCCTACCTTCATGTTTATTCCGGCTTTGAGTGGTCTCTTCCCCTTCATTCGGGCGATTTTGACCCCAACAGCAATCTGCGGAGTATGGAATGCGCCCTGAACTGGATTATGGACGGCTCCATCGTCACGGACGGGATCTACCAGTTGTTTGACCCGAAGGACTGCGGCAGCCTCTATCCTGCGATTGCCGCCGGCAGGCTGGAAAAACCCTGCGCCATCTTTGACTGGCGCTGCCTTCACTGACAGAAAGGAGACTTGGCAATATGAAGAAAAAAATAAACGTGACCATATTCAACGAGCACAACCAGGACCGGGAGGAACCGGTGAAATCCATCTACCCGGAGGGCATTCACGGCGCCATCGCCAGGGCCTTTGAGGGTTATGAGGAATTTTCCGTGACCATCGCCACGCAGGACATGCCCTGCCACGGTCTCTCCGAAGAGGTTCTTGCTGCGACGGATGTCCTGATCTGGTGGAGCCATATCGACAACGCGGCTTTCGACGACGCCATAGCGGACCGGATCTGTTATCACGTAACCTGCCGGGGAATGGGCTTTGTGGCCCTGCATGCCTCCATCTTTTCCAAGCCCTGGCAGAAAATGCTGGGAATTTATTACGATGCCGGCCTCTGGGGGAGATTCCGCACCATGCCAAAGGGAGAAAAGGAAAAGGTATGGGTCATCAACCCGGGCCATCCCATCACCTACGGAATCAACGACTGTATCGAGATCCCTGCGGATGAGATGTACGGGGAGCCTCAGTTTATCCCCGAGCCGGACCAGACCGTCTTTCTGGCCTGGTGGGAGGGCGGAGACGTCTGCCGCAGCGGCAATGTCTTTTACCGGGGAAGAGGGAAGCTCTTCCAGTTCACGCCGGGACACGAAACCTTCCCGGTACTTAACCAGAGCGAAATTCATCAGGTGCTTCGCAATGCGGCCAAATGGATGGCCCCAAGCCCTGAAATGATCCTGCCCCCTCCCGGCACGGAACACTTAAACGGCGATGCGAGAGAAGATCTCTCCCACAGGAAATAGGAGGAACCTATCATGTATCAGAGATTAAAACAAAAAGGAATCCATCACGTCTGTCTGCGGGTTCCCAATCTTCAGGAAACCGCGGCTTTTTACCGAAACACCTTTCATGCGTCACTTGCCGCCGAATGGGGGGAGGAAGGGAAGGAGGATCACGCCTTTATCCTGGATCTGGGAGAGGGTGATTATCTGGAGATTTTCGGAAGCGGCACGCCCTACGAGCTTGGCAAATGGCAGCATGTGGCCATATGGACCGACCATATGGAGGCCGATTATGAGAGGGCCCTTGCCAACGGCGCAAAAATCATATCCAAACCGGCCATCTCCCACATTCCCACCCGCTCCGGCCAGATCGTCCACATGAAATACGGCTTTCTGGAAGCTCCCGGCGGCGAAGTGGTGGAGCTGATCGAGGATGTGGACTCCGACGCCCATATGTGACGGATGAGGAAACGAGGTGGAAAATGAAAACAAGAATAGAATTTGACGAACAGCTTCAAAAGACCGGTATGCTCCACTGGCGCATGGAGGTTGACGAGGCGGACTCTCTGGAATGGAAAATCCGCTCCAAACCGGTGGATAAGACCTGTCCCCTCTGGGATGGCAGGGATCTGGAAAGCTGGCGGAAAGAGGGCTTAGGCTCTCTTTCCCTTTCAGACGGCGGCCTCCTTCTTAAGGCCCCGTCCAGATCCGAGGCCTGGCCTGCGGGCTCTCCGGAGGACGGCGATTACTGCGCCTTCGGCTCTCTGGACGCTCATCTGTCCGCCCCGCTTGGCGACTGGCGGCCTTACAACCGGCTGCATTTTCAGATCCGTCCCGACTGCCGGGGCATGCACTCTCCCATGATCGCCATGCAGCTATACAATGACGGAGAAGAAAAAATCCCGGACAGATACTGCCGGGAGGGTTATCATACCATTCATCTGAAAAACAACCAGTGGAACGACTGCGTCTGGGAGTTTCCTTCTCTCCCGAGAGACCATGTGACCTCCTTTGCCTTTATCGTACACTGCTACGGCAAAGAGCTCTCCATGGATGATACGCTCCGATACCTTCTTAAGGACATCCGCCTGGAACATACGCCCGAGATCAGCCATACGCTGGGATGGCAGACGGATGCGGACACCGTGGTCTGCTCCACGGGCGGATACTGGTCAGACGGGCCAAAGAGCGCCGTTTCCTCCACAAAAACCGGGACGTTTCAGCTCTGTGACCCGGAAAGCAAAATGCCGGTCTATACCGGAGTTCCCCGCCCGGTGACAAACGAGAAGGGAACCTTTTATCTGTGGGATTTCTCCGGTTTTGACAGGGAGGGAACGTATTTCCTGCGATCGGGGAGCATCCAGAGCCCTCCCTTTACGATCAGCCCCCATCCCCTCTATCAATCGGTCTGGAAGGTGCTTCACTTTCTGTACTGCGAGCGCTGCGGCTATCCGGTGGGAAGGGGACACGGAACCTGCCACGGCGACATCCTGGCCGTCCATAACGGCGTGAAGCTTGCCTACTGCGGCGGCTGGCATGATGCCGGCGACGTGAGCCAGCAGACCCTGCAGAGCGCCGAGGTGGTGCACTCTCTTCTGGAGATGGCCTGCCGGATCCGGAAGGAAGAGCCGCAGCTCTACTGGCGGCTTCTGGAGGAAGCCGTCTGGGGACTGGATTTCGTCCTTCGGATGCGCTTTGGCGATGGATACCGGGCCACCAGCGCCGGAATCCGCCGTTTCAGCGACGGCCTGATCGGAAACATGGACGATTGCGACGCCAGGGTACACAATCACGCCTTTGAAAATTTCATGATGGCAGGGGTGGAGGCCTTCGCTTCCCGGGTACTTGCCGAAACGGATCATCCGCTCTCTCAAAAGGCTTTTGACGCCGCCTGCGAGGATTACCGGTTTGCCAGAGCGCACTTTGCAAAAGAGGGCATGGAACTTCCCAGCTTTTATGAACACTCCTATGGCAGCAGCCTCTCCCTGTACTGGGCGGCGGCCAGCTGGGCCGCCTCGCAGATTTACGCCTGCAAGGGCGAGCCTGCCTATGCCGGATACGCCGCAGAATATGCCCGTCTGATGCTCTCCTGCCAGGAGACGGGAAATACGGGCGCTCCTCTTTCCGGGTTCTTCTACCGGGATCCGGACCGCAGATCCATTGTCCACTTTAACCACCAGTCCAGGGAACAGCTCTTCATGCAGGCCCTTGAGGCCCTTTGCCAGACCCAGCCCTCCGGCGCCGAACGGCCGAAGTGGGAAGCCTCCATGAAGCGGTACGGAGATTACCTGAAAGGGATTTATTCCTATTCCATGCCCTACGGCATGCTCCCGGCCGGTATCCACAAAACGGACGAATACCTGGATCAGGAAACCTTTCCTCTTCTGCATCTGATGACCACCTGGCAGGAGGATCATGCGAATTACAAAAAGCAGCTCTCCACAGGCATTGCCCTGGACGAAAACTACTGCCTGCGCCATTTTCCCGTCTGGTTCTCCTTCCGGGGAAATACGGCGGTTCATTTAGCCTCCGGCAAGGCCGCCTCCATCCTGGGCCGCTATTTTAAGGATGACGACCTGATACGGATCGCCCGGGACCAGCTCTACTGGACATTTGGCAAAAATCCCTTCGGCCAGTCTCTGGTCTACGGGGCCGGAAGCAATTTTGCCCAGCAGTACGGCGCTTTAAACGGCGAGATGGCCGGCAGCATTCCCGTCGGCATCGAGACCAGAGGCAACGAGGATATCCCCTTCTGGCCCATGGAAAACAACGCAACCTACAAGGAGGTCTGGACCACATCCGCCAGGTGCTGGCTGCAGCTTGCGGCGGATGTGTATTGACAAAAGGGGCATCCGCTGCGGCGGATGCCCCCTCTTCTTTTTCCGGCGTGCCCTTACCGGCTCTCCCTTCTGAACTGAACCGGCGTCATGCCGTAGGTCTTCTTGAACAGCCTGTTAAAGTGTTCCACGTTGTCATAGCCCACGGTCGCCGCTATGTTCTCCACGGTCTGATTCGAATCCTTGAGCATGGTTCTGGCCTTCTTCATTCTGGCTTTCTTCACCGCCTCCTGGAAGGTGATTCCTGCGTTTTCCTTGATATATTTGGATAGATACGGCTTGGAAAGACTAAAATTCTCCGCAAGCTCATCCAGCGTCACATCCTTGTAGTGGTTTTTCAGATAATTCATGATATCCACTATCCGCTCTTTCCTGCCCTCCGTGATATTCTCGCTCTGGGCGAGCTTGTTTCCCGCAGAGACAAGGGCCGCAATGGAGCTCTTGATGATATCCTCGTCGATTCCCACACCCCAGTACATTTTTCCGTCCTTCATGATCCCCACATAGGCCGCCGCCTTGGATGAGGATCCTCTCGAGACCGCATGCTCCTCATAGACGGAGAGCTCGTAGCTCACGCCAAAGTACAGCTTCACGGCATTGCTGACCGCATCAAGCCGTCCATTTCCGGAGGTCCCGATCACCCTGCGCTCCTTGTTCTGTTCAATGGTCACCTCTGCCGTAATTCCGCCGTCAATCTGCTTAAAATGGCACTCTGGTATGTTAAAGGTTTCCCTCTGGTCAATATAATTGTCCTTGAAAATCTGGTAAATATCGTCCGGGGAAAGCTCGCTGTGCTTCCGGTCCGAAACGCCCTTCATCAGATAGCCCACCTCTTCCTTCATCTTGTCGGGAAGAGCCATTCCGAAGTTCTGTTTCAGGATAAAGGCAATCCCGCCCTTGCCGGACTGGCTGTTGATCCGGATCACATCGGATTCGTACTCCCGACCCAGATCCTGGGGATCAATGGGAAGATAGGGAACCTCCCATCTTCCGCCGCTCTTTTTCTCCTTCCACCAGGCCATGCCCTTGGAAATGGCGTCCTGATGGGAACCGGAGAAGGCCGTAAACACCAGGTCCCCCGCATAGGGCGAGCGCTCGTTTACATGCATGCCCGTAAGGGTCTCGTAAATCTCCCGAATCCGGGAGATATCGGAAAAGTCGAGTCCGCTCTCCACGCCGTGGCAGACCATATTCATGGCAAGCGTGACGATATCCACGTTTCCTGTCCGCTCGCCGTTTCCAAACAAAGTTCCCTCCACCCGGTCCGCGCCCGCCAGCACGCCAAGCTCCGCATCACTCACCCCGCAGCCCCGGTCATTGTGGGGATGCACGCTGAGCGTCACCGCATCCCGGTATCTCAGATTCTTGTGGAAATATTCCACCTGGGAGGCAAACACATGAGGCATGGCGATCTGCACGGTTGTGGGGATATTGATGATCACCTTATTTTCCTTCACCGGCTGCCACACGTCCAGTACCGCGTTGCACACCTCGAGTGCATAATCCACTTCCGTTCCCGGAAAGCTCTCCGGACTGTACTCAAAGGTAAAGTTTCCCTCCGTCTCGTCCGCCAGCTGCTTTAACAGTCTGGCGCCGTCCACCGCCAGCTGCGTTACCTCCTGCTTACTCTTGCCAAACACCTGCTGCCTCTGGGCCACCGAGGTGGAATTATACAGATGGACGATTGCCCGGGGCGCGCCCTTGACCGCCTCGAAGGTTCTCTTGATGATATGTTCCCTGGCCTGGGTCAGAACCTGGATGGTCACGTCCTGTGGAATCATATCCCTCTCAATCAGCGCCCGGATAAAGTTGTACTCCGTATCGGAGGCTGCCGGAAAGCCCACCTCAATCTCCTTAAAGCCGATTTCCACCAGCATCTCAAAAAACTTCAGCTTTTCCTCCAGATTCATGGGTTCGATGAGCGCCTGGTTTCCGTCCCGCAAATCCACGCTGCACCAGATGGGCGCCTTCTCTATGGTGTCCTTCTTCACCCAGTCATAAGTTGTCACCGGGGGCATAAAATAAGATTTTCCGTATTTCTCGGCTGCATTCATTTTTATTCTCCTCCTATCATTAAATCACGGCAGCAGCAATTTTCCTTACACACCCCTTCGCAATCGAGCAGGGGAAATTTTCTCCCTGCTCGTGCGCCGGGCACCCGTCAGCTCTGCTGACATATTTCATCTGGGCGCCCGTGTGCATAAAAAATCTCTGCAAAAACGCCATTCCGACATTTTTGCAGAGACGCAAATCCTGCGCGGTACCACTCTGCTTTGCGGCCAAAAACCGCACACTCTCCGGGCACTGTCATGCCCTCCCCATTCACGTCGGGCCCCTACGTCTGCGCCTACGCAATGGAATCGAAAAAATACCTTCATCCATCTTCAGGCAGCTGCTCCAAGGTGAGTTCACGTTCCGCTTCCGGCTGCCTCGCACCCTACGGCAGCTCTCTGCTTTCCCGCTTCCCGCTACTGCTCCTCTTCCTCGCATTTGAAATATTCTGTTTCGCTTCGTGGTTTAAATAGTATCATACTTTCTTGATCTTATCAAGGGGTTATTTTAATCAATTTTATTGATATATTTTCACATACCCATGCTCTCGTATTTCCGAATCCCCCGATAGAAGAAGACTCTTGAGACCACGACAAACACGATACTGATCACAACAAGCCCTCCCCCATACGGCAGCGCATTCTCTCCCCGCAGAATCCGCACCGGGATCTCCCCGATAAAGGAAAAAGGAATCAGAAACAGCAGGATCAGGCGCATGAAGAGCGGATAAATACTGGACGGGTACTTTGCATAATCCCCGATTTTCACAATGGCATAGGGCAGGGTGGTTCTTCCTCCCGTGTCAAACCAAAAAGCCAGGCTGTTCCCAATCAGATACACCGACATGCAGATCGCTATCCCGCATATCACGAAAAAAGCGCACAGAACCAGAGTTGCCGGCCGAAACCGTCCAAGTCTTACGATGCTGACAAGCAGCATCACGATCCCGAAGGCCAGAACCGCAAGCCCCTGCAGCCCAAGACCATAGGAAAGAATCTGAAACAGCGGGGAGACGGGCCTTGAGAGGACGTTGTCCAGCTCCCCGTGAAAAACCATCTCTGGGATCTTCCAGATTCCCTCAAAGAAAACGCTGCAGGCGCCGTCGCTGATGGAAAGAAGCGCCATAATCAGATAGATCTCGTCCTCCTTCCATCCTCCAATATCCGGAAGGCTTTTATAGATCACAAAGGGAACCGCCATGGCGACAAGCCTTGTCACCACTCCCGAGATCAGCATCATCCAGAAATTAAACGTATATTCCATCTCGGTCTTGATATACTGCTCTTTCATTTTGAGATAGATTCTTATCATTTTTCATCCTCCCGCAATGTTCATATTATACCGAATACGCCTGAACAGGCGCCAGTGCACAAACAGAAAAACGCCGATCCAGAAAATCTGCAAAAAAAAGGTCTGCAAAAGCCCGGCGGGCAATTCTTTCCCCAGTAGCACGGCAGCCGGAACCTGTACCATATAGGGGAAAGGCGTTAAATAGGTGATCCTGGCAAGCCATCCCGGAAACAGGGAAACCGGAATCAGCGCTCCCGAAAAGAAATCGCACAGCGCGATCCTTGTCCATGAAATTCCAAGATGTCCTGTAGTAAAAAAACACAGCAGGCTGAAAACTTCGACCAGCAGGATCCGCAGAAGGACGGAAAGGATCAGGGACGGCACAAAGGCCGCCACCGCCCCGGAACCCGGAAGCTGAAAGTTTTCATGAAACAGCCCAAACAGCAGGGCCACCGCCGTAAAGTTCACAGCACCCTGGGTTATGACCGCACCGGTCATTTCCGCCACCGCCTGGCTGAGAAAGGATACGGGCCGGATACATCTTGCCACCACCGTCCCGTTTCGTATCTCCCGGGAGAGCGCATTTTCCGTGGTCCAGCTCAGAAGGTTGTTCAGGACAAAGGCGATGGGGACATAGGTAAACATCTCCTGTCTCGTCATTCCCCGGATGCTGCCGGCGCCCTGCAGGCCGTAGAGCGCATTCCACAAAAGGAACTGGCCCGCCAGCGTGAGAAAGGGCGTGAGCAGATTCAGGAAAAAGCTGGTTTTGTAATACATAAGCTTCTGTATGGATATTCCCGTCAATGTGAAAAATTTTTTCATAGTTATCTCCCTGCATACCACAAGCCATACTTACGATACTGCGTCAATAAGTCGTTTGAAAGGAACAATCAACCTTAAATTCCCCTGTCAAAAATCCGTGAAACCACTTCGTCAATATCCGGCTCCTGTATGGTGATATCCTCGATCTGAAAACATGTGGACAGTGCGCCGAGCATCCGCTGTGAGGAATACTCACTGGCCCTGTATACGATCTTCGTGGTCCGTCCCTCCTGGACGGCTCTCACATTCGGCAGCACATGATCGATCTCCCGCAGCTTCTTTCCAACCACTTTGACTATTTTGTCATGGACATAATGGTGCTTGAGATCATTCAGAGAGCCCGTATAGACCAGCCTGCCCCCGGACAGGACAATGGTATCGTCGCAGATCTCGTCGATATCGTCGAGGTCGTGGCTGGTGAGAAAAATGCTGACTTTCTTTTCCTGGTTCATCTGCCGCAGAAAGGTCCGGATTGTGTGCTTGACATTGATATCCAGTCCGATGGTGGGCTCGTCGAGATACAAAAGCCTGGGGCCGTGCAGAAATACCATACCGATATCCGCCTTCATGCGCTGGCCAAGGGACAGCTTTCTCGGCGGGGAATTCAGGACAGGCGAAAGCTCGAGAAGCTCCACGACTTTCTCAAAATTGCTTTCAAATTCGCGCTTGTCCACTTTGTACAAAACCTGAACCGCCCGGTAGCTCTCGATCACGGGAATATCCGTCCAAAGACCGGACTTCTGCCCGAATACCACGCCGATCTGCCGCAAATATTCCTGCCCTCTCTTCTTCGGGTCGCCTCCGAAAACCCTCACGCTCCCCTGGGTTGGCGTCAGAATCCCGATCAGAAGCTTGATCAGCGTGGATTTCCCCGCCCCGTTTTCACCGATGCAGGCGACGGCACTGCCTTCCCGGACCTGAAACGTGACATGGTCAAGCGCTGTCTTTATCTCCTGCCGTGAGTGGACAAGGCTCTCAAACGCACCCTTAAGCCCTGGCTTTTTCACATGGATCCTGTAGGTCTTGCTCAATTCATTCACTTCAATCATTGCGATTCCTCCGCTTGCGATACTGTTCCAGTCAAATACCCCGCAGCAAGCTGACGGGGCATCAAACTTGCAGCGCAGCAGAACTGCGGGGTATTGACCCCTGCGGCAGTCGCCAAATGTGCATGCAAGCATGCCCGC
>CAJTVN010000037.1 GCA_910579685.1 uncultured Lachnospiraceae bacterium | reverse complement strand
CACTATTACGTGCAAGAAGTGAAACCATAATATCATTTTTTAAACCAATTCGGCTTGCAATTCTACTGATCTCTTTTCGTCTTTGTGCTATTTCTTTTTGATCGCAATTCAATAAAATCATGATATCAACATCTGATTCCAAATTAAAATCCCTGCGTGCATATGAACCGTACAAAGTAATACGTTCAATTTTTTTACCAAATAATTTTATCAATTCTTCGTATACTTCAGATATAATATTCTTTATTTTTTCTTCCACTTCTTGATACCTCATATATTTCTTAAATCCCAATATCCATGTTTTTTATAAGTATATCCCAAAAAACTTTGCTTCTCAACACTCTTTCACAAAAATGATACAAAAACAGAGAGCCCTCAGACTCTCCGTCTCCTGTCCTTCCCCTTACAATAAACCACCGCTACCGCCGTACTGACAAACGTCGCCACAATCGCCGGCGCAATAATCCCCGCCGGGTTCACACTTCCATATTGGCTTCTGTAAGCAATCATATTCACCGGTATCAGCTGCAGGGAAGAAATATTCAAAATCAAAAACGTACACATCTCATTGCTGGCAATTCTCTCCCGCTTCCCTTTCTTCCCGCCAGCCGTTTCCACACCGCCGTTTACCGCAATCCCAGCCGTCCCCCTCTCCTCCTCCAGCTTCGCCAACTCCTCCATCGCCTTTAACCCCGCCGGCGTACACGCCCACCCAAGTCCCAGAATATTGGCAATAATATTCGTCGAAATATAATCCCTCGCCTTATGTCCTTTGGGAATCCTCGGAAACATAAAAGTGACAAAGGGCGACAGGAATCCGGTAAGCTTCCGGATCAGCCCTGATTTTTCCGCAACCTCCATCAGCCCCACCCAGAAGGCCATGATTCCCGCCATGGAAATACAGAGGGAAACCGCCTCCCCCGCACTCTGCAGTGCAGATTCCGTGACCTCCTTCATGGTTCCGTTCAGTGCTCCAAATAACACGCCGATAAATATCATTGCTGCCCAGATATAATTTAACATAACACGCTCCCAGGCGTTTTTTACATTATATGACGTTCCCTGCCCGGCATACCGGTTTTTTCCAGTTTCAGAATCTCCCTCTCCCTTCCGGCCTTTCGGTAAAACGATGACATAGACATATTGCACAACTTTGCCGCCTCTCTCCCGGTCAGCTCCCTGGCCTCCCACCTGACGCAGATCTGTCCGAAATCCTTGGGCAGGGGCAGCTCCGGTCTTCCGAAACGCACGCCCCGCATTCTTGCGGCCTCAATTCCCTCCCTCTGCCTCTGCCTTATGTTTTTCCGCTCGTTTTCCGCCACAAAGGACAACACCTGAAGCACGATATCGCTGAGAAAAGTTCCCATCAGGTCTTTTCCCCTCCTCGTGTCAAGGAGCGGCATATCCAGAACCACAATATCCACCCGCTTTTCCTTGGTCAATATCCGCCACTGCTCCAAGATTTCCTTATAATCCCTGCCAAGCCGGTCAATACTTTTCACATAAAGAATATCGTCCTGCTGCAGCCTCTTCAAAAGCCTCCTGTACATGGGCCGGTTAAAATCTTTTCCCGACTGTTTATCCACATAAATATTATTCCTTTCTATTTGCAATGCGCTCAGCGCAACCATCTGCCGATCCTCGTTCTGTTCTCTCGTGCTGACCCTCACATATCCGTATATACTGCCCATTTCCGTCTCCTTATCTTTTGTATTGCCGCTTCCCGATCCGAAAAAAAGAACCAGTAATTTTGATCCAATTACTGGCTTTATCTCACTTTATTCCTACGAGCAATGAGCCAAGCGGCTGCGAAGCAGACATTTGGCGAATGCCGCAAGGGTCAAATACCCCGCTGCTTGCGGCGGGGTATTTGACTCGCTTTGTTTTTCCAGGATATTGGACATGGAATTTCCAGGATAAACCAGTTATTTCCGGTTCTCTGCAGATCGCCTGCGGAACTGCCCGGGCGTCATCCCCATCTTCCTTTTGAACTGCTCGCTCAGATAATTCCCATGACAAAACCCTGTCTCCTGCGCAATCTCCATAACAGACAGGCTGGTCTGGGCAAGCAGAATACATACATGGCGCAGCTTCACATGATTCAGATACTCCGAGTAGGACTTCCCCATCTGCGCATGAAAAAGCCTGGAAAAATAGGGTGCGGAAAAATTGGCCGCCCCGGCGGTCTCCTCCAGGGAGGGATTTCTGTAATAAAAATTCTCAATATAGGAAATAGCATCCACGATGGGCGGCGTAAGCAGCGTTTTATGCTGAATCACTCCCCTTTCCGCTTCTCCCTCCTCCCACACCGTGATGAGAATGCGGAAAAGCATCCCCTGGAGAATCAATTCCTTATACGGACTCTCCCTCTCATATTCCACGGCGATATCCATAAACATGGCCGCTATTTTTTTCCCTTTCTCCGCCGGGAAACGAATCACCTTCCAGTCATGTATCCCGTCAAGAATCTGCCGGCCCGCTCTGTCGATCAGAGGCTGCACGAAAGCCGGGGAATACTTGATCATAATCCTCTCATAGGGCGTCTGCCTTTCGGACACCGTCCTGTGATAAATGTAGGGCGGCAGAGCCGTCACGTTTCCCCCGTGATAGCTGAATGAGCCCGACGGCATGATCGTTCTCCTGGCTCCCGACAGGATATAGCCTATGGTATAATGATCCGTGGCCATCTGCATGGAAGGCATGCTGTAGTCCGGCTGAAATGTCTTTCTCTCCACAAGGATCTGCTGGCCCTCCGGCAGCGGCATTGGCATATTCATTCCCCCTCTTTCTGCCGTGCGGCAATCTTTCTATCTCTCATAATGACATGAAAACTTAGTTTTTTCAATAAATATTATATAATTTTGAATGTTTTCAAAGTTTTTTTGCCTTATACTTTGGTAAAAAGGAGAACTCATCATGCGCAATTCAAAATATAATTCCGCCCTGCGGACCCTGCTGTATGTAAAGCCTCACTGGTATCTGATCGTGATTTCCACCCTTGCGGGAGTGCTCAAACTGACGCTTCCCCTGATGCTGCCTCAGGTACTGAAATATTTTACCGATCAGGTTCTTGCCCCGGACAGTATTTTCACTGCGGATCAGAAAATCCACGAAATATACAAATGGCTCTTCCTCATGCTGTTTTGCTTTATCTGCATATACATACCCGCCGCGTTTCTGCGGGAGGCCGGCTCCCAGGAAGTGTCCAACCGGATCATGCACACCATGCGCTGCCAGCTCTACGACCACCTGCAGCTCATGGGCGCCAGGTTCCACCAGGAGAACAAATCGGGAGAGCTGGTGACCCGTATCAGCAGCGACGTGGAACAGGTTCACGGCTTCATCTGGAACGTGGCGACCAATGTATGGATCGACTCGATCATACTCGGCGTTTATCTGTACCTTATGCTGTGCGTCAATATTCCACTGACGATTGTTGCGTTCATCACGCTCCCGATCTCCGTGATCACCACCAGGGAAATCCGCAAAAGGATCCGCAAAAGCAGCCGGCAGACCCAGGACGAAATCTCCGGAATTTCCGGTTATCTGCAGGAGCGTATGGCGGGCTTTGCCGTGGTAAAGCTCTTCCACATGGAGGAACACGAAATGGAGCAGTTCGGGAATATCTCCCGGACCATATACCGTTTTACCCGCCGCAGAAACCGCTTTTCCTCCCTGGGTGTTTCCGTCACCGCAGCCTTCTCCGAAATTATAAGCGCTGTTATCGTGTGCCTCTCAGCCCTGAACATCATAAACGGGAAGATGACGATCGGCGACCTGATCGTGTTCTACAGCTATCTGGGGTATCTTGTCACGCCTCTCCGGCGTTTTGCGGATTTAAATGTGGTCTTTGCCAGAACCATTGCCGGGATCGAGCGAGTCTATGAAATACTCGACACGACACCGGATATTGTGGAAAAGGCGGATGCCGTCCCTCTTGATCCTGACGCAAAGATGAGTATTGATTTTAGCCATGTGACGTTTTGCTACAACAGCGAAAACAGCGTCCCGAACCTGAATGACATCAGCTTTTCCATCCGGGAAGGCGAGAAGATCGCACTGGTTGGCTCCAGCGGCTGCGGCAAAACCACCATCGTAAATCTGCTTGCAAGATTTTACGACATTGACAGCGGCTCCATTCTTCTCTCCGGGCGTCCCCTGCAGGATTATACCCTTTCCTCTCTCTACGGACAGATGGGCATGGTCTTTCAGGATACCATCCTCTTCTCCGGAACCATTGCGGAAAATCTGCGCTACGGCAAGCCGGACGCCACTTTGGAGGAAATGGAAAAGGCGGCAAAAGCCGCCAATGCCTGGGATTTTATCAGGAAATGTCCGAATGGGTGGGACACCCTGCTTGGTGAACGCGGAATCGGCCTCTCCGGAGGCCAGAAGCAGCGCCTTTCCATTGCCCGGGTATTCCTGCGCAATCCCCGTCTGCTGATTCTGGACGAGGCCACCAGCGCCCTGGATTCCGAATCCGAGCAGCTGGTTCAGGAAGCCCTTGACAAGCTGATGGAGAGCAGGACCTCCATTGTCATTGCCCACCGTCTTTCCACCATTATGGGCGTGGACAAAATTATCGTAATGGACGGCGGGCGGATCGTGGAGACGGGGAAGCACGAGGAGCTTCTTCAACGAAACGGACGCTACAGCGAGCTCTACAACATGCAGTTCGGGGAAGTTATAGGACGGGGTTGTCCGTCTTTGCTTTCAGAACCGCAAACCTCCGGTCTACCTCGGCCTGCAGCTGGCTGACCACATCCTCATAGATCTCTTTTTGAAGATGCCTGGTTCTCCCCATCATGGCGAGCCAGTCAGCTACCTGTATTTTTTTACCGTTTGCAGACGGATCATAGCTGAGTGTCGTGATCCCCTGCTCCACCTCATACAGAGGAAAATAGCAGCAATCCACCGCAGCTTCTATGACTTTACGCTCCGTGGCCGGCTTATCATTCCAGTTAAGAGGACATGCCGAAAGTGCTTTCACATAAGCCGTGCCCGTAGTCTTCGCATATAACGCTGCTTTCGCTGCCTTTTTCATAAAGTCCGCGGAATCTGATTCCGCAACCGTGGCAACATAGGGGATTCCCGTTGCTGCCATAATCTGCGGCATGTCCTTGTGAAAGAAACTTTTGCCATACTGCGCTTTTCCCACATGGGATGTTGCGCTTCTGGCTCCCTTCGGCGTGGAGTACGACAACTGATATCCGGTATTCATGTAGCCGCCGTTGTCGTACTCGAACAAAATCAGCCGGTGGCCCCGAAGCGCCGTCCCCAGCGCAGAACCCATACCGATATCCATTCCGCCGTCCCCGCTGACCATGATAAAAACAATGTCGCCGGGCGGTATCTCACCCTTCTTCTGCTTTCGGTAACACATTTCTGCAAGGCCGCTTAATGTGGCCGCCCCGTTCTGGAACAGATTGTGCAGATACGGCACCTTAAAGCTTGTCCTGGGATAGGACGTGGTCACGATCATACCGCAGCCGGTCTGAAAAACCAATACCACCGGATCCTCAATTGCCCGAAGCAGCAGATTCAGATTCACCGGGATTCCACAGCCCGGGCAGGCGCCATGTCCGGGAGCAATCCGCTTTGGCATGGCCGTGGTTTCGTTCAGGCTTCCCACACTCACCTTCACTTTTCCCTCTTCGTCTTTCTCCGCCCTGGTAAGTCCCAGCTTCGTTCTCCGGGCAGTCAGGGGCGCAAAGAAATTTCCCTGATCCTCTGCGGCGGTTTGGATCCCGGATATATCCTCCTCTCCCTTTTCCGATGCCCTGCAGGACTTCTGTCCGGTCACTCCGTAATAGGCAAAGTCCGCAGTGTCCCTCTTTGCCGCCCACCGGAACATCTTCACCGCATCCTCCACGAAGAAATCCTTACCGCCAAGCCCGTAAATCAAAGTTTTCACCCGAACCCGGCTCTTAAACTTATGAAGCGCAGCCCGAAGCTCCAAAGACAGATTTCCTCCGCCTGCGCCATAGCTGTCCTGTCTGTCTGCGGCAAGAACCACCTTGGCGCCCCTGCACACATCAGCCAGCTCCTTTTCCGGAAAGGGACGCAGAACGTGAAGGGTTGCCGCACCGCACTTTTTCCCCTTTGCGCGCAGTCCGTCCACCGCTTCCATGGCGGTCTCATAGGAGGATCCGAGAAGCACCAGAAGTTCATGGGCGTCCTCGCCCGCATAACTCTCCACCTTGCCGTAATACCGGCCGGAAAGATCTCCATATTCCTCAAAAAGCGCAGGAAGCAGCCGGTCCGCCTCACGCATGGCCAGATGGAGTTGATAGCGGTTATTGATCAGGTCCGGCTCGTTCATATAGGAACCCACGGTGATGGGATGCTCCAGATCAAAAAACGGATACTCTTCCTTTTTTTCTCCCAGAAAATCCTTCACCGCGCAGTCCTGCTCAAACCGCATGCATCTGCGCTTCTGATGGCTGGTAAAAAACCCGTCGTAGGCCACCGCCACCGGAAGGCGCACCGCCTCCGCCAGCTTCAGCGCAATGATGTTAAAATCATAGACCTCCTGCGCCGAGTGGGCAAACAGAATGGGCCATCCCGCATTCAGAAGAAACATGATGTCGCTGTGATCCCCCTTGATGGACAGCGGCCCCGATATGGTGCGGCACACCACGTTCATCACCATGGGATATCTGGTGCCGGACTGAACCGGAAACTGTTCGATGGCATACATAAGTCCGTTGGCGCTGGTGGCATTGATTACCCTGCCCCCGCCCACGCTGGCTCCGTAGCAGATTCCCGCCGCACTGTGCTCGCCCTCCGCCGCTATCATGATGAGATCCGTGTCTGCGTCCGCCTGAAGGCGGTCCAGATTTTCCGCAATCTGGGTGGAGGGAGTGATTGGGTAATATCCCATCAGATCATACCCGATCTGCCGGATCGCCATGACCGCCATTTCATTCCCGCTGGCAAATTCCACCACCTGTTTTTTCATTACACCTCTCCCCCTTCCATTCTCTTTTCCGTCAGATAGGCCTCTGACGTGATATACCCGTCCGCTCCGGCCTCAATATAGTAATCGGGATGCCGGACCATTTCCTGATTTGGCATAAAAAACTGCTTGTCCGGGTGCTCTTCCTCAAGCCCCCTTACCAGAGCGTTAACCGGGCACACGTCCACGCAGCGCAGACATCCTTTACAGTGATAATAATCCAGACCCTGGTTGACCATCATCTCTCTGCCCCGGAACTTTCCCTTTGCAAACTGAAACACCATGTCCGGACAGGTGGAATCGCAAAGCCCGCAGTTGATGCACCGCTCCTTGATAAAAACCGGAATATATCCCTGTCTGGACGGAGAGAGATCCGCCGCCACCGTGCTTCCGAACCGCGGATTGATCCCCCCGATGGGCGCCGTATCATACCCCCAGCCGCAGCCGGACGGCTTTTGAACCTTCTGTGGGTTCCCCGTCCCGGCTTTCCCGCCCTGTCTCTTCTCCGCCGTTCCCTTTTCCGGCCTTCTGATCTCCCGGATCTGTTCGTATCCTCTCTGGATTCCCTCCAGGTTTCCCTTTAGCGCATCCGGATATTTCCTGCCAAGCCCGTCCTTGCATATTTTTTTCATATCCTCAAGCTTTGCAAAACCCAGGACCCTGGCAATGGCTCCCAGCATGACCATGTTGATTCTGGAATGGGTTTCCATGGCGATTTTCTGCGCCGGAACCGCATAACAGGCCTTAAATGCGGTTATATGCCTGGAAATTTCCTCAGGAATGGTATCTTCCGGCATCTGGCCGCCGTCCAGGGCCAGAATCACCTCCGTGTTTTCCCCGCATCCGCTAAAGACCCCTTCGTCCTTTGTCAGCGCTCCATGAAAAATCACAAGCAGATCAGGATGCTCCACCGGGGAATGCGCCCTGATCTCCTTGTTGGTATCACAATATCGGATATACCCCTTCACCGGGGTTCCCGTCTTTTCCGACCCGTAACTGGAAAAGCTGGCGCTGTTCAAGCCCAGGTATTTAATGCCAAGCTCTCCCAGCATTTTTGCGCACAGATTGGCTCCGAGCCCTCCGATGCTCTCCAGACGGATCTCATAATATTCTCCTGTTTCCCTGAAATTTTCTTTCTTGCTTTTTCTTCCGGCTTCCATCTCACCCTCCGCTACTGTTGTCTGAAAAACTGCTTTCCCATCTGACAAAGAGGGCAGATATAATCCTCCGGGAGATCGTCCCACCTGGTCCCCGGCGCAATTCCCTTTTCCGGTTCCCCTTTTTCCTCATCATAGACATAACCGCAGACTTCACAAATATATTTCATAATTCTGTCCATACTCCTTTCCTGACTGCAAACTTTCAGGATTAGTATGGATTTTCCTGTAAATATTATGCGCTTATGTCTCTTTTTTGACAGATCGCCGCAGACAGAACGGGCGATGCCAAAAGAACCCCAAGACCAATCAGCGCCGGTGCGCTTTCCACGGCTTTGTTCACAAAAATATCCGCCGCATTGGAAAAATAAAAGGGCGTGGCATATTTCAGAATTTCGAGGTCCGGCACGATTCTGCACATCACATCCGCCATATACAAAAAAACGGAGAATCCAAGGGCAGCCCCGATCTGCTTCTTCCGGCACAATGCCGACAGCAGAAAGCAGACGCTTCCCACCTCCAGCTGCATCAAAAGCTGGCTCCCGTAATAGAGTGCGAGCGTTTTCCCGTCAAGGCTTTCGCCCGCCCCTGCCAGGCCTAGGGCGATTGCCACAATGCAGATCAGCTGAAAAAGAAGAATCAGAAGCGCCATAGCTCCATATTTCCAGAAAACCACGGACACTCTGTCAAAGGGAAGCGTGTACAGAAATTCCGCCGTATGCCCCTCTTCCTCCTTTGAGAGCATCACCGCCCCTGTCATGGCGGCAAACATGGCCCCGCCCACCGCAAAGATCAATGCGATTTCCGTGGCAAAATATCCCTCCATGGAAGCCACGTTAAGCTTATCCATTCCCAGGGCGACGGAAAAGGCCCCCATCTTTCCGTAGAGCTCCGCCATGGGCTCTATGGAATCCTTAATCCCCTCAAACAACAGCAGACAGCCAAGGCAGCCAAAACCCACACAGCCCGCCCAGATCAGCAGGGATCTGAAGTTACTTCTCAACTCATGCTTTAACAGAATCATGCTTTTCTCCCCTTTTCCTCCTCATAGTAATGCAAAAACAACTCATCCAGAGACGGCTCCTCAATCAACACATCCTCCGGCTTCATCTGCGCCAGCTTATGAAGCAGCCCGTTCGTTTCCCCGGTATAGTCAAACCGCTGTTCCCTCCCCTGCTTCCATAGCCGGACCCGGCGCAGGCCCGACCTTGAGAGATTCTCCACCGAATCCGTGCGGATGATTTTCCCATCCCTGATGAAGGCCGCATTCCTGCAGTATTTCTTCACCTCCGGGAGCACATGGGATGAGAGAAAGCAGGTCGTACCCTGACGGTTATACTCGCAGATCAGCTCAAAAAACACCTCCTGCATCAGCGGATCAAGACCGGATGTGGGTTCGTCCAGAACGAGAAGGCGGGGTTTATGCTGCATGGCGCAGACAATGCTTACCTTTTTCCGGTTTCCAAGGGAAAGCTCCCGTATCCTCTTTTCCGTGTTTACCTCCAGCCGCACACAGATCTTTTCCGCCTCCTTTTCGCAGTCCCGCCCCCTGGCGTCAGCCGCAAGCCGGATCACGTCCTTCACCTTCATGGAAGGATAAAACATGGCCTCCGAGGGCATGTAACCCACCTGGGAAAGAATTTCCCTGCGCTGTCTTCTCCCGTCCATGGAAAGGATCCGTATCTCTCCTTCATAGGATCGCAGAATACCCAGCATACATCTTATGGCCGTGGATTTCCCTGCGCCGTTCGGCCCTAAAAACCCAAAGATGTCTCCCTCCTCAACCCGCAGCGAAATGCCGTCTGCGCCTGCCTTTTTTCCATAAAACTTGACCAGATCACAAATTTCAATGGCATACCGTTTTTCCTCACTTCTCTCCATGTCCTTGCTCCTCCTTCTTAAATTCCGCCAGCATCCGGTTCAGCTTTTCCGTATCCGCCCTTCTCCTGATCCGGTTACACACATACAGAGTCAGATAACAGGCTATCATAAACAGCGTAAACCATACCGCCGCCTGCCGCCTGCCGTCGAACCATCCCAGCAGATGAGCCGCCGAACCATGAATCAGACTGCAGACCAAAAGCCCCGCAGCTTCTCTCCTGCCAATCCCTGGCGCCTCGTCAAAATTACGAAACAGATACACCTGGATATAGCCGACCACGTAAGCGTCCACGATCATCTCAAAAAGAAACACGACGTTCGCCTGAAACGAGCCCTGGCTGATCCTGTAACAACAGTAAAAAAACGCCATACAGAAAAAATAGGCACAGGTTTTGTAATCGATAATAATCTCATTTTCCAAGTACCTCTCAAACCTCTCCTCAAACCGATTCATCCCTATCCGTTCCTCCTTTCAGAATCCGCCTCAATCGCTTTGCATATTTCCGAGAAATCATTACCTGTTCGCCGTTATCCATAGTTGCCCGTATCCGGTTCCCCGGCTCGCTTCTCAGATAACGGATCTTGTATATATTGATGACCATGGACTTGGCGCATCGAAAAAGTCCCCTTTCCTCAAAGCACAGGGAAATCTTTTCCAGACTTGCGGACACCCTGCACACCTTGTCCTCCAGATAGGCAAAGACATTCCCGTCCACACTTTCCAGATAAAAGATTTTTTCCGGCTCCAGCAGCGCCGTCTGCCCCTCAAACTCCGCACTGATCTTCTGCCCGGTTCCCTGCAGAAAGCTGATGATTGTCCCGATCTTCTCATTCATCTCGCGATATCGGATAATAACCTCCTCCTCGCCCTCCGAGATCCTGCTCAATATCAATTTCATCCGACCCTTTCCTTTCTCTGCGGCTTGTATGCTTTTATTCTAACAGCTTTCGCCTTACTGACAATGGGGAAAACACCAGGATGCACTTTTGGGAAGCCAGCATGCTGCCTGAAATATCCAGATAATAAAATAACCCAGGAAATCACTTTCCTGAGTTATCTTATCTATATGATCAAAACACTGCCTTACAGCCGTCAGCTCAAAACGTCATATTTGCCGCTTCCGTTCAGGATATCGTAGATATCGCTGCCCGTTCTGTTGTAGGTATAATTTCCCGCATTCAGGCTTTTATTCAAAATGCCAAGATTCGTCTGGGCATTTGCAATAATATCCTCCGCCCTTGCGCTGATCTTCCCTGCGAAAGAGCTCTTGCCGGCAAACGCCGTCTTCAAATCCGTCAGATCCGCCGCTGCCAGAAGCTCCTTGTCCACTGACAAGATTCCCTCGCTATCCGCCTTAATCCCCATCTCGCCCAGAAGCTTTGAGGACCGCCCGAAATACTCCTTCAGCTGCTTTAAATACGTTCCGTTGGCACCGCCGCTCTCCTTATTCAAACTCCTGATAAGAGAATTGTAACCGTTCACAAAATCCGTGATTTTCTCTTCCACGGAAGCCCTGTATTTTGCAGCCTCTTCCTCCGTCATGTTTTCGATATCCTTTTCGAGGATGTCCTGCAGTTTTTTGGAACGCTCCCTCACTTCCTCCGCCGCCTTTTTCAGTGCGGTAAAGTTTTCTCTCGATTCCTCCAGAAGCTTGTTGTTCTTTTTCGTTTCCCTATCATTTTTAACCGAGTCCGAATCACCGCTGTTTTTGCTATTCGTTCTCTGTATTGCCGATCCAATTGCCGCCGACTGCGCTCTCGCCCCGCTTCTTGCCTGGGAAAGAAGCCGGTTCTGCATGATAAGAGGACTGATCGTGTTATGCTGCATAAGCTGTCACCGCCTTTTTCTAATACTCTGTCATATCCCGTTATAAATGACTGTCTATATTAATTATCGTACCTGCCCCTTTGATTCATAAGAGGCATGTAATAAAAAAATGAATTCCTGTAATCAAAGACCGCTCTGCAGGACGGCGGCATTTCACCTTCACGGCATCCAAAGCCCGGCTCTCACTTCTTTCTCAGGTATTCCATGTAAGCAGTCACGAAATCCCCGTATTTCTGCTTCGCCATAAGAATGGTTTCCCCGTTCTTAATCTGAATACTGCCGGTATCGTAGCTCTTCACAGCGCCCAGATTAACAAGATATCCCCGGTGGCAGCGAAAAAACTGCCTGCCCAAAAGCCCCTCCAGCTCGCTCATTTTAGAGTAGTAGGCAATCTGCTCTCCCCTCAAATGCAGGATAATCTTTCTCGCATCGTTTTCCGCATACAGTATGTTTTCCTTTGGCACATTCTGATAGACGCCCTTTACCCGAATGACAAGAGGCTCGGACTGTTTCACTATTTTGCACTCCGCCACCGCCTTATCCAGAACCTGAAAAAATTTCTGTTCATCGATAGGTTTCAGAAGATACTGAAAGGCCTGTACGTCAAATGCGTCAAAAATATATTCCTTCAGAGCCGTGACAAACACGATAACCGCCTCGGATCCCTGCCGCAGCCGCCTCGCCATATCAATACCGTTGATATCCTTGAGATCAATATCCAGAAAATAAATATCAAAATGGATCCCTGATTCCAGGAGTCTGCGCCCGGTGGAAAACGCCAGCACTCTGTAATCCCCTTCCTTCTGCAGCCGCGACTCAATTAACTGTTTCAGCTTCTCACCCATGATTTCGTCGCCGTCGCATACCGCAATCTGAAGCATCCAAAAGCCCCCCTCCAAATCTAACCGCTCAATCTCTTACAAATATATATCGGCAGTTTTTTGGAAAGAAGTATTTTAGTTGTAATGAATCAAATGAAATTTGCAATAAATTAAGGGATTCTTTAGACAAATGGATTAAAATATCTGCCGCCGTTATGCACCATAAAGCCTATGGATACCGCCAGCATGATCACTGCCACCAGGATGGCCGCAAAATCCGCCCTCCGGAAAGGGCGTTCCACAATCCACGTCCTTTTTTTATTTTTGCCAAATCCCCGCAGTTCCATGGCGTTGGAGATCACCTCAATCCTCTGCAGGCTTGAGAGCACCAACGGAAACAGGATCGCCGCCGAATTTTTCAGACGGTCCGTAAATTTGTCCTTCCTGCTCAAGTCAATCCCCCTGGCCTGCTGGGCCTGGGAAATATCATGAAAATCCCTCTGAATATCAGGGATGTAACGCAGCGCGATAGCCACGGAATATCCCACCCGGTAGCTTACCCCGATCCTGCTTAAGCTTGCCGCAAATTCGCTGGGATTGGTGGCGAGAATGAACAGGAGCGCCACGGGAATCACCGCCAGATACTTCATCATGAAATTGAACAGGTAAAACAGCTCCTCCCAGAGAACGGAATACCTCCAGAACAGATGCACGATCTCATGTCTGGTCCCGTAGATCTCCACGCCCTGCTCCGGCGCAAAGGCAAACAGTGCGATCAGATTAATAATGATCAGCCACATCATAAACAAAAACGCAAACCGGATATCCTTCCACTTCAGCCCTGATGATACGAAAAATACCACTCCTAGCACAAACATGGTCACCAGCACCCTTGTGTCATAGGTGGTCATTGCCGCAATGCTCCAGATCAGGAAAAAAATAAACTTGGTACTCCCGGACAGCCGGTGTATGGGGGAATCCTTTTTGATATAG
This sequence comes from uncultured Lachnospiraceae bacterium, assembly GCA_910579685.1. Classification (GTDB taxonomy): domain Bacteria; phylum Bacillota; class Clostridia; order Lachnospirales; family Lachnospiraceae; genus Suilimivivens. The sequence goes on along the minus strand of CAJTVN010000037.1, from coordinate 28,882 downwards.
GAGAGTGATGCGCTCATGCTCTTACCTCCCTGTCGTATTCGATAAAGGCCCTGATATAGCTCTCAGGGGCAAGCCCGCAGGCTTCGGCGATTTCCACCAGCGACGTTTCTTTAAGGCTCGCCCGCTCAAGCAGCTGCGGATCGGAAAAAAGCGCCTCCGGCGTGGTGTCCGCAATCTTTCTCCCGTCAGCAAACACAAGGCTGCGGCTGGTATATTCCAGCATCAGATGCATGTCGTGGGTGATCATCAGCACCGTGATTCCTTTTTCGTTCAATTCCCGGAGAAATTCCATAATCTCCGTATAATGCCGGAAATCCTGTCCCGCCGTGGGCTCGTCCAATATGAGAATCTGCGGGCTCACCACCAGGATGCTTGCGATGGTCACGCGCTTTTTCTGCCCATAGCTGAGTGCGTTTACCGGCCAGTTCCGAAACTCATAGAGACCGCATATTTTGAGCGTCTCATAGACTCTCTGCCGGATCTCCTCCTCCGGGAGCTTCTGCATCACGAGACTTAATGCGACCTCCTCAAAGATCATGGGCTTGCTGATCATCTGATTGGGATTCTGCATCACGTAACCGATATGGGAAGCCCTCTCCTTGATGGTATCCCCGGACATGTCCTTTCCCCGATAATAGAGTGTTCCCTGATCCGGCTTTTCAAAGCCGCAAAGGAGCTTTGCCATGGTGCTCTTCCCGGCGCCGTTCTTACCCACAATGCTGACCATCTCCCCCTCCCGGATAGAAAAACTGATGTCGGTAAGGTTTTCCTTCCCGGGGAGATAACCGAAGTGGATTTTCTGCGCCCGAAGCACCTCTGGCCTCTCTTTGGCAGGTTCCTTGTGCGTTCTCTCGGCAAACCACTTCCTGACCTTTTCCTTATGAGGCTCATCCAGCCGCAATGTCTGCATGCGCTCCACATGCATATCCCGGATCAGCGCGACTCCCGCATATTTAAGAGCTGTCAGATACAGCGGTTCCCGGATCCCCGCCTTTTTGAGCTTGTCCGATAAAAAAAGCTCTTCCGGAGACGAATCGCTGATAATCCGCCCGTTTTCCATGAGGATAATCCGGTCCGCCCCCATATGCATGGCGTCCTCGAGACGGTGCTCAATAATCACCACTGTCTTTTCGTCGTCCTTCTGCAGATGGCCGATCAACTCAATGGCGTCGCGCCCTGCCGCCGGATCCAGATTCGCCAAAGGCTCGTCAAACAAAAGAACCGGCACCCGGTTGATCATGACCCCCGCCATGGAAACGCGCTGCTTCTGTCCCCCGGAAAGCTCATGGGGCGCCGCATCCAGCTTTTCCATCAGAGACACCCTCCCGGCCTCCTGCCTGGTACGCCGGATCATCTCCTCCTGTGGAACACAGCTGTTTTCCATGGAAAAGGCAATATCCTCAAGCACTGTCATTCCGATAAACTGTCCGTCCGTATCCTGAAGCACCGTGCCAACGCACTGGCTCAGCTCAAAAATACTGGACTTTGCCGCCTCGATCCCGCAGATCGTAAGGCTTCCCGTGCTTTCCCCGGGATAACTAAAGGGGTTCAGACCATTAAGGCAGTGGGCCAGGGTGCTTTTGCCGCACCCTGAAGGACCCACGATAATAATCCGTTCCCCTTTATGAATCTCAAGATTAATATTATGTATCGTCGGCTCCGCCTGCGAACGATAATGATAGGTATAATCTTTAAAAGAAATAATAGGCTCCCGCATCTGATTAATCTTCCTTCTGAAGGCTTCCCGCCTTTGTCACAGTCTTGGAATACGCAAACAGCAATAAGGTTCCCACGATAGCGGTGGTCACCGCATTCATCCCCCATGCGCCAAGGCTCTGGGCTACCAGCTTTTCAATGGGCTCGCTGTAGATTAAAACGTCCAGCACGGTTGCCACACCCACCCAGCACACGCCGTGAGCCACGACCTGAACCACGTTAAAGATAATGATCTCTCTCAGGCCAAACTTACCGCTCTCGATATTAATGGCTTTCTTTGCAAGGCCCACGATCAGACCGAAAACGCCTGACGCAATGATCCAGCTCCACCAGGGGCTTCCCCAGGACAGATCAGCCAGGGTATGTCCGATAAAGCCTGCGATCATACTCACCGCCGGCCCAAAGATAATGCCGAACACGGACAGTACGCCGTACTGAATGTTTGCCGTGGTATTCGGTATGGGCGTTGGGATGGACACAAAACGTCCCAGCACAAAAAACAGCGCCGCACCGATACCAATCGCCACGATACTCTTGATAGTAAACTTACTCTTGTTCTCCATTTCTCATCCTCCGTTTAAAGAAATTTAACCTCATGACAATCTTAATTTTAACATAAGGACGATAGAATGCAACCAGTTTCTGAATTTAACCTTACAAGATCAGCCGATTTTATGCCTCTTCATGTACCACGAGTAATAAACCACAAACAGCACCGAGGTAATCACCCAGGTAATCGGGTAGCTGAGCATCACCGTCTTCATGTGATTCCATCTGGGAACCGCCACAAGAAGCCACAAGACCCGAAGACCGCAGATCCCGCCCCCTGTAATCAGAGTAGGTACCAGCGTATCCCCCATTCCCCGAAGCGCTCCCGAAAAAATCTCAATGCAGATATAGGTCATGAAGGTGGGCACCAGAAACCGCATCATCATAATTCCGATAGAAACAACCTCCCCGTCCCTGGTAAAAAGCCGGAACAGAATCTCCCCAAAGGGTATGATAATGAGATTGATAAAAAGCGTAAAGGCCGCCGTGAGCAGCAGACACTGCCGAACTCCCTTTCGCACCCTCATATACAGTCCGGCCCCGTAATTCTGACCCACAAAGGTTGTGATCGCAATCCCAAAGGAGCTCACCATCATCCAGAACAGGGCGTCGATCTTGCTGTAAGCCGTCCAAGCCGCCACCGTGCTTGTCCCGAAGCTGTTCACATTGGTCTGGATCAGAGCGTTGGACAAAGAGTACATAAGCGACTGAAAGCCGGCCGGTATACCGATTGCCACGATTCTGCGAAATACCCAGCCGTGAAAACGGATCTCTCTCACATTCAGGCAGTATTCCTCCGGAAACTTCATAAGCGCCGCCAGAACAAGCACCGCACTGAACAGCTGTGACAGAATCGTGGCCAGCGCAACGCCTGCCACTCCCATATCCGCCGCCACAACCAGAAGAAGATCCAGCGCCACGTTCACCAGGCAGCTTGCGATGAGAAAATAGAGCGGCTTTCTGGAATCACCTATGGCCCGCAGAATTCCCGCCCCCACATTGTAGATCAGGTTCGCCACCATGCCGCAAAAATAAATACGCAGATAGAGCACGGATCCCTCCATGGTCTCCGCAGGCGTATTCATCATGGAGAGAACTGCGGGCGCCCCGACCAGCCCGATTATCATGATTGCCATCCCTGCGGTTATGGAAAGCGCCATTGCCGTATGCACCGCATCCCGCACCTCGCACATCCGGCCGCCTCCGAAAAACTGGGAGATCGTTACCGTTGCCCCCGTGGACACTCCCACAAAAAATCCCACAAAGATATTGATAACCATGGCGGACGCCCCTCCCACCTCGGCAAGCGCTTCCTTTCCCACAAACTGGCCTACCACCACGGCATCCACCGTGTTATATAACTGCTGAAAAAATGTTCCAAACAAAAGAGGGAAGAAAAAGAAAAGCAGCTGCTTCCAGATTACCCCCTCTGTAATGTTGTTCTTTTGTGCTTTTGTTTTCATGGTTTATTTTTTCGTAACCGCCTTCCCCTTCTGGTCATAACCAAAAAACTCCAACCCGTAGCCGGGATCCCTCTCCCGCACCAGATAATCCGAGACCTGCGCCTTTACCGAATCCGCCAGAGCATCCGCACTCTCCCTAAGCTGCGGCAGGCTCTCATCTTTAATAATCACTTTCTCAGCAGCCTCTTCTTCCTTATCCACAGCCTCCTGCTCCCGATCCGTCCCCCCCTCATTCTCAGCATCCCCGGCAATTTCAGCATCTTCCCCGATGCTGTCGCTGACCGCCTCTGCGCTCTCCCCTGCCTGCGCATTCTTCCTCTTCTTTTCCTCGGTAAGCTCCTCGTCCGTGGGAAGAGAGGCATATCTGCCGGAAGATACAAACTTCATGTGTACCTTCTCGATCCCCATGGTCTTACCCAGAATTTTCTCCATCAAAGCCTTCTTCTGCCCCTTTGGAATATTGGGATTATTCATGACCGACTTGGCCTGCGCCAGATACCCGTTCATCTTATTGATTTTAAACCGCTCCACATCTTCCTTGGTCTTACAGTTTTTAAGCCCTCTCTCATAAGCTTCCTTCTCGCTCTTAATCTCCTGGTACTCCTGATACAGGGCGGGATTGTTTCTCTGAAGGTACTGCACCTCGTCAGGCGTAAGCTCCTGACCGCTCCTCAGCTTATTGCTGATGGAATTCATGGTATCGTTCTTACGCATATTTTCCAGATCCTCCTGATACCGGGCCATCATCCGCTCATCGGCCGTCATCTCCTTCTGAAAAATCTTCCCGCTCTCCTTTTTCTGCTGCCACTTGCTCTCAAGCTCAGCCCTTTTCCCCATACTGTAAATTGTTCCCGACATAATTGGTAACATAGGCAACCTCCCTGTTTCCCGTCATACACAGATCCTTCTGTGACACCTCTTTGTTCAATAGGGAACGGCACGTCAACACTGCCGCTTCCTATAATATAATTATATCGGCATTTTCTCCGTCTTTTGTTATACCATTCCGTTCTTGACTTTTCTCAGACGGCTAATCATCCACAGCCTCACCTGCGAAATGATCCGCCTCTGCAAAACCATGTTTACGCTTTAGCGTCACACACCTCCACCACAAGCTCCGGTTTCCCGTCCTGTTCCTCCTCCCACACGAGGTTTACTCTCCACTGTGCAGAAGGAATCTCAACCCGGATCCTCCCCCTCCCTTCCTCAAAGTCAAGGAAGAACGAGAAGGGCCGGCCCGCGATCATCACTCCGGTCAGGGAAATCTTCCCCATATCCGGACAGATACAGGGCTGCAGGATCAGCTCCTTTTGTCCCGCCCGGGGACGCACTCCGAAAATAACACTGAAATACGGCCACATGGTGGCAAAACTGTTCCAGCCCTGGACAAAGCAGCCTCTGTCCGGATAAATTTCACTGGTGGCTCCCGGCATCACGGCCCCAAAGCCCTCTCCCGTCTGCCGCAGCACCTGCAAAATCTTTTCCGGCTCCCTGCTGTAACCGTAAGCCTGCATCCGCCTCCCAAGGGCCAGAGGCATGATCCCGTCTATCTGAAAGCATTCCTTTTCCCTCCACTGTTCCTGGGCTGCCAGAAGCTCTCTTGCCTGCTTTCCCGTGACATAGCCGAATTCCACCGCTATGGTGGAGTGTCCAAGCCCAAAGAGCTGGTACGCCCTGCGGCTTTTTGGCTCCGTCTCTTTTGCCAGCCTTATAACATTTTCCATCCTCCTGCAAAGCCGCTCCTTCTCCTTGCTCTCCCTCGGCGATTTATCCTGCTTACAGCTGGCCTCCCCCGCAATTTCATCCTCGGGTGTGATGGGAAAGCTTTTCAGAGAGTGCTTCCACGATTCCGCCCTCTTTATGATCTCCTCCCTTCCAGCCACCATATCTCCGTAAAAGCCCGTCTCAGGAATAAAAAACTCTCTGTGAAAAATTTCCCATGTAGCGCAAAACTTCTCTTCAAAACAAGAGGCGTCCCCTTCCCTTCCCAGGGCCTTTGCCATCTTACTCATAACCTCATAGCCTCTCACCGCAAGAATCGCCACATCACAGCACATACAGTCAAGGCCCGCAACCTCGCTGATTCCGTAGCCTCTTGGCAGTCCCTCCTCGCTGACCGACTCGATCCACCGCATCCCTTCCCTGCAGAAATCATACATCTCCTCCAGAAAGCTCTCATCTCCCTCGAAGCAGTAAATCTGCCAGACACAATCCGCAAACTGCGGTGTCTCCGTGGTCATGCCTTCGTAAAATACCACGCCGTTGTTCGACATTTCATGGATGACTCTCCCGTTTCCGTTCACCTTAAGGGAAGCTCTCCGCAAAAGCCGCAGCGTCTCCTTACAGATTGCCACCTCTCCCTGCATAAGAAGGGCGGGCAGAATATAATTCGTGTCGTTTCCAAACCACCAGGGAAACTCCGCATAGCCGGCCACAACTCCCTCTCCCACACCGGGTATCTCGCACTGGATCCAGTCATTGATAAACTGGTTCCAGCGGTACATCTGTTCAAGGACAGGCTCCCCGGCAAAGGACAAAGACGCTCTCCCGCCAAGCTTCCTGTATCTTTCCTTCTTCTCCTCCAAAAGCTCTTCCCTGTTTTCCCTCAGCGTCCTTGCCTGTTCCTCGGCCTCTTCCTCAGAACTCTCAGAGCCTCCAAAGAAAAAGGAGAACCTTTTACTCTCTCCTGCTGCCAGCCGGGCAGAAAAGGAAACCTTGCAGCAGCTGGTATTTTCATTCTTATACCCCTGCCTATCACAGGCTTTGCCTGCCGAGCCGCACGGCCTTTGTCCGCTGCCTGCGCGGCTCTCCTCCAACAACTCGAAAGCGTCCAGAGGCTGGTCGCAGATCATGACCGCAGACCAGGGATTTTCCTGATCCTTCCAGGCGGCAAGCCCTTTTTCCAGATCACAGCTGACCGAATCCTTTCCGTCCTTTCTTCCCATCCGCTCCGAGAGCCACACAGGCATCAGATTCGACTCGATCACCAGGGCAAGACTCTTTTGAACCGGAGCCTGCGTCAGATTGCGCACCGTAAGCTCCAACGCCATTGCTCCCCTTGTGTGGGCCGCCCACTGGAAGCGTTCCAGCTCTATCTCCTTTCTCTCATAGACAAACCGGCACCCAAAGGGCTCCATCACAAAGCGATCCGCCTTTCCAATCCAGTCATCCTCAAGCCAAAGCCAGAAGCCATTAAACAGCTTGATGGGCGGAAGCCAGATGCCCCACATCTCATGAGGCATATGCTCGCCCCTTTGAGGAAAGCCTCCGTCCTGCGCTCCGATTACATAAATCCGGCGGCCCGTCACTAAATAAGGTTTATCCTCCGGCTGATTTCGCACAATTTCCGGTAGTTTCTCCGGCATTTTCATCTCCTCCTTCCCGCTATCTGTCCTGCCGCAGCTCCAAAAGCTGTGAAAAGCTTTCCAGTCTGTAATCCGCAATATCGCTCCGTGACGCTTCTCCGATCCCAGCAGCATCCATGCCTGCCGCCTTTGCCGCCTGTAATCCCGCCTCGGCATCCTCCACCACAAGACATTTTACCGGATCCGCACCAAGCAGCTGCGCCGCCTTTAAGAAGACCTCCGGGTCCGGCTTTGATCTTGTGATCATTGTCCCGTCCGATACCGCATCGAAGAAACCGCCAAGTCCGATCCTCTCAAGAATAAAGGCCGCATTTTTGCTGGAAGAACCGATAGCAAGCCCAAGCCCTCTCCTTCGAAGCTCCTCCAGGGTACTCTTAACTTCTCCGCCGAGATCCTGAGGACTCATGGTTTTCAAAAGCTCTCTGTAAGCGTCATTTTTCTCCTGCGCAAGACTCTCCTTTTCCTCCTGCGTGAATGTCCCGTCAAAACCTTCCAATATGATCTCAAGGCTCTCCATCCGGCTCACGCCCCGCAGACGGTTATTGATCTTCTGATCAAAAGCAATCCCCAGACGATCCGCCAGCTTTTTCCATGCCTGATAATGGTAATTATCCGTATGGCAGATCACGCCGTCCAGATCAAAAATAATGGCCTCATACCCGTTATCCACACGGCCGGGATCCTCGTTCTCTTTTCCGGTCGAAGCCCCGGACTCCACAACGGTTTTCTCTCCGGCAAGAATCTTATTCCCGCACAATATGATCTCCACCGCAGGCCCGTCGTTCTCCACCGTGACGGTTTCCCAGTCCGCACGCACCAGAAGCTTTCTTCCTTTCCATACCAGCGGAAAGACAAGCTCATCCCACTCCTTTGGAAGCGAAGGTCTTATGTGAAGCATACCCTCCTCCATGCGCACGCCGCCAAAGCCCATGACCGCAGCCTGCCAGATCCCTCCCATGGATGCGCTGTGAATCCCCGCATCCGAGGATCGTTTATCATTCCCCAGATCCACCCTGCAGGCACCCTCAAAAAGCCGGTAGGCTTCCTCCATGAGTCCCAGATCGCAGGCCAGGATGCTGTGCGTCGATTTGCTCAGGGAGGAATCATGGAGCGTTCTGTCCTCATAAAAACGGTAATTCCTCTCTCTGGTCTTCTTATCAAACAGCTCCGCCAGCAGGAACATCAGCACCACAAGGTCTCCCTGCTTTGCGATCTGGTAGGAGTTGATCTGTTCCTGACTCAGATCCTCGTAGATCGTCAGAACCTTTTCGCTCTCCTTATATCCTCTGATATCCAGCTCCTCCAATTCGAAATAGCCGTCGCACTGAGGAATAATTCCCGTCTGATCATCCGGTGTTGGCAGATACAGTGCAGGAATTTTCTCTTCCAGTTCCCTCTCCAGCCGCTCCAGTCCCAGCTTATCCCGAAGGCGCCCATAAGCCGCCCTCTCCCCGGGTACCGCAGAGCCGCGGAAACGACGCACCAGCTCCAGGGCAAGGCGCATATTGTAGTGCGCCATATAATTGGTGTACACATCATTGTCCACATGCTCCTTGTACTCGTCCGGTCCAATCACGCATCGGATCACATAGAGTCCCCTGTCCCGGTCAAAATCCAGCCTGCTCACCCAGAACCTTGCCGTGTCCATGATCATCTCAAAGCCCTTTTCCAGCAGAAAGTCCGTATCCTCTGTCGCTTTATAGTACTGCCATGCCGCAAATGCCACATCCGCCGTGATATGCTGTTCCTGCACGCCGGTCCAGTAAATAATGGGCTTTCCCGTCGCCACGTCCGCAGGTCCCTCCAGAGGCGTGACCTCCCCGTCGTCGATCCAGGCCGCCTCCCACGGGTACATGGCTCCCTGATATCCGTACTGCCGCGCCTTTCTTCTGGCTCCCTCAAGCCCCAGATAGCGGTAGCCGACAAGTCCCCCTGCCGTCTCGGGCTGTGTCAGGAGATAATAGGGCAGCAAAAACACCTCCGTGTCCCAGAAGGAATGTCCTTTGTAGCCTTCCCCGCTGAGCGCCTTTGCGCCGATTCCCATCCTCTCATCTTCCTTTTTTACCATGATATTCAGATGGTACAGGGCAAAACGCAGGGCAGTCTGGTCAAAAGGCTTCTCTGACCGGATCCTCACGTCCTGCCTCTCCCAGAGCTCCTTCCAGGCTCTCCCGCTCTCACGAATGAGGCTCTCATATCCCTTCTCCCAGGCCTCTCTCACCTTACGAAGACCGGCCTGCGCAATTTTTCCGCTCCCATCCACCCGTTCACCCCGCAAGGCGAATTCCAGGTCTCTGGACGTGTAGACACAGGAGATTTTCTCCACGGCCAAAACCTCTCCCTGTCTGACCGTGCAGGACGCGCTTAAGAATATCTGGCGCCGTTCCATAACAGGCAGCAGTCTCATGTCCGCCTCCCGCCCGTTGATTTGGTATCTGTGGGCGCAAAAGCATCCCGCATCTATTCCGCTCTCCGCCGTCCTTACCAGAAGCTGAAGAAAACGCTGGTCAAACATCCTCTTCTCCCCCTCCACGAAGTGCTGGGTTCCGCTGTTGTCCGCCCTGCCGTCGATCCCGCTCATAATCTTAATCTCGGCATCGCCGTCTGCCGGGCAGATCTCCACCCTGGATGCCATCACATGCTCATCCCGCAGAGAAACCATCCGGCGGAAAATAAACAAAAACCTTCTGCCCCTCTCATCCTCCCAGTCCGCGATCCGCACACTCTCGCCGTTTTCCAGATTCAAAGCTCTCTGATATTCATGCACAGTTCCCCGGCAAAAGGACAGAGGCTTCCCGTCCAAATAAATACCCATATATGTCATATCGGGGAAATTAGGAAGCTCCGTCACCTCGCTTTCGTGGAACCGGTCGAAGGTACCCGCCACAAGCAAATTCCTTACCTCCCCGGTATACCGCTCCTCCAGAGCGCCCCTCACTCCCAGATAACCGTTGCCCTGACAGAAGATCGCCTCGTATTTGTTGAGACGTTCCTCATCAAACCCATCCTCGGCAAGGATCCACCCTTCCTTCTCCCCCTTCCGAATCTGCTCTTTCCATCTGTCTATGATCTTTTCATTTTCCATAATCGTTTGCTCCGCCTTTCCAAAAACGTTTTTGTATTCACTTAAAACAATAGAATTCTCGCTGCGCAAGAATTCTATTGTCTTGAATAATAGAATTCTCGCCATGCAAGAATTCTATTGTCTGTCATTTCTAAATATTTATGCGCCGTTTCGCGGCGCTCCACTATAGATGAAAGTCAGTCGCTTTGCAGCCTCTTGACGCTGTCTCTTTTCTGAAGCCTGTATGGCACGTAGATTCTTTTTGATTTGCTCTGATCCCTGCGCAGCTCCTGCAAAAGAGCGGCCGCACTGTAGCCCATCATACTCACGTCCTGCTCTACGGTGGTCAGACCCGGCGTAGTATATTCGGCTATGGGAATTCCGTCAAACCCCGTAACCGAGAAATCCTCCGGTATGCCATAGCCCAGGTCGCGGATGGCCTTCATGGCTCCAAGGGCCATGATGTCGCTGAGACACAGAAACGCCGTCCCCGAGTCTTTTCCGTTTTTTTCAATGTACTGCCTTACCGTGCGGTAAGTCTGCGATTCACTGTAGTTACAGGTCAGGATCTTCTCCCTGGTAAGCTCTAAGCCGTTGCGCTTAAAGGCAGTATAGATCCCGGCGATACGGCAGGTAGTCACCTCCGCCTCTTTCTTTCCCTGCACCACCACGATATCCCGATGGCCGCAGTCAATCAGGTACTGGGCAATATCATCCGCCGCCTTGATATTGTCCACAGACACACAGCCAAGCCCGGCGCCCTTGATATAGACATCGATCAGCACACAAGGCATCCCCGATTCCACCAGCTCATGAAAATAGGGATCATTGGTGGCAACACCGCTGAGTATGGCCCCGAAAATGCTGTGTTCTGCGCAGAACCTCTCGTAGGTCTTCTTCTGCTGCTGTTCCGCATCCGTCGTATAAAGGGCAACCTCCACCGAGTGCTCGTTGGCATAGCGGTAAATTCCCTGGAGAAGGGTCAGCACAAAGCTGTCCCTTCGGTCGCTCTCCAAAAAACCCGATATAATAAGCCCCATGTTGTTGGTCTTCTTTGAGGAGATGCTTCTGGCATTCACATTGGGGGCATAGCCAAGGTTCTTTGCCACCTGGAATATTTTTATCTTTGTCTCCTCATTGATATCCTGGTACCCGTTAAATGCTCTGGAAACCGTTCCTATGGAAACCCTCGCTTCCTTCGCCACATCTCTGATCGTAACCATACTCATTCCTCGAAAACGTTTTTATATGAAAACCATATCACTTTTTCAGGGAACTTGTCAACCTTACCTCCATCCCGTAACCTTTCACTTCCATCTGTGCGGAGGTCTGATTTTCCACCTCACAGACACTCCGGCCGTTTTCCCGGCGGATCCTGACGGAGATCTCACCGTCCAGAACTCTCACCCTTTCGAGGCTGCAGCTCTTCCCTTCCGCAGGCTCAAAAGCCTTCGGAAGCATGGGCGCAATCCGGATTTTTCCTTCTGCCGCATCCGGCTGAATACCGAAAAAGTATTTTACCACCGGTACTACCGCACCGTAAGCCGTCCATGCCTGCACAAAGCATCCGTAGTCAGGAGACATCTCGCTGATCGACCCCGGAGTGGCAGCGCCAAAGGTCCCAAACATCCTCTCTATCAGGGAGAAGGCCCGATCCGCATGGCCGTATCTGGCCTGGGCCACCGCCATAACGCCCGTACTGATCGTCATGGCCGCTCCCTTCAAAAGCCCTTCCAGATACATGCCGCATTCTCCCACGAACTCGGCGGTATCCATTCTCTCAAGGGCTCTTTCCGCCTTGTCCCGGTCCGCAATTCCCATCTCCATAGGTACATTGATCACCCAGTTTTTGTTCAGCACCCAGCCGTATTCCTGCTGCCCGCCATTCTTCCCGCCGCTTTCGCTGCGCTGCGCAAGAAGCTGCAGGAATCTCTCCTTCGCCTCTTTTTCTCCCGCCTGCTCCATCCGGTCAAGAATGATATCTCTCTTTTCGCTGATCCTTAAAGGAGATGCAAAGCAGTCACAGAACAGTCCTTCCTCCTCGGCCCAGAGCTTCTCGTTCACCGCCTTCTGCGCCTGATCCGCCAGCTCCATCCACGCTTTGACATCACCGCCTTGTCCGAGTGTCTCCGCAATCCTCCCAAAGCATCTGTAAGCGCAGCAGGTATAGACCGCCGTGTCAATCATCTCCATATTCAGCCCGGCAATCTCAATGATCCCATAACCGGTGGGGAAGAAATCCCCGTCCTCATCCTGATCCTTTAACCACTTCACTCCCATTCTGATATAATCAAAGCACTCTGAGAGGATCTCCTTGTCTCCCGTCCACTGATAATACTCCCACAGAAGAATGATGAAGTGGGCCGTCTCCTGCGTGTTTCCCGTGTTGGGACAGAAACCGTTTGGCAGAAGCTCATGGATAATTTTGCCGTTTCCGTTATATTTTTTTGAATATTCCAGAATCAGGCGGATGGTATCCCTGCACAGCTCAAACTGTCCCTGCATCATCATTCCCTGAAGGGCGTAGCAGCTGTCACAGCCAAACCACCACACATACTCCGGAATTCCCGCCGTGACTCCTCTTCCGATTCCGTCCACCTTAAGGGTAAGCCAGTCCGTGTGGATCTTGATCCAGTCAAAGATCTCCTCCAGCTTCCGGCTCCCCGCAAGGGCACTGCCGCTCAGATCCAACCGGGTCTGCTTTGTGAGGCTTTCAAGCCTTGACGCCTTTTCGCCCTCAAAGTCCGTTTCGGAACACAGCTGCCTGTACTGCTCCTCACAGTCCTGTCCGGAACAGAAGGATCCGGCCACATAAAAGGTGATCTGCTTATGCTCTCCCGGTTCGAGGCACAGCTCCCGGCTCATCCGGCAGCTCCCTCCCAGGCTCTCCGTAATCTCAGGGCCAAACTCGTTTCCGGTCACACAGCCGGAGAATTTCTCGGAAGATCCGATCATCACATGCCAGGAATTTTTCTCATCCTTTCCCCGGACCACATGATCCTTCTCATCCCATTCCAGAATATCCCTTCCGTCCTCGACATCCATATTCTCCGCCAGCCAGTCGGGCCGCAGATTTATGCGGAAGAGGAAGTCTGCCGCAAGGCGGCGCCCCTTTCCCTGGGCGCTCTCCTTTGGAAGGAAAAAGTCATAGGTAACCTTAAGTCCCGCAATCCCGTCAGGGATCATCTGGCTTCTCGTTATCACCACCGGCGTATGGCCCATGGTGGATCCGGAATAGACAAACACATTCTTGTGGGGATAGTTGTGGAATTCCCCCGCCGTCATATACCCATCTACCAGTCCCTGGGAATCTTTATCCGTAACCCTCATCCAAAAGCCGTCCAGGAGCTTTACCGGATAAAGCCACAGACCGCCCATCTCCTTTTCCAGATGGTGCCCAAAGTCCGGAAAGCCTCCGTCAATCGCCCCGACCAGCTTTATTCTCTCATTCCCACAGACATATTTAGGTCTGGTACAATTCGATTCTGCATGTAACATATTCTTACCCCGTCCTTATCCCTTCGTTCCCGAAGATATTGCAATTCCGTCAATGATATAGTCCTGTGCGATAAAGAACAGGATCAATACCGGCAGCATCACAAGCACAGTAGCCGCCATCATCAGATTCCATTTGCTCGTATATAATCCCTTGAAAAACGCAAGTCCAAGGGACAGTGTATATTTTTTGCTGTCATACAGATAGATCAGAGGGCCGTTAAAATCATTCCAGGTACCCATAAAGGTGAAGATTCCAACCGCCGTCATAACCGGACGGCACATGGGAACCAGCACCCTGGCAAAAATCTTAAAGGGTCCCGCCCCGTCGATTCGGGCCGCCTCGTCAAAATCCTTGGGAATTCCCGACATAAACTGACGCACCAGGAAAATATTGAAGGCTCCTCCTCCGAAAAAGGCGGGAACCACCAGGGGAAGCACGGTGTTCACCCATCCGATCTGCCGGTAGATCAAATAGGTGGGGATCATGGTCACCTGGGAGGGCAGCATCATGGTTGCAAGGAGAATCAAAAACCACACCCTCTTTCCCTTAAAGTCAAACCTTGAAAAGCCGTACGCCACAATTGCGGAGCTTACCACGGTTCCCACCAGATTGGGAATCACGATCATCAGCGTATTTTTCAGATACAGGAAAAAATCAATGCTGGTAACGGCCTCATAAAAGTTTCCCCACGCCAGCTCTTTTGGGAAGAAATTGTCAGTATACATCTCAGATGCGGGCTTTAAAGCCATACAGATCGTCCACAGCAGCGGAATCATGATGACCACGGCACCGCCAAGCAGAAGCAGTGTGGCAAGGATACTCGCAATTCTGTGATTTATTTTTTTCGAACGGTTCATCTTCCTTCCCTCCCTTACAGCTTATCGTCATTCTGGTAATATACCCAGAAGCTGGAGCTCTTGATGACCAGCATGGTAAACAGCATAATGATTATAAACATTACCCAGGCCATTGCGGAAGCATAGCCCATCTGGTATTCCTTGTAAGCCTTCTGATACAAATACAGGTTGTAGAACAGAGTGGACTGCATGGGTCCTCCCTCTGTCATGACATAGGCCTGCGTGAAGTACTGGAAGGAGCCGATCACGGCCATCACCACGTTAAAGAATATCGTGGGCGAAATCATTGGAACCGTGATCTTAAAAAAGATCTGCCAGCCCTTGGCGCCATCCACCCTGGCCGCCTCCTTCAGCTCCTCGCTGACCCCCTGAAGGCCGGAGAGATAAATTATAATCGTATTACCCACGCCCCAAAGTCCCATAATCATCAGCGCATAGAGGGCGGTATTCCGGTCCGTGAGCCAGGCCGGCCCTTTGATCCCGATTACAGAGAGCGATTTATTTAAAATTCCGTCCTGTGCAAAAATCCTGGTCCAGATCATGGTGGCCGCTATGGTGGGAATAATCGAGGGCAGGAAATATACCACCCGGAAGATCTTCATGCCTTTGATATCCATGGCCAGCAAGAATGCCACAAATAGCGACACGATCTGATAACAGGGGATCGTGATCAGACAAAACTTAAAGGTCACCTTCAAAGACTGCCAGAACTTCGGATCTTTGAACATGCCGGTGAAATTTTCCAATCCCACAAATTCTATAGTGGATAATCCCGTGACGATATCCCATTCGCATAGAGATAAAATCGCCGAAAATACCATTGGGAGCAGAGTGAAGAGAAAAAAGCCTAAAATCCATGGCATGACGAACAGATAGCCGTTTCTGTTTTCTCTGCTCTGCACCTTCCCCGATCTTCCTTTTCCTGCCATAATTAACCTCCATTTATTTCGAAACAGGTCCTATTTCATAAAAAGGGCCGTCACAGCCTGGGCCTTTCGATCCTCAGCGTGACAGCCCTGTGCCCTTCTTTTCTATTTTTGCTTAGACGCTTCGAGCGCATCGTTCAGAATCGTCATGGTGTCCGCATCATGATATACGATTCTTTCAACAACCTCGCCCAGTACCTGGTTTACCTGGCTTCCAACCTTGCCCCTCATACCGATGGGAGGCACACTGTAGTCCAGTGACTGAAGCAGAGCCTTCTGATCATCGGACAGGCTGTCAACAACTGCCTGAAGCTGAGATTCCGCTGTAGGGAACGCCGCCTCGTTCTGTGCTCTCAATTCGGAAGCTCTCTCTCCCGTGAGCAGCTTGAGCACTTCCCACGCCGCTTCCTTATTCTTGCAGGAAGAGCTGATTGCATAACCGGAAGCACAGAAGTATGCCGCATGATTGCCGGGTACAAGCGCTGTCGCATAATTCACACCCGCATCCTCGAGACCGGTCTTCGCCCAGCCGCCGGTAATGAACATTGCCAGCTTATTGTTGATCATCATAGCCGTTCCGTCGCCGTAGGTATCCGTGTCGGCAGCGTTAGGAGAAATCCTGTCGTCCCCTTCGGTCCATCCGAAATAGGTATCAAGAGCATCTGCAACGCCCTGGGAATTCAGATAACCCTCAGCCGTGGAGTAATCCTCGCTCACATAAGAAAATCCGAGAGATTCCAGATAGGTATCCACCGCATAGTTCCAGGACTGTGCCTGGAAACCGAAGGTCTCAAACTCTCCGTTTTCATTCTTCGTGGTCAGTTTCTTAGCCGCCTCATACAGATCGTCCCATGTCCAGCTCTCGGAAGGATAATCCACGCCTGCCGCATCGAACATGTCCTTATTGTACCACAGGCAGATCGGATTATAATCCTTCACCAGATATCTCTGAGATCCATCCACCACGCCCATTTCCATCACGGATTCTCCCATGGGGTTCTGCCAGTCCGTATCTGCCGCAATCAGATCGTCCAGAGGCTCCACCATTCCCAAGTCAACCCACTTATAAAAATCGCCTTCTCCGGAAAGGAAGATATCATATCCGTCGCCGGATGAGAAGGAGGTCGTCAGCCTGTCGCCGTATCCGTCGCCCGGAACCACATCCAGCTGAATCTCGATCGCATCCTGGCTGGCATTAAACTCTTCCACCAGAATGTTCTCCGCCGCAGGCTTGTCATCTCCCCACTTGGTAACGCGGATCACTGTCTTCTCACCGCCGGCAGCGCTTTCACTGCCTGCATCCGTATCTGCTTTACTCTCTTCTTCCTTCTCGGCTGTCTGCGCATCGCCGCTCTCCTCGGTCGTATCCTTTGCCGGAGCTTCCTCCTTTTTCGACGAGCCACAGCCCGCAAGAAGGGAAAAGCTCATTGCTGCCACCAGCAGAATCGCTGATACTTTTTTCAACTTCATAATAATTTTCCTCCTGTTATTATTAGTGTTGTTATCGAAAACGTTTTTGATACTAACCAAAAAAAATAATCGTTCAGTCATCTCATATGTCCGTTTCCGAAAACGTTTTTGTAATTTTATAATAAACATAGATATACAGTTTTGTCAATCAAATTTTTCAATATATTTTCAATTTGGTCATAATATCCAGTTTTGCTTTTCTTTATCTATCTAAAAATTCATTTTTTTGTATATGTCGCACAAAACGCTGTTCTCTCAAACCAGCGCTGATTTTTAAAAAGAGAGTTTTGAACGCAGAAATGACAGCGGTGAAATCGGTTCTGCCGCTGCCATCCTACCATAAATTACATAATCCTATCCTAAGTATACAAGAGGCGCACTTTACCCTGACGGTAACTTATCTGTTTTTTATATGCCCACCGCTCTATCTGACTTCTGCGCTGCGCCTTTCCATCACCGCACCAAGTATTCCTTTGATCATAATATAGAGAAGCACTGCAACGATCCAGTAAACGCCAAGGATATTGTACTCGCTCTCTTCGTATATGTTCGAGCTGCGCAGAATTAGAAAAGCCGCCAGCACGCCGGCCCAGTATACTCCGTTCAGAAACGCCGTTCTCTTTTTTATGGCCTTTTTCTCTTTCGCATACTCTCCCTCCTGAAGCAGCTTACGAAAGCTGCCATAAATGCATCCCGACCAGACAAACAGATAAACAGCAACGGCAGCAAACACAATCAGAAGCGCAAAGCACATAATCGAGTAAATGTCGTTGTCCACAAAAGTCCCCACCGTCATCAGGGGAATAACGCTTATAATGCACAGCGCCACTCCCAAAACCGTACAGCGCCTATGGGTCTGCTCAAAATCCTCTCTGCGCTTTTCCACAATCCCCCTCACTCCATATTTCAGGGAAATTCCTTCCTCATCCAGATAGCGGAAGCCGGAAAGCTTCATCCCCTCCGTTACCAGAAGCGCCACTCCCGCCAGCACCAACACCAGCAGAATAATGAGGCCTGCCGCACCGGCTCTTTCGTCCGACATCCGAATCCGGCCGTCCTGCAGGAATCCCGAAATCAGAAGCAAACATACCGGAGATAAAATACACAAAAACGTTCCCAGTGCCGTTCCCTTTGCGGACTGCTTTGCCATATCCATATATTTATTTGCCTCCTCGAGAGTCACGGAACGTCCGTTTAACGCCCCGCACCCGTTTTCCGGCTCCTGCTCCGAAGCCGTATCCGTCTGCGTTCCCTCCTGCGGGCTTTCGAGCTCATCCTTAAGGAGATAATCCGTGCTTACGGAAAAAATATGGCTCATCTTGACGATCTTATCCAGATCGGGAATAGAGGCTCCCGACTCCCATTTAGAGACAGACTGTCTGGAAATTTCAAGCCATTCTCCCAGCTGCTCCTGCGACCATCCCTTCTTTTTTCTCAGTTCCATAATCTTCTCTGCCAAAATCATATGCCGTGTCATCCTTTCTTTCTGTTATGGTTTTTCATCGATAATATCGTGATATCACTGCAAAAAACATAACAGAAAAGCCGGTTGACAACCAGCAAGTGCGCTTGGAAATGTGTCAACCGGCAGTTGCATTTCATTCTCTCATCTTCCACATGCTCATCCCGCATCCGGAAAAGTCATTAGGCCTCTTCTTAAAACCCAGCTTTTCATAAAAGCCTTCCTTTCCTTTCGCTGCACCCAGGATGAACATAATCCGGTCCCCCGGATCAGAAGCTTCCATAACCCTGTCCATGAGCCCCTGCGTGATCCTTCGTCCGATTCCTTTTCCCTGAAACTGCGGCGCCACGATCACATCACCTATATAAGCCGTATACCCGAAGTCAAAGAGCACCCTGCCCATGCCTATGATCTTTTCTCCGCATCTGGCCGCAATCAGAAAAGTCGTATGTTCGATCCCCCTGTCAGCCTGCCGCCCGGATATGGGTCTCCAATCCACACTCATCCGCATCTCATTATATTCCTCCCCTGTCATCCTGTCAGAAAAAGTAATATCCTTCATCATACCCTACCTCCGTCAATAAAATATTTATAAAATTTACAACAGCGCCTGATAAACCTCCCTCCTGGAAACTCCCCTGTCAGCAGCTACAAGCTTCATGGCCGCCTTGCGCTCGATTCCCTGATCCTCATAATATCTCATATGCTCCTCCACGGACATATTCGTCCATTTTGCCCTGGCGTCCTCACACAGCTCCTTCCGGCTTTTCCCTTCCAGAACCAGCACATACTCGCCTCTGGGCTCGTTTTCCTCATAATACGAAGCCGCCTCTTCCAGAGTGGTGGCCGTGACCGTCTCAAATTTCTTGGTAAGCTCCCTGCACAGAGTAATTCTTCTCTGTCCCAGCGTCTCTGTCAGCTCCTGCAGCGTGCGCTTTAAATGGTGAGGCGCCTCATACAAGATGATGGTTCTGGTCTCTTCCTTCAGTTCGTCCAAAATAAATCTCTTTTCTTTTTTATCCGATGGCAGAAATCCCTCGAAGCAAAACCTTCTGGTGGAAAGCCCGGACAATGTAAGCGCCGTAATACAGGCGCAGCATCCGGGCAGGGAAGTAACCGGAACTGCTGCCTCTTGGCACTTTGCCACAAGCACCTCTCCCGGGTCAGATATGGCCGGTGTTCCCGCATCCGTAATCAGAGCAATATTCTTTCCTTCCAGAAGCAGCCCGACCAGCTGATCCGCCTTTTCCACCTTGTTATATTCGTGATAGCTGGTCATGGGCGTCCTGATTCCGAAGTGATTCAACAGCTTGATACTGTTTCTCGTATCCTCCGCCGCAATCAGATCCACCTCCGCAAGGGTGGCGATGACACGTTTCGTCATATCCCCCAGATTTCCTATGGGAGTCGCACACAAAAACAGAGTTCCCGTCATATCTATCTTCCCGCCCCTTTCTCTTCCTGTCCTTCTTCCATATCCTCATCATCTGCCGTTTCGCTCCCTCCCCCTTTTGCATCCTCAGCAGGCAGAAGCGCATCCTCTGTATAATGATTGGATGCATTCCACAAGATCCATTCCTCGTAGCCGGCGTCGTATACCGCCTGAATCTGTGCCCGAACCTCCTGCGCCCCATAAGGAATATGCCCTTTCACCCAGGTCGCCGTAAAATCCTGAAGCCAGGGCCTTACCTGCGCACGGATCCCTTCCATAGGCATAAGTTCGGCAAGCTCTCCTTGACTGTACTGCCCCGCATCATTTCCGGACACCGACCGCAGAGGAATGCCTGCCAGAACTTTTCTGGAGGATTGCAGCGCCGTAAGCGCCAGCCGGTAAGGCTCCGCATCCGGAACCGGTATATCATAATTATAGGGGCCATAGTGTGAAGGATAAATCATAGGACTGATAAAATCCAGATATTTCGACAGCTCCACATAGCTCTGCCCCACAATTCTCTGATCCACCTGGCTGTCAATCACCATGCCGTACACGTCTGCGGAAACGATCCCTCCCGCCTTATGTATATCCTCGGAAATATATTTCACAAATTCCGTGATAATCTGCTGTCTGTCCTTTTCCTTTGCTTCCTCTCCCAGATCTGCCTGTTCCATCCCGCTGTCCGTGGAAAAGCGGACGTAATCAAACTGTACCTCGTCGAATCCCATTCTCAGTATTTCCCCGGACACTGCAAGCAGATAATCCCATACCTCTCTCTCATAAGGGTTCAGCCAGGCAAGCCCTCCTTTATCACGGAATAAACTTCCATCCGCATTATGAATACACCACTGCGGCCTCACCTCTGCCAGAAAGGGATCCTTGAACGCCACAATCCTCGCTATCAGATAGATATTCTTCTCCTTACACCTGCGGATCAGCTCTTCCATATCCCGCACATAGCTGATACCGCTTCCCAGCTCCTGGACGATCGGGATCTGCATATCGTAGACAATTCTTCCCTCGTCATTCTTTATATCCATGACTATGGTATTCAGCTCAGTTTCATCCACAAGCTCGATCAGCTCCTGCATTCTTTCGATTCCCGCAGTGGGCCCAGTCACGAAAATCCCCTTGACCCGGGGACGGCTTATTTGCTTAATCAGTTCCACAATGGATTCCGTCTCACCCTGATCCTCCCCATAGTCTTCCGGTTTTGCATCTGTCTGCTCTTTCTCCTGTGCCGGTTCCCGGTTTCCCCTGTCATTCGCCACTTCCTGCTCCACAGGGCCATTCTCCGGCACTTCCTGCTCCACAGGGCCATTCTCCGGCTCTCCCTGCTGCGCATAGGTTTCCTGGGTTCTCTGTCTGCATCCCGCAGTTTGCGCTGCGGACAGCATTACCAAAATGAACAATAAAAATCTTTTTCCTCTACTGCCGCCATTCGCTGCTCTCATTTCCACACTCCTGCCAAAAATCAGGGTTAATAACCATAAATATCATAAATCTCATCCGTGTATACCCCCGGTTCTCTGTAAACAATCAGCGGCTTTTCCACTTTCATTCCCGATTTTCCGCCGCGGTTTGCCTCAATCAAAACCATGTTCGGTTCCTTATCCACAAAAGGATATACCAGCTTCATCCTCTTAGGCTCCAGCCTGTATTCATGCAGAAGTACCAGGATTTCCGTCAGTCTGAAAGGTCTGTGAACCAGGAAGAAATTACCTCCGGGCACCAGAAGCTTTGCACTCTGACTTATGACGTCCTCCAGGGTACACAAAAGTTCGTGCCTTGCAATCGCCTTTGGCCCATGGGGATTGGTTAACCCGTGATGCTCCGTCATATACGGCGGGTTGCAGGTGACAACATCAAAGGAAGCAGCCCCGAATAAACCGACTGCTTCCTTGATATCTCCCGTCACAATTGCTATTTTCTCTTCCAGTCCATTCAGCTCTACGCTTCTTTTGGCCATATCAGCGCTTTCCGGCTGGATCTCAAGTCCTGTGAGATGAGCCGCCTTTGTTTTCGCCTCCATGAGTATGGGAATAATTCCCGTTCCTGTTCCCAGATCAAGTACCCTGCTTCCCTCCTGTGCCCTTGCAAACCCGGATAAAAGCACCGCATCCATCCCAAAGCAGAAGCGCTCTCTGTCCTGGATAATTTTGTAATGATTTCTCTGCAGGTCGTCTATTCGCTCATTTTCCTTAAGAAGTACATCAGTTGTCATCTAACTTTGACTTTCCTTCCTGTTTTTCCAGCTTCTCCAGTACCTTCAGCTCTTCGTCCTGAACCTCAACCTTATGATTCCGGTGCTTTCGCCTGAATCTGAGCTGTTCTACCTTATACTCCTGAATTTCCTTTTCATCTCCCACATCAACAATCACCTTTACAAGCTGACGCAAAACATTTACGCTGGCAACCTCGCCCTTCAGACCGTCAAAGGTCGTCACATGATCGCCTATATTTGGCAGTTTTCTGTTCAGCTCCTCATACGTTTCCTCTTCATGCTTCAGACAGCACATCAGACGGCCGCATACGCCGGATATCTTTGCAGGATTCAGGGAAAGGTTCTGCTCCTTCGCCATCTTGATGGAAACCGGAACGAACTCAGAGAGATGGGAATGACAGCAAAGCTCCCTTCCGCAGATGCCGATCCCTCCAAGAATCTTGGTTTCATCCCGGACTCCAATCTGCCGAAGCTCAATACGCGTCTTAAAAACTGCGGCAAGATCCTTTACCAGCTCCCTGAAATCAATCCTCCCATCGGCCGTAAAATAAAATAAAACCTTGTTATTGTCAAACGTATACTCCGCATCGATCAGCTTCATCTCAAGACGATGCTTTTGGATCTTTTCCAGACAGATTTTAAACGCTTCCTTTTCCTTGAGCTTGTTGGATGCCTCCTGCCCGTTGTCCCGCTCCGTAGCAATACGCAGAACCGGCTTGAGCGGCTGGATCACCTTTTCATTCGGCACCTCTCTTGGATTTCCTACCACCGTTCCGTACTCAATGCCCCTGGCAGTTTCCACGATCACGTGGTCCCCCTTTTTTATCTTAAGCTTTCCCGGGTCAAAAAAATAAATTTTTCCCGCAGTTCTGAAGCGCACACCGATTACTTTAACCATATATTCCTCTCATTCTGCCGCTTGCCGGTAGCCGCGCAGCTAATTTTCTTTAATTGTGAGCAGCAAAAGCTCCATCGTCAGATCGAAATTGACATTAGCCGTAAGACGCTGCTTCGATGTCTCAAGCGCACGGATAATTTTCTCGATTCCCTCATACGTGCTTTTATCGGCCACTTTTCTGATAGACTGTATCTCTTCCCTGAAAATCAGGTGGTTTGCGTCGTGCGTTGCCTTAAACAGCAGGGCATCGCGATACCAGATCGAAAGAATGTCCAGATAATCGCCCACCTCAAATTTGTACTCATTAATCTTTTTGATGGCTGCGACAATCTCATGAATCTCCATGTCGCCTATATATTTCAGCAAGGTAATGGCCTCTTCCTTTACCTTGTCAAACTCCTCGCTCTTTGCGAGAAGTCTTGCCTTTCCAAGATTTCCTCTGGCAAAAGCCACGCAGATATCAGCCTTATAATCCGGAATCTCCATGGTCTCCATCAGATATTTTCTGATCTGATCATCCCTGGCCGGCTTCATGTTAAGTATCACACAGCGGCTCTGGATCGTGGGAAGCAGCGTTCCCACGTTGGCAGTAAGGATCAGGATCACCGCATACTCCGGAGGCTCCTCCAGCGTTTTCAGCAGGGCGTTCTGCGCCTGTACGGTCATCTTCTCCCCCTCGTTTATAATGTATATCTTTTTGGATCCGCTGTAAGGCTTAATAATAATATCATTATTAATCTGGGAACGGATGTCGTCAACACCGATGGTATTTGGTTTCTCGTGGGTCAGACGGATAATATCCGGATGGTTCCCACTCGCCGCCTGCCTGCAGGAATGGCACTCTCCACAGGGCTCCGTCTCCTGCGGGTCCGACACACTGCGCTTCTCGCACTGCAGAGCCATGGCAAAGGTCTTTGCAATAAATTCCTTCCCGGCATTTCTTTCCCCATTAATAATATAGGCATGCGAAATCTTATTTAAACGTATGGCGTTTTCAAGGTGTTCCCTTAATTGTTCCTGTCCTACGATATCACTGAATCTACTCATAGCTTATCCCCCTCACGTAAAAATATCAAGCAGCAGGCCTCTGATCTCCCCAATCCTGGAAAGAATGGCAAGATGGTCTTTCTCATCCTTCATCAGCTCCCTGGCAAGTTCATCCAGATTCTCATCCACCAAACGGATAATTCCATACACTCTGTGCCTGCCCTTTCGATCCAGAAAATTTTCTCGGCTAAAAGAATGAGACCGGTTAATGATCTCGTTCATAAATTCCTTGATAAGCCCCCGGTATCGTTTCATATCCCGCACATCACGCTTTTTGGCCAGCTTATCGCCCTGCATGGTAATTTCCTCCATCAGGGAAGTCAGCCTTGTCTGGAGTTCCTGTTCCTCCACGTGGCTCACCAGTGTAAACTTGAAATTCCCGTCTGATTCCCTCACCGGCGCAGCAGCCTCCGGCTGCGTAACCTGATTGATCTGATTTACTTTTATGTCCACTGCAGCCACCCGCCTTTCTCTTTGCATGTCGCCTTAACCACTGACAGACTCAGCCTGACAAAAAATTCTCTATCTCCAAAAGACATTGTTCCAGATTCTCATTGGAAAATATCCGTTCAATTCCCGCTTCCTTTACCTTTTCCTCTGAAAAATCCTCCTCATCCGCCAGATATCTCCTGCACAATTCCTGGTATTTCGGTTTTTCCTGTCTTCTTTCCCGATCCAGCGCTCTCTGCAGCCTGACACCGTCGTCTACCCGGAGAAGCACCGGCACTACCCGATCCCTTCCGAAATACTCCGCCGTCTTCACAAAGGATTCCAACGTTCCAATGATGAGATAATTATGATTCTCCAGATCAATACCTCCATCATCCACTGTAAAATAGCGCCACAGTCCATGATATGTATGGTACTCCCTGGCTTCAATCACTTTCCCCCGATTCTTTAAAGCCAGAAAGCCTTCGTCATCCGTAAAATAGTATTCCTGTCCCGGCTCTTCGCCGCTTCGTATGGGTCTCGTCGTATAGGGAATCATCCTTTTCAGGCCAAGCTCTTTATTCTGCAAAAGCCGTTTATATACCGTATCTTTACCTGTCGAACTCTTCCCCATTAAGTATACCATTTTTCCCATTAAAATTAAACCTCTACAACACGAATCATATTCGTATTTCCGGAAACGCCGAGCGGAACACCCGCAGTGAGGACCACCTTGTCTCCCTCTTTGATATAACCTGCCTCCTGCGCCGCATGAACCGCCTCGTCAAACAGTTCCTCCGCCGTATTTTCTCTTTTTATCCAGACCGGAGTAACACCCCAATACAGATTCAGCTGTCTGCAGACTCTCGGGCTCACACTGCATGCAATAATCGGACACTGCGGTTTATATCGGGAGATCATCCCTGCCGTAAATCCTGAAATAGTTACCGTGATAATGGCCGAAGCCTCCAGATCCATGGCTGTCGTACAGGTCGCATGGGAAATAGCCGTGGTGATATCAGGATTATCAATCTCTTTTCTTCTTTTCAGCCTGCCTCTGTAGTCAATATCCTGTTCGGTGCGCTCCGCAATCCGGGCCATTGTTCTCACCGCCTCCGCAGGATAAAGACCGGCAGCGCTCTCGCCGGAGAGCATAATTGCCGTGGTGCCGTCATAAATCGCATTGGCGATATCCGTTGTTTCCGCTCTTGTTGGTCTGGGATTTCTGATCATGGATTCCAGCATCTGGGTTGCCGTAATCACATGCTTTCCAAGTTGTTCCGCCCTCTTGATCATTCTCTTCTGTACAACAGGCACTTCCTCCATGGGTATCTCCACTCCCATATCGCCTCTTGCCACCATAATTCCGTCAGAAGCCTCAAGAATCTCATCCAGGTTGCGGATTCCCTGCATATTCTCGATTTTCGCTATCACCTTCATATGGCTGCCGCATGCTTCCAGTATCCTGCGAACCTCCAAAATATCCTCCCGGCACCGTACAAAGGACGCCGCAAGGAAATCGTATCCCATATCACAGCCGAACATAATATCACTTCTGTCCGCCTCACTGATATAAGGCATAGACAAAACGGCGCCTGGCACATTGACTCCCTTATTGTTTGAAATTGGGCCGCCGTTTACCACTGTACATATTATATCGGTCTCGTCAATCTCCTCCACAACCATTTCGATCAGACCATCATCAATTAATATGGTTGTCCCCACGGAAATATCATTTTTAAGATTCTTGTATGTGATAGAAGCCTTCTCACTGTTTCCAATAATATCATCCGTTGTCAGAATAAATTTCTGTCCCATTTTGAGCTCTGCTTTCCCGCCCTCAATGGTTTTCAGACGTATCTCCGGTCCCTTGGTATCAAGCAAAGTTGCCACAGGAAGCCCGAGCTCCCCACTGATCTTATTCACCCGCTCAAACTTTGTCTTATGCTCCTCGTGGCTGCCATGAGAAAAATTAAAACGAGCCACATCCATACCTGCCAGCATCAGCTCCCTAAGCCTCTCCTCGCTCTCGCTTGCCGGTCCGATCGTACAAATAATTTTCGTCTTTCTCATCTCTTACCTCTTTTCTGCGCTGTCTTTGCGCTGATTTAAATTCTGACTGTTTTTATATAATACCCTGAATTCTCACGTATCCCCTGAACCGTATACCCGTTGTTCCGATAGGCAGCCAGCATCTCCAGAACTTCTGCCTCCACCCGCTCTCCCGGAACCAAAACCGGTATTCCGGGAGGATAGATATTCACAAAATCTGCGGCTGTCCGCCCTGCCGCCTCATCAAAGGACATCCATATACTCTGTGACATAAAGGCGTCGCTCATTTTGGTCACTGCCACTGGCTGAATCTTCTGATATGGCGTCCACTCACCTCTTTTGTCACTCTCAGCGATAAGGCTCTGATCAATCTCTGTAAGCGCTCTTCTTAATCGTTCATAACCCTCCGACCTGTCCATCATAGTCAGAATCGCAATCACATAGTCCGCTCCGCTCATCTCCATTTCCAGATGATATCTTTCCCGCAAAATATCCGATAACCGGCGGCCCTCAAGCCCGGTTCCTCTTGCGGAAATTAATAGCTTGCCCGGTTCCTGCAGACTCACGTCAAAGCTTTCCGGGTCATCCTCGCAAATCCTGCCTGTTTCTGCTATAGAGGGGTAAATCCTGATATGCTTCAGGGAATTCAGCTTTTGAACCAGCTTTTTTCTATTGCAGAGAAGCTCCTCCAATCTTCTTTCTCCTTCTCTTTCCACTAACTCCATACAGGAATCGATTCCTGCCATTAACAGATAGGAAGGACTGGAAGATTGATAAATCCTCAGATACTTTTCCAGACGTTCTCTCTGGGTATAAGCGCCATTACAGTGCAAAAGCGCTGTCTGCGTAGGCGCCGGCAAAGTTTTATGCACACTGTGAATAACAAAATCGGCGCCCTCATCGGCCGCACTCTCCGGAAAACCCGGATGAAAGCCAAAGTGAGCGCCATGGGCCTGATCTATGATAACCGGAATCCCATAGCGGTGGGCCGTTCTGACAATTTCCGGTACATCAGAGAGAATTCCGTCATAAGTCGGTGAGGTCAAAACAACAGCCGCTATTCCCATACCGGCCTCACTCTCTGGACGTTTTTCCTGCTCTGCAATATCTTTTATTTTCTTCTCTACCTGCCGGCCTGTAATTCCGGCTGATATTCCAAATGTTTCAATGAAGTCGGGATAAATATATTCAATCTCCAAACGATTTAGAAATGCGGCATGATATACCGCTCTGTGGCAGTTTCTCGCAATCAGCAGCTTCCGTCCTCTTTCTGCAACAGCTGAAACAGCGCTTAAAATACCGGCCGTACTTCCATTTATCAACAGATACGTATTGTCCGCATGATAAAGGGTTGCCGCACGGTTCTGAACATCTCTTAGAATCGCTTCCGGCTGGTGCAGATTATCAAATCCATCAATCTCCGTAATGTCATATCTGTATATCTCCGCCAAAGGCCCGCTTTCCGGATTTCTTTTATGTCCCGGCATGTGAAAAGGATAATAATCCTTGTCTCCATATCTTTTCAGCGCATCAAACAGACTTTGCTTCATCTGACAAATCCTACATTCGCCCGGTTTCCTCTTCCGCGGAGCTTCAATGTCTCCAACAGAGAGCAGTACTTATCCGCAGTTGTCACGATCCAAGCTTCCCGGCATCTTGGCGGCACTATCGTAAGCGGCCACATATGCTTTTTGATAATGTCTTTTTCCCTGGGCGATAACCGATACTCCTTCTCCGCATTCCTCAGAGCTATGCCCGGATGATAAAATCCGTGAAGCTTTTGGTAATTCGCCCTGTTTTTATCATGCCAGTCATAAAGAAAATAATCATGTAAAAGAGCGCCCCGGATCAGATCTTTCTCACTGCATGGAATCCCCAGACGCTTGCTGATTCTAATACTCTGATTTGCCACATCCAGGCAATGGCGGTGCACAGGCATTGTCCCATGCTGAATAAAATTGCGAGTGCTCTGAAAATTCCGGGAATCCATAATATCCCAGGCATATTTTTTCAAGAGCCTGTAAAATTCTCTTCTCTCTTCATAATTTTTCCTGAATTTCTCCAGCCGTTTCTGTCTTCTTTCCCTGTAATCTTTCATTTCAACTACCTTCTCAAACCATTTGTATTCTCAGCTATTTATTCTACCATATAAAACGAAATAAATGCATAAAAATATCCAAATAGTTTTTTAATATTTTTATATGATTTTAAAACAAGCCCAATAAACATTGCTGCTTACTGAGCTTATCCTCTCTTGTCCATATAATAGTGAGCCACCCGGGACTCGAACCCGGGACAACTTGATTAAAAGTCAAGTGCTCTACCACCTGAGCTAGTGGCCCTTTTAGACATAAAGAAATGCCCAGAACCGGAATCGAACCAGTGACACGAGGATTTTCAGTCCTCTGCTCTACCAACTGAGCTAT
>CAJTVN010000036.1 GCA_910579685.1 uncultured Lachnospiraceae bacterium | reverse complement strand
AATCCCGGTTTATCGAGATGTTTGGGGATCCGGTTGCCAATCCGCACGGATTTAAAAGAGTAACTCTTTCTGAATTAGCTGAGATAAAGATTGGCCCATTTGGTTCATTACTGCACAAGGAAGACTACATTGAGGGAGGGCATCCTCTCTTGAATCCATCTCACATAATTGACGGAAAAGTTGCTCCGGATAGCAAACTGACAATTTCTGATAAAAAATATGCTGAGCTTGAAGCTTATCATTTACACGTTGGTGATGTGATTATGGGACGCAGAGGAGAGATGGGACGTTGCGCTGTTGTTCCTTACGAAGGTTTCTTGTGTGGAACTGGTAGTCTGCTGATTAGGGTACGCGGTGAAGTGACAGCAGACTATATACAGAAAATAATCTCTTTCCCGTCGTTTAAGAAGGCTATTGAGGATATGGCAGTGGGACAGACAATGCCCAATTTAAACGTTCCTATTGTGTCGAGATTTCAGATTATTAAACCTCCAGTCGAAGTGCAGAATAGTTATTATACCTTTGTAAAACAGACCGACAAATTGGAATTTGCCATTCAGAAAACGTTAAAAAAGACACAACTGTCGTTTGACAGAGCAGGAAAGACAGAGAATTAGTAACAGCATTTTTGAGGGTTAAGGAAATTGGTGCTGTTTTCTCATGCCCGTATAAAAGAGCCGTTGGCACGATCAAAGAATTTGCTGATGCGCAGGAGATGGAGCTGGTCAGTGATTTCAGGGAGCCTGGATCGTCATGATTTCCTTTGACCATAATGATTGTACGGAAATTAAAAAGTATAATCCGTTTGAGCGGTATAAAATTAAGTAATTGCCAAAAGCCTTAGATTAGAAGTTAATATGTTGTGGAGGGTGTAATGAAACACAAAATCCGGGTTGAGATGAATGCGAATGAAGTGCAATGGCTGTATTCGCAGGATTGGGAATATTATGATTATGGTAACTGTAAGAGGCATCTGCAGATCATTTTCCCGTTTCGGCAGGAAATGAGCAAGGATGAGAAGTATCCGCTGATTCTCTTTATCCCGGGCTCTGCCTGGCATAAGCAGGAGATGTACAATGACCTTCCACAATATGCGCTTCTTGCCAGACGAGGATTCGTGATTGCGGCAATGGAGTATCGCGAGTCGGATATTGCTCCTTTTCCTGCTCAAATTGAAGACGTATATAATGCGTTAAATTTCATTCCAGGTATTGCGGATCTTTTTCATATAGATGCAGATAAAGTTTTCCTTATGGGGAATTCTTCCGGCGGACATGTTGCTATGATGTCGGTGCTCTTTCATGGGCATGGATTGTGCAAGGCTTTACCGAAGATTTCCGGCGTTATCTGCGAGAGCGGGTCAACCGATTTACTGATCTGTGCAAAAGAAGAACTTCCGGCCTGGATGACAGTTCGTCCGAGTGCAGTCCTGCTTGGCGTTGATACCATTGAAGGGAATGAAGAGCTTGCCAGGAAAGCTTCCTGCTCTATGTATATTTCTGAGGATATTGAGCTTCCGCCAATTTTACTTCTGCATAGCGAATGTGATCCGATTGTTTCCGTGGCGAACAGCAGAACCTTATATGAAAAGCTTATGGAATGCCATCATAATGTTTCTTACTATGAGCTTGCAGAAAACGATGCGCATGGCGGTGCGGTTTATTATGATAGTGTAATATTGGATATAGTTGAGGATTTTTGTAAAAAAGCGTAGTTATGTGTATGTTTTCATTGTTTGCGGCGCATAATTATGCTGTAATTATGACACATCTAATTGCGAAAAAAGAAAGGAGCGAAGCATTATGCCGCTTATTATGCCTATTAAGGATTTACGCAATACAACAGAGATTTCCAATATTGCTCACAAGGAACAGGAGCCTATTTTTATTACCAAAAATGGATATAGCGATTTAGTTGTAATGAGTAGTGAATTGTATGATAGATTCGCAAGAATTAACCGCATCGACCAGGCAATTTACGAATCCGAGAAGGTAATGGCGGACGGAGCAGAAGCGGTCGGTGCTGAGATGGTTTTTGCAGAATTGGAGAAAAAGTATTTTGGGTAAATACAAAGTAAAAATCAGTCCAAGAGCAATAGGCGAATTAGACAGTATTTATAAATATATAGCAAATGAGAAATTGGCTCCTGAAAATGCAAAAGGTCAGGTTGACCGAATTAAAACAGCTGTTTTAAATCCAGACACCTTTTCACAGTCCCATCAACAGCGTAATGAGGGCAGGTATGCCGAAAGGGGTTACAGACAGTTGCTGCTTGATAATTATATTGTTATTTTCCGTATTGATGAGGCGGACGAAACAGTTTATGTGGTAACGGTTCAGTATCAGGGGCGGAATTTATAAGATAATTCCAAAATGACGAATCACAAATTTTCCCAACAGGAAAAGAATAGCTAAATTGATTAAGGTGAGCGAATTATGTCAAACTTCGAATTTCTGAAATCTACAGCGGAATACGCCCTCTTTGCGCCGTCCTGCTTGGAGGCGGAAAAAATCTATGCGTCCGTTCCTGCCATGTGCGCCGTGGGCTGCCGGAAGGCATTGGAGCTGGCCGTTAAGTGGGTATATTCTGCGGACAATACCATGAAAATGCCATACCGGGATAATCTGCAGTCTCTGATTCACGAGCCTGACTTTCGCTTTGCGGTGGATCACAATACCTGGGGAAAGCTCCCCTTTATCATTAAGCTGGGTAATCTGGCAGTGCATACCGGGCGAAGCGTACAGGCGGCTGATGCCCTGGCATCTTTGCGTGCATTGTTCGAGTTTGTTCAATGGATTGATTATTGCTATGGTCCGGATTATCGGGAGCGTGTTTTTGACGAGACGCTGATCCCGACGGAAAAGATTGTCGTGGATACAAGGAAGATCAGGGAACAGGAGAGCCTTCTGGGGGAGAAGGAGGCACAGATCAAAGCGCTGCGCAGGCAGATTGAACAGATGTCCGCACAATATACGGCGCAAAAAGAGCAGCATAAGCAGGAGCGTACCTTTGAGGCGGAGGATCTTTCGGAGTTCAAAACCCGCAAAACATACATTGACGTGGATATGAAGGGAATGGGATGGAAGTTCTCCGGAACCGATGCCGACGTGCAGGAGGAATATCCCGTGGATGGAATGGCGGGAGTCGTGGGACAGACAGGATTCGTGGACTATGTGCTTTTTGGCAAGGATGGCCTTCCCCTTGCACTGGTAGAGGCCAAACGAACCAGCAGGGATCCCAATACCGGGCGCAGACAGGCGCTTCTGTACGCAGACTGTCTGGAAAGAAGATTCAACCGCCGTCCCATGATGTTCACCACCAACGGATTTGAGACTTATTTCTGGGACGATCAAACCAGCCCGCAGCGCAAAGTCAGCCGGATTTTCAGCAAAGAGGATCTGCAGAAGCTCATGAATGGGAGGACACAGCGGCTGGATCTGATGAGTGTCCCCATAGATGACAAAATTACGGATCGCTATTACCAGAAGGAAGCCATCCGGGCGGTCTGCGAACAGATCAGCCAGGGATTTCGCAAGCACCTGCTGGTAATGGCAACCGGGACGGGAAAAACAAGGACCGCATCCAGTCTTACGGATGTTTTAAGCCGGGGAAAATACGTGACCAATGTTCTGTTCCTGGCGGACCGCACGGCTCTGGTAAAGCAGGCCAGGGATGACTTCAGGAATTATCTGCCGGATATGTCGCTCTGCAATCTTTGCTCCAACAAGGATGACCGGCAGGCCCGTATCGTGTTTTCCACCTATCCGGCTATGCTGAACGCCCTTGATGATGGGAGATCAAAGGATGGCCGGCGGTTATTTACGCCCACGCATTTTGACCTGATTATTATAGATGAGAGCCATCGCAGTATTTTCAAAAAGTACCGGGCGATTTTCGAATACTTCGATGCGATTCTGGTGGGACTGACCGCAACTCCCAAGACGGACGTGGACCGGAATACATATGACTTCTTTGAGATGGAGCATGGAGTCCCTACCTATGCCTACGATTATGAGACAGCGGTGTATCAGGATCATGTGCTGGTGCCTTACTACAATTATGAGGTCAGGACGAAATTTCTCGAGGAGGGGATTACCTACGATGATCTTTCCCGGGAAGATAAGGAACGGTATGAGGATGATTTTCTTGAGGACGGGCTGATGCCCGAATTTATTCCCTCGGAAAAGCTTAACCGGTTTGTATTTAACGAGACCACGGTGGATCTTGTACTTCAGGATCTCATGGAGCGGGGGATCCGCGTGGCGGGTGGCGACCGCCTTGGGAAGACCATTATTTTTGCCCAGAATAAGCGTCATGCGGAGTTTATTCTGGAGCGTTTTAATAAGCTGTACCCGCAGTACTGCGGAACCTTTGCCCAGCGCGTGATCTGCGACGACGCATATGCACAGACGGTCATTGACGATTTCAAGATGCCGGAGAGGGAGCCGCACATTGTGGTGTCGGTGGATATGATGGATACGGGAATTGACGTGCCGGAGGCGGTCAATCTGGTATTTTTCAAAAAGGTGCGTTCCAAGGCGAAATTCTGGCAGATGATCGGGAGAGGCACCCGGCTGTGCAAGGGCCTGTCCTGCCTGGATCAGATTGACGGGGAATACACGGACAAGCGCCGTTTCCTGATCTTTGATTATTGCGGAAACTTTGAATTTTTCCGGGAACACAAGGAAGGCTATGAGAGCAGGGATACTAAGACCTTGTCGGAAAATATTTTTGGGAAGCAGATCCGGCTGATTATGGCGCTGCAGGAGAGCGCTTTTGCCGGGGACGATTACCAGGCCTGGCGCAGCGAGATTGCGGGGGCTTGTCAGGACCGGATCTCGGAGTTACGGCCGGATCTGATTACGGTAAAGCTTCGAATGGAGTATGTGGAAAAATACAGGAAGCCGGAAGCGTTCGTCTTTATCAGTGAGAGCGATAGGGGCGAGCTTCTCTCGCAGCTTGCGCCCCTCGTTTATCTGAAGGATACGGATGAATTTGCAAAGCGGTTTGACAATTTTATGTACGGGCTGATGCTTGCCCATGCGGAGCAGATGCCGGCGTTTCGATATGCGAGAAAACAGCTCTGCGAAATGGCCTCTCTTTTGGAACAAAAGATCAGTATTCCCCAGGTCAGGGAGAAGCTGCCCCTGATCCGGGAGATTCAGTGCGATGCTTTCTGGAAGGCCAACGATCTTCTCCTGCTTGAGAAAGTGCGCAGAGAACTGCGGGAGCTGATCAAGTTTTTGGAGGAGAGCGGCGATAGGGAGAAGCATATCGTGACCAGGCTCACGGATCCTGTGATTGACCGTAAGGAGGGTGCTCTGCTGGATGCCGCCTATGATTTTGAGGATTACAGAGCAAAGGTAAACCGGTATGTGAATGAAAATGGGGATACACTGGCAATTCATAAGCTGACACATAATATTCCCCTGACGGACGGTGATTATCAGGAATTAGAGCGGGTTCTGACCAGCGAGCTGGGAAGCAGGCAGGACTATGAACGCGAATTCGGGGAGACGCCTTTCGGGCTGCTGATTCGAAGGATCGCAAAGCTTGACCATGATGCCGCCATGCAGGCATTTTCGGCATTTATCAATGATGAATCCCTGAACCAGAAGCAGATTGCCTTTGTCCAAAAGATCATCAATCATATTGAGCGGAACGGTTACATGGAGAATGTCTCTCTTCTGACCAAACCGCCCTTTGACAAGCCTGTAAGCTTCCTGAAATTATTTGATGCCAAGACCAGGACGGCGCTCATGTCAGCGATCAATACGGTTCGGGATAATGCGGTCAGGATTGAGGCATCCTGATATCCGTACATTGAAAATTTCCAGCTGTGCGGCTGGCGTTCCGGCCCTGTCTGCCGCACAGTCGGAAAAATTTTAAATTAACTGGAGGCGGGGGAAAGGGTATTGAGAAAAGAGGGAAAATGGGCAAAACAGATTTTTGCCAGAAGGACTTGGAGGACAACTATGAATCAGAAAAACAGAGAATCCGTTACACAAAAGTTTGAATTCCGCAATATCCGCCCGGAGGAAACCGATCAGGCGGTTATGATTGAGCAGATTTGTTTTCCGCCCAATGAAGCATGCTCGGAAGAACATATGAGGGAACGGATCGAGAAAGCGCCGGAATTGTTTCTGGTGGCGGAAGAGAAAGAGAGCGGAAAAATTGCGGGATTTTTAAACGGGCTGTCAACAAACGAGGAAACCTTCCGCGACGAATTTTTCACGGATGCCGATTTGTATGAACCGGAGGGCAAAAACGTCATGCTGCTCGGGCTGGACGTACTGCCGGAATACCGCGGTCAGGGTCTTGCGAGAGAACTTGTTGGCCAGTATCGGATGCGGGAGAGAAAAAATGGCAGAGAAGTCCTGATACTTACCTGTCTGCAGGCTAAGGTGGAAATGTATAAAAGGATGGGATTTTGTGACAGGGGGATAGCAAATTCCTCCTGGGGCGGCGAGCAGTGGCATGAGATGAGCTGCATGACCGGAGAATGACGACAAATTTTGCAGGAAAGCCGCATATCCAATTTAATCGTAACGCTCAGACGAGACGGAAATATGTCTTGTCTGAGTTTTTTGTTTCTTAGGGAAGACCTTGTCGCTGCGAAGAATCCACAAAAACTTAACATATTTTTTCAGGCTCATTTTAACTGTCCCCTGTATACTCTGTTCAGACTTTATGGAAAGGGGCTGCTGTGAAAATATGGACACTGTCATGGAAAAGGAAAGGTTCCGGCACGAGCTGAAATATCTGATCGGATATGCGGATTACTTCTCGCTGCGTTCACGGCTTTCACATGTCATGGACAGAGACGGAAATGTGGGCGGTGACGGGCGGTATCTGATCCGCAGTATTTATTTTGACAATTACAGGGATAAGGCGCTGCGGGAAAAGGTCAGCGGGATAGCCAGACGTGAGAAGTTTCGCATCCGCTATTATAATGATGACCTTTCTTTTATTCTTCTGGAAAAGAAGCGGAAGGTAAACAATCTGTGCCAAAAGCTGGATGCCAGGATTACGGAGGAGGAATGCCGAAGGCTCCTTGCGGGGGATACCGCCTGGATGAGGGACAGTGACCGGGAGCTTGTGAGAGAACTGTATCGCAAGAGGAAAGATGAACAGCTCCGGCCCCGTGTGCTGGTTTCCTATATACGGGAGCCCTATGTTTACCGGGCCGGAAATGTGAGAGTCACCTTTGATTTTGATATCCGCAGTACGCTTTTCCATCCGCATTTTCTGGAGGGGAGCCCTGCGGATGTGCCTGTGGATGAGGATGCGGATGCGGGAAAAATGGTTATGGAGGTGAAGTATGACGAATACCTGCCGGATATTATTTTGGATTTAATCCAGACAGTGGGATGCCGCCGGAGCGCCTTTTCGAAATACGGCGCATGCCGCAGATTTGGATAGACGGATGTAAAAGCCCGGACATATCAAGCATCAATAAAAACTGACATTAAGGAGAGAAAAAATGACTTTTAACGATATTTTCAAATCAAGCTTTCTTAACAATATTGCGGAGTTTTCCATTGTGGATACGTTGATCGGCCTACTGTTTGCCCTGGCTCTGGGACTGTTCATTTTTATTGTCTATAAAAAGACCTTTTCCGGGATCATGTATTCCACGGGCTTTGCGCTGACTCTGCCGGGGCTGGCTCTTGTGACCACTCTTGTAATTATGGCGGTCACCTCTAATGTCGTACTGTCTCTTGGAATGGTGGGCGCACTCTCTATTGTGCGTTTCCGTGCGGCAATTAAGGAGCCTGTGGAGATCGTTTATCTGTTCTGGTCTCTGGCGGTGGGAATTGTGATCGGTGCGGGTATGATACCCCTGGCGGTGATCGGCTCGGTGGTGATCGGACTGATTCTCCTTATTTTTGCAAACAGAAAGACACATGAGAATCCCTATATTATTGTGCTCTCATGCAGGGACGAGGAGGCGGAGGAAAAAGCGTTAGCCTTACTTGGCGGCAGTGTGAATAAATACATTGTCAAATCCAAGACAGTGAACAGAGACGGAATCGAGCTGACGGCGGAGCTGAGGATGAAGGATGCGGCAACCTCCTTTGTAAACCGGCTTTGCGAGATCGTCGGTGTGGAAAACGCCGTGCTGGTGAGTTATAACGGAGATTACATGTCCTGAGGGACGGGAGGTAAATTTTGGAAGTGGACTTCCAAACTCTTTATGGGAGCAGTATCGCAAGCGGGGCTTGCAATATGCGGAGGTATAGGAATGATCGCAGACAGACAGTTAGATAAGATTGCGGCAGTGATCGCCGCGGCAGCCGTTTTTCTCTGCCTTTTGGCCATGGCGCATCCGGAGGCGGTCTCTGTGTCATCGTCCGGCCTTGCAATGGAATATGAATCCGGGCTTTTTGACACGGAAAGTATCATGGAGATAGACATTGTCATGGAGGAGAATGACTGGGAGGAAATGCTGCAAAACGCCATGAGCGAGACGTATTATACGTGTGACGTGGCGGTTAACGGTACTGCATATTATAATGTGGGAATACGACCGAAGGGCAACACCAGTCTCTCGGCCATAGCAATGGATCCGGACAATGACCGTTACAGCTTTAAA
Organism: uncultured Lachnospiraceae bacterium; assembly: GCA_910579685.1. Lineage (GTDB taxonomy): Bacteria > Bacillota > Clostridia > Lachnospirales > Lachnospiraceae > Suilimivivens. The sequence goes on along the minus strand of CAJTVN010000036.1, from coordinate 34,240 downwards.
CTGGAATTTGACCGATATGTGGAGGGGCAGACCTGTCAGGGGCTGGATAAGCTGGTTCTCAACAATAATTATGCGGATGCCACGAACAGTAAGGAAGCCGTTGTCTATGACATGTACAGGTATCTTGACGTGGATGCGTCCCTTTATAACTATGCGAAAATCTCCGTGAACGGGGATTACTGGGGGGTCTATCTGGCGCTGGAGGCTGTGGAGGACAGCTTTGCGCTTCGCAATTATGGTGTGGAAAAGGGTAATCTGTATAAGCCTGAGGGAATGGACATGGGCAGGGGAAAGGGAGGACGCTCCAGCGGCAGAGGCGGCCCGGGAGGCGGCGGTGCGGACCTGAATTATGTGGATGAAGAACTGGAGAGCTATACCACGATCTGGGAGGGGGAAGTGACCGAAGGCTCGGATGCGGATCACCGCAGAGTGGTGACTGCACTGCGGAATATCAGCCAGGGCAAAAATCTGGAGGATTACCTGGATGTTGACAATATTCTCAAATATATGGCGGTTCATTCTTTTTCGGTGAACGAGGACAGTCTGAGCGGCTCCATGGCGCATAATTATTATCTGTATGAACATGACGGGCGGCTGAATATTCTGCCTTGGGATTACAATCTGGCCTTTGGCGGCATGGGTATGGGAAAACAGGACAGCGCCATTGACATGATCAACGATCCTGTTGACACGCCTTTTTCCGGCACGCAGTTCTTTGACGCTCTGCTTGAGAATGAAGTATATCTGGAGAGATATCATACATACTACAGGCAGCTTGTGGAGGAATATGTTTTCGGAGGGGGATTTGAAGAGACATTCAGGCGCATACGAAGCCAGATTGACGAGCTGGTGAGAGAGGATCCCAATGCCATGTACTCCTATGAGGAGTATGAGGCAGCGGCAGATATGCTGTATGAGACGGTGATGCTCCGGAGTGAGAGTGTGCTGGGACAGCTTGACGGTACGATTCCTTCTACCGTGGAAGGGCAAAAAGAGAATGACGGCGCACTCCTTGCGGCCGCCGGGATTGATGTATCGATTATGGGAACCATGTCTATGGGCGGCGGCCCCTCCGGCGGCGGACCGGGACGAGGCAGGGAGGAGTTTCCGGATAACGGTTTTCCGGAAGGAGAGATGGATGCGGTTCCGGCTATGGCGTGGGCACAAATAGAGGGAGAGCTGCCAGATGCGCAGATACAGCCTCCCAAAGGGGAAAGGCCAGATCCGGAGGGAATACCGGGACAGGAGGGCGGAATGCCTCCGGAGGGAATGCCGGGGCGGGAGGGCGGGATGCCTTCCGAAGGGATGCCTTCCGAAGGGCTGCCGCAGCCGGCAGAGCTGTTTGCCGCAGCGGCCCTGCTCGTCACGGTCCTTCTTGCAACGTTCCTGTTTGCGAAGTATGATAGAAGAAAACCCTGCAGATAAAATTCTGTCAGGATACGGGTGTCAGACGCACTGCGCAGCCGGGGCTTCTGACACCCGTATCCTGAAAATTCTGCGGAAGAAGGGAGAGGAGAACGATATGCGCATTCTGATTGCCGAGGACGAGGTTGAGCTTGCCAGGGGCCTGAAATTTTTGCTGGAGAAAAGTAAATTTTCCGTGGACGTGGTTCACAATGGTTTGGATGCGCTGGACTACTTTCATGGAGCTGTTTATGATGCGGTGGTGCTGGATATTATGATGCCGAAAATGAGCGGTCTGGATGTACTTGTCCGATTGAGAGAAGAGGGAGCCTCAGTTCCTGTCATGATGCTCACTGCCAAAGCGGAGATTGAAGACAGGGTGGCTGGGCTGGAGGCGGGTGCGGATGACTACCTGCCAAAGCCCTTTGCCAGTCGGGAGTTTGTGGCAAGGGTCAGGGCTCTGGTGCGCAGAAATGCGGGGTACAGCGGCAGCGTCCTGTCCTTTGGCGGGGTACGGCTTGACTGCGGCCGCTATGAGCTTTCCTGTGCCGGGGAGTCGGTACGGCTGAACAACAAGGAATTTCAGCTTGTGGAGCTCTTTTTCCGAAATCCTCATCATGTTTTTTCCACGGATCATCTGGTGGATAAGGTATGGGGGTGCGACTGTGAGACGGAGGCAGATGTTGTCTGGACTTATATTGGCTTTTTGCGCAGAAAGCTGAAGGGCCTGAATGCTGACGTTGAGATCAGGACTGTGCGGGGAGTTGGATACTCATTGGAGGAGATGCCGTGTTGAGGAAAATGCAGCGGCGGTTTATTCTGGCCGCCATGATTTCATTCGCAACGGTCATGCTGATTCTGGCGGTGGGGATCAACGTTGCCAATTACCATCAGGTAAGAGTAAGACAGGACGATATGCTGAACGGGATCTGTGAATATGAGCGGATGAAGGCTTCGCATCCGGAGCGCCGGAGGCCGCCGATCTCCGACATGCCCTGGGCCAGGGGGCCAGAGGCCGAATTTACCATCCGATTTTTTGCGGTCCACTGTGACACGTCGGGGAAGATTGTGCTGGTCACGAGAGACCATATTTCCTCTGTTGATGAGAATACAGCAAGAGAATATACGGAGAAGATCCTGTCGAAGGGACGGGAGAGAGGATACCATGAAGATTACCGATATCTGGTGAAGCCGGATCAGGACGGAATCAGCGTGGTTTTTCTCAATATCTTTGAGGATATACAGGCCGGGCGCTCGCTTTTGGCGGCTACCGTTATTATAGGAATCGCAAGTCTCCTTGCTGTTTTTGCCCTGGTGGTCGTCTTCTCGGGAAGGGCCATACGGCCTTATATCAGAAATATCGAGAGGCAGAAGCGGTTTATCACGGATGCCGGGCATGAATTGAAAACGCCGCTCACATCCATTGCCACCAGTGCGGATATTGCGGCTATGGAGCATGGGGATGACGAGTGGATTGCCAATATCAGGAAGCAGTCCGCCCGTCTTGCAAAACTTGTAGGCGAGCTGGTGACGCTTTCCCGCCTGGATGAGGAGGAGCCTCTTCCGGAAAAAGCATTGTTTTCGCTCAGTGATGCGGCCTGGGAGATTGCGGAGCCCTTTTCCGTCCGCGCAAAAGCAGAGGGAAAAAGCTGCAGCCAGCAGATTGAAGATCATCTGGAGCTTACTGGGGATCGGAATATGATCCAGAGGATGCTGTCCATTCTTCTGGACAATGCGCTGAGGTATTCCGGACCGGGGGGCGAAATTCGTATGGATATCTATGGGAAACGGGGCCGGATTTATATGGAAGTGTCAAATACCTGCGGGCAGCAGGAGATCCCGGATCTGGAAAGGCTGTTTGACCGATTTTACCGTCCGGATGATTCCAGGTCATCCCACACGGGCGGCTTCGGAATCGGGCTTTCCATTGCCCGGGCGGTGGCACAGGCGCATGGGGGAAAAATCACGGCGCAGAAGCGGGAAGAGGGAAGAATTCTTTTTCGGGTGGTGATTTGATGAGGCGGTTAGCAGTCCGTTGCTCTCCTGCTCCACGCCGGACAGCTGTGTGTAGCAGAAGCCGTAGATCAGGTCGGATCCGAGGATTGACCGGACCACGTGCTCATACTGCCGCAGGAAATCCTCCTCGTCTGCGGCTGATGTATAACCCCGGTTTCCGTCCTCCGTGGCATTGTAATTGATGCCGCCGCATTCCGTAATCAGGATCGGTTCTCCCCTCCATTAAGGGATGAAATCGGCTTTACACCTGTTGAAAAGATGTGATATACTGATTCAAAAAGGTCATGCATGATATGTCTGCGTATCGCTGCATGACCTTCGAGTCTGAAAATATTGATAAGGGGGATCGGTATGGAGCATAAAGGAACGGTTGCGATTGAGACGGAGAGGCTGCGCCTTAGGCGATTTTGCGTGGAGGATGCACAGTCCATGTTCCTCAACTGGGCGTCGGACAAAGAGGTGACAAAATTTCTCACCTGGCCGGCACACGGGAGCGTGGAAGTCTCCCGGCAGGTTTTGGAGAGCTGGGTCAAGGCGTATGACGATCCGGGAAATTATCAGTGGGCGATTGAGTGGAAGGAGATCGGGGAACCCATCGGGAGTATTGCGGCGGTAAAGATTGATGATGAGACAAGGGCGGCAACGATAGGGTACTGTATCGGCCGGAGCTTCTGGGGCCGGGGAATCGTGGCTGAGGCCCTTCGGGCTTTGATTGCGTTTTTCTTTGAGCAGGTGGGAATGAACTGCGTGAACGCCTGCCATGACCCCAGAAATCCCAATTCCGGAAAGGTCATGCGAAAGTGCGGCATGACCTATGAAGGAACATGGAGGGCCGGCGGCGTGAATAATCAGGGGGTGTGCGACGAATCCTGGTACTCTGTTTTAAAGGAAGAGTATGACAGAAGAAAAGGCCTTTCTGACGTGTGGGACGAGATGTATGAGAGAGCGTTTGCCGTTCGCAATGGCAGGAAGATTTCGGACTATGTAGATGCGGGCGGTGTGGCTGCGGCGATTCTCACGTCAAAAGGAAATATTTATACCGGAGTATGTGTGGATACCTGCTCTACGCTTGGCATCTGCGCCGAGAGGAATGCGATCTTCCATATGCTTACCGAGGGAGAGAGCGGGATCAGAAAGGTGCTTGCCATCATGCCTGACGGACATACCGGACCGCCCTGCGGCGCCTGCCGGGAGCTGATGGTTCAGCTGATGCCGGATGGTTACAAGGATGTGGAGATCATGCTGGACTATGAGAGCCGCAGAGTGGTTAAGCTGGGAGAGCTGACGCCCGAGTGGTGGATTTGAGAGAAATTTTGGAAGGGGATTTTATTCCCCTTCCTATTTTACTCCCTTTCCCAAAGAAGCTTTTCCGCCCGGGTCTGGAATTCCTCGAATTTGTTAAGATAAGTTTTCACGATTGTCTGACAATGAGCCTTTACGATCTCTCCGTCATAATCATGCGCAAGCTGATTACGGATTTCCAACATTTGCATCCACTCATCCCCTGAAATCATACCGGCCTGAAATGCCTTCCTCAGAACCTCCCTCGGAGAGCCTGCCACGAAATCTACAATGGCATAGTGTTCAATTAGAATATCCTTCATGGTCTTCCACGCCAGATCAAATGTGATGCTGAACTTTGCGCCTGTTCCGCTCAGCACAAAGGAATCATTCATATCACGCTCCCTTGCCTCGGCAAGCGCTTCCAGGGAATGCTTAAAGGACTCAAATCTTTTCGTATATTTTCTTCCCATATTTTTGGATATCCTCCATTAAATCCATATTCCGGCATGTATCAAGATTAACTGTGTCTATTTTATAAAGCGTGGGGAGCATTTCTATTTCCTCCTCCAGAGCGAAAAAATCCTTTACGCCTGAGACGGCAATGTCAATATCGCTTCTTTCAAGCGCTGTTCCTTTTGCGCGTGATCCATATAAGATGGCAAGATCAACTGAGTGCTTTTGGCATATATCTGCTATCCGTTTAATGGTCTCTTCTGCTCCCATAAAATGTCCCCCTCTGCGATTTTCCGTTTCTGATTCCGCCGTGTGTCTATTATACAAAAAGTGCGTTCGTTTTTCAAATAGATTCCGCCTGTGCAGCTGCTTATGGACAGCGGGAGAAGCGACGGCCTGCGCAGAGCCCTGTCTGACAGGGACTGCTGGAATCAGTTGTATCTGGAAGCCGGCCCGGCCTGAATCTTTTGTCTGCGGCGTGGCTCAGAAAAGGATAAACAACGAATCATATATGACAAAAAGAATAATATAATAATTTTTATGCAAAATATAATTGACAAATAAACAATTATATTATATATTATGTGTAGAGCTTATTCGTAAAGCGAAAGGAAAGGTGATGGATTGAAGAATAAGAAAATGAAGATAGCCAGGATAGAGAAGGATCTGTCCCAGGAGCAGCTGGCGGAGCTGGTGGGAGCCACCAGGCAGACGATCAGCATGATCGAGGCAGGGAAATTCAACCCGTCGCTTCAGCTGTGCACCGCCATATGCCGGGCGCTTGGGAAGACGCTCAATGATTTGTTCTGGGAGACGGAGGAAAATGCGGATGAAGCTTAAATGGTTTGAGAAAAAGGTGGACGAGAGGCAGGAGATGGACCTGCTTAAGGTGGAGCATTTCGGATTCTGGATGATGTACTGGATGCTGCTTGCCGCCCTGATTATTCAGGGGATCTTTATGGAGGACGGGGTAAAGAGAGCGGCCGGAGAGTGGATTATCTTTATGATCACCAGCGTGGTGGTGGTAGTGGGCTGGGTGAGAAAAGGTGTCTGGAACTATCAGAATCGAAAGGTGCCGGGTGTGAAGAGCTATTTTGGCTACAGTCTGATCACCGCCCTGGCTGCAGGGTTACCCCTGGGGATACTTTCTGAGTTAAAAAAGGGTACAAACGACATAAAAGGTATACTTATAAGTGTTTGCTTTTACATGGCGGTGATGTTTATAATAACATTTGTGGTCTTTCTCATAGTGGGAAGCATCGCAAAAAAAAGAGAGGCCGATCTGGCTGATCAGGATGAGGAAGAATGAAAGGAAGTATGGAATTATGAAATGGACAGAAACAGAAAAAAAACAGGTAATTATTTTTGCGGCAGTTGCCTTCGGTGTGCCGATCCTTATGGGGATTCTTATGGCGTACAGCTTTTTTAACGGCAATGACGTAGCCATGTTTGCAAATGCGCAGATGTATTATCCGGCAGCCGGCGTGATGCTGGCACTGCTTGCCACGCACAAAAGGGATGATGCCCTGCCGGGGGAGACGGGGAGTGTGCCTCTGCCGATGAAATATTACATAGGATTTCTGATCGTCACGGTTCTCATGATAGGACTGACGGTTTGCAGTGTATTTATACCGGGCCCAAACTGGATGGTGGTTGTTCAGTTCCCCATGATTTTCGGCAGTATCGTATGCCTTGTGCTGCTCTTTCTGGAAAAGAAGGAAGTGCGTTCGGCCTACTGTCTGCGTTTTAAGGGGAAGGATGGCAAGTCTCTGCTCTACGTGCTGCTGTTTTTTGCGCTCTATCTTCTGCGTCTGTTTATTGGCGGCCTGATAGAAGGAAGTCTGTTTGACATTGTGGTTCTGTTTCAGGATCCGATGATGTATGTTACTATACTTATGCTGATTCCGCTGTTTTTCTTAAGCTTTAGCGCCTTTTTCGGGGAGGAATACGGGTGGCGGTTTTTCTTCCAGCCCCTCTTGCAGAAGCGGTTCGGTTTAAAGGGCGGCGTTCTGATTCTGGGAGTGCTCTGGGGACTGTGGCATCTGCCTCTCAACATCTTTTATTACAGCCCGGACACTGCGGTGATCAGTATTCTTCTTCAGATCATTACCTGTATCAGCCTGGGGATCTTCTTCGGCTATGCCTTCATGAAGACGAACAATATCTGGGTGCCGGTTGCCATGCACTACATCAATAACAACATGATAGGCGTGTTGGCGGGTACGGCCGATATCGGAGGCCAGGTATATCAATGGATAAACGTGCCGGTCATGATCGCGCTGAACCTGATGTTTATTCTCTTTATTTTTTCAAAGGTGTTTAAAGAGAATGCAAATTAGAGAATAAAAGCCAGAGAAAAAAGGGCCGGTGTCTGAACCGGCCCTTTTGCAGGTCAAAGAACCTGCGGCAGTGAAAAAGGGCATTACAGATCCAGGCGTTTTCTCAGGTATTCCGTCAGAACGGCGGCAGAGCGACGGTGGGACCTGATGCCGGGGTGCGCATGAGAGCCGAGTGTTTCCTGCGTGGTGTCGGGAAGCTGCAGAAAAGCCACATTGGAGTCGCCTGAGTTCCTGCGATAGGAATTGACGGCATCAGTGATGGCAAGAGTCAGATCATAACCCAGCATTCCGTAAGCCCATACGATATGGGAAGCCGGGTTGTTTTTGCGAAGCATGGCAAGGAAATCCGAAGCGGCCTTTTCAAAACGCATCAGATCCTGAGGATGAAAGCTTCCGTCCGGATTGCGGCGCTGCTTAAAGACTTCCCCGGATTCGGGATCCCGCCAGGCGGGCTCGTTGAAAGCGCTGGCATCATTGGTGCCGAGATTTACAATGACGGCGTCCGGCTGCCAGCCTTTAAAGTCATAGGGCCTGTCTGCGCCCAGTCTTTTGCCGGCCTCCCCGCCGGCAAGGCCGCAGAGCTTTTCGTAGCGGGAAGGAATGTTGTGCCGGGGATCGTTGTCCCAGCCGCAGAGCACGCCCCAGCCGCCCTGGGAAAAGAGACGGTACTCCGCATTCAATGCCTCGCAGGTCATTTCGGCATAGTTCCTGCTGCAGCCCATGTACATGGGAAGCCAGTCGGTATCCTCCCTGGCCCCGTAGGTTCCTTCTCCGGAGGTGATGCTGTCGCCGATAAATTCAAGTTTGAGCTTTTTATCAGGAACAGGGAGAAAGCTCCCGTCTGACCAAAAGCCCTTCACCAGGATATGGCAGGCTTCGTTGTCCGGCATGGGCTGGGTCTCCCTTATGAATTTCACGTTTTTTGCAGTATCCGGAGACATGCCCCGAAACAGACACAGGGACTGGGAACCGGGAAGAAGCATCTGGCGGCTGATAAAGGATCCGTTCAGGGTCGTCCAGATCCAGGGCTCATGCACGTCAAACTCTGCCTCCACATCAATCCACAGCTCTGATCCGGTGGCGTTGACCTCCACGGCGCTGCCGTTGAAAAAAAGAGGCAGCGGATAAAGGGACGCATCTGTGCGGCCGTGAATTTTGTAATGTTCCATCTCTTTCAGTGAATAAGCTTTTAAATTGGTATTTTTCTGCATAATTATCCCCTTTACATAACCGGTTTTCTGTAAAATTGAAAATTCTGTTTTTTACAGTGTATTTCCCTCCCGAAATTATTTCAAGAGGTTTTTTATACTTTTAAGGAGTTCTGTTATAGGAAAAAAATAAGGTGCAGGATATATTGAGAGTAGATCAGACAATGGGAGGAAAGCTCTATGACGGCTGTAAAATGGGTATTTTCATTTTTGAAAAAGTACAGAAAAAGGATGGCGGCGGGGCTTCTTATGACAACGGGAATCGCAATGCTTACCATCGTGAATCCCTATATTTCCGGGGTGATTGTGGATGATGTCATAGGGGGAGGGCAAAGGCAGCTGCTGCCCGTGATGATCGCCTGCCTGATTGGCGTAACTCTGGTGAGGGGCCTTCTGCGTTTCAGCTCTCAGATTATGTTTGAGAGCAGTTCCCAGGGAGTGCTCTATAGTATGAGGGACACTGTGTACCGCAAGCTCCTTCAGGAGGACTTTAACTTTTACAACAGAAACCGAACCGGGGATCTGATGTCAAGGCAGACCGGGGATATGGAGGCGATCCGGCATTTCATCTCCTATGTGATCTATGCGGTCTATGAGAACATCCTGCTTCTCGCCTTTGCCCTGACCATGATTTTCACGGTAAATGTGAAGCTGGCCCTGTGCATGCTGGTGGTGCTGCCCTTTACGGCGCTTACCACCTTCAGGCAGTCCAAGAGAGTGCGTCCCGCATTTTTCCGGATCCGGCAGCAGTTCTCATCGCTGAATACCTTTGTGCAGGAAAATATCAGCGGGAACCGGGTGGTCAAGGCCTTTGCGAAGGAAGATTTTGAAATCGAAAAATTTAATAAGGAAAACGACGGCTACCGGGATGCGGAGCTGAATGCGTCCGCCACATGGAAAAAATATGTGCCGATTTTTGAATTCCTGTCCAATATCCTTACGGTGGTGCTCATGCTGTACGGAGGATATATGGTGATTGACGGGGAGATCACCATAGGAAACATGGTAACGGTCAACGGCTATCTGTGGATGCTCACCATGCCGCTTCGAATGGCCGGGTGGTGGGTCAACGATATCCACAGGTTTACAACCTCTGCGGAGAAGATCTACAAGACCTACAGCGAGGAACCGGATATCAAGAAGCCCTGCCGGCCTGTGGAGCGGAAGCATTTTAACGGGGACGTGGAATTTAAGGACGTTTCCTACCGGGCGGAGAATACGGACATCATATCCAATATCAGCTTCCGGGTGAAGGCGGGACAGACCGTGGGCATTATCGGCTCCACGGGTTCCGGAAAATCCACGATCATGAATCTTCTGGGCCGCTTTTACGATACCACCACGGGCAGCGTATTCGTGGATGGCGTCAATGTGCGGGACCTGGATCTGTATGAGCTGCGGGACAATATCGGAATCGCCATGCAGGACGTGTTCCTGTTTTCCGACACCATAGAAGGAAATATTGCCTACGGGCGGCCGAACTGCAGCTTTGAGGAAGTAAAGAAGGCGGCGAAGATGGCGGATGCCAATCTGTTTATCCAGAATATGCCGGAGGGCTATGACACCATTGTGGGAGAGCGGGGCGTGGGACTTTCCGGCGGCCAGAAGCAGAGGATTTCCCTGGCGAGAGCTCTGGTAAAGGATCCGGCGATCCTGATTCTGGACGATACCACCTCGGCCGTGGATATGGAGACGGAAAGCTATATCCAGGACCAGCTGAAAAAGATAGAAAAAGACTGCACGATCTTTATCATTGCCTACCGGATTTCGTCTATCAAGGATGCTGATATGATTCTGGTAATGGATAAGGGGAGAATCGTTGAATGCGGCACACATGACGAGCTGGTGGCGGCGGAAGGCTACTATGCCGAGGCGTTTCGTCATCAGTACGGAGACTTCAAGAAGGGAGGGGAAGAATATGGCCAGAAATAAATATGACGTGGACGAGATACTTGAGGATAAATTTGACGTAAACCAGCTAAAGCGGCTTGCCGGCTATCTGAAGCCTCACAGGAAACAGATGACGGTGGTATTGTTCCTGATGCTGTCGGCCTCGGCCCTTGGCATGCTGATTCCCCGCTTTGTGATGCAGGTTATGGACGTGTGTATACCTGCGGGAGACAAAAAGGGAATCTGGGTATACGCAGGCCTTACCATGGCGATTGCGCTTTACACCTGTGTCAGTCTGCGGATTAAGATCATGCTGATGACAAGGGTTGGGCAGGACGTGATTCATGATCTGCGCTATGACATTTTTTATCACCTGCAGGAGCTTCCGTTCTCCTATTACGACGAGAGGCCTCACGGGAAGATACAGGTGAGAGTGGTGAACTACGTAAACAACCTGAGCGATCTTCTGAGCAACGGTATCATAAACACAGTGACGGATCTATGCAATTTGTTTTTTATCCTGTTCTTCATGCTCAGCATTAACGTGAGGCTGACGCTGATCTGTTTGTGCGGTCTGCCCGTGCTCTCTGTCCTGGTAATCTTTATCAAGAAGAGGCAGAGAAGGGCCTGGCAGATCCAGAGCAACAAGCAGTCCAATCTGAACGCCTACATTGCGGAGAGTATAAACGGAATCCGCGTGACCCAGGCCTTTGTGCGGGAGAAGGAGAACAGCGGTATTTTCAACCGGCTCAGCGACGGATACCGACAGGCGTGGATGAGGGCGGTGCGGTTCAATTTTCTCATGGGACCGTCGGTGGATATTATCAGTACCGTTACAACGGCTTTCATCTATGTGCTGGGAATTTCATGGATGGATCATGCGGGGAGCGGAATCACCATAGGTGTGCTGGTGGCCTTTACCGCTTATATCAGCAGGTTCTGGCAGCCTATCAATACCCTGGCTTCCTTTTACAACTCGCTGCTCACCGCCATCTCCTATCTGGAGCGGATCTTTGAGACCATCGACCATCCCGTGCTGGTGAAGGACAAAGAGGGGGCGAAGGAAATGCCGCCGATTTACGGGAAGGTGGAATTTAAGGATGTGACCTTCAGCTACGAGGATGGCATAGAGATCCTGAAGAAGATTAACTTTTATGCCGAGAAGGGACAGAGTGTGGCCATCGTCGGGCCTACCGGCGCGGGAAAGACCACTATTGTAAATCTCATCAGCCGGTTTTATAATGTAGACAGCGGGGAGATCCTGATCGACGGAATCAATATCGAGGATGTGACCATCCACTCCCTGCGCAGCCAGATGGGCGTCATGATGCAGGACAGCTTCATCTTCTCCGGCACGATCATGGATAATATCCGTTACGGAAACAAGACGGTCACGGACGAGGAAGTGATAGAGGCCGCAAAGACCGTATGCGCCCACGATTTCATTATGGAGATGGAAAACGGATATTACACCGAGGTCAACGAGAGGGGAAGCCGGCTTTCTGCGGGACAGAGACAGCTGATCTCCTTTGCCAGGGCGCTGCTTGCGGATCCGAAGATCCTGATTCTGGACGAGGCCACGTCCAGCATTGACACGGAGACGGAGATCCTGCTTCAAGAGGGATTGAACCGCCTGCTGGTGGGAAGAACCTCCTTTATCATTGCCCACCGGCTTTCCACCATCAAGAATGCGGACTTTATCATGTACGTTGATAAGGGCGGAATACGGGAAAAGGGTTCCCACGAGGAGCTTCTGGCCAAGAAGGGCGAGTACTACCACCTGTATATGTCCCAGTATGATTTCCTGAAAAAGCCGCAGGATGCCAAACAGAGCCGGGAGGGATAGTCTTGGAAAATTTCAGGGTGTGCAGGCGCTGCCTTACAAGAGATATGATGGATAAGGCCGCTTACTTTCAGAACATGTATGACTACATTAATAATCTGGACGAGAGCATAAAAACAAATCAGCCGCTTTACGAAAAGCGGCTGATGGTTTGTAAAGAATGCGATCTGCTTGCGGACGGCATGTGCAGAGCCTGCGGATGCTTTGTGGAAATGAGGGCGGCTCTTGCAAAAAACGGCTGTCCCTATGATAAATGGCCTGCCGGGCAGGAATGATATAATTCTATGATGCGGGCTCTGCCGGCACTTTGACTATGCTGATGGTGAGAGTTCCGTCCTTGGCGGTGGAATTGATGGCAATCGGATAATCAAAATTGTTTTTAAATCTTAGATCCTTCGCACCCTCCACAATCGCCGCATCCAGGCCCCTGGGAACATAGTCCACGGGGAGCGAATGGAGATAGTGCTGGGTGGCGGGAATCTGGGCAAGAACCATGACCGCATACAGGGTGGAGGAAACCTGACAGATACCGCCGCCCACACTGGATACCACACGGCCTCCCGCAAAGGATGGAGCCACCACGTAGCCGTTGGCCAGGGTTCTTGTTCCGACGGAATTGCTGTAGGAGAAGGTCTCTCCCGGCTGGATTACAAGGCCGTTGATCCGGGAAGCGGAAAGCTCCACGTTGACGGCTCGATCCTCGGCGGTGTTATAGGTGGTGGAAAAACGAGCCAGAGTGTCCTCGGGAAATTCATCCCCTGACGCAAAGACTGTCCTGCGGTTTTCGGTTTTTCCGCTTTCCATGTAATGGAAATAATAGGAACTCAGGTCGCGGGACCGGTAAACTGCCATGAGATCGGGATTGTAGTACATATATGCCTTTACCTGGAAAGAGGCGTTGCCGCTCCGGCCTTCTTTCATGCCGATGGTGAGAAAGTGGTTCAGAAGGGCGGCGGGATCATTTCCGATATTCTGCTGCAGATCGGGATACGTGCGGTAATAATAGCCGGCGTCAAAGACCGAGGAATAATCAGGCTGGCTGCTGGCTGCCGCAGCGGCGGCCCTGGCGGGAAGGGGAAGTAAAAGGGAAGCCGCAAGAATTGCGGATAATAAAATTCTTTTGTATTTCATAAAAAACTCCTGTCTGTGTGATTTTTTAAATAAAAAAAGCGGGTGATGGGAATCGAACCCACGTATCTAGCTTGGAAGGCTAGTGTTCTACCATTGAACTACACCCGCATAATACTATTTATGATGAACGAAAAGGAAACTGATTGTTGAAACCGTATTTATTGTAAAAGATGGGACGGTGTTTGTCAAGACTTAATTTACGATTTGAAATGCTATTTGCGGCTCCGGCTTGACTTTTGCCTTTGGAATGCTATAATAAAAGTAATTCATTTATCAGTGCGCCGGTGTCAATGCCGGCGTTATTTTTGAAAAGGATGTCCTGCTTATGAAAAAAAGAATATTCCTTTTAGCGGCAATCGCAGCGCTGTTTATGATATGCGTGGTTTCAGGCCTGTTTCTGTACCAGGATCTGTACCGCTCCATACGGGAGAAAAACGCAAACCGTCAGCTGGCCGAGCAGGTGCGTAAGGTACAGGAGAGGGTGGCTGCCCAGAAAGAGGCACAGGAGGAACCTTCCGAAGAGCCGCTTTCCGGGGAAGACGAGGATCCTGTTATTTTGGCCCAGTATGAGGAGTTGTGGAAGCAGAACGACGATTTGAACGGCTGGATGACGATTGAGGGGATCGGAGTTGACAATCCGGTCATGTTTACGCCGGAGGATCCGGAATATTACCTGCACAGAGGGTTTGACAGACAGGAGGCCGCCAGCGGCTGTCTGTTTATCGGAGAAGGATGGTTCGAGGAGGCGGGAAACACCATCGTCTACGGGCATCACATGAAGGACGGGTCAATGTTCGGCAACCTGGACAAATATCAGTCGGAGAGCTTTGCCAGAGAGAATCCGCTGATCCGCTTTGACACGCTGACGCAGGAGCGGGAATACCGGGTGATAGCGGCTTTCTTCGGCAGGACTTACACGCTGAAGGAGGAAGGGGTGTTCCGCTATTACTGGTATGGCGATCTGAGCAAAGAGGAAAGATTTAACGAATTTGTGGAACAGGTGAAGGAAGCTTCGCTGTATAATATAGAAGATGTTTCCTACGGCGATGAGCTCCTTACCCTTTCTACCTGCAGTTACCACACGGATGAGGGACGTTTTGTCGTGGTTGCGAAAAGGATTGACGACGAGAAGTAAAAGAAGAGGTGTATATGTTTATGAAGACAAACAAGTGTATTGCGGCATTTCTGACAGCGATCATACTTTGCGCCGGCCAGGCCGAGGTTGCCTTTGCGGCCGTGGGGCCGAGATGCGATACCCCGCTTATGGCGGAGGGGGTCAGTGCCCCCGGAACGCTGGCGGAGCGAAACGAGCAGGCGGTCATCGATTATTCCAACACAGGGGACGGTTATGTGATGGTGAACTATACGGCGTCTACCGGAAGCCGTCTGAAGGCGCAGGTTACGGGACCGTCCGCAACCTATACCTATAATCTGACTCCCGGGGTCTGGGCAACCTTTCCCCTGTCGCAGGGAAACGGCGGTTACAAGGTATCCGTTTTCCAGAATATAGAGGGAGCAAAGTATGCAACGGTGCTTTCCGCATCCTTCAATGTAACGCTCAGCAGCGAGCTTGCCCCTTTCCTTCGGCCGAATCAGTATGTGGATTATGGCGGTGCGGCCAACACCATTGCCAAAGCGGCGGAGCTGACAAGCGGTGTTACGGATACGCTGGGAAAGGTGGAAAAGATCTATACCTTCGTGGTGGGGCATCTGACCTATGACACGCAGAAGGCCCAGACCGTGCAGAGCGGTTATCTTCCGGTGCTGGACAGCGTGCTGGCTTCCGGAAAGGGGATCTGCTTTGACTATGCCGCCCTCATGACCGGAATGCTTCGCAGCCAGGGAATCCCCTGCAAGCTGGTGGTGGGCTATGCGGGAACCGCTTACCATGCGTGGATCAGCGTGTGGACAGAGGCCGGGTGGATCAACGACGTTATCTATTTTGACGGAACCACATGGCACCGTATGGATCCGACCTTTGCATCGGCCAACGGAAGCAGCAGCGCAATTATGGATTACATAGGCAACGGAAGCAATTATACCGTGAAATATCTTTATTAAAAATTAACAGGATTGGAGTATGATGATGATGAAAGTAATTTCGCATGAAGGAATTTCCTCTCTGTGTCTTGAACTGTCCCTTCTCATGCACGCAGGCGTTGGCGTGGGGGACGGGCTGGCTCTGCTGCAGGAGGAGAGCAGCCCGGAGTACAAAGAGTTAATAAAGGATATGACAGAGCAGGTGGATGCGGGGGCGTCTCTTTCCGCCGCACTCAAGAGCACGGGCCGGTTTCCCGCCTATGTGTGGGGTCTGGTTGACGTGGGAGAGCAGGCGGGACGCAGTGAGGAAGCGCTTCTGGCGCTTTCCAATTACTATGAATACAGAACCCGGCTTGACAGGCGCGTGCGAAGCGCTCTGCTGTATCCTGCCGTGATGCTTATGCTGATGCTGATCGTGATTGCGGTGCTGCTGATTCGGGTACTGCCGATTTTTGACGACGTATATAAATCTTTGGGTGGAAGCCTTACGGGAATGGCCGCAGGCCTGCTTACCTTTGGCCGCTGGCTGGATGGCATTATGCCGGTTCTCTGGGTGATTCTGGTGATTTTGGTGGTATTTTTCGCAGCCTTTGCGGCAGTGGATTCTTTCCGGAATAAGGTGCTTTCCCTGTGGCGGAATACCTGGGGGGACAAGGGCGTGGCCCGCAGGATGAATACGGCCCGTCTGGCCCAGGCTCTTTCCATGGGCATGAGCAGCGGTATGCCGCTGGAGGAAGCCGTTACTCTGGCAAGCACCCTGATGGAGGATGTGCCGGATGCAAAGAAACGTTGTGCGGACTGCCGGACCCTTCTGGATGAGGGAAAGAGTTCGGGCAATGCGCTCAAGGAAAGCGGACTTCTTCCCGCTTCTTCCTGCCACCTTCTGGAGCTGGGAATGAAGAGCGGTGCCGGGGACACATCCATGGAAAAGATTGCCAGGGATATGGCGGAGGAGAGCGAAGCGGCTCTGGAAGAGGTGGTAAACCGTGTGGAACCCGCCCTGGTTCTGGTGTGTTCTGTACTGGTAGGTATGATTCTGCTGTCTGTGATGCTGCCCCTGATGCACATCATATCGGCTGTGGGCTAGGAATATTATTGCGGTAGGGGATGAATATGAGAAAAGAAAAGAAAGGTTTAGGTATCCTTCAGGGCTTGCTTTTACCCTGCGTGGTGGTTGTCGTGCTGCTCTTTTTTGCTTCCGCCCTGAATGGCCTGGAAAACGGGCGTAAGGCGGAGGCCCTTTCGCAGCTGGATACGGTTCTGCGCCGGGGATGTGTGACCTGCTATGCCGCCGAGGGTATCTATCCCCCTGATTTGGAGTATTTAAAAGAATATTATGGCGTTCAGGTAGATGAGAAGCAGTATACGGTCTATTATGACAGATTTGCGGAAAACCTGATGCCGGATATAACAGTGCTGGAGAATGAGCCATGAAGAGACGACTTACTGAATATCATTTTGACGGACTGATTGCCCTCACTCTGTTTGGCGTGTTTGCCGTGTGCGTGCTGATCGTGCTGCTCACAGGCGCAGATGCCTACAGACGGCTGGTTGTGCGCGGGGACGAGGTTATTGACCGCAATGCCTGTGTGCAGTATATCTCCACCAGGGTGCGGCAGGCCGCAAATCCAAAAGAGGTGGCGATCGAAGACTTTGGCGAAGGAAACGCCCTGGTTTTGCCGGACAAAAACGGTTATGGCACACGTGTTTATTACTATGACGGTTATATTATGGAGCTGTACGCAGACACATCCCTGTCCCTGCATCCGAGGGATGGAGAGCGCATTATGGAATCACAGGGGGTTGAGATGGCCCTGGACGACGGCCTTTTGTCTGTGACTGCCATAGATTCTGAGGGAGAGAGCACCTCCATGGTGCTGTCCCTGCAGGCAGAGGGGAGGGACGCAGATGAGGAGTAAAGCGCCTCTTGTATTGATTGAGCAGATGGTGATGCTGCTTGTCTTCGCACTGGCATCGGCCCTGTGCCTTCAGGCCTTTGTCAAATCGGATGCCATCTCCGTCCGCAGCGAGGAGAAGGGACGTGCGGCTATAGCCGCACAGAATGCGGCCGAGGTGATTCGCCATAAGGGCGGGGATATTGAGAATGCCTTTACGCAGACCGGCAGGATGCTGGGAGGTACTTATGAACAGGGCGAGCTTCGTATTGACTATGACGAGAACTGGAACGTGACGGACAAGGACGGCGTCTATTATCTGATTGCGCAGGAAGTGCCGGCGCAGGTGTCCGGACTCAGGAAGGCGTCCGTGCAGGTTGCCACAGACGCACAGAAAGCGGATCCCGGGATTTTGTTTGAACTTGAAGTGGCATGGCAGGAGGTGGATGCGGATGAATAAAAAAGAGAGCTTTTCGCCTCCGGCCGTGGGAGGCATTTCCCTGCTGGTAGTGTTTGCCGTGCTCTGTCTGACCATATTTGGCCTGCTCAGCCTGGCCACGGTTCGGGCAGATGGGCGTCTTGCGGACGCATCGGCTCAGGCTGTAACCGATTACTATGCGGCGGATTGCGAGGCGCAGGCCATACTTGCGCAGCTTTTAAACGGGGAAGTCCCCTCTGACGTTACCGCGGAGGGCAGTGTCTATTCCTATACCTGTCCGGTCTCAAAGACACAGAATCTGGAAGTGGAAGTGAGTATTGAAGAGTCCGGATATACGGTTCTGCGCTGGCAGGCTGTCCCCGTGGGCGGCGGGGAAGAAGACGGCGGCCTGAATTTGTGGGATGGAACGCAGCTGTTTGCGGAGTAGCCCTTTGCTGTCAATTGAATGATTCCGGTAAAAGGAAATACAGAGCGGCAGTTTAAACCACTGCCGCTAAAATTTTTTTATTTATATGGGAGGAGCTTATGAGAAAGAGCATAAAGGCAGTTTTTTTAGCGGCAATATCGGGTTTCCTTCTGCTGCTGGGAGCCTGCGGCCCTTCACAGGAGATGGTGGAAAAGGCACAGCAGAAATATGCGCAGATGGTGGAGATTCACAATGAGGTGGTGGAAGCTCATCGGCAGATTAAAGATAATTCCCTTGATCAGGCGCTCCAGGAGCTTGGCGGGAGGGCGGCTGCCGTGGAGGACTACAATCTCTCTGAAATGAAGGAGGAGGAGATTGACCAGCTGGTGGCTGACATGGATTCCATTATAGCCTCCTACAAAGAATATCAGACAATGATATCCGATCTCAAAGAGCGGGAGGATGCGGCTGTCCGCACCCTGATTCCGGTAAGAATCTATAATGGGACTTCTTTTTCCTTTGAGGAGCTGCGCCTGTATGAGAAGGGAGAAGAAGGAAGCGGCGGGAACGATCTCGAGGGTATGGAGCCCTTTGCGCCGGGACAGACCCTGGAGGGACTTGCGATACGCCGCAATGTGGAGAATACCCCCTGGCTGCTGTCTCTTCTGGATACGGAGGGAGGAGCCTTTGAGATTCTTCTTCCGGTGGAGGAATACGGGGAAGAGGGGATTTCCCTTGCCCTTTCCTATGACGCAGAGCAGGCGGTTCTGTCCGCAGAATCCGGGAATGGGGAGGAATGACAGGTGGAAAAGGCGTACAAGCTTGAATTTGCCAAGGGAAAGGATGAGAGCCTGATTGTGAATTGCTGCGGACTCTCGAGGACGGAGCCTCTTCACAGCTTTGGACCGGCGATAAAGCCCCACTATCTGATACATTTTATTTTGAGCGGCAGAGGGCGGTTTTCCATGGGAGGGAAGGAGTATCCGCTGGAGCGGGGATACGGGTTTTTAATCCTTCCGGAGGAGCTTGCCTTTTATCAGGCGGATGAGGAAGATCCCTGGACTTATGTATGGGTGGGCTTTGGGGGAGCGCTTGCGCCGGATATCATAAAGTCCATGGGCCTTTCGCTCTCCAATCCGATCTTCAAATCCGAGAAGGGGGAGGAACTGTACCGGGCGGTAAAGGATATGATGGAGCACAATACCTTTGGTGCGGCCAATGACCTGCGCAGAAACGGCCAGCTGTATTTGTTTCTGTCACTCATTGCCGAGGGGGCTTCGCTTGAGGAAAAGGGGGAGAGCAGGGGGGCGGATAATTATGTGAGGCGGGCGGTGGAATTTATTCAGGGAAACTACTGCAACCCGATCCGGATCACAGACGTTGCGGATTATGTATGCATCAACAGAAGCTATCTCTATACGCTGTTCCACAATGCGACGGGCATGTCGCCCCAGCGGTTTCTCACGGCCTTTCGGGTAACAAAGGCCACGGAGCTTTTGCAGCTCACGGATCTTCCGGTTGAAAGCATCGCCCTGTCCTGCGGGTACACGGATCCCCTGGTCTTTTCCAAATCATTCAAGCAGATGAAACAAATGTCCCCATCCGCCTATCGGAGGGAGATGCAGAAGGGGGAAACGAGAAGAAACAAGGAATATCTTAAACAGATCGAGGATTTTATCAATCAGGTAAACAAACTGAACAGTTAACA
Organism: uncultured Lachnospiraceae bacterium; assembly: GCA_910579685.1. Classification (GTDB taxonomy): domain Bacteria; phylum Bacillota; class Clostridia; order Lachnospirales; family Lachnospiraceae; genus Suilimivivens. The sequence goes on along the minus strand of CAJTVN010000036.1, from coordinate 14,184 downwards.
TTTTGACTGGTTTATGTAACAATCTTTACTAGCGGGAGCGTGTATTTCGGTATAGTGTAGAGATAACGAAACAGGTATTTCTTTTTGGAGGTAAGAGGATGAAAGAGACAGTTTTAAAAAGATTTGAAGAGGTATTCGGGGATCGGAATGGCGTTAAAGTGTTTTTTGCACCCGGACGGGTAAATCTGATCGGCGAGCACACGGATTACAACGGGGGACATGTATTTCCCTGTGCGCTCACCATCGGAACTTATGCGTGCGCCCGTGTGAGAGAAGACAAAAAGCTTCGGTTTTATTCCATGAATTTTGAGCATCTTGGGGTGATTGAATCGGATCTTGAAGATTTGAAGCCGGAGAAGGAAGCCGGATGGACGAATTATCCAAAGGGAGTTATGTGGGCTTTCGGGGAACGGGGGTTTCAGATTCCAAGCGGAATGGACATTCTGCTGAGCGGCAATATCCCTAACGGTTCCGGGCTTTCCTCGTCTGCGTCTGTGGAGGTGGTCACGGGGGCGATTCTCCGTGAGTTCTTCGGGTTTGAGGTGAGTAACCAGGATCTTGCCCTGATCGGCCAGTTTTCCGAGAATAAATTTAACGGCGTAAACTGTGGGATCATGGATCAGTTTGCAATTGCCATGGGCAAAAAAGATCATGCGATTTTCCTGGACACCGCTGATCTGTCCTATACATATGCTCCGGTAAAGCTAAAGGGAGCGAAGATCGTGATCGCCTGCAGTAACAAAAAAAGAGGCCTTGGCGATTCCAAATACAATGAGAGAAGAAGCGAGTGTGAGACGGCTCTTTCCGAGCTTCAGAAGGTGGTGGATATCAAGAGCCTTGGGGAGCTGACGCAGGAACGGTTTGAGCAGTACAAGTCTGCGATCAAGGATACCACCAGGGTAAAGAGAGCAAAGCATGCGGTTTATGAGAACCAGAGAACACTTCAGGCGGTGGCGGCTCTGCAGGCGGACGATATCGACCTGTTCGGACAGCTCATGAACGCTTCCCATGTCTCCCTGAGAGATGATTACGAGGTGACGGGCGCTGAGCTGGATACGCTGGTTGAGGAGGCCTGGAAGGTGGAGGGCGTGATCGGCTCCCGCATGACGGGTGCGGGCTTTGGCGGATGCACGGTCAGCATTGTGAAGGACGAGGCGATTGACCGTTTTATTGATCAGGTCGGCAGGGCATACAAATCCAGAATCGGCTATGCGGCGGATTTCTATGTGGTTGAGGTTGGAGACGGCCCGGCTGTTTTGTAATGTGGATGTGCAAAGAGGATGCGGCAGGGAGTCAGACCTGCCGTTTCCTGTAAACAGGGACGAAATGGAAAGGAAGAGAATAAGCGATGATTCAGGAACTTATCAGAAAATTGACAGCCTACGGCATATTGACAGGACTGGTGCCGAAGGAGGACGAGATCTATACAATCAACAGGCTTCTTGAGCTGTTCGGCCTGGAGGAACTTGAGGATGCGTCACAGCCTGTGGATGTCAGCATGGAGGAGCTTCCGGAAATTCTGGAAGGAATGCTGGATTATGCGTATGAGGCCGGGCTTATGGCGGAAAACGGAGTGGTCTACAGAGACCTTTTTGACACGAAGATCATGAGCGTGCTGCTTCCAAGGCCCAGCGAGGTGATCCGGAAGTTTGAAGAGCTGTACAGGGAGAGTCCCAGACAGGCGACGGATTTCTATTACAAATTCAGCAGCGATTCGGATTATATCCGCAGATACCGGATCAAGAAGGATATGAAATGGATTGCCCCGACGGAATATGGGGATCTGGATATCACCATCAATCTTTCCAAGCCGGAGAAGGATCCGAAGGCCATCGCTGCGGCAAAGACCGCAAAGCAGTCCGGATATCCGAAATGCCTGCTGTGCAGGGAAAACGAGGGCTATGCGGGCAGAGTGAACCACCCGGCCAGGCAGAATCATCGGATTATACCCGTGACCATACAGGGCGATACCTGGGGCTTCCAGTATTCGCCTTACGTATATTACAATGAACACTGCATTGTGTTTAACGGGAAGCACGTACCCATGAAGATTGAGCACAATACCTTCTGCAAGCTGTTTGACTTTGTAAAGCAGTTCCCTCACTATTTTGTGGGCTCCAATGCGGATCTTCCGATTGTGGGAGGCTCCATCTTAAGCCATGATCACTTCCAGGGCGGCCACTATGAGTTTGCCATGGCAAAAGCGCCTGTGGAGAGAAGCTTTACGGTGAAGGGCTTCGAGGATGTGGAGGCAGGGATTGTAAAGTGGCCCATGTCCGTGATCCGGTTAAGCGCTGCGGACACCGAACGCATCATTGCGCTGGCGGACGTGATACTGGAAAAATGGAGAGGCTACACGGACGAGGCGGCCTTTATCTTTGCCGAGACGGAAGGGGAACCGCACAACACAATTACCCCCATTGCGAGAAAAAGAGGGGGAAAATACGAGCTTGACCTTGTGCTGAGAAATAACATTACTACTGAGGAACATCCCCTTGGCGTTTATCATCCCCATGCGAATCTGCACCATATCAAGAAGGAGAATATCGGCCTGATTGAGGTTATGGGCCTTGCCGTTCTCCCCGCAAGACTGAAGGGCGAGATGGAACGGCTTAAGGAGGCCATGCTGGCAGGCAGGGATCTGCGCGGCGACGAGGCTCTTGCAAAACATGCGGACTGGGTAGATGAATTCAAGGGAAAATACGACAGCATTGACAGCTCCAACATCGACGAAATCGTGGAAAAGGAAATCGGTCTGGTGTTCATGCAGGTGCTTGCGGATTCAGGAGTCTACAAGAGAACGCCGCAGGGACAGGAGGCCTTTGACAGGTTTATTGCATCCTTATGAAATTTTTACTGGTAGGCATTAATGCCAAATACATCCATTCCAATCCGGCGATCCGAAGCCTTAAGGCCTATGCCGGGGAGGAAAACGAGAAATTGATCGAGACGGCGGAATACACGATCAATCATGCGGCGGAGGAGATACTCGCCGATCTGTACAGGAGAAAACCCGATGTTATCGGGTTTTCCTGCTATATCTGGAATTTTGAGATGGTCAGGGAGCTGCTTGCGGATCTTGCGGGCCTCCTGCCGGATACGGACATATGGCTGGGAGGGCCTGAGGTTTCCTTTGACGGGAAGGAGCTGCTTGCCGCATACCCAAATGTCAGAGGCATCATGGCCGGGGAGGGAGAGGAAACCTTCCGGGAGCTTCTGGGCTTTTATGTGATGCGGCAGGAGAGAAAGCGGGATGGAGACGGGGCGGCGGACACGGAGGAGGGACTGCGCGCGATCCGGGGACTGATCTTAAGAGGGGGAAGAACGCCAGGGCGGGAGGAACTGGATTTGGACACGCTCCCTTTTCTCTACCGGGATCTGAAAGAGCTTGATCACAGGATCATTTACTACGAATCCTCCAGGGGCTGTCCTTACCGCTGCAGCTATTGCCTTTCTTCCATCGACAGGACCGTGCGGCTGCGCGGTATGGACAGGGTAAAAAGAGAGCTGCGTTTTTTCCTTGAGAAAAAGGTCCCCCAGGTTAAGTTTATTGACAGGACCTTTAACTGCAATCACGCACATGCCCTGGAGATCTGGCGTTTTCTGAAAGAAAATGACAATGGCGTCACCAACTTTCATTTTGAGATTGCAGCGGATCTCATGAAGGAGGATGAGCTCTGCCTGCTTGAGACTCTGCGCCCCGGTCTGGCGCAGCTGGAGATCGGAGTGCAGTCCGTCAATGAGAGGACTCTGAAGGAGATCAACCGGCCTGCGGATACCCGGCGCATTGCCCGGGTGGTTTCCCGGCTTCGAAAAGGGAGAAATATCCATATTCATCTGGATCTGATCGCAGGGCTTCCCTATGAGGGCTATGAAAGCTTTGCCGCTTCCTTTGACCAAGTGTACGGCATGAAACCGGATCAGCTTCAGCTGGGCTTTTTGAAGGTTCTGAAGGGCTCGCCCATGGCCCGCAAGACAGAGGAATATGGGATCCTGCACCGGGCAAAGCCGCCCTACGAGGTGCTGCGCACCAGATGGCTTTCCTATGAGGAATTGCTGAAACTGAAAAGAGTCGAGGAGATGGTGGAGCTCTACTATAATTCCGGACAGTTTTGCAGCGCACTTGCGGTCCTTTCGGAAAGCTTTGCTGGCCCCTTTGCCATGTTTGAGGCTCTGGCGGGCTATTACGAGAGAAAAGGTTATTTTCGGAACACTCCGGCGAGAGCCCTGCGTTTTCAGGTATTGCTCGATTTTGCCGCAGAGACGGACCGGGAGAGAGCGGAGCTCTACCGGGAGCTTCTGACCTTTGATTATTACCTCCGGGAAAATGCGAAGAGCCGCCCGGCCTTTGCCCGGGATTTGACGCCGTACTACCGCCGAATCCGGGAGTTTTACGAAAAAGAGGAAGAAGCGCCCGGATATCTGGAGGGGTACTCCGGATATCACGCAAGGCAGCTCATGAAAATGACGCATCTGGAGCCGTTTTTTTACCCGGTCTGGGAGATGGCGGAGGGCGGGGCCGGGGGGCGCCCCAGGCGGGGAGAACCCTGCTTTGTGCTCTTTGATTATGAAAGGCGGGATCCCCTGAGCCGGAATGCTGCGATGTTTGTGACAGAAGAATGAGAAAAAGTCATTTTGAAATGATTATTTTTTGGGAAAAAATCATTTTGAAATGACTTTTTCTGTTGCAAAAGACAGATTTGGAAATATAATAATAGTATAGATCGATGCCGGGATTGTGAAAGCACGGAGTGCGAAACAATCCGCAGGCAATATCATAGACGAAGAACAGAGCTTTAAATATGCCAGAAAATTTCTGACGGAAGGGAGGAAAAAGGGCCGTGGAAAGAAATATGATGCAGGAGCTGGTGTTATGGAAGGAACAGCGCAAAAACCGTATGCCGCTGCTGCTGCACGGAGTAAGGCAGGTCGGGAAGACATTTATTCTCCGGGAATTTGGGGACAGATATTTTAAGAACACAATTTATGTCAACTTTGAACGGATGAAGATCGTGGCAGGATATTTTGAGGGAGAGCTCGGACCGGAGCGCATCATACGTTTTTTGGAGGAATATTTTGATCAGAAGGTGGTTCCGGATGAAACCCTGCTGATCTTTGACGAGATCCAGGAATGCGAGAGAGCGCTTACCTCCTTAAAATATTTTTGCGAGGAGGCTCCGGAATATCATATAGCGGCGGCGGGAAGTCTGCTTGGAGTGGCTGTAAACCGAAAAAAATATTCTTTTCCGGTGGGAAAGGTAGTGATGAAGACCCTGTATCCGCTAAGATTTGATGAGTTTCTGGCAGCCATGGGGCAGAAGCACCTGGTGAGTCTGATCCGAGAGCATTTTGAGGGGATACGGGAAATGCCCGGGGAGATTCATCAGGAACTGCTTCACTGGTACAACAGATATCTTTTTATCGGAGGAATGCCTGCCGCGATCAACCAATATCTGGAGAGGGCGTCGCTGGTTAATGTGCCGGAGACGCAGAATCTGATCCTGAGCGCTTATGTGGCGGATATGGCAAAGTATGCGAGTGAGAGCGAGAGCACAAAGATCAGGAACGCATTTCGCTCTATACCGGCACAGCTCGCAAAGGAAAACAAAAAGTTTCAGTATAAGCTGATTCGAAAGGGGGCGACGGCAGGTCTGTTCGGGGATTCCATTGCGTGGCTTGTTTCCGCAGGTGTGGTGCTGCCCTGCGACAGGGTGACGAGGGGAGAACTGCCTCTTGTGGCGTTCCGTGATGTGTCCGCCTTTAAGTTATATCTGTCAGACGTGGGGCTTCTGGCATCCTTTACAGGAATTTTGTGGGAAAATATTGTCAGAAATGAGTTGTCCGATCTGTACAGAGGGGCTTTGGCGGAGAATTACACGGCGCAGACGCTGACGGCTTCCGGGTACGATATTTATTACTGGACTTGTGAGGCTCCTGTGGTGGAGGTGGATTTTGTGATACAAAGGCAGGGAAAGATCGTGCCGGTGGAGGTGAAATCAGGAACAAACGTAAGGGCGAGGAGTCTAAAGTATTTTGCGGACAGATATGTACCGGAGTGCATAATCCGGCTGTCCGAAAAGAATTTCGGAACAGATGGAAATATCCTTGCGGTTCCTCTGTATGCGGCTTTCTGCCTGTAGAATGAATACTGCGGGGCCGCAGGCCATATATTGTAAGGAGGAAACGAGGCAGGTTTTAACGCATGGCCCAGGTTTTGTCCAATCTATCCAACATCATTATCCCGGTGCTGATTTTTTATATTATCGCCTACGGGATTATCAATAAATGCAATGTATATGAGGATTTTGTGAGAGGAGCGAAGGAGGGGTTCAAAACCGTGGTGGGAATCATGCCCACGCTGGTCGCTCTCATGATTGCCGTGGGAGTGCTGCGCTCATCCGGCTTTCTGTCGTTCCTGGAAGGGCTGTGCAGGCCGGTGTCGGATCTTTTCCATTTTCCTGCAGAGCTGGTGCCGCTCTCCTTTATCAAGATGTTTTCCTCCTCGGCGGCAACCGGGCTTGTGCTGGATATTTTCAAGAATTATGGAACGGACTCCCGGATCGGGCTGATTACCTCCATTATGATGAGCTGCACGGAGACAATTTTTTACACTATGAGCGTATATTTTCTGGCGGCCAGGGTGACAAAAACCAGATATACGCTGACGGGAGCGCTTTTGTCCACGCTGGCGGGAATTATCGCAAGCGTGGTGCTGGCAGGCGCAATGTAAGGAAAGGAAGGGTTTATGAACAGGAATAACTATATACTGGAATGCTGCGTGGACAGTGCGGAATCGGCGCTGGAGGCGGCAGGCGGCGGAGCGGACAGGCTGGAACTGTGTGCGGCTCTTGTGATAGGAGGAACGTCGCCGAGCCTTGCCCTGTACGAGGAGATAAGAAAGTACAGCAGTATTCCGATCCGGGTGCTTCTGCGTCCCCGGTTCGGGGATTTTCTCTATACGGATCATGAGCTTGCGATTATAAAGAGAGAAATCGTGCTCTTTAAAGAAGCGGGAGCCGAAGGCGTGGTGATCGGATGCCTTACGGCGGACGGCGACCTTGATATGGAACAGATGAAAGAGCTGATGAGGGAGGCGGACGGGATGAAGGTGACGCTTCATCGGGCCTTTGACCTGTGCAGGGATCCGCTTTTGGCCTATGGGCAGGCGGCGGAGCTTGGCATTGATACGATCCTGACCTCGGGCCAGCAGGGGAGCTGTCTGGAAGGAATGGAGCTGCTGCAGCGCCTTTGTGAGAAGCAAAGGAAGGAAGGCGGGCCTGATATCATGGCGGGTGCCGGAGTGACTCCGGACGTGATCCGAAAATTCCTGGAACAGACGGATATCGCCAGCTATCATCTCTCGGCCAAGCGGGTGCTGGACAGCGGTATGCGCTTTCGCAAGGAGGGGGTTCCCATGGGGCTTCCCGCCATGAGCGAGTACAGCGTTTTCCGGACAGACGGACGGATTGTCGGGCAGGCGAAGAAAATATTGGAGGAGCACCGAAACCATCATGAGCCGTTCTGCGGCGCCCCGATGTAGACTAAAGCCAGCCGTCCCGGGAATGGCGTTCTCCCTGAGAACTGCCTCCCGGGATTTTTTGTCTTGACTTTTTTGAAAACTGCGCTAAAATAGTTCTAAAAAGAACAAAATGAGTTAAAGAGGGAAAAATATGCTGCCACTTAATTTATGGGAACATCAAAACGCCGTCAAAACCCTTTATTCCAGATGCGTGGAACGAGTCTGTGAAAAACATGATCTTACCCGGATGGAACTGGATATTTTACTGTTTCTGGCTAACAATCCGCTTTATGACACGGCCACAGAAATCGTGGAGATCCGGTATCTGTCAAAGTCTCAGGTATCATCCTCTGTTAAGACCCTGGAGGCCAAGGGGTATCTTCGCAGGGAATATGCCGGGGGAAACCGAAAGACGGCGCATCTCAAAATCTGTGACAACGCTCTTGCGATCATAGCGGATGGCAGGGCGGCCCAGGAAAAATTCGTGGAGGTCATGTTTCGCGGGATTTCCAGGGAGGAGGCGGAGCTGATGCAGAGATGTAACGAGCGTATACACAGAAACGTGGATCAATATCTGAAGGAGGAAATGGAAGAATGTACAAGCTTTTGATCTGTTTTATTGCGGGAATCGGGGCCGGCCTTGGCACGGGATTTGCGGGGATGAGCGCCGCTGCGGTGATCAGCCCCATGCTGATCACTTTTCTGGGGGTTCCGGCCTATGAGGCGGTGGGAATCGCTCTTGCCAGCGATGTCCTTGCCAGTGCGGTCAGCGCCTACACCTACGGGAAGAATAAAAATCTGGATATCCGTAACGGCCTGGTGATGATGGCGGCGGTTCTCGCCTTTACCTTGGTGGGAAGCTGGGTGGCAAGTCTTGTACCCAATACCACCATGGGGAGTTTTTCCATGTTCATGACGCTGCTGCTGGGTATCAAGTTTATTGTGAAGCCGGTCATGACCACAAAGGAATCCATGGCGGGCGTCAGCGTGAAAAAGAGAATCGTTCAGTCGGCCGTAAGCGGGATTGTGGTGGGATTCATCTGCGGCTTTGTGGGTGCCGGAGGCGGTATGATGATGCTGTTGCTGCTCACCAGTGTTCTCGGCTATGAGCTGAAAACCGCTGTTGGAACCAGCGTCTTTATCATGGCGTTCACGGCATTTACGGGGGCCTGCAGCCACTTTGCCATCGGCGGGATGCCGGATGTGGCATGTCTCGTTTTCTGCGTGGCGTCCACCCTGCTGTGGGCGAGAGTTGCGGCCCGGTTTGCAAATAAGGCAAGTGCGGTGACACTGAACCGGGTCACGGGCGTGATCCTGACAGTGCTGGGCGTGGCGATTCTGCTGGTAAATTATCTGAAATAATGCATTAAAAAAGTCAGAATTCTTTGTGCATTCGTGCGTTTTTGCTGAATTGAACGTGCAATTATTGCGTTTTTCTGGGCGCTGTGCTATACTCATCACAGAATGTGAGGAGATTGTGATGGGAAAGATAACAATTCAGCGTATCGCAAAGGAGCTTGGCTTTTCGAGAAATACGGTTTCCATGGCGCTCAAGGGGAATGATATGGTGGCGCCCCAGACCAGGGAAATGATTGTAAAGTATGCGCAGAGCCTTGGGTATTCCAGGCTGGGTATTCCGGAAGGGGAGCCGGAGGAAAATGAGAGGGATACGGTATACCGGATTATGATTCTGAGGAAGGCGGACGTGGCCGTCTATTGGGATAAGGTGATCAGCGGGATATCGGAGGAGGCCAGCCGCCATAACTGTCAGACGCAGGTGGCGGTAGTCACACGTCAGGACGAGGAGGCCCTGCGCCTTCCGCTGGGCCTGAACGAAGAGATCCATGCGGTCTTCTGCGTGAATCTTCTGGATACGGAATATTTGAAGCAGATCCGGAGCAAGGGAATCGAAGTGTATCTGCTTGACAATTATGCACAAGGGGAGGAGCCAATTGGCGATATCGTGAAGATGGAGAGCTTCCATGCAGTCGCTCAGCTTACCCGGCACCTGATTGGCCAGGGGATGAAACGGATTGGCTTTCTGAATGAGAACAGCAGCGTATATGAGACCATGAAGGATCGTTTTGACGGTTATCTCTATGCCATGCAGAAGGCGGGTCTTGTGATTGACCCGTCGATCGTGATTCCGGATGCCCAGAGTGATCATTTTTATGAACCGGATACCTTCTCGGCGATTGTGGAGGGCTATCAGGGACTGCCGCAGGCGGTGGTCTGCGGAAACGATTCCATTGCCAAGGTTCTCACCCAGGCCTTGCGCACAAAGGGAATCCGGGTGCCTGAGGACGTGGCAGTTACCGGCTTTGACAATGACGAGGAGGGAATGCTGGATCCCTTTTTTACCACGGTGAATGTGGATGCCAAGTGGCTTGGAAGGCGGATGGTGCAGTGTTTTCTGTGGCGGATGAAATATCCCGGGGCGCCTTATGAGAAAATTATGGTTTACGGGGAGATTATTCTGCGCAAATCTTCCGGAGGCTGAGCCGGCGTTTGCGCCATGATAAGAGAATACGCACCCTGAAAGAAAATAAATCAGACAGGGAAAACGGGATGAAATCCGGAGCGCGATGCTCCGGATTTTTTCGTGGAGGAGAAGTGATGTCTGGAATGCATTAAAGAATGCATAAGATGCACGATTTTATATAATCGTTGAAATATTATAAAAAATGCACAATGATCATGCAAAATAGTGCATTGCATAAATCTCAAAAGAGCAAAAAGGAGAGGAGAGAGTGAAATGGCAGTAAGTAAAAAACAGGCGCCTGTGGATTTTGGGGCAAGATGCCGGCAAACGTGGAAGGATATGGTGAAATACCGGTGGCTGTATTTCCTGCTGATCCCCGGAATTATATTTTTTGCGGTATTTAAGTATGCGCCTATGTACGGATTAAAGATCGCTTTCATGGATTACAATCAGTATGATCCGTCAAAGAGCGCATGGGTGGGATTCGACCAGTTTATCAAGCTGTTTTCCAAACGGTCGTTTATCCCGGTTCTGCGCAACACTGTGGTCATCAGCCTGCTGAAGCTGATCATCGGATTCCCGATTCCGGTCATTCTTGCGCTGATGATGAACGAGATGAGGAGCCTCAAATTTAAGAAGGTCTCCCAGACGCTTCTGTACCTTCCGCACTTTATTTCCTGGGTTATCCTGGCCGGTATCATCATGACCCTTCTGGATCCCGATAACGGCCTGATCACACAGTTTATATACCAGATTACGGGCCAGAGAGTTATGGTGCTGACAAATCCCAAGCTGTTCGTGCCGATGCTGATCATCACGGATATCTACAAAGGAATGGGCTGGGGAACCATCCTGTATTTTGCGGCGATCAGCGGTATTGACCCGCAGCTTTATGAGGCGGCTTCCATAGACGGGGCCGGAAAGTGGAAACAGGCGCTGAACATCACCCTCCCGTCCATTGTCCCGACCATTGTTGTCTGCTTCATTATGAACTGCGGAAATATTCTCAACGCCGGTTTCGATCAGATCTTCATGCTGTACTCCACACATGTGTATGACGTTGCGGATATCATTGATACGTACGTGTACCGAATGGGTATTGAGAATGCGGATTACTCCTTCAGTACGGCGGCCGGTATGTTCAAATCCGTGGTGGCGTTTATCCTGATCGTTGTTGTAAACCAGATTGCGAAGAAGACCGGAAACGAAGGTCTGTATTAAGGGAGGAGTGGAAAAATGCAACATAAGGCAATTAAACGAGGCAAACCTGAAATCGCTTTCAGCATATTTAATTACATATTTTTTACACTGCTCTGCATCGTCATGGTGTATCCGTTCTGGCATGTGATCATGATGTCCTTAAGCTCCGTGGAGGCCACCGCGAAGGGCGGCGTGTTCCTCTGGCCCAAGGGCTTTAACCTGGAAACCTATGCCAAGGTATTTAATGATCCTTCCATTTGGAGCGGCTACTTTACGACAATATTGGTGACATTATCCGGAACCTTTTTCGGGACGTTGTTCACGGCGACCACGGCATATCCTCTTTCCAAAAAGTACCTGCCCTTTTCCAAGGCCATGCTGCTTCTGGTGCTCTTCACCATGCTGTTTTCCGGCGGTATGATCCCCGGATATTTACTGATGAAAAATCTGGGCCTGATTGACAACCGCCTGTCTCTGATCCTGCCGGGACTTGTGAGTGCCTACAACGTTATCATTATGAAGAGCTTTTTCCAGTCGCTGCCGGAGAGCCTGGAGGAGTCGGCGAAGATCGACGGGGCTACGGAGGTTACGGTATTCTGGAAGATCATTCTTCCGCTTTCCAAGGCAACCATCGCGACCATCGCGCTGTTTACGGCGGTCGGATACTGGAAATGATTACTTCTCGACCGTGCTTTATATTAATACAAAAGAGAGATGGGCGCTGCAGGCGGTGCTCCGCTATATGCTCACCAACACCAACCAGGCCATGCAGTCGGCCGGCGTGTCGGTGGCGGCGGCTACCAACGTTACTGCGGCCACGATCAAATCGGCATCCGTGGTGGTGGCAACGGTTCCCATCCTGTGCGTATATCCCTTCGTTCAGAAGTACTTTGTGAAGGGCGTTATGATCGGAGGCGTGAAAGGCTGACTTTGCATGACGGGAGATGCGGCGTGGAAGGTTAACGGTTTTTATGTGCGGGCTTTAAGAGCCTTATAAAAAAGCCCGCATTAAAAATAAAAATATTATTTTTTAAGGGAGGAATACCATGAAGAAAAGAATAGTGGCACTTTTGTTATCGGCAGTGATGGCGGTGGGAATGCTGGCAGGCTGCGGCGGCGGTTCCGACAAGGGAGCTGCGGATCAGGGTGCGGCAGCCGGACAGGAAGCATCCGGCTCAGAGCAGAAGGAGAGTGCGGATGCGGGAGCGGAAACGGAAACGCCGGTTTCCGATGAAAAGATCGACGTGCTGAACCAGTCGGAAACCATGAGGATGACTGTGGTATGTCTGCAGGGCTATACCCAGCCGGACAGCCAGATCGAGCAGTGGCTGGAGGAACGCTACAATCTGGATATCACCGTTGTGGCATTGCCCGGATGGTCGGATGCGACGGCAAAGATCACGCTGCTGATGACGGATGAGACACAGAGACCGGATATCATCTGGTGGTGGAACATGGAGGAGGACTTTGTAAAGTGGGTTGATGCGGGACTGCTGGTAGACGTGGCTCCTTATATGGAGAAATACACGGTTATGCGTGACTACTATAATGATGTGGATCCCACTGTTCTGTTCTATGCGGCCAGCGACGACGGCGCGATCTACAGGATTCCCGGCGATGTGGCTGAGCCTTGTTGTGAGACGCTCTGGATCAGACAGGACTGGCTGGATAACCTGGGACTGCAGGTTCCCACCACGCTTGACGAGCTGGAAGACGTGCTTTATGCCTTTACCAATGACGATCCTGACGGAAACGGCGTGAAGGACACCTACGGACTTGGCGGGGACGGTTACGATATCAGAAGCTTCTGGCCCTGGATTCAGGGAAGCGGCGAGGGTTATGGAAAAGACGGCTTTGTGAGGAAAGCGGACGGAACCTATGTATATGGCGCGGCTACGGAAGACCGCAGAATCTGGCTTGAGAGAGTTGCCAAGCTCTATGCGGACGGCGTGATCACACCCAACATCATCACCGATACGGACAGAGACGAGGAGATGGCTAACGGCGGCTTTGGCGTAACTTACAGCTGGGTAAATTACAACAATCCCTCCAACGGCACCATGAAGTCCTTCTATGCAACCAATCCGGATGCGAAGTGGGTACCCATTGACATGGTGAAGGGAGACAACGGCAACCCGCAGGATAATCCCTGCTCCGTACCGGCATGGTGCTATTTCGGTATCACAAACGTATGCTCTGACCCGGAGAGGGCTTATGCGATCTGGGATGACATGGCTCAGCCTGAGAACTATGTTCACAGAAGATTTGGCGTGGAGGGCGAGCACTATAAGGATAATGGCGACGGAACCTATGAATTTATCATAACAGGCGACAGCGAGGAGAATAACACGCAGAATATCGGTATCAAGCTGTTCCAGGATCTGTTTGCGAGAAAAGACGAATACAACATTGACAACTCAAAGGAGACCTCCGAGCTGTTTGAAAAGGTAATCGCAAACAGTCGTGACGCTGCCAAGATGCTGGTTGAGAAGAAGAACCCTGCGGCTTATGTGGTGAACAACGAGCTGGGGACGGACGTTGGAGACATTTCCAAGGAATATATGTGGAGCGTGATCGGCGGAAGCAAATCCGTTGACAGCTGGGATTCCTATATCAAGGATCTGGAGGATGCGGGTCTTTTGGAGATGACTGACGAGATGACCGCGCTGCAGAACGAACAGTCGGCGCAGCTCGAAGAGTATCTGAAGACACATGGAAACTAAAGCTTAAAATAGAATTGACTTGTAACGGGTCATAGCGATGAAAGCCCTGTGGAGGACACTGAAATTGTTTCCCATGGGGCTTTTGTCTAAACATTCATGCGCCGCTTTGCGGCGCTCCACCACGCATGAAAGCCGCTGGCGCTGCGTACCGCCGCGCATGAAAGCCGATTGCACCTGCAATCGCCGCCGGTATTCGTATTCCGGGCTATCGCCCTGCATACTCATGCCGGCTTGCCCGTCCAATGTCCATGTGGCTGTGC
>CAJTVN010000035.1 GCA_910579685.1 uncultured Lachnospiraceae bacterium | reverse complement strand
TGTGGCTGTGCGTGTAAACACGCCCATCCCCATGGCCGCTGTCCGGGGCTTTCATCTTAAATAAAACGCCTTTGCGCCGTGGCTTTCCAGCTCCGCTTCCACCTCGCCTGTCACCTTCTCCTTGCTGCCGCTCCAAAGCTCCGTGCAGGAAACTTCCCCGCTGATCTCCAGATCGTCAAGGGAAATCCGGACTATGCTGTCCTTATCTCCCGCATTGAACACCGCCGCATACCATCCGCCCTCGGTATCCGCCGCAGTCCAGAGCACATGCTCCACTCCCCCGATCTCTTTTCTCCAGACCTGATGGGAATGGCGGGCGTTCCTGTGCATTTTCAGAATCGCCTCGTTGGTAATCAGACTCATGGTAAAATCGTCAAAACCCGTCATTTCACCGCCGATCATGAGAGGCGAGCGGAAAATGCTCCAGAGCGTCAGCATGGTAATCTGCTCGCTCTTTGTAAAGTTTGTGGTATTCTTCTTATCGTAATCCTGACGGATAGGCCCTATTGGCAGCATGTCCGCATCCGGAAAATGGCCTGCCCCGGCATGGGTGCACCACTTCTCGGCACGCTGGAACATATCGTAGAGCTGATCCCAGAAATCCCAGAAATCATCCGTGATCCGCCACATATTGGAAACCTGCTTTAACAGCTCCGCCTTCTCCAGGGGCGCCGGTCCGGGGGAAAGGCTGAGGATCATATCCCTGCCGCAGCCATGCAGCGCCTCGCTGAGCATCACAAGCTCCTGCTCCTCCTTTGGAAATTTCCTTGCGATATCGTCGCATTTGATAAAATCCACGCCCCAGGAAGCATACAGCTCAAACAGGCTGTCATAATAAGCCCTTGCCCCCTCCTTATCCGGGTCAACGCCGTACATGTCCGTGTTCCAGCTGCAAATGCTCGCCGTCTTTGCGATTTCCCTTGCCCTGCGGTCCGTGCCCTTGATCGGGGTGTTGCGGTGCACGGCCTGTCTCGGAATCCCTCTCATAATATGAATTCCGAATTTAAGCCCCAGGGAATGCACATACTCTGCAAGAGGGGCAAAGCCCTTTCCTCCCTTTGAGGATGGGAAACGATTCTCCGCAGGGATCAGGCGGGAATACTCATCCATGCACAGCTCCGTAAACGGGTGATACTCGTGGTTTTCCGCCGACGGCTCGTACCACTGGATATCCACCACCACATATTCCCAGCCATACTGCTTTAGATTTTTTGCCATAAACTCGGCGTTCTTTCTCACAATATCCTCTGTGACCGCAGCGCCGTAGCAGTCCCAGCTGTTCCATCCCATAGGGGCAGTTGTCATTTTCATGTCTCTTCACCTTTCCTTTTTGTTTACTATTTGCAGTCCGCAGTCCGCCTTAACTTTCTTCTCTTATTGTAACAGAGTCCCTCAGTTTAGGCAATTTATTTTCGGTACGCCATCCGGTCTTCCGCTTTGATTTCGCAAAACCTGACCCAAAGCGGAAGACCTGACAGCTTACAAAATGCTCATCAATAAAAACTGGGCACACTCTTTCGGTACTGGGTGGGGCTCATCCCCGCAAACCGGTGAAAACAGCGGCTGAAATAGAGCATATCCGGATACCCAAGCTCCTTGCTGATCTCGCCCACCGGAAGGAGCGTTGATTTTAAAAGCCTGCAGGCCTCAGTCATACGCACCTTATTGTGGTACTGCTGCAGGGTGAGCTGCTTTTCCTTCTTAAATACAGCCGCCATGTGCTTGTAGCTTAAGAAAAAATGCTTCTCCAGCTTTCCTGCGGAAAAGGGCTCCGCAATCTGTCCGTTCAGATAATCGCAGATACGGTCGGACAGCGTCCTTGGCTGGCGCTTCTCCTTCCCCCAGAAAGCCGCCCTGCTGAAAAGGGAAAACATCCTCTGGTTGATCTCCCACTTTTTCATCAGCTCCTCGGAATGAAAATAGTCGATCATCTCAATCAGCTGTCTCTCCAGCTCGCTTCCCAGAAGTCCCGTCAGTTTCTTTGGCAGCTCCGCACACAGGCGCACAGGCACATGGGGGACGGGTGCGGACGAATCCGGAGAAAAAGTGGGGATCCCGCCTGATTCCTCCAGATAAAAATGAATAAAGTACCAGCGCGTGCCTCTCTCGATGGCCCGCTTTCCCCTGTGGCGGATGCCGCTCTTTAAAAAGAGCATCTCGCCCGCATGGATTTCGTAATCCACGTCCCCCTCCGTCACATACACCACGCCCTCCACCACATAGATCATGACGTGAAAATCCACCGTTCGGTCCGCATGGTAAAAATCCTCCGGAGCGGCGCACAGGTCGCAGACGCTCATCACCGGCAGGCAGCTATTGTCCAACATAATCTCATTCATGATTATTCTCCATATAAACCCGCATATAATCCATTTATTTTCCTCTTATAACAGAACATAATACATATAAAGTGATTTGTCAATGAAACGGGCAAACCCGTGAAACAAATCTTCGTCAGATCACGGCGGAAAGAATTTTTACGCGCGCCCTTGCGCGCAGATGGGAGCGGAAATGAAAGTACAAAATCAAATCGGAATCAAAGAATACCGGTCCGGCGGCTTTGTCGGAAAGTACCAGAAGCTGATCCGGGAAGTGGTGATCCCCTATCAGTACAGCGTGCTTAACGACAAGGCGCAGGATACGGAAAAGAGCCATGTCATCCAGAACTTTGTCAATGCGGGCAGGGCCCTTAGGGGAGAGGATACGGCGGACGGCTTTTACGGAATGGTTTTCCAGGACAGCGATCTTGCCAAATGGCTGGAGGCCGTGGCCTATTCTCTGTCGCTGAGCCCGGATCTGGAGCTGGAAAATACGGCGGATGAGCTGATCGACATCATTGCGGCAGCCCAGGATACGGATGGGTATCTGAATACCTACTACACCATCAAGGACAGGGAAAAACGCTGGACCAATCTTCTTGAGGGCCATGAGCTGTACTGCTCCGGCCATATGATGGAGGCGGCCTGCGCCTATTTCGACGCAACCGGAAAGGACGCCCTTCTTAAGGTGATGCTGAAAAACGCAGAGCACATTTATGATCATTTTATCGTGAAGGGAAATGACGGCTGTCCGGGACATCCTGAGGTGGAGCTTGCCCTTCTCAAAATGTACCGCGCAACCGGAAACAAACACTGCCTCGAGCTTGCAAAGCACTTCATCGACAGGCGGGGCTGCGATCCCAACTATTTCAGGGAAGAAGCCGCTAAGAGAAACTGGCATGTGTGGAATGCGGACTCCTCGGATGTAGATTATATGCAGGCCGGAAAGCCCGTGCGCGAACAGACGGATGCGGTTGGCCATGCGGTCCGCGCCGTTTATCTCTACACGGCAATGGCGGATCTCGCCTCCCTGACAGAGGATGAAAGCCTTCTTGCCGCCTGCAGAAAGCTCTGGGAGAGCATCACCACAAAGCGTATGTACCTCACCGGCGGTATCGGCTCCACCGTGCACGGGGAAGCCTTCAGCGTGGACTATGATCTTCCGGGCGACACGGCGTATGCCGAAACCTGCGCTTCCATAGGCCTTATGCTTTTTGCCTCCCGGATGCTGGAAAATGAAGCGGACGGAAAATATGCGGACGTGATGGAACGGGCCTTTTACAATACGGTGCTTGCGGGAATGCAGCTGGACGGAAAGCGTTTCTTCTATGTCAATCCCCTTGAGGTGGTTCCCGGAATCTCCGGTGTCTCGCCCACCCACCGCCACGATCTTCCCGTGCGGCCTAAATGGTATGCCTGCGCCTGCTGCCCGCCCAATGTCGCAAGGCTGATCTCCTCCTTCGGCGTGTACGCTTACGGGGAAAATAAGGATACGGTCTTCTGCCACCTCTTTGCGGACGGACAGGTTTCCTTCCAAAACGGAATGAAGCTCACCTGCAAAACGGATTATCCTTACGACCTGCATATCACCTACCAGGTGGAAAAGGGCGGAAGGATCGCCATAAGAATCCCGGATTACAGCAAGACCTGGACGCTGTGCGTGAACGGAAAAGAAGCGGATGCCACACCGGAAAAGGGATATGTGTACCTCAATGCGGCGGACGGCGACACCATCACCCTTGCGCTGGATGATACGCCCTATTTCGTGTACGCTTCCTCCAGGGTGCCGCACCTTACCGGAAAGACGGCTCTCTGCCGCGGCCCCCTCGTCTATTGCTTCGAAGGTGTGGACAATGACGGCGACGTGCTCTCCCTCTCCCTTAAGGACGGCGAGACTCCCGTTGTTGGCTCCTATGACGAGAACCTGCTCGGCGGCAGCGTAACTCTCACCGTATCCGCCGCAAGGACGGAGGATACCAAAAGCCTTTATACCGCATCCCGTCCCGGCACAAAGGCGTGCAGCGCCGTTGCCGTTCCCTATTATACCTGGGGAAACCGGGGCGAAAACCAGATGCGCGTCTGGATGGATGAGGCGAAATAGCCACGCCCGCCCTATCCCCTGGAATCGTACCCGTCAAGAAAATGGTGTTTGACGCCATCCTTCTTGTAGGCAATCACCGTACTTAAATTCACGTTTTCCACGCTGCGGAAAATATTGCTCTCGATAAAGGGGCTTTTCCGGGACAGTTCCCGGATCAGCTCCTTTATTTCGGCCCGCTTGGAATCCCCCGTGCCGCTGGCCAGATTCTCCGTGAACCGGCAGGCACACTGGATAAAGCGCAGCTCGTTATAATGCATCCACCGGATGATATCCTCCTCCCGGATCAGATACAGGGGCCGGATCAGCTCCATTCCCTCAAAATTGGTGCTGTGAAGCTTTGGCATCATGGTCTGCACCTGCCCGCCGTAGAGCATGCCCATCAGAATAGTCTCGATCACATCATCATAATGATGCCCCAGCGCTATTTTATTGCAGCCAAGCTCCCTGGCATTGCTGTAGAGATACCCCCGGCGCATCCGCGCACACAGATAACAGGGGGAATCCGTGATGTCCGCCACCGTGTCAAAGATCTCCGTGTGAAACACGGTGACAGGCACGTTCAGCCGCTGGGCATTTCGCAGAATGTTCTCATAATTTTCTTCATTGTAGCCGGGGTTCATGACCAGGAATTTCAGTTCAAAGTTCTGTCTGCCATGACGCCACAGCTCCTGGAACAGCTTGGCCATAAGCATGGAATCCTTTCCGCCGGAAATGCAGACCGCAATCCTGTCACCGTCCTGTATCATCTCATACTCGTTGATGGCCTTTGTGAATTTTCTCCAGATTTCCTTGCGGAACTTTTTTACAATGCTGCGTTCCACATCCTGTGCCTTGATATTACTCATCTTCTCCTTACTCCTTACCCTGCCTTCACAATTGACCACGCTTCCGCCAAAGCTTCAGCGCAGGCTCCGTGCATATCCGTCCAGGGCCTGGCAGGTTTTCGCAAGATCCTCCCGGCTGTGTGCCGCACTGACAAACATTGCCTCAAACTGGGAGGGCGCAAGATAAATCCCGTGATCTAACATGTAGCTGAAATAGTCCGCATACCGCCCGGTGTCCGCCATAAGGACGCTCTCCTGATCCGTCGCCTCCCGCTCCATGAAAAAGAGGCCGATCAGTGAACCGATCTGATTGACCGACACCGCCCTTCCAAAAGCCTTTCGCATGGCGTCTGCAAGCAGGGCGCCCTTCCGATCAAGCTCCTCATAGATTTCCGGGTGCTCCTGCAGCTGTGTGAGCGTGGCAATCCCGGCCGCCGTGGCAACCGGATTCCCGGAGAGGGTCCCCGCCTGGTAAACCGGCCCCAGGGGCGATACCATCTCCATAATATCCCTTCTTCCGCCGTAAGCCCCGATGGGCATTCCCCCGCCTATGATCTTCCCAAGGGTGGTAAGGTCAGGCCGCACTTTATAGTACTCCTGCGCACCCCCGGGGCCGAGCCGAAATCCCGTGATCACCTCGTCAAAGATGAGAAGCGCCCCTTTGTCCTGCGTGATTTGCCGAAGAAAGGGAAGGAACCCCTCCTTAGGAAGCACCACGCCCATGTTCGCCGCAACCGGCTCCACCACCAGGGCCGCAATCTCTCCCGGATTTTCCCCAAACAGCCGCTCCACCGATTCCGGATCGTTGTAATCCGCAACCAGCGTGTTTTTCGTGTAGTCCGCGGGAACCCCTGCGCTGTCCGGCACCGACGTGGTGAGCGCCCCGGATCCGGCCTTCACCAGAAGAGCGTCGCTGTGCCCGTGGTAACAGCCCCGGAATTTGACAATTTTGTCCCGGCCGGTAAAGCCTCTCGCTGCCCGGATGGCGCTCATCACCGCCTCCGTGCCGGAGTTCACAAGACGCAGCATCTCCACGGCGGGCATCATACGGCTGATGAGCTCCGCCAGCTCCACCTCCCTCTGCGTGGGTGCGCCAAAGCTCAGCCCGCCCGCACAGGCCTTCTGCACGGCCTCGACAACGGCAGGATGGGCGTGGCCGAGAATTCCGGGACCGAAGGAACATACATAGTCGATATACTCGTTTCCGTCCGCATCCACGATTTTGGACCCGCTTGCTGACTGGATAAAACGGGGGATTCTGCCCACGGCGCCGTAAGCCCTGACCGGACTGTTCACCCCTCCCGGCATCCGCTTTTTCGCCTGGTTCCACAAAGCCTCTGACCGTTCCTCTTTCATCTCAAAATTCCTCCTGCCCAAGCCATCCGGCCACGTCCAGAGCGTGGTAGGATAGGATAATCTTCGCTCCGGCCCGCTTCATGGCCGTCATGTTTTCCATCACAATCCGCTTCTCATCGATAAAGCCCGCCGCCGCTGCCGCCTTTACCATGGAATATTCCCCGCTTACGTTATAGACGGCAAGGGGCTGCTCAAAACGCAGGGACGCCTCCTTCACCACATCCAGATAAGAAAGAGCCGGTTTTACCATAATCATATCGGCGCCCTCCCGGATATCCTCCTCGATCTCCCGCATGGCCTCCCTGCCGTTTGCGGGATCCATCTGGTAGGTCTTTCTGTCCCCGAAGCCCGGGGCGCTATGGGCCGCATCCCGGAAAGGCGAGTAGTATGCGGATGCGAATTTGGCGCTGTAGGCCAGGATCGCCCGCTCCTGAAAGCCCGCCTCATCCAGTGCCTTGCGGATGGCTCCCACCCTTCCGTCCATCATATCGCTGGGGGCGATCACATCCGCACCGGCCTGCGCCAGGGAAACCGCCATTCTCGAAAGAAGCGGCAGCGTCTCGTCATTGAGCACCCTGCCGCTGTCCGCATCCACCAGGCCGCAATGTCCATGGGAGGTATACTCGCAAAGACATACGTCCGCAATCACCAAAAGCCCGGGGTACTTACTCTTGATCAGGCGCACGGCCTCCTGTACCACTCCCCGCTCGTCATAGGCCCCGCTTCCCTGCTCGTCCTTGCGGGCGGGAATTCCAAACAGCAGAACCCCCGGAATCCCGCTGTCCTTCACCCGCTCAAGCTCCTCGGGAAGGCGGTCTGGGGAATACTGGCAAATCCCCGGCATGGATTCCACCGGATTTTTGATGTTCTTTCCCTCTCTGACAAAAATCGGATAAATAAGATCCTGCACCTGCACGGTATTCTCCCGCACAAGCCGCCGCATGGTCTCATTCACCCGCAGCCTCCGCAGTCTGTTTTTCATAGAAATCCTCCCTTTCCGCCCAGGCAGGCCTCCACCAGCCCCCGGGCCGTATATTCCTCTGCCGTCCGGATTCTGTTCCACAGTTCCCCGGGCAGCCCTTCCTTCAACGCCTCCTCGGTCTTATGGCCGATACAGACCAGCCTCTGGGGAAAAGGCCCGCCCAGGGCAAAGATCTCCCTCTGCCGCCCGCCGTCCTCTCCGCAGTCTTTGCGATACCGCTCCCCCGCATCCAAAAAGGCCTTCACGCCAGAGGCGCTGGCAAAGGTAAGGGTATCCAGCACGTCCATCTGCCGCCAGAGCAGATCTGCCAGCTCGTCATCCGCCGCGGTCTCATAGATTCCCAGATCTTCACAGGCGATCCCGGCTCTCTCCCAGATTTCGGTAAGCTCGCAGGAGGCCTTTTCGGAGCGCAGGGAAAGAAACCGATCTCCCCTGCCTGCCAAAGCCGCCGTTCCCTCTGCCAGTGCCTCCACCGTATAGCGCTCCGGCATATAATCCGCCCGAAAACCTCTGTGCCAGAGCGCCTGCCCGGTGCCCGGCCCGATTACGGCAAACTTACAAAAAGCTAATGCCCTGCAATCTTTCCCCATGGCCTTTAGCTGCTCGAAAAACTGCTCCACCCCATTCGCACTGGTAAACACAAGCCAGGAAAACTCCCCGTAATCTGGATTTCTCACTTCCAGAGCCTTTGTGGGAACAATCTTAAGACAGGGCGCCGCATATACCCGGGCTCCCAGCTCCTTAAGCGCATCCGCCACCTTTTCTGCCATAGCGGGGGTTCCCGTAACCCCGATCCTTCGCCCGGAAAGAGGCCATTCCCGGGAGAGCAGGTGAAATTTGGCCGCCTCTCCCACCACGAAAACGGCGGGCGGCTTTACTCCATACTCACCGGCCCTCTTTACAATGGTTTCCAGAGTCCCGTTGATCCTTCTCTGCCTTATGGTGGTTCCCCGTTCCACCAGGGCGGCCGGGGTGTCCTTGCTTTTTCCTCCCAGAAGAAGCTGCTCCACAAGAGCGGGAAGCTCTCCCACGCCCATCAAAAACACCAGTGTCCCCTCCAGCGCCCCGTAAGGCACAAAACGGCCCTTTGCGTCTTCCACTCCGTCCGCCCCGGTCAAAGAACCGCTCTTGGCAGCGCCTTTCGCCGTATGGGCGGTGATCACATGAAAGCTTCTGGCCGTGTTTCTGTGCGTGACGGGAATCCCCGCCGCAGCAAGAGCGGCCACCGCCGAGGTGACGCCCGGCACCACCTCATAGGGAATCCCTTCCTTCTCAAGGGCAAGAACCTCCTCCCCGCCCCGGCCAAAAACAAAGGGATCGCCGCCCTTTAGGCGCACCACGCACCTGCCCTCCCTTGCCTTTTTCACCAGCAGTTCATTGATCTGTTTTTGGGAAACCCGGTGATTTCCGGCATCCTTCCCCACAAAGATCCGCTCGCAGTCCTCCGATACCCGGCAAAGAAGCCTCGGATCCACCAGCCTGTCATAGAGAAGGACCTGCGCCTTTTTCAAAAGCTCCCCGCCTCTTTTCGTAAGAAGCCCTTCGTCTCCGGGCCCGGCCCCCACCAGATATACCCTTCCCGTCTCACCTGTCATGACTTCACCTCACCTGCACATCCTGCGTTTTACCTGCCGCCGCTCTTCGCCTCACCTGACATAACCATGCTCTTTATCTGCCGCAGCTCTGCGTTTCGTCAATCAGCCGCTCTGCCAGGGAAAACCGCTCGCTCACAGGCCCTTCCAGCTTTCCCCGCCTCGTCCTGCCGCCGCTCTCTGCCAAAAGACGGATAACCATTTTTTCACCATCAATCCTGGCGAAAACGCCCGTGGGCTCATGACAGCCCGCCCGAAGCCGCCTTAACAGAAACCATTCCACCTCCAGCTCCATAAAGGATTTCCGGTCGCAGATTTCCTCAAAAAGCTCCCTCAGCGGATCCTCCTTACGGCCCTCCACCACGATAATTCCCTGGCCCGGGGCTGGAATCATCTCGTCCACCGTAAAATACCGGTAGTCCAGCTCCTCGTCACGGGTCAGGCCAAGGCGCTCCAGGCCTGCGGCCGCAAGAAGAATTCCGTCGTAATCGTCCTTTTTCAGTTTCTCGATCCGGGTGGGCACATTACCCCGAAGCAGCCTGCACTGCACCGGAAAAAGCTCCCGGATCTGGAGTTCCCTTCTCGGGCTTGCGGTTCCCACCACCTTCATCTTATCAGGATCCTGCCCCTTCTTTACAAGGAGCACGTCCCTGGCATCTCCCCTTTCCAGAGATGCCCACAAATCCAGCCCGTCAGGCAGCTGCCAGGGCACATCCTTGGCGCTGTGCACGGCAATATCAATCGCACCGTCAAAAAGCGCCTTATGAAATTCCGTCACAAAGGCCCCTTTTCCGCCAAACCCGGCAAGGGAAACGTCAAGGAGCTTATCTCCCCTGGTTTTCAGGGGCACCAGCTCAAATTCCAGCTCCGGCGCCCTGCTTTTCATTGAAAGGATGACCCGTCTCGTCTGTTCCAGCGCAAGCGCACTGGTCCTTGTTCCCACTTTCACCGTCCTCATATTTTTCAAAATACTCCTTTATTCTGCGCTGATACCCGGTATGGCCTTTCGCACACGCTCCGCTTTCCATGATCTTTTTCCGCATATCGCCCATCTGCTGTGAAAACTCGGTCAAATCCTCCGCAAGCGTCTGCTCGATCTGCGCTCTCACCCCTGCCGCAACCGCCGGGCTTCTTCCTCCGGTACTGATTCCCACCGTCACATCCCCCCGCTTTACCAGCGCAGGGAAAAAGAAATCGCATTCCTCCGGAAGATCCGCCGCATTGACCCGGATGCCCTTTTTTCTTGCCAGCCGCGCCGCTTTGCGGTTGCATTCCTGGTCGGAGGATGCGGCAAACACCAGGGACATATGCTCCAGATCCTTTTCCTCAAACCGCCTCCTGATCAGCCGAAGGCCTGAAAGGGCTTCCAGCTCCGGAAGGATCTCCGGTGCCACCACCGTGATCTGCGCCCCGAACTCACTTAACGTCCTGATCTTTCGAAGGGCCACCCTCCCGCCTCCGATGACCAGGCAGGGCAATCCCTCCAGGGAAATAAACAGTGGAAAATATGCCATGGTTCTCCTTTCCGTCTCAGTTCTCCTGCTCCTCCATAAGCCTTTTGCTGACTGCAAGAAGGGTGCGAAGCTCCCCGGCGCCGGCGCAGTCTTTAAGAAGGTAAAACAGCTGTCTTGCGCTTTTTCCCTCGATCTGCCGTGTAAAATCTTCCAGAAGGGGAAGAAAACCGTGAAAGACAAGGTCTTTTTCCGCCTCCTGGCACTGGATCCGGATCAAATCCTCCGCCTGCCGTTTTCCCTCCTTCTTCTGGCCGTCATGGTCAATTGCCGTTTTCTCAAAAAAATCAATATTTTTCAGGCTGGCCCCCTCCAGCAGGACAAGATCCGGATCCATATCCCTTGGAACCGCAATGTCCAGAAAGAGCCTCTCTTTTTCCGTTCTCACCGCATCCCTGCATGCCTCGTAGGTAATCGTATAATGAGGGCTTGCCGTTGCGCTTATCACCACATCCGCCTGATCGATATAATGGTACCGCTCTTCATAGGCAATCTCTCTTACACCCTCCGGAAGCGAAATCCGGCAGTGTCTGCGCACGGCGGCAACGAGCTCGATATCCCCTCTTGCGGAAAGGTTCTTTGCGATCAGGCCTCCCATCTGGCCGGTGGCTCCCAGCAAAAGCACCCTTTTGACGCCCTCCTTAAAGTGCGCCGCCTCGCTGGCGCTTAAGGTCGCAATAGAGACCGAGGATTTGGACAGGCAGGTCTTTGTCTTAATCTGCTTTGCACAGCCCAGGGCACGCTGAAAAAGCGCATGGATGTAATAATCCGCAGCATGCGCCCCGCAGGCCGTGTTATAGGCGTCACGGATCTGCCCCAGGATTTCGTCCTCTCCCAGCACCCTGGAATCCAGTCCTGCCGCCACCCGGAAAAGATGGATGACCGCCCTCTCTCCCTGGTAGCTTCTGAAAAATCTGCGCAGTACATGAATATCCGCACCCTTTGCATCCGCAAGAAGTCTCTGAACCGCATCGCCTGCAGACGCATCCCCGGAATAATAAACCTCCGTACGGTTGCAGGTGGACACCAGAACCGCACCCCACACGCCCTCTATCCCCCGCATCCGGGCAAGGAAGTCCTCCGTCTGTTCCCGGTCAAAGGCAAACTGGCTGCGGATCTGTACCGGAGCCTGTTTATGGCTGATGCTCAGCACAAATAAGGGATTTCTGTTCTCAACCATTGGAATCCTCCCGGCATCCCGTGATATCCTTCACCACCTCCGCGGCGATCAAAAGCCCGGCCGTGGAGGGAACAAAGGAAACGCTCCCCACAACGCCGTCCGCCGCACTCCTTACAGGCTTTTCCCTGGAATAGAGAACCTTGAGGCTCTCCACGCCCCTCTTTCGCAGCTCCCTGCGCATGACCCTCGCAAGGGGACAGATATCTGTCTCATAGATGTCCGCAATGGTAAGACGGGAAGGATCCAGCTTGTTTCCCGTTCCCATACAGCTGATCAGGGGAACTCCGGCCTGCCGGGTCCGCAGAACCAGCTCGATCTTGGCCGTCACGGTGTCCACCGCATCCACCACATAATCATAGGAAGAAAAATCAAAAGTATCCGCATTCTCAGGCAGAAAAAAACAGGGATGCACACAAACCCTGGTCTGCGGACAGATGGACAGAATTCTCTCCCTCATCACATCCACCTTGTACCTTCCCATGGTATCCCGGGTGGCAATGATCTGCCGGTTCAGGTTGGAGATGCACACTCTGTCCCTGTCGATCAGGTCAAAAGCGCCGATCCCGCTCCTTGCAAGGGCCTCCACTGCGAAGCCTCCCACGCCCCCGATTCCGAACACGGCCACATGGGCCCCTGAAAGACGCTCCATGGCCTGTGGGCCAAGCAGATATTCTGTTCTCGAAAACGGATTTTCCATACCCAATCCAAACCTTTCCGCCGCCTGATGCCGCTTATCCGGCAATCTCCCGGACCGCCCTCTCCAGCCGCTCCAGAGCCTGCTTCAGAACCGATCTGGGGCAGGCGGTATTGACTCTCTGGAACCCCTCCCCCGCAGCCCCGAACATCGCACCGTCATCAAGCCAGAGCCTCGCCCTTCTGACAATCAACTCCTCCATCTTATCATGGGAAAGTCCCAGGGACCTTAAGTCCAGCCAGATCAGATAGGTTCCTTCCGGCTCCCACATTTTAACCTCCGGCAGGCGTTCCGCAAGAAACGCCTTGGCAAAACGGATATTCTCCCCGATATAGGAGAGCATTCCCCGATACCATTCCTCCCCGTCCCGGTATGCGGCAAGGCAGGCCGTAAGCCCTGCGGAATTGGGCTGGCTGCAGCCGCACGCAGAAATCCGTTTTTCAAAAAGAGTGCGCAGCCTCTCGTTGGGAATAAAAATATTGGACACCTGGAGACCCGCGATATTAAAGGTTTTGCTGGGCGCCGTGCAGGTCACGGTGATCTCCTCGTATTCCTTTTTCAGTCCCGCAAGCACGCAGTGCTTTCCCCGGAACACAAAATCACTGTGAATCTCATCGCTTATGATGATCACCTTATGGCGGTAACAGATATCACCGATTCTCTCAAGCTCCTGCCCGGACCACACCCGGCCCACCGGGTTGTGAGGACTGCAGAGAATAAACAGCTTTATCTGCTCCCTGACGATCTTATCCTCAAAATCCTGTATATCCATGTAATACTTCCCGTTCTCATCCTGAAGAAGGGGATTGTCCACGAGCCTTCTGCCATTTTGCAGCACCGCCCTTGCAAAAGGATGGTACACCGGCTGCTGGATCAGCACGCCGTCCCCCTCCCCGGTAAAGGCCTGTACCGCCATGGAAAGGGCGAAAACGATTCCCGGTGTTTTCACCAGCCATTCTTTTTCCACCCTCCAGTCATGATGACGCACATGCCAGGACCGCACCGCCTCAAAATAATCCTCCGCTGCATTGTTATACCCGAATATCCCGTGCTCCGCAAACTTCCTTAAAGCATCCTGTACATAGGAGGATGTTTTAAAATCCATATCCGCCACCCACAGGGAGAGCGCGTCCTCAGGCATTCCCTCCCGGGATGCCGTGTCATATTTGACGCTTCCCGTATTTTTTCTGTCAATCACCGTGTCAAAATCAAGATTTCTCTCCGCCATAAATCTCTTCCTCCGCTGCTGTAAATATCCGTTCCTTTTTACGTTATAAGACTTTTTCATAAAGATGATACCAGAAGAGCCCATACGCTTCATACCCCAGACTTACGGTTCCGGTCAACTGATATCCGCATTTTTGATAAAGCCGCTCCGCAGGAATATTCCCCTTTACAACATCAAGCCGGATGCTCACGCACCTTTCTTTTCGTGCCGTGTGTTCCGCAAACCGCAAGATCTCTGTTCCCACACCGCATTTCAGGAAATCAGGATGGACCGCAAGCGTATAGATGACATAAATGTACCTGTAATCATTTTCCGTCAGCCATTTTCCGTTTTTATACCCCTCTTCCGGCTCGTGCTTTAAAATAAACGTCCCTGCCGTTTTCTCCACACCCCGTGCAACATACAGCGCTTTTCGAATATGAATGTCCATGTCCGGATCCTCTTTCTGTCTGAGCATGTATTGGGTTTGCTGCCGCCCTCAAATAATCCATCTTTCCAGATAGGCGGCCACGCCATCCTCCTCATTTGAAAGCGTGATATCGTCAGCAATGTCTTTGACCTCCTGTATGGCATTTCCCATCGCCACGCCGATACCGCATAGCTTTAACATACCTATGTCCGCATAATCATCTCCAAATGCGGCGATTTCTGATACATCCGCATGGCACGCTTCGCATGCCGCCAGGACCGCCTTTTCCTTTGTAATCCCGCTCTTCGTAAACTTATACCAGTCGCCGTCCGAAAAACGCTGGCTGTCAAGCTCCGAGAAATGTCCGCATAATTTCTGCGCCAGGGCGGGATCGGGTATCTCGACACAGATCTTCAGCGCTTCCTGCTTAAAGTCCGTAAAATCCGTATAGACGCTGTCTCCCCAGCTTTTATCCTGCTCTTTTGGATCGGTTTTATAATTCCAGTAATGCGCATCTAATGTGTCAACCGTAATTTCGCAGTCCCTGCCGCATAGCTTTCTTGCCGCTTCAATAAAGCTTTTTGTCTCTTGCGGTGAAAAGGAGACGCAGCGGATCATTGTTCCATTTACCCGTACCAGCGCCCCGCCGCTGGAAATAAGAATATCCGGCTTTATTTCTCGCAAAAAACCAAGGCAGTTCTGCTCGCCCCTGGATGTGGAAACACCGATCAGATACCCGCATTCTTTGCATCTGGACAATATTTTCAACGTAGATTCCGATATGGTTTTATCATCCCTTAATAAGGTGCCGTCCAAATCAAAAAGAAATATTTTTGGTTTTCCCATTCTATGTTCCTTAACTCCGTATTTTTTGTGATTGTGAAACCTTTCAATTCATGGAACCTATTGTCTGAATCTTCCCGCAGCTTTCGGTTTTTGTATTATCTGCCATTTTCTCCGCCCGAAAGCCAGCGAACTTCACCGCACGCATTAAACCTGGCAAAACGCCTCAGACTTTTTTCCAGCTCCGCTTCCAGCTTCTTTGTGAATCTTACCCCCTCCTCATACCAGACATTCTTCACCACAAGGGTTTGCGTTTTGGCCTCGCAGACCGCCTCGATGCGCCCTGCGAACCGCTCCCCGTACAGGATGGGAAGCACGTAAAAGCCGTACTTGCGCTTGGCCTTTGGCGTGTAGATCTCCCAGCTGTATTCAAACCCAAACAGCGCCTCGATCAGCTTCCGGTCCCAGAGAAAACAGTCCAGCGGAGCGATAAACTCCAGGCGCGGCCTGTGGTCTGCGCCCCTGATCACCTCTTCCAGAAGCGGCAGATCCTCCGCCCTGCAGTACAGCCTGTGGCGCAGGCCTTCCACTTCCACGGACAGGATCCGGTTTTCCGCCTCCAGCTCATCAAACGCCCTCGCCCTTTCGGCTGTTGTAAGGCCCCAGATATTCAGCCACGCATCAGAGGGGCGGTTCCAGAGCAGGCCTACCGCTCCGATCCGGCGCAGAATTCTCCACTTTTTGTGTCCGAACTCATCCGGAAAGGGATCCGGTGCGCTCAGAAGCTCCCGCGGCAGGTGCCGGCATGCCAGATCATAGTATTTCCTCGTCCCTTTCTTGTGATGGATCACCAGCTCGCCTGTGGAATAAAGCTGCTCCAGCACGGCTCTTGCGGCCTTTGTGTTTCCCTGCCAGTTACCGCTCCAGTGAATGGCGGAATGCCAGTGTATTTCCCTCTCGATGGGAAGATCGTCCGAGCTTACCGGACCGTTCTTCTCGATATATTCCTTTGTCAGAACTTCAAGCTGCGCAAGCTCCGGAAACTGCCGCCCGCTCTCCCGCGCGGCCCGTCGGTAGCGCTCAAAACAGGGCCAGTCCCGGGCCGGCAGAATCGAGAGATTCTTGTCCGGATAATCCACCAGCCGCCGGTCCTCATAGAGCAGCTCGCCAAGCATCCCCTTCGTGAATCCCTTTACCCTGGACTGAAGGGTAAGCTCCGCATTTTTTCCGCAGGCATCCACCGGATCAAACTGAATACAGCCCGCCTGCCGGACAAAGGCAAGCGCCCCCGGCTTTCCCTCAAACCTGTATTTTCCAAGAAGTCCCTGCTTCAAAAGCATAAACTGCCGCGCCTGGCGGTTTGTCAACCGAATCATAAGCCTTCCCTCCACCAGTCGTCCGCCCATAATCAACCTTCTAAAAAGAACCCGTCAGTTCGATCTCCCCGCCCGGCTCCAGTACCATGGCTCCTTCCGCCGACTCAAGCTTTCCGCCGTAGGTGTTCCTCAATTCCTTCTCCAGCCTTTTGAATTCCGGAATATACACCCGCAATATCCGCCCCACGAGCTCCTTCGCCGCATTCCCGTTATAAATGTGCGCCATGTCATTTCTCGCCCTGAGCATTTCCAGCCAGATTTCTCCGTCAAAAAAAGGATACACTGCATACGCCTCCTTGATGATACCTCTGGGAGATCCGGTCGCTGACACCCTGCTGCCTTCATAGTCGAGCAATTCTTTTAACAGCTTCCACCCCAGTTCAAACTGAATGGAGAATTTATCAATAATCCCGCTGATAATGAATTCATTGCTCAGTATTTCCTTATCCGCCCTCTCAAGCACGCGCAGATTAGAGCTGTAATTGTCAAATTTTTTCATATAAAATTTTCCCTTCCGTCCAAATGGCCTTTTGCAGCTCTTCGCACACCATTCCATCCAGATTTATAATATCAAACCGCAGCGGCGTGGAAGTTTCCTCGTCCACAGCAAGGGCAAACCGCAGAATATCCCCGCCGCTTACCGCAAGATCAATATCACTGGCACGTTTATAATTTCCTCTTGCCCTGGATCCGAACAGAATTACTTTTTCCACGCCATACTCTCCTGCAAGAGCTCGTATTTCCTCAATCACCTGGGCTTTCATTCCCGTCTCTTCCATCATCCCGATTTTATTCCTCTAAAAACCCGCTATCCGCTGATTTTATACTGCATAAAATTACCGTTTTTTACAAAACCGAAATTCGTATACAGCAAAACCCCCATATCGGAGGCCGTGATCTGGACATCACCGCATCCGTAATCCCTGGCCTCGTTTACCACCCTTGAAAGCAGCTCTTTCGCAATTCCCTGTCTGCGGTAATCCCTGGCGGTAAACATACTGGAAAGCAGTCCCATTTTTCCGTTTGGACATCCAAAATGCGGCGGTCTTTCGACAAATGACATTCCGCTTGTTCCGACGATTCTTTCTCCGTCAGCCGCCAGCCAGGAAACAAAGGTTCCATCCGCCATATGCCGGTTACAATAATCCCTTAAAGCAGGTTTCAGATCCAGCTCCTGCGCCGCCCCTTCTTCCCGCAGCTGGCGGATTCTAATCTCTATAAATGCTTCCAGTTCCGTTTCGGTTAATTTCCGGTATTGAACAGCCATAGATCTTCTCCGCTTCTTTTCTATATAAATCCTTACTTTTCGTCCAACAGATCCTGTACGGCGCTCCATTCGATAACCGGCACGTTTTTCTGGCAGGAAACGGATGTCTTTCTCTTTTTGCTGCTTACCTTTATGATATTCAGAATCAGGCTTCCGGCCGCCAGGGCAAAGCAGATGCCTGCCACGACGATTGCGATTGTCAGGCTGTTGTCCACCCCCGAAAAGAAATAACACCCTGCACCGAGAATGATGCCGACGATGAAACAGACAATCGGCGTTGTGAACATCTCGTCCTTTGCGCCGCTGACCGCCCAGGACTGGGGCTTATGGCAGTAAGGGCATTCATCCTTGAAATCCGTGGAATAAATATGTTTTTCCGTGACATTGCGGTGCGCATCCTTCACAGCCCTCACAAGATATTTGTGGGCGATCTTATTCAACGTCTCCGTTCCCTTCAGATCCAGATCCTTGAAATTGCTGTTGATATCCGCCTCCATTCCGGTTATGGTTGCCGTCAGCGGCCCGCTGTCCTTCATACACTGCTCGCATCTGAAAGAATACGGCACTTTGATTGACTCTGTCTTCGTATGCTTGTAATAAACACTCATTTTCACTCCTCCTTTAATGTCAAGCATTTTATTATACCACGCATTGCAGACAGAAGACAAATATTTTATAATCAAAACAGATGGAGGAAAACGTATGAGAAGAAAAGACAGAGAAGTTACGGATTTTGACAAGATGATGGAAATCCTTTCCGCATGTGATTGCTGCCGGTTAGGCCTTGTAGATGAGAATGGCGCATATATTGTGCCCTTGAATTTTGGTTACGAAGAGGCAGACGGAAAATTGTTCCTCTATTTTCACGGCGCAGCAGCCGGAAAGAAAATAGATTTGATCCGGACACAGGAAACCGCTTCCTTTGAGATGGATCGAAAACATCAGCTTGCCCAGGGCGAAACAGCCTGCGCCTACTCCTATTTTTATCAATCCATCATGGGAAACGGGAAAAT
The DNA here is from genome assembly GCA_910579685.1 of uncultured Lachnospiraceae bacterium. Classification (GTDB taxonomy): domain Bacteria; phylum Bacillota; class Clostridia; order Lachnospirales; family Lachnospiraceae; genus Suilimivivens. The sequence goes on along the minus strand of CAJTVN010000035.1, from coordinate 24,464 downwards.
TCAAATCGTAAATGAATATACCGAAAAAGTCCACGCCCTTAATGTGTTGCTGTCCCACTATTCTGCGCAAAACGAATGGGATTTCAACAGAGAACAGGTTGACAGGATTGCCGTAATAAAAATGGAAGTCACGAACTGGTCTTGTAAAGAGCATTAGTCAACACCCGTGTTTATCCCTCTGCGATCCAGTTACTGCAGACGTCTACCCACCCGGAGGAATTGGAACAGGAATCGAGCTCTTCAATGGACAGTTCAACGGCGCTGTTGCCGCTTCCCCCTGCCGGGTAGACGGTCTGAAAACGCTTTAAGGATATATCCAGATAGACCTTCATATTGGGATTGACCGCAAAGGGACATACGCCGCCGGGAGCATGCCCGGTATATTGTTCTACCAATTCCCAGGGTATCATTTTTGCCTTTTTGTGAAAGCAGCTCTTATATTTCCTGTTATCTATTTTCGCATCCCCCGCAGTCACAATGAGGATCGGCTCCTCATCCAGCAGAAAAGACATGGTTTTTGCTATGTGTTCGGGCCTGCAGCCGATTGCACTTGCGGCATCCTCAACCGTTGCCGTTGTCTGCGACAGCTCGTGTACACGCCCTCCCAGGCCAACTGTTTCCAAATAATTCTTTACTTTTTCCAATGACATCTTGTTCCCTCTCCATTTCAAAGTTCAATCCAATACCGTTCCAAATAGATATCCTCTTCTTCCAAACGGACAGTCGATTCATATACCCCGCCGTTTTTCACAATTGTCCTGCGGCTGCCCTCATTTTCCGGAACACAGCTTATCAACACTTTGTCGATGCCAAGCGCTTTACATTCGGGAAGCACCCTTTTGAGCATTTGAGCCGCATATCCCTTTCGCCGTTCACTCGGGCATACCGAATACCCAATGTGCCCGAAATATTTTTCAAGATAATCATTCAAATAATGCCTGATCTGAATCACGCCAACGATCTTATCGTCCGATTCTCTCACATAAATATACTGCGTCATTGGCACATGTCCAGGCGGAGTTGTCTCAGGTTTTTTATATGCCTCCAACTGATCCATCCAGTCCCCGGTATGTTCGAAACTTCGAAGCGAACCACACCCATCCATGGATCCGCCAGATAAAAGGAATTCCTGTCGGAATGCCTGTATTTGTTTATCATAATTCATCGTCGGTTCCATTAACTTCATAAACTGAAATCCTCCGACTTCAAACTGCAGTAACGCCTTCCCCGGACTGCCGTGAACTTCAATACGCAGTAATCCGGATCCGTGACGCCCTCCTTATAATACATGGTATCCCCGCTCTGCCAGATCTCTTCCTTGATCCCGGCATCCTGCAAGACCTCCATGGTTCCCACCAGCATGATTGCCTCGTAGCGAAAACGCCCTCTGTTATAGAAATACAGACTCGCTTTTGGATTTTTCAGATATTGCCCGGTTCGCACGGATGAGGTATTGGTGGAAAAGTAAAAGCTGTTCCCCTCGATCTTGCGGGGCGTGAACACCGCCTTTATGTTGGGGAATCCCTCCCCGTCCACGGATCCGATAAACGCCGTCTTCTGTTTTTCTGCAAATTTCCTGATATATTCCAGTGTGATCATTTCCAGTCCTCCCCTGTCGTTATTTTCAATTCTCCTGTATAAAATCTCGCCGCTACTTATACCCATCCTCCCACTGTGTCAGCGTCTCCAGGATGCGGGCCAGATACCGCTCGAATTCCACCCGCTCTTCCTGCGAGAATCCCCGGTAAAAGAGATGGTTCATCCGCTGCGATACCTGCTCGTATTTCTCCCGCAGGGTTCTTGCATATTCCGTGAGAGATATGATGGTCTGGCGCCGGTTGTCAGGATTGATCGTCCTCTCCACAATCCCCTTCTGCACCATTTTGTCCACCACAATGGAGACCGTGTTTTTCGCAAGAGACGTCTTTCTGCTGATCTCACTGACCGTCAGATTGTCATTTTTCCACAGGACAAACAGAATCCTTCCCTGCCCGCCGCTGATCTCTGTTCCGTTCTCCCGCAGCAGCTTTTCGAAGATTCTCTCCTGCCGCTGCTTGATCTGTGTAATATAAAAACCGCCCCTTGTCTCCAAACCAAACCGCCTTTCTCTTTATCAAAAGCTCAGCCATGTCAAATCCTCTGTTTTCGTCATGTCAATTTCTTTGCCCTGGATAACCATTGTAGTGGTAAACCAGTGACGCTTTATAAACGTATTGATCCGTTCCCGGTCGGAATCGCTGATTCTCCTGCAGTCCATGATCGTTCCCTCCTCATTTCTTCCCTCTCAACCGATTCCTTCGTATATTCCTGTTTAAACCGCTCGATGGCTGCGTCAAAGAGAATGCTTCCCTTTGATAATATAATTCTTCCTCACCTGCTTGCATCATCAGCATGACGCTAAAAAATCAAGGATCATCGGGTTAAGCTCCTTCGCCTGTTCTCCGACAAAATGCGGGCGGTGTCCCCCGCCCTTTACCTCATAAACCCTTGCCGATGAAACTTTTTTCTTAAGCTCCGCACAAGTCCCAAAGGGATCCTTTTCACCGTTTATGAAAAACGCCGGGCATTTGATTGCCGCCCATTCATCGTCAGTCAGACTCGGATGCGTTTTCCAATCGTTGACCGTCATCCTCAGGTAAGTCTGCCAGTCACCTTTGCAGGCTTCATTGTGCCTTACTTTCATATCTTCAATAAATTTGGTATCGTTCTTTTCCAAAAGGCTTTCCGGAAGAAAACTGTCTGCGCTTTCCGCCCTTGGATAAGCTCCTCCACCGACCAGGACAAGGCTTTTCACCTTTTCAGGGTACTTTGCGGCCATATAGCATCCCACATATGCACCGCAGCTGTGACCAAACAAATGTGCAGACGGAATCTCCAAAACGTCCAAAAAATCCGCCATATCGTCTGCGATCATGCGGCTGTTCCATTCCAGGCTGTCACACATGGTTCTGCCGTGGCCTCTGAAATCAGGTAAAAGGCAGCGGTAGCTCCCCGAAAACGGCTGAATCTGGGCAGCGAAAGCCAGCAGCCCCCTGCTGAAATGGCTGTGAAGGAACAGCAGTGCTTCCCCTCTGCCGAACTCCTCATAAAACATGTTAAGATTATTTACTTTAATATAAGGCATCCTTTTTCTCCATCGTACAATTCTCACAATACTCTTCTTATCTTCTGATCTTCTGATCCTTCTTTCAGATCTCTTTATAGAACCATTCTAATTAGAACAGTTCTATTCTATCATATGCGGCTATGAGAGTCAACACTCAAAGTTTCGCCTCCCGATTCATTTTTCCACATCTGGTATGAACTTGAATCCCACAGCGTCGAGGATTATCCGGCAGACTAATATGTTTTTTCGATTCCGACAGACAGACAGGATGAATCGAAATACAATCTGCCGCTTTTTAATTGACGGGAGTGACAATCGGTTTCCCGTTCTGATCCACCAAAACGCTCATCCCGCAGCCCGCTGTCAGAGTAGAGGCTGCCAGAAGGTAATTCACTCCTGTTTCCTTGTCTACAATAATTTTTTCCACATTGGTAAGCCCCTGTGAATAGACTTCTACAAAACGATCCTTTGCCATATGCCTGCGCTCCTTTCCCATCCTGTCGTTGTTCTGCCAGCACAAACATACCACAAAAATGCCGGCATAGGGCTCAGATTTCCCGAATGAACATCAAAATTTCCTGAATGGAACGAAAAAGGCCTTACTGGTTCCCTTCCGCTTTTCGGCGAAGCTTTGCCTTGCCGCTGCGGGAGAGCAGGCATTCACGACCGCCCGCCCACAGCTTATTGTGTTTTAAGTCCACCGCCTCAATCTTATCCGCGGCCACCAGATAAGCCCGGTGTGTACGGATAAAGCCCTCCCCCAGCTGTTCTTCCAGTTCATTCAGGCTTCCAAGGAAATCGATCCGGCCGCCCTGGGTATGCAGCAGGACATGATGAGCAGCGGAGGCGGTTTCAAAAAAGAGAATACTGTCCAAAGGAATGTGGCGTACCACCTCCCCTGTCCGCAGGGTAAGCGTCTGAACCGGATTGCGGCGCTGCTCGAGAAGACGCATGTTGATCTCCTCCAGGCACCGTGCCGCCGAAGGCCCAACTCTCTCCGGCTCCTTTACAATGTAATCAAACGCCTCCAGATGATATTGAAATGTGCGCCATGCCAGTTCGCCGTAGCCTGTGATATATACCAGCGTCCCGTAAGGATCCCGCCGGCGCAGCTGCTGTCCCAGCCGGAAACCGTCCCATTCCCTGTCCTTGAGATCCACGTCCAGAAAATAGATTCCCTGTCTGCCGTCTTTTGCCGCATCGAGCAGCTTCTGCGCACTGGCTGCGCTGCATACAACCTTCATATCATAATTCTCCGCCAGAATCTTCCGCTCTAATGCCGTCTGAATCTGCTGGCGGATCGCATCCTCGTCATCGCAAATATAGATTTCAATCATGTCCTGTCCTCCAGCGTCAATTCCTGTACAAACACGTGATTCTCCCAGCTGGTACAGACAGTTGCATTGGGATAACCCTCCAGAATATGCCGGTAACCGGACAGTCCAAGACCCCTGCCCGGCCCTTTGGTAGACCAGCCATTCTCCCACAGCTTTCCCGGGTCGATAACATTCGTATAAGGATTGGCCACCCGAAGAAACACGGATCCGCCCTGAGCCAGCAGGACGATTTCAACCCAGGGCTGTTGCACATCCTGTGCGGCCTCTATCGCATTGTCCGTCAGCACGCCCAGGCAACGGACGAAATCCCACACGTTTATGCTTATGCGCTCTACGGGGTAGAGCACTTCCAGGCGGCACTCAACGCCCTTATTTCCCATATCGGTAAGCTTACACAGCAAAAGGCTGCGTATCTGAGGAATCCGCAGGTTGCCGATTTGAACGGATAACCGGATCTTTTCACCCAGGTGCCGGTCAAAGTCCGCATCCAGCTCTGGCAAAGTGGCGCACAGTACATCCTGCGCCCCTTCCTGTGTCTGCAGGGGCAGACCCGCCAGGAGATTCTTATAGTCGTGCCGGAAAGAGCGGATCTCCCTGCGGATATCTTCCAGGCTCTGTTCGTAAATCTGCTGCTGGATGATGATGTCACGCTGCGCCTGAAGCAGGCGGCTGTCATCAAAACGATGAGCCAGATAGACGATCAGCCCTATCATCAGCAGCACCAGCACAACGGCCAGGCTGTAATATGCCGCAAGATACTGCCCCCGGACGCCATTTTGCAGAATGAGAAAGGTTTCCATGGAAATTTCCAGCGCAAAGATGAGAGCAGCCGTCCTGCGCAGATTTGCCTGATCCTCAAGCAGCAGCCGGAACCATGTGCCAAAATGCAGACGCTTCAGCATGGCGGCAGATGCCGCAGAAAAAAGCAGGGCGGCGGCCATGGCCGCTGCATCCAGCTTCAGGCCGGACGGAAACATCAGAAACAGAACCTGGACCAGAGCAGTGGCGGCCACCTGCAGAATACCGGCCATACATACGGCGGAAAAAGCCCGCCAGATATCCCACCGCCACGCCCACGTCACCCACAGGGAACACATGACAAGCGTGACAAAAGACATGATGAAATATCGGAGGATTCCAACTTCCAGAACTGCGGACAGTCCAAGGGAAAGCAGGAACGCTATGACCGGGGACAAGGACAGCGGCGGCAGTTTTTTCAGCCTGCTCCATACGGCCTGTTCGTCCGTCACCGCCAGCAAATAGGAAACCAGCATAAAATGTCCCGCCACCGTATCCAAAAATCCAAGCAAATAGTATTGGAAGGTCAGCATGGTAAGCCCTCTCACTGCGTCACCAGCACATAACTGGCACTTCCGTAAAACCCGTTTCTGTCCTTATTCTCCTCTTTCCATTCTGCCGCAAATTCATATACCTTTCCGGCTTCCAGCTGCAAAAGCGGCTGTCTGTAATAATACCGGGCAACCGTCTCCTCCTTTGCCTTGCTGTTTCCAATATCCTCCGCATTCCAGCAGCGCACCACCAAAAGATCAGGGGCAATCTTTGTGGAAAAGCTATAAGGCGCACCGTCCATCCCGTTATACTCCGGTATCTTAAGCTTCACGGTAAAATCCATGGACGCCTCGTCCAAAGGTGCGGCCCCGCAGGCCACGACGCCTGTCCCCTCACCGTTTTCCTCCACATTCCAGGTATAATTTCCGGATCTGAGACTGACCGGCTCCATCCGACTGGACAGCACATCACAAAGCGTAAAATCCGGAGCACCGGTGAGAAGAATATCTTCCTGTACATCCTCCTCATCACCCTGCAAAACGAGAATCTGCTCCGCCGCATATTTCTCATGGCCCTGTTCATCCTTTTCTCCCAGCACTCTCATGGAGATCAGGATTGACGTACCGCCTTCCAGCTCTGGAAACTGCGGCATTTTCTGCACTCCAATTACAGCAAACGCTCCCGGAAAATCATTCGTATCCGAGCTGATCAAAAGCATGTCGTCCCTGATTTCCTTCACATGCGCTTTGATACCCACAAGCTCGACGGTTTCCTTTCGGCCAGCCTGTTTTCTTTCCGCCGTCTCTTCATCCGCTTTCTCTCTTTCCGGTTCTGCACTGGCTGCGGCGCGGACTTCTGCCTCCACGGCCTTTGCGCTGTTTCCCCTTGCGTTCTCCCCGCATTCAGGGATGCATAAAACCATACCGGCTGCCATTGCACCTATTAAAATCATAAATCTTCTCTTCCCCATCCTGCACCTCCGCTGCTTTTCCATCCATATCGGGTTTCTATATATACGGTACGGTCCTGCCCGGCCATTTTTGTGGATTTATGTTATGTTTTTTGCCTCCTCATATTCGCTCACAGTGACATTCAGCCCCTCACAAGCCTTTTCCAGAGTAACCTGAAAAGTCTTCATGACGTTTTCGATATCCTTTACCAGCCGTCTGGCATCTCCGAATCTGATCCCTTCCTTTCTCCCCCGTCTTTCGTACTGATCAAACAATTCGCACACGGTAATCTCATCCTCCTCCCTGATTCCCTGCTGCCTCAGCCATTCTTCCACATCCGCCGTATCCGCATCACCGGAAAGCACCCGGATCATCCGGATCAGAGCCGCCTTATGTCTGACCTTCCTGTTCGATCGGTAATCCTTTCCCTCTGCAAGGAAGTCGGTCACAATGCGCATATCACTCCGGAACAAACTTCTCGTCTCTTCCGGCAGATATCTCATCTCAAATACGTGAAGGTGCATCTCGTCAATATACTTCCATTCCTTTTCCGAAAGCTTCCTCTTTTTGAACAGCTGCCAGATACTGCGGCGGCTTCTCCATCTGGGCATTCCCCAATACAGCACAAACGCTATGACCGGAAAGGTATCTTTTGCTTTCTCTTCATATTGGTCTCTGTAAATGCTGCCTACGTACCCCGCCTTCCGAAGGGGCATCTTTCCATCCGTCCGGCTCTGGTTCGCAATCAGATACATCAGCCTGATACGTCCGTCTTCTATCTCATACTTACACAGATCTTCCATCTGACTGCGCAGCTTCTCCCTTCCCTGATAAACCGTTTCCGTGGGACCTGCCAGCAGCCTGCCCGCCGTCGTCACCTGATCTCCCTGATAGAGCAATACATTGATCACGTCCGCCGCCGTGTCCGGATAGGATAAAAAATCTTTTTCCACAGTATCTTTCTTTTCTTTCGTTTTACTCATCCGTCCTCCCTGTGCAGAGACGGATCGGAACTATACAGGCGAAAACCTGTCGCAGCCGCATCCCGCCGAACCAGCCCCTGCCAATTTTTATCTGTTGCAACAATTTTTTGGAATTTAAGCATGGAAATCTGGTTCGGACAGGAATAGAATTTCCCGATAATGATGAGGAACACCCTCACAGATCATTTTTACTTTATGCTCACTCCGATGATTACAGTATACTCCGAAGCAGGAGGGATTTCAATGGTATTGCGTTACTTTATAAATTTTTCCCGATTTGTTTATTATTGTTTATCTGACTGCCATCCGCTCCCCGCAGCAGATCCGCATACCAATATACCACGTTCTGAATCCGGTACAGCTCCGATTCCCGGCTCGTGCTGCGCCAGAGCGCCTTATAATCATAAAACCATTCTTCCAGCCGCTGCGCCAGCACCCCTTTAGAAACCTCCTGCGCTCCCTTTGTTCCAAACTCCTTCTCTCCCACAAAACTGCCTGTCAGCGCAAGCAGCTCCATGCCTCTCATTCCGATCAGGTACGCCGCAGCCCTCTCCCGGCCGGAGCTGTCAATCTCGGGGAGAATGCGGCAGAGCTCCCCGGCGGCTCTGCGGATCTCTTCCAGACACTCAGCCGTTTTCTCAAACATTTCCTTATCCGCATTCCCTTTTTCCAGATAATTCACGGCCTGCCTCCATCCAAAGCCCTGCTCCGGCAGGCCTGCCAGCAGGGTTATGAGAGATTCTGATCTGTCCCCGTATTCCAGCAGGGAAATCTGGCGGCTGATCTCCTCAAAAGGAAGGGTTTCTCCCCGCCAGCTAAAAGCCGCCCCATAGATCATGCCGGCCGTGCTGAAGTCGGGATGGTTGATATGGCCGTAATCCCCCCAGTCCGTGTTGAGCACTCCTTCCGCCCCGTAGGTCAACGCATAGCTGCACATCCTGCGGATATTTTCATAGGAATCCCGGATCCTTGGAATCAGATGGTTCCATCCGTTCACACCAGGACAGGTGTACTGCCGGATGCCGCTGCGGGCAAATGCCTGGGTTGCCTCGGGTCCCTCGTTGGCATCGTACCCCCAGTTTAAGCAGATCGTTTCTTTGGGAAGCTCGGATACCGCCTCGGGAAAGCTGCGGATAATGTCCCCCCAGAACATGGGGATCTTCCCTCTGGAAACCACGTGATTGCAAAGCTCCCTCACAAAGTCAAGATACAACCTCCGGGTTCCCTTCTCCCCGGCCAGTTCTTTGCTCTCTCCCTTTCCAAGGTCAAAGGTTTCGTCCGCACACAGGTTAAAGTAGCGGGATGAGAAAAGCGTCATATACCTGTCGATCATTTCCTTCGCAAAGGTAAGCGCCTCTTCCTTGGACACGTTCAGGGTGTGGTGCAGCATCCTGTCCACAAAGCCGAAGGGCTCATCGGCCATCTGCGGGAATTCCCCCAGATGCCGGAAGGTCCGGGTCCGGAGCACCTTATAGAGATGCCCGAAGCTGGAAAGGCTGGGGACAAGGTCAATGTGATGCTTCCGGCAGTGCCTCTCCAGCTCCAGGATATCCTCCGCCGTCAGAGGGGTATCGTCTCTCCACACCTCGCTAAGGCCCGGAAACAGAAAGCTGTGTTCAATATAGATCTGCAGCTGGTTGATTTTGTAAAAGGACAGCTTTTCCACCAGCTTTTTCAATTCCGTAAGCTTCGGGATCCTTCCCCTTGTCACATCCAGATAATAGCCCCTGTTGGCGATCTGCGGATAATCCCTCACCCTCATACAGGGAATCACCGCCTTTGCCTGCCGGATGATCTGGCGCAGTGTCTGCATCCCCATGATAAGCCCGGCCCCGCAGGGTGCCGTCAGCCGGATTTTGCGCTGCGTCACCTCGAGCAGATACTCTTCCTTGCCGTTTTCCCATTCGCCCTCAGGGTTCAGGCCCATGAAAACCGCAGTGTGCTCCGTCTCCTGCGCCAGAATATCCAGGGAAAATCCCACGCTCTCCCTGATCTCCTGTTTCAGGAGGCAGGCATAAAAATACGACTCCCCGCAGCTGTTATCCACAGTGATCACACCGTCCCAGGGAAGCAGGAACTCCCCCGCTTTCTCTTCCACGCTGTAAGGCTTTGGTATCATATACACTTTCACTGGCATTTCCTCCTTGTGCCAAACACGGCTGACCCTCTTTGTGCCAGCCGTGTCTTTTTTCTTACATCTTACTACATTTTTTCTTATTTGTAACCATATTCCTCGCAATAAGCGGTTAACGGCGCCGTGATCGGAACCGCAGGGATCGAGGCGGTCGGCACGAAATACAAGGTATTGTCGAATATGGCAGAAATCCGAAAGGCTTCCGCTCCCGCATGACAGGCTTTCAGGAAATTGTTTATATGCGATTGGAGTTAGAAAGCGAAAACGCATTTGACAGCCAGATTGTTTCGTGATAGAATCTTACTAAATTTTTCATGTCTGTATATTTTTTGACAGATAGCCAAGTATAGTGAAGAGCTGTACTTGGCCTTTTTACCGTTTGGTCAGAGGCGTACTGCGGAAATTACAACAGCATAAACCGTTCAGGGAGGAAAGCAAAATGGAATGGAACCTATTATTTTTCTTTAACAGCTTATTACTCGGAGTGGGACTGGCAATGGATGCCTTTTCCGTGTCCCTGGCAAACGGGCTGAACGAGCCCGAAATGAAACGGCGGAAAATGTGCATAATTGCCGGTGTGTTCGCCTTTTTCCAGGCCCTCATGCCAATAACCGGATGGATCTGCGTGCACACTATGCTGCGGTATTTTCAGATGTTTGAAAAGCTCATTCCATGGATCGCATTGCTTCTGCTTCTCTTTATCGGCGGCAAAATGCTGCTGGAAGGCATCCGGAGGACAGACGGGGAAACCGAAAAGCCGAAAACCGGAATTGGCACTCTTCTCGTCCAGGGAGTGGCCACCTCCATCGATGCGCTGTCCGTGGGATTTACCACCTCACAGTACGGCCTTTTCATGGCAGTGGTGTCCGCACTGATCATTGCCGCAGTGACCTTTATCATCTGTATGGCCGGATTGATCATAGGAAAAAAATTCGGAACAAAGCTTTCCAACAAGGCAGCCATTCTCGGCGGCATCATCCTGATCATTATCGGGCTCGAGATCTTTTTCGCATGAGTATTGTGGCGAAAATGCATTTTGCCCCCAGCAAAAGCCTGTCACAAAATATGTCGTTGCGTATTACATCAAAACCGGGTACACTGAGGGTATCCTGAAAGAATACCAAAAGAAGAAAAGAATTTTCCAGGGAGGTACTGTTTATGCCGCTTTCCGCTATTCCGCAGCCTGAAATAATCGAAATCAATGAGAATCTTCGCCTTCGCCGATATGACGGACACTATGAAAGGTTCCTGCCTCCATATCAGAATCCCTATGTGTATCAGAATTCAGAAGGCATTTTTGATGATGCCAAAAAACCGGATCTGGACTATGTAAAACGCATGTGCAGTTACCTTGACCGTACCGGAGAGTTCTATTATATAGAAGCAAAAGAGAACGATACCTATATCTGTATCGGCGACCTCACTGCCTACATCTGGAACCTTCCGTCCCAGAAAATGCATGAATCACTGGGCTTTCGTCAGGTTTCCCAAACGGAAAGGGAATTGATCTATGAACTGACACTGTAGACAGGGATGAAAAGGCGGACATTTCTCATGGAGCAAGGCCGCCTCACGAGAATCCCCATGCTGCGGCCTATTTCACAGCTCCTTTAATCTACGGCCCGAAGCCGCTCCACCACGCTCTCCTTTTCCAGATTCTTAAAGCAGAGGCAGGGAACCGCCGCCGCAAGCACGAGCAGAATCGGAGTACAGACATACAGGGGAAGGCGCGTGAAGCGGAAGGTGGTAAATCCTCCCTCCACCATTGCGCGGACACCGATCCCCACTCCCGGAATGCTGGCTGCAAAGGAAACCGCAAGGGTGATCACCGCATAGAAAAGTCCCTCGTAGATCAGCATCCTCGTAAGCTGTCTTCTGGTCATTCCCACGGACTGGATCATGGCGAACTCCTTTTTCCTGGAGATAATGGCCGTGATCATACTATTGGCAAAATTCAGAATTCCCACCAGAGCGATCACAATGCTGATCACATTTCCCATAACGGCCTGAGAGCGCGTCTCCCTCTCATACTGCTTTGCCATGGAGCTGCGGGAGGTGACAGGCAGGCTCCTGTCCACCTCGTCGGTATACTGCTCCAGCATCTTCTGCGCTTTTGCAAGTCCCTCGTCAGACACATTCACGAAAAGCCTTCTTGGGGTATTTTCCGGCCACCTTGCCTGAAAATCCGCTGCCGGGATGATGAATTTCAATTCATGGCCGGTTTTCGGATTTCCCTTTTCCGATGCTCCTTTCGTAACCGGATTGGGAGCCTTTACTATCGCCATGACCGTGTAGGTTTCTCCTTCCAGTTCAATCTCCGTTCCCAGAGAGGCCGTGGGATATACCGGGTTCTCTCCTACCCCGTCCGTGCCGGTGCTCACCGCAATCACATGGCCGCCGCCGGAAAACACTTCCGCATCGTAAGAGCCTGCAAGAATATTGTACTCCTCCATGGTCTTTTCCAGGGCAATCCCGTCAAGACCCAGGATGAGCGCAGCTGCCTGTCTGGAGGAAATGGCCTCTTTCAGCATCTTGGGGCCTTCCGGATCATATCCGACCCACTCTGCCAGCCTCTCCTCGCTAAAATAGCTTTCGAGATTGGCCGCCGTCTGCTCATCCAGCGCAAAGGCTGTCTCATGGGAATAGAGATGTCCGAGCCCCTCCAGACCCTCCAGGCCTTCCACCCGGCCTAAAAGCTCTGCGTTCAGCGTATTCCCCCGGGGATCATAGCCGTTAGAATAGTCCTCACTGGTGAGCTCCGAGAGCTCAAAGTCAGCCAGCGTCAGCTCCTCCAGATATTTTTCCATGTCAAAGGAAGCATTTTTGGCATAGAAGCAGCTAAGAAGCACCAGCCCCAGAGTCAGGGAGAGAATCACCACCGCGGTTCTCCTGCGGTTACGCCCCAGGTTGGAAAAAGCCATGGCGGGAAGAGAAGCGCCTTTTTTGCTTTTCTTAATCTTCCTTCGTCCCCCCTCCGTTCCATTGTAACGCAGCGCCTCCATGGGAGAAACCTTTCCCGCAATGCGGGCGGGCCGCAGACAGGAGATCATGACCGTGAGATAAGAAAACAGGGCGGAGCCGATAAAGATCACAGGACTTACCGGAACCCTGGCATTTTCCTGGGAAAAGCTTATAAACACCGGAACCAGCAAAGCTCCCACAAGATAGCCGATCATAAGTCCCGCAGGAATCCCGATCAGGGAAAGACGCATTCCCTGTCCGTAAATCATCCTCCGAATCTGCTTATTGTCTGTCCCCAGGGTTTTCAGTCTGCCGTAAAATTGAATATCGGCCGTTATGGAAATCTGAAACACATTGTAGATGATCAGGTAGCCTGCCACAAACACCAGAGCCATTCCCAGATACATGGGAAGCCCCTCCTGTGCCGCCATGTAATTCATCTCCGGAGAATAAGCCAGATTCACATTATAGTCAAGGCCCGTAAGACCCGTCTCGGCCAGGATCTTATCCATGACCGCCTCCATATTCCGAGCCGTGTGCAGCGAAAGCTGAGCCGTGCGCAGCCCGATCACCTGACCCTCGCCTTCAGCCCCTTCGATCATGCGCTCCGCAAAGGAACGGCTTACCCAGGCCATAGACGCATAGGCGGAAGCGTTTGTCTCATAATAACCGCTGAGCCGAAAATGTGCCTGTGTCTTTTCCTGCCCTGTTATGTCCCTGCGGAAAAAAAGCGTAACCTCCGCTCCAAGCTCACAGGGCACTCCCAGCCTCTCAAGGGTCTGCACATCCAGCACGATCTCATCATCCTCCATGGGCATGGTGCCCGTCTGGGGATAGGAAAAGCTGTGCTTTGCATTATAGTCGTCAGACCAGCGGATCTCCACCTGCTTTCCGGCAAGCTCCTTATTTTCCGCAATCCCCACAACCAGACTCTCCCCGAATGCTGCCACCTCGGGCCTGGATGCGACTGCCTCCAGCTCTTCCTTACCAATCCCTTTGAAGGAAATCTGTCCGTCGTAGCCGGTCTGCCGGAAGGTCATCTCCGTCACGTTCCGCTTAATGCTCTGGGCCAGCACAAACAGCACGGTGAACATCATGGTTGTCAGGATGATCGCAAGCACGGCCACCGCATTGCGCATCCGGTTTGCCTGAAAGCTGCGCCTTGCGAGGGTTCGTATCATAAAAGCACTCGAATTTTGTTTCCTCATCTCCTCTCACCTCCCTGCTCACAGATCCTGCCGTCCTCGATCCGAAGGCTCCTGTCCGCCTGCTGTGCGATCTCCGGATTATGCGTGATCATCACGATCGTCTGACGGAATTTTCTGCCCGTCTCCTTCAAGAGGGCGATCACCTCGTCGCTGGTTACGGAGTCCAGGTTCCCGGTAGGTTCATCCGCAAGCAGGATTGCAGGCTTTCCCGCAAGCGCCCTTGCGATAGCCACTCTCTGCTGCTGCCCGCCGGAGAGTGTGTTAGGCATGTTGTAAAGCTTTTTCTCAATCCCGAGGAGCGCCGTCACCTCCCCGATAAAATCCTCGTCCGGCTTCTTCCCGTCCAGGTAAATCGGCATGGTGATGTTTTCATACACGTTGAGTATGGGAACCAGATTGTAATTCTGAAACACAAAGCCGATATTTCTGCGGCGGAACACGGTGAGATCCTCGTCCCGCAGCTTGCTCAGTTCAAAATGATCCACCCGCACGCTCCCGCCGCTCGGCCGATCCAGCCCTCCCAGCATATTCAGCAGCGTGGACTTGCCGCTGCCCGACGTGCCGATAATCGCCACAAACTCCCCTTTTTCTATGGAAATACTCACACCGTCCAGAGCCTTTACCAGATTCGGTCCGCTCCCGTAGTGCTTTGTCAGATCCTTTGTGCTCAAAATACTCATAGTCTTACCTCCTGCATTGCCCGGCCCCTGGCCGTTTTCTTGTTCATGACCTGATCGTAGCAGAAGCGGTGCCGCCGTACAACGCCGGATGAAAAAACTAATATCCAGGAGGTAAAAACTACTGATTTTCAAGTTTAAAAAAATTTGGTATTTTTATGGTAAACGGAGAATGGAAGTGATATAATCAAACCTGCAAAATTAAAACTATGAAGGAAAAAGAGGTTTTCCATGAATCATTTAATTATTCCAAATGGCTATCAGTCCGCCTTAAATCTCCACGATACGCAGATCGGCATCAAGACAGTCAAAGATTTCTTCCAGAACCTGCTGGCCGAACGCCTGCATTTATTGCGAGTTTCCGCACCTCTGTTCGTAGAGCCGTCTTCCGGGCTAAACGATAACCTGAACGGTGTAGAGAGACCGGTCACTTTCGGCATCAAAGAGCAAAATGACGCACAGGCCGAAATCGTCCACTCCCTTGCGAAGTGGAAGCGGTTTGCCCTGCAGAAATACGGCTTTTCCTATGGCGAGGGGCTTTATACTGACATGAGCGCCATCCGCCGCGATGAACAGACCGACAACATCCATTCCATTTATGTGGATCAGTGGGACTGGGAAAAAATCATCTCAAGGGAAGAACGGACGATTGATTTTCTGAAGGAAACGGTGCGCATAGTCTATAAAGTCCTGCGCAAGACGGAAAAGTATATGGCGATTCGGTACGATTACATAGAAGAAATCCTGCCTCATGATATTTTCTTTATCACCACCCAGGAGCTGGAAGACATGTTTCCTGATATTTCCCCCAAAGAGCGGGAATACAGGATTTCAAGGGAAAAGGGCGCAGTCTGCATCATGCAGATCGGCGGTCTCCTGAAATCAGGCGAAAGACACGACGGAAGAGCCCCTGATTATGATGACTGGGCATTAAATGCGGACATCGTTGTTTACTATCCTGTACTTGACATCGCATTGGAGCTGTCCTCCATGGGCATCCGCGTCGATAAAGATTCCCTGCTCAGCCAGCTTGAGAAGGCCGGCTGTCCGGAAAGGGCCGCCCTGCCCTTCCAGAAGGCGATTTTGGAAGACAGAGTGCCGCTTACCGTCGGCGGCGGTATCGGCCAGTCCCGTATCTGTATGTTCTTCCTGCGAAAAGCGCATATCGGGGAGGTTCAGTCTTCGCTGTGGCCCGCCGATGTCATGAAGGCGGCGGAGGAAAACGGCATTATGCTGTTATAATAACAAGATGCCAGGGTCAAAAGGCCATTTTTGAATTTTTCCAACTGTCCGGCATAGCCCAAAATCATTGTTTGCTGTTTGAGGGCAGCTTGGATGAATTACGGCAGAACGCATTGCAGGCTGGATTTGCTGCGGATAATAAAATTAGCGTGGCTAATTTGGAAGATATGTTCCTGTCTAAGGAGTTGGCAGTATGAAAACAGATGTAGTGGCATTGCTTTTAACGTTAGTAAACAATGTGATAATTATAACAATTGCAGATATCTTCCTAATGGGTGCACTACACTTTCATTTTTCAATGAAATCTAAGAAAAAGGAGGTTATCATTACAAAAGCAAACAGAATAGACTTGCAAAATGGATACCAATGTTCTGCATTTTCATCAGCCTATATTTTGAGGCATTTTGATATTGAAGAACATGGTGATAACTTATATGAGGTCATTCCCAATAAAAAGAAAGATGGATGTGTGTACCCAAAAGGGATACTAAATTTACTTTCCCAATATGGCTTTAAGGTAAAGTATTGCGCCGGAAATATCGCTGCACTAAAAAATGAAATCAGCAAAGGAAATCCAGTAATTGTGATGATACGGATACAGACGAATAAAAATCACTTACATTATGTGCCTGTTGTTGGTTATGATGAACAATATATTTTTATTGCCGAATCTTTAGAGGATTTTGTTAATTCCAATGAGCAATATTATAACAGGAAAATTTCCGTAAAGGAGTTCAAAAAACTATGGAATACAAGTATGCTTAAAATGCCGTTTTATAGAAATACATATATAACAATATCTAAAAATTCCATTTTATCGGGCTGTTGAAGTGCCAAAACAGTGCGGCGGGGCAAGTGTTTACTATCCCGCCGCTTTTTCTGTTATCGCTCCATATCCTGCTTTCTGTGGGGTTGTTGTTCCTGCTGTTCCTGCCGCAAGATACGGTAAACGCTCTCTCTGATTTTCCCGGCTTGTAGTGAAAGCGCACCTACCGCCAAAACAAACTTTCCTGGGTGATTTGTCTCGGTAACAAGTCGGACTTTAAAACAGCCTGTTTCACAAGCAATCGCAAAACAGGCTGACGGCTGCGAGCGAACAGTGACTATCAAAGCAAACCCGGGAGGGTAATTTTCTGAATGTACTTGACAATATGACAATAAGCCGTTATGCTGAACATTGTTCATATTGAAGGGATGATGGGATGAATCTAGTTGTAACATCAAAAGAAGACATTTTGAAAACCAGCCGGGAGCTGATTCAGCGGCAGGGATGGTCTGCAATTAATATCCGGTCTGTCGCGGCGGCCTGCGGAGTATCCGTGGGATCCATTTACAATTATTTTGATTCCAAGGCTGCGCTGGTAAGTGCCACGGTGGAAAGTATCTGGTGCGAAATTTTCCGCCACCCGGAGGATGAGGCTGTGTTTCAGGACACGCAGGCCTGTATCGGCTGGATATATGGTCAGATGGAATACGGCTGCAAACGATATCCCGGTTTTTTTACGCTGCACTCTCTGGGCTTTATCAGTGAGGACAAAGCTGATGGAAAACAGAAAATGCAGCAGACCTGGCAGCATATCCTGGGCGAGTTATGTTCCGTTTTAAAGCGGGACTCCAGGATTCGGGCCGATGTCTTTACGGAGCAGTTCACACCGGAAAGATTCGCCGACATTTTATTTTCCCTGATGCTGTCCGCTTTGCTGCGGCAGGACTATGATCCCACCACTGCATTGGAAATCATCCGCACGACCCTTTATTAAAATTCCACTATGCGTGGTATTTTTTATCCCGCAAATTGAACAATGTTTATTCACTGAAAAACGGTATTTACTGCCACAGTAAAACTGTACGGAAAGGAGAATAACCTATGCAAGCAATTGTAGAAACCCTGTTTGATGCCGTCTATCTGATCTCGGTCATTACCATCGGAGTCTTAATGATCCGCGGCAGCAAAGGAGAGCGTCAGTTCCGTCTGTTCGGATGGATGGCTGTCGTGCTGGGGGCGGGAGATTCGTTCCATCTGGTTCCCCGGGCCATTGCCCTGTGTACCACCGGTCTGGAGAATTACACCGTTCCTCTGGGCCTGGGAAAATGGATCACTTCGGTTACGATGACGATTTTTTATGTGCTGCTCTATTATGTGTGGCGGCAGCGGTATAAGATTAATGGTCAATACAGCCTTACCGCAGCCGTGTACGGCCTGGCCGGAGTAAGGATCGCACTGTGCATGATGCCCCAGAATCAGTGGCTCAGCGCCGACTCGCCGCTCTCCTTTGGCATATACCGCAATATCCCCTTCGCCCTGCTGGGCCTTCTGGTGATCGTGCTGTTCTATCGCAGCGCCAGGAAGCATGGGGATAAGGCATTTGGCTGGATGTGGCTGACCATTGTGCTGAGCTTTGGCTTCTACATCCCGGTAGTGCTGTGGGCAGATGCCATTCCCCTGATCGGAATGCTGATGATCCCCAAAACCTGCGCCTATGTGTGGACAGTACTTATAGGATATTTTGCTATGAAACAGGAATGCGAGTAAAGGAGGAACATCTATGAAACGATACATGAATACAGCCCTGCTGTACGCCGTCCTTGCAATGGCTGGCGGTGTGTTTTATCGGGAATTCACCAAATTCAACGGCTTTGACGAAAGAACCACCCTCTCAGTTGTCCATACCCATTATTTCCTGCTGGGCATGGTGTTTTTTCTCCTGCTTCTCCTGCTGGAAAAGAACTTTTCTTTCACCAGTGCGAAAACAGGGCGCATACTGGCCGTCTATCATACCGGTCTGAATCTGACCGCCGTGATGCTTGTGGTGCGGGGAGTGGCCCAGGTGACGGTGCCTGCGCTTTCCTCCGGCATGAATGCGGCAATTTCCGGCGTTGCCGGGATCGGACATATACTGCTGGGGGTCAGCATAATACTGCTGCTGGTGCAAATCAGGCGCAGCGTACCGGCTGCCCGGTACTGATCCATATATGAAAGACGCCTGCGTGATGCAACACGGGCGTCTTTTGCTGTATGTATATCTATAATTCCCTTAACTTGTCCTGATTTCTCTGGCATTGGATTTCTTCTTTTCCGCAACAAGTAAACTGTGATAAAAATAATTCGTATACCTGATCTCTTTTTGAGAGCAATAGCTATCTATATCAGCGGATAATTGTTTCCAGTATTCCATGTTTTTATTGTTATATATTTCTTTATAATCATTCAGATATTGTGGGTATTTTTCAGCGATATACTGCAAAATCTCTTGCTTGTAGTTTCCTCGAAGATTCAAATTCTCAAACCAATATTCACATACGAATCCTGATGTCGCTTCCAGGATTTCCTTAAAATCTGTTATGTCCGGAAATATGGGCGACAGAAACAAAACAGTATAGATTCCCTGTTTGCGCAATTCCTGCAGGACGGCAATGCGCCGGGTAATGCTGCCGGCATGATCCATATCACTTTGAAAACCGTTATCCAAAGTATTGACAGAAACTGCAACTATTAAATTTTTCAGCTCTTTTAATACATCGATATCCCTCAGTATTAAATCAGACTTAGTGGAAATCGTAATCTGACAGTCCGCCTGCGTCAATTGTTTTAAAACATCTCTTGTTATCTGATATTTTGCTTCGAAAGGATTATAGCAATCTGTTACAGAAGAAAGAAATACGGATTTATGATACAGCTTTTTTACATTTATTGGTTTGGCGCAACGCTTTATATCAATAAAATCCCCCCATTCCTCCGTATGTCCTGTAAAGCGTTTCATAAAACGGGCATAACAGTATTTGCAAGCATGAGGACAGCCAACATAGGGATTAATCACATAATCACTGGCCGGTAAATTGGATTTTGTAATCAAGTCTTTCGTGTCAATTTCTTTTTCCGCAATATTCAAGACAAACTACCTCCATACCTCCTATGCTTTTGCATCAAAGCTGTTCTGTGGATTTTCCATATTTACCGCTTCTTCACTTAACAGCGGAATCCCTCTCTTTGCATTTCCCCATGCCTCGTTATAGATCATGCACATTTCCGTCTGTCTGGAAGCCTCCGCATTGGTGGTATACATCGTCCACCCGTTATTGGAATACGTCGCCACCATCTCCCCGTTTTTATCATAAAACTCTATGTACTCGCAGTCTCCTGACGGCAGCTTCTGATATTTCACTTTCCCTTCAAGCAGCGTTGCCACAAGATCTATCGGTTTCAATACATTCTGCCTGTTTTTTGAGACAGCCTTCAAACCGGAAGTGATGATCCCTTTTCTGTCCGGGGACACTTCCGATGTATAGCTTTTCATCAGCCTGTTAAACCCTTCGGATTTGTTCTGGAACTGTCCCTTCTCAAAATCTTCATAGGCCTGTTCCCTGATCCGCTTCCGGTATTCCTCCTCACTGATGCCGCTTTTCTTTTTAGAGAAAACATATTTGTCATTAAAGTCTGGCAGATGGATACCGCCTATGCTTCCTGTTCCCGAAAAGCGTCTGTTCTGCAATGAACCGTTGAAACAATTAACCTGCATTTTTATACCCATACCTTTCCCGCACATCTTCTTTCTCATATCTTCTTAAAATTAATCTTTCTGTCTCCGCTATAATTCTTTTATTCTCCATGTCATACCGTCGAATGTATCTTATTTTTAATCCGCAGGCAGGCTTCTATGTGCATTATCCAATGTCTTGAAAATGGCATCTGAATCAGTCCTCGAACATCTTTATTACACCAGTAATCAATCAGCCAAACGGCATTTTCATCTGTACTTACCACATTCAGAGATTTTAAATATTCCTTTCTGTCTTCCGCTATTTTCCTTTTCAACCCGTCATGAGACATTCCTTCAACGATCTTCTCGGTGCTTTCCTTCACCTCAAAGATGTACGAATATAATTCTTTTAGATTAAGCTTCTCTGAAAAGTCTGCAATCTGCTGTTTTACAAGTTCATTTCCTGTTGTAATTATCGGCGAATTGATACGTGTCTGATAGTCCCCTGCAAAAAAAACCTGTTCATCCTCGTTTATCACAGTATGCGCGACAATATCTTCAATACGGAAAATATGCCAAATTGAATAGGCAATCGTTTTGCTATGATAACCGTCTGCGTTTATAAAAGGAATTGCGTCAAAATCCTCTCTGCATGATTCCTCTCTGATAGAGATCAAGGTCTGCATCAGTCGGTTCCGCAAATCAAACAAGGTTCTGATACCTTCTTCATAAGTATCCTTCTTTTTAATTTGCGCCTGCATTACTTTATTAAGTTCAGACCATTCTTTATTCATAATTTATCACCTGCTCAATCCCGATTTCCTGAATGCTCAACACTATTACCTTATCACAGCCGCATCTATAATTTCAATAAAATTTCCTTTTCGCAAATGTGTGCCCATTAAAAATCAGCCTGTAAATATGTGTTGCGGAGGTCAGGTAAACATTTTATAATCAATTGTATAAAAATCTTTTTCAAGGGAGGAGCAGATTGATGAACAGGAAAATAGGAGTGTATGGCTCTGCTGCCAATCTCATTGCCGTGGTCTGTTTTGCTCTGTCTATGTTATTCGGCTTTGATTATGGCAGTTATGTTTCTTCTATGTTCATTGCGTTTAGTTTTGTACTGATGATGTGCGGATATGCTTACTTTGCCGAGAAGAAAGTAAAATTAGCGGGCCATGTTTCAGCAGCCTTTGCCGCTGTATACACAGCCATCATTCTATTAGTTTATTTTGCACAGCTAACGACTGTCCGGCTAAATGACTTAACACGGCAGGCTGCCATGCTTCTTGATTTTCAGCAATGCGGATTGCTGTTCAACTATGACCTGCTGGGCTATGCCGTTATGTCATTGTCTGCATTTTTTGCCGGCTTGACAGTGCCGTCACAGACGAAAGCAGACCGATGGTTGAAATATCTGCTCATACTGCATGGCGTGTTTTTTATATCGTGTCTGATTTTTCCCATGCTTGGATTATTCAAACCGGATAGTCCCACATGGATAGGCGTGGCAGTACTGGAATTTTGGTGCTTATATTTCTGCCCTATCAGCATTTTATCCTGCTTGCATTTTTCTAATCGAAAAGAATGATTATTATACTGACTTTCAATCGAAGCTTTGCTTCGATTACCCTAAGGTTTTCAGGCTCCTGCGGTATTTTGCCATTTCCTCCTCGCTTACCGTGTCAATGATGTGCTGCAGCTCACTGACCACGGAATCCCTCTCCTTTGGCAGATAAGCGGTGACCGGGTAAAAATTTGAACCGGAGTTGGCAAAAAGGTGTGTCCGTATCTGTAAATTCCGGATAAATGTCTGCAGCTCCTGTAAACGTTCCTTCTCCCCGGCGGGAATAAACTTTCCTTCCTGCTCCATACGGTACAGTTCCGTGTCCGGGAACAGTGTAAGGGAATCCACGGATATAAAATAAGGGTTTAACCGGCTGAACAGCTCTGCACTGTTTACCGCGTTCCAGTACCCTCTTCCCTTCCCCGCAAGCCCGGTCATGTAGACAAAATAATATTCTATCCCCGCCTCATCCAGCTTCCGGCATTGTTCTAAGATATCAGCCGCCGTATATCCCTTGCCTGCCAGTGCAAGCGTGTCATCATCCCCGCTCTCCGTTCCTATGCTCAGCCCGTTTACTCCCATTGCACGAAGCTTCTTAAGCTGCCACACTTCCTTGTCCCTGATATCCCGGATAATGGCAAACATGGCCATTGTCTGACATTTGATGAGATAATCCCTCACCGTGAGCGCCCGAAGCTTCAGGTTCTCATAACTCATGGCAAAGGGGTTCGCCCCCGTCCAGAAGATGCGCCGCACATGGGGCTGATAGCTCCTGATCTCCGCCAGATCTTCCTCGAACTCCTCCATCGGCGACATACGGAAGCACTCGTCTGCGTAAAGACTGCAGAAACGACATTTCCCATAAGTGCATCCGGAAGCCGCCTGTATGATGACAGAATTCGCCTCATAGGGCGGCCTCCACGTCCTTCCCGCAAAATGCACCCCAAACCACCTCCCCTACAGATGACGGACGCTCTCACGGTAACGCCGCAGTTTGTCCTCGCCCACATTCTTTATGATATCATCTAAGAAGGCCAGAAGCTTCTTCTTATCTTTGGGTAAAACACCATTAAGCCAAAAGGCATTGGAAGCTCCGAACGCCGCAAATTCTGTGGGGATCTCCAATCCTTCCACCAATGCCCGGACTTCCCTGTACTTTTCCGTCTCGCTTTCCTCCTTCCAGTTCCCCTGCCGGATTTCCCCATAAAGCTCTGAATCCGGATAGATGGTCAGCATATTGGCACCGATCAAAACCGGATGGAGTTTATTGCATACAGCGGCAGTGACCCTTGCTCCGTCCTCCCCTCGCCCCGCACCGGATATGCCGCTCAGATAGAAAAAGCTGTAACGGATGCCGGCCTGATCCAGCCGCCCGCACTGATCCAGAATGTCAGCCGCAAGATACCCTTTGTTCATGAACCGAAGCGCCTCGTCATCCGCTGTCTCAATCCCGATTGTCAGCCCGTCATAGCCGGCCCTGCGCAGAGCGGACAGTTCCTCATCCGTTTTCAGGGTAATGTCCGTCACCCTTGCAAAGCTTCCGATTGTTTCCATCCCCGGAAAATATCTGTGAAATCAAGTACTGTCTTTTTTTGTCAATAGTCCACTTTTTCATACTATCGGCAAGAAATGACCGTGTATTGATTTTTTCTTGCTGCCGGGATATACTCATGGAAAAAGAGGTGTAAGGAAATGGCTGATAATAAATTCAACAACAAGGATACCATTGCCCGCTGCGTTCCAATGGGCAGGCTCCAGTCTGTAATCGGCGGCAAATGGAAAATCCTGATTTTATGGTATGTATCCTTTTACAAGGTCCAGCGGTTCGGGGAACTGATGCGCCGCCTTGACGGAATCACACAGTCCACGCTCACAAAGCAGCTCCGGGAACTGGAAAGCGACGAGTTTCTCCACCGGGAGATTTACAGGGAAATCCCGCCGAAGGTGGAATATTCTCTCACCGAGTTTGGGGAGAGTTTTATCCCCGTCCTGCAGACGATGATGGCCTGGAGCGAGGCATATCTCTGCCCCGATTACAAGAACCCATATGAGAATAAGGTCTGAAAGTCAATTTCCCATATAGACATTCTGCGCAGCATCCTCCCTGACATATTCAATGATTTTGTTTTTAGGGCGGATGGAACAAAAGACCATTTTGGGGGAACATACAATGTATCCTTGCAAAAAACTGCGTAATTTACTCATTCTTTTTTACATCCCCAAACTTACAATACTGTTATCAAAAGCAAAGGGGAATAAGAATATGGCTGCATTATTGGAAGCGAAAAACGTAACAAAAATTTATGCAAAATCACAGCACCCAAGCCTTAATAAAGTATCGTTCCGCGTAACGGACGGCGAATTTATTGCCATTATGGGGGCTTCCGGATCAGGAAAGACCACATTGCTTAATGTTCTTTCCACGATTGATACACCCACGAGCGGCAGCATTACAATAAACGGTGTCAATCTTAGAAATTTGACTGATTCCAAAGCAGCGGATTTCCGCAGGGATAATCTGGGTTTTA